>JADGRQ010000016.1 GCA_017880775.1 Burkholderiales bacterium | reverse complement strand
CAACGAACGCCGCGGCATCGACTTCCTCCAGCACCGCAGCAAAGCGGGCGTTGGAATTCAGCAACTTTTCGCGCAGGCGCGCGAGCAGCATCACGATCACCAGGAACGTCGCCAGCATCACCGCGCCGTCCCAGTAGTGGAGAAGATTGCTCGCATAGTGGTGGCTCCCGCGGAACGTCACCACCCAGATGGTGATCGCCACCGCGGAAATCAGCATTCCCCAGGCGCGACCCGCCACCCAAGTGACAATCGAGATCGGAATCAGGTACAGCACCGCAAGCCGCAGGTCGTAACCGGTCAGCTTGTCGACCACCGCGATCGCCACCATCAGAATCACGCAGCTGGCGCAGGTTACGCCGACATCGAGCTCGCCGAAGAAATCGGAACCCGCAGAGGGAAGCAGGGTTTCGTCCGAAGCATTCACGGCCCACGCCCTGAAATTTGGAGGCACCACCATATTCTAAGCGGCTGGCGTTCCGACGTGGAAGCAGGCGCCATGCGCGATTCCGAGCCACGCGCTCCCCACTCCGACATGGAGGGGTGTGCTGCCAGGAGGATTGGCAGGCCGAAGCGGGGAGCGGCACTCGAAAACGGAAGGCGGGGTCGGGCGTTCAAATTGCTTTCATTCGCAGCTTCGGTATCGAACTCCACGAACTCACCGGAGGCACTCTAGATCCGTGGCGGGCGCGCTGCTGTTACCGAGTGTTACCAAATGTTGGAATCTTCTTTCACGCTGCTGACAAAGCTTGCATGCGCCTTTCTGGAGATCGGATCGTTCGTCTGATCACCCGGGTGCGTCGGTGAGGTTCACCGGCGAAGTAACGCGGCGCCGTCGGTTTTGTCAGCCAGGCGAAAGCTTGGATTAAGCATCCCGCAAGCACTGCCGCCCAGAATGTGCGTGTTGACCGGCCAGGGACGTGGTGCCGCGCAAGCATGAACGCGACAACCGAACACCCATCGATCCGGAGACATTGATGCAGCGCTCCCCGACGTCCGTTGATACTTCAAAAGTCCCGAACGCCCGTGCCGCCGAATCCATGCGGGCCCGCCTGCTGGTCGTCGAGGACGACGATCAGGTCGGCTCGGGGCTTATGGCCGGCCTCAGCCAGGAAGGGTTTTCCGTGCGGCGCGTAGCAAGCGGCGAAGCGGCGCTTGAGGCGTGTTCCTCGGGGGACTACCACCTGGTGGTGCTCGACATCGGCCTGCCGGGGATCGACGGCTTCGAAGTGCTGCGCCGCCTGCGCGATGCGCGGCGCGCGATGCCGGTACTGATGCTCACCGCGCGCGATGCGATCGGTGACAGGGTGCGCGGCCTGGATCTGGGCGCCGACGACTACATGATCAAGCCGTTCGCACTGCCCGAGCTGGTGGCGCGGGTGCGCGCGCTGGTGCGTCGCGCGATGACGCGATCTGCGCCGCGTCTCGTGCACGGCCCGCTTGCGCTCGATCTCGCCGCTCGCCGCGCTTATATCGGTGGCGACGCATTCGACCTGGCGGGGCGTGAATGGGAGGTACTGATTCTGCTGCTCGAGCGCGTCGAGAAGGTGGTCAGCAAGGACGCCTTCATCGGCGCGCTGACCGGGTTCGACGACGAACTCACGCCGAACGCGATCGAGGTGTACATCTCGCGGTTGCGCGCCAAGCTGGATCCTGCCGGAATCCGCATCCGCACCGTGAGAGGCTTCGGCTACATGCTGGAGGAATACCACGAGTCGAACGCGGCGCTATGATGGGCGCTTTGCGCACCCCCCCCCGCATGCGAATCATGATCGTCGAGGACGACGCTGCGCTGGCCGCCGGAGTCGCTCGCATCCTTGAGGGCGAAGGGCACGCCGCGGACGTGATGAAAAGCGGCGAGCATGCGATCCTCGCCGCCACGCAGGAAAGCTTCGACCTGATGATTCTCGACGTCGGCCTGCCGGGCCTCGATGGCTTCGAGGTGCTGCGCCGGCTGCGAGCGCAGGGCAGCCCGGTGCCGGTGCTGATTCTCACGGCGCGCGACGCGATCGACGATCGCGTGCACGGCCTGGACCTCGGCGCCGACGATTACATGGCCAAGCCGTTCGCCATGGCCGAGTTGGTCGCGCGGGTGCGGGCGCTCAACCGCCGGGGCAAGGCGCAATCCGGCCCGCGCCTGACGCACGGCCCGCTCGAACTCGATACCGGCGCGCGGCGCGCCTTTCTCAACGGCGCTCCGCTTGAGCTTGCGGCGCGCGAGTGGGCGGTGCTCGAGGTGCTGCTGGGCAAGGTCGAGAAAGTGGTCAGCAAGGAAGTGATCATCCAGGCGGTTGCGAGCTGGGGCGAAGACCTGTCCCACAATGCAATCGAGGTCTACGTCTCGCGCTTGCGCAGCAAGCTCGAGCCCGCGGGCATCCACATTCGCACGGTTCGTGGCTTCGGCTACATGCTCGAAGAGTTCAGCGGCTAGCGCCGTGCGCGCGCCCTCCAGCCTGCGGGTCCGCCTGCTGCGGGTACTGCTCGCGCCCCTGGCAGCCATCCTCGCCGTCAGTTCGATCGCTGCGTATTACTTTTCGGTCGGGCCGGCGATGGACGCCTTCGACCACGGTTTGATCAACAACGGCGTTGCCGTCGCCGACCGGATCCGCATGGAGGGCGGGCAGGCGTTCGTCGACCTGCCGAGCGTCGCACAGCAGGTCCTGCGCACCGACCGCTTCGATCAGATCTACTATCTGGTGCGTGACGCGAAAGGGCGTCGCATCGACGGTGACGACGACCTGCCTCCCCCGCCGCCGGGTGAAGCGCCCGACGATGGCGTGATCGTCTATGCCGCGAAGCATCGCGGCGAGAAGATCCGCGCCGCGGCGCTGCTGGTGCCCTGCGGCGGCGAGACCTGCACCGTGATCGTCGCCGAAACCACCGTTAAGCGTCAGCGGCTGGTGCATCAAATCCTATTGTGGAACGTGCTGCCCGAGTTGCTGCTGGTGGGCGTGGCGCTGGCGCTGATGTGGCGCGGCGTCAAACGCGGCCTGGAGCCGCTGGCGCAGCTCTCGGATGAAATCCGGGCGCGCTCGCCGCGCGACCTGCGTTCGATCGACGAAGGCCAGGCGCCCGAGGAGGCGCATCAGCTGGTCGGCGCGCTCAACCGCCTGTTCGCCCGCGTCGGCGAGGCCAACCTGAACCAGCAACGCTTCTTGTCCAATGCCGCGCACCAGCTGCGCACCCCCCTCGCCGGCCTGCAGGCGCACACCGAGCTTGCGCTCGCCCAGCCGGTGCCGGAGGCGTGCCGCGCCGAGCTCGAGCAGGTCCACACGGCGACCATCCGTACCGCGCGGCTTGCCAACCAGTTGCTCGCGCTCGCGCGCGCCGAACCGGGCGCGGAGCGTCCGGCGGAGTCGACGGTCATCGACCTGCGGCAGGTCGTCGAGGACTGCGCCAATGAATGGGTGCATCGCGCGCTCGCGCGCGAGATCGATCTCGGATTCGACCTCGCGCCCGCTGCCGTGCGCGGCGATGCATTTCTGCTGCGCGAGGCGCTCGTCAACCTGATCGGCAATGCCATCGAATACACGCCCGAGGGCGGCAGCGTCACGGTGCGCACCGGCGAGCGGGGCGGCGAACCGTTCATGGAGGTCGAGGACAACGGTCCGGGCATCCCGGTGCCCGAGCGCGAGCGCGTGCTGGAGCGGTTCTACCGCCCGGCGGGTACCGCGGGCACCGGCAGCGGCTTGGGACTGGCCATCGTGCATGAGATTGCGGACGCGCACCGCGCGACGGTTGTCATCGGCGACGGCGCGCCGAATACGCACGGCGGGTGCGGCTGCCGGGTGAGCTTGAATTTCGTGGCTGCGGAGGCATCCAAAAAGGCGTAGTCTTTCACGCTCTTCGAACGGGGAATCACATGGACAGCGTAGACATCGAAGTACTGAAAAGCGCCATCGAATGGGTGGACGGCGGGCGCCGCGCGACCGTCGGCACCATCGTCAAGACGTGGGGCTCGGCGCCCCGTCCGGTCGGCTCCATGGTGGCGGTGCGCGAAGACGGGCTGGTCTCGGGTTCGGTCTCGGGCGGTTGCGTCGAGGACGACCTGATCGAGAAGGTGAAGGCGCAGGCGGTGGCCCGGGACAAGCCGCAGCTGATTACCTACGGTGTGACCAACGAGGAGGCCACGCGTTGGGGCCTGCCGTGCGGCGGGACGCTGCAGGTGGTGCTTGAGCCCGTCGGCCGGGACACTAATTTCCGCGAGCTGCTGTCGATCATCGGCCGGCAGCAATTGATCGCGCGGCGGCTCGATCTCGATACCGGAAAGTCGGAACTTGTGCCGGGCAAATGGAGCGACGTGCTCGAATTCGACGGCAAGACGCTGTTTTCGGTGCACGGGCCGCGCTGGCGGCTGGTGCTGATCGGCGCAGGACAACTCACGCGCTACCTGGCCGAGATGGCGCGCATGCTCGATTACCACGTACTGGTGATCGACCCGCGCGAGGAGTACTACGCTGGTTGGGACCTGCCCAACGTGGAGCTCAACCGCGGCATGCCCGATGATGTGATCCGCGATGCCAACCTCGATGGCCACAGTGCGGTCGTCGCGCTGACCCACGATCCGAAACTCGACGATCTGGCGCTGATGGAAGCGCTCAAGTCGGCGGCGTTCTATGTCGGTGCGATCGGCTCGAAGAAGAACAACGATACGCGCCGGGTCCGGCTGAAGGAATTCGACCTCTCCGACGCGGAAATCGCCCGGCTGCGTGGGCCGGTCGGCCTGTACATCGGCTCCAAGACCCCGCCGGAGATCGCGGTGGCGATCCTCGCCGAGATGACTGCGGTGCGCCACGGCGTCGCCAGGCCCGACTGGGCCGCGAAGGAAACCAGCCGCTTCGACCCTTCGGCCTGCGAGGTGACGCAGAGCACGTAGCGTCGTCCCCGCGTACGTAACGTCGTCCCCGCGCAGGCGGGGACCCAAGTGTCTTGACAGCTAAACCGCCGATCGTCGGCATTCTCCTTGCTGCCGGATCGGCCTCGCGATTCGGCTCCGACAAGCTGCTGCATCTGTTGCCTGATGGCGAGGCGATGGCCGTCACCGCCGCGCGCCATCTGCTCGCCGCGGTTCCGGAATGTGTCGCGGTGGTTCGCTCGCTCGCGCATCCGCTTGCCGGCAAATTGCGCGAAGCCGGCTGTCGCGTGGAGGAGTGCGCGCGGGCCGATGAGGGGATGGGCGCGAGCCTTGCGTGCGCGGTGCGCGCGGCGGGGCCGGGGCGCGACTACCTTGTGGCGCTCGCCGACATGCCGTTCATCCGCCCGAGCACGATCACCGCGGTGCGCGAGGCGATGGAATCCGGCGCGAAACTGGCTGCGCCATATTTCCACGCGCGGCGCGGGCATCCGGCGGGGATTGCTGCCCAGTTCTACGAACAGCTTGTTTCGCTGGAGGGCGATGCCGGCGCGCGGGCGTTGCTCGAAGCGCACGCGGGCGAGCTCAGAAAAATTCCGTGCGGCGATATCGGCGTATTGCGCGACATCGACACGCCGAACGATCTCATGCCGCCGCTGGTGGTTTGAATAGCGCGCGCTGGTAGAATCGGCCCCTTTTTCTCTTCACCCCCCATGTTCGCCCCCAACGTCCTCGCCCAAGCCGACCCCGAAGTCTGGAACGCGGTACGCCTCGAAAACCGCCGCCAGGAAGACCACGTCGAGCTGATCGCATCGGAGAACTATGTCAGCCCCGCGGTGCTCTACGCGCAGGGCACGGCCCTCACCAACAAGTACGCCGAAGGCTACCCGGGCAAGCGCTATTACGGCGGCTGCGAATACGTCGACATCGCCGAGCAGCTGGCAATCGATCGAGCGAAGAAGCTGTTCGGCACGGAATGGGCGAACGTGCAGCCGCACTCGGGCTCGCAGGCCAACCAGGCCGTGTATGCGGCCGCGTTGAATCCGGGCGATACGATCCTCGGGCTTTCGCTTGCGCACGGCGGGCACCTCACGCACGGCTCGCCGGTGAATCTCTCGGGCAAGCTCTATAACGTGGTGTCCTACAGCCTGGATGAGAACGAGGAGATCGACTACGACCAGGTCGAGGAACTCGCCGCAAGGCACAAGCCGAAAATGATCGTGACTGGCGCATCGGCCTATTCGCTCGCGATCGACTGGAAGGCGTTTCGCACGGTGGCGGACAAGACCGGCGCATTGCTGATGTCGGACATCGCGCACTACGCCGGGCTGGTGGCGGTCGGGCTGTATCCTTCGCCGGTCGGCATCGCGGATTTCGTCACCACCACCACCCACAAAACTCTGCGCGGCCCGCGCGGCGGCCTGATCATGGGCAAGAGCGCACAGGAAAAGCCGGTCAATGCCTCGATCTTTCCCGGCATCCAGGGCGGGCCGCTGATGCACGTGATTGCGGCAAAGGCGGTCGCCTTCGGCGAAGCGCTGAAACCCGAATTTCGCGACTACCAGCAGCACGTGCTCGACAACGCGCGCACCATGGTGCGGGTGCTCATCGAGCGCGGCGTGCGCATCGTGTCGGGTCGCACCGATTGCCACATGTTCCTGATGGACCTGCGCAAGAAGAACATCACCGGCAGGGACGCCGAAGCCGCACTCGGCCGGGCGCACATGACTGTGAACAAGAACGCCATCCCCAACGATCCGGAAAAACCTGCGGTCACTTCGGGCGTGCGTATCGGCACGCCGGCGATGACCACGCGCGGTTTTCGCACCGGCGAGGCCGAGATCCTCGCCAATCTGATCGCCGACGTGCTCGACGCCCCGGCCGACGACCAGAACATCCGCAGGGTGGCTGGCGAAGTGAAGGCGCTGTGCGCCGGTTTTCCGGTGTACGCCTGAGCCGACATGAAATGCCCATTTTGCAATTCCGCGGACACGCAGGTGATGGACACGCGCGCCAACAACGAGGCGAACTCGATTCGCCGCAGGAGGAAGTGCCTGGCCTGCGACAAACGCTTCACCACTTACGAAAAGGTCGAGCTGCACATGCCGCGCCTGGTGAAGAAGGACGGCAGCCGCACCGACTACGCGCGCGACAAGCTCGCCGGCAGCATGCTGCTCGCGCTCAGGAAACGCCCGGTGGCGACCGATGCGGTCGACACCGCGCTCGATCGCATCGAGGAGAAGCTGAGGTCTCTCGGCGAGCGCGAGGTGCCCACCAGCCGCGTCGGCGACCTGGTGATGCGCGAACTGGCCAAGCTCGACAAGATCGCCTACATCCGCTTCGCATCGGTGTACCGCAGCTTCGAGACACCGGACGATTTCAGCGTGGCGGCACGCGAGATCAAGCAACCGCGCAAGCGCCGCAAATAATCGTGTTCTCGGCTTTCGACCGCGACCTGATGGGCCGCGCGCTCGCGCTCGCCGCGCGCGGGCTGTACACGGCTACGCCCAACCCGCGTGTCGGCTGCGTTCTCGTCAAGGACGGGAGAACCGTGGGCGAGGGCTGGCACGCGAAAGCCGGCGGCCCGCACGCCGAGGCCACGGCACTGGCTCAGGCGGGCGAACGAGCGCGAGGAGCGACCGCCTACGTCTCGCTCGAGCCCTGCAACCACCACGGCCGCACGCCCCCGTGTTCCGATGCGCTGATCAAATCCGGCGTCGCGCGCGTGGTGGCGGCGATGCGCGATCCGAATCGTGAAGCCGGCGGCGGAGGGGCGAAGATCGACGCGGCCGGGATCCGGTTCGAGCACGGCCTGCTCGAAGACGCGGCGCGCGAACTCAACATCGGCTTCGTGTCGCGCATGACGCGCAAGCGTCCGTGGGTGCGAATGAAAATCGCGGCCAGCCTCGATGCGCGCACTGCGCTCGCCAACGGTCAATCGCAGTGGATCACCGGATGCGAAGCGCGGCGCGACGGCCACGCCTGGCGCGCGCGTGCGTGCGCGGTGCTGACCGGCATCGGCACGGTGAGAGAGGACAATCCCAGGCTGAACGTGCGCGAAGTGGCGACACCGCGTCAGCCGCTGCGCGTGGTGGTCGACAGCCGGTTGGAGACGCCGCCGGATGCGCGGATACTCGAGGGTGGAGGTGTATTGATCTTCTGTGCAGTCGATGATGCTGCGCGCCGCAAGGAACTCGAAGCCAGGGGCGCCGAGATCGCGCTGCTTGCCATTCGGGGCGGCAAGGTGGACCTGCCGGGGATGCTTACGGAACTCGCGCGCCGCGGCATCAACGAAGTGCATGTCGAGGGCGGTGTGAAACTGAACGGTTCTATGGTGCGCGAACGCTGCGTCGACGAATTGCTCGTCTATCTCGCGCCGAGCCTGCTCGGAGACTCGTCGCAGGGCATGGTCAACCTGCCGGAAATTAAGGTGCTCGATGAGCGGGTGGCGTTGGAGTTCTGTGGGATCGAGCGGATCGGCGGTGATTTGCGGATCCTGGCGCGAGTGAAGGGACGCGGCTGATGTTCGCAGGTATCGTTCAGGCGGTCGGACGAATCGAACGCGTCGAGGCGCTGGAGAAGGGCGTTCGGCTGACGATCGAGACCGGCTCGCTCGGCCTCGCCGACACCGCGATCGGCGATTCGATCGCGGTGAATGGCGCGTGCTTGACCGCGACGTCGGTCTCGGGCCGCCGGTTCACCGCCGACGTCTCGCGCGAGACGCTCGACTGCACCACGGGCCTCGCGGCCCCCGGCGCCGTGAATCTGGAGAAATCGCTGCGCCTGAACGACACGATCGGCGGCCACCTCGTCACCGGCCACGTGGACGGCGTCGGCGAGGTCACGGCATTCGACCAGGCCGGCGAATCGATGCGTCTGGTGGTGCGCGCGCCGAAGGAGCTTGCCCGTTTCATTGCCCGCAAGGGCTCGATCACGATTGACGGCGTGAGCCTCACCGTCAATCGTATGGACGGTGCGGAGTTTGAAGTGAATCTGATTCCGCATACGCTCGAAGTCACCACGCTCACGCGAATTGCGGTGGGCGCGGAGGTAAACTTGGAAGTGGATCTGCTGGCGCGTTACGTCGAGCGCCTGCTCTCGTCTCCCGCGCCAAATTCCTGAAGGAAGTCGGAACGATCATGCGTGAGATCGCCAAAGGTTTGCGTTTTCCGGAAGGGCCGATCGCGATGCCCGACGCTACGATCGTGCTCGTCGAAATCGAGCGGCAGACGTTGTCGCGCGTGCATCCCGATGGCCGTATCGACGTGATCGCGAAGCTCGGCGGAGGGCCGAATGGCGCGGCAATCGGGCCCGATGGCGCCGCTTATGTCTGCAACAACGGCGGCTTTCGCTGGCACGAGGACCGGCATGGCCTGCGACCAGTAGCGCAGGCCGATGACTATAGCGGCGGCCGCATCGAGCGCGTAGATCTCGACACCGGCGAAGCGCGCGTGTTGTACAGCGGCACGGAGAACGGGCCGCTGCGGGGACCGAACGACATCGTCTTCGATCGCTCGGGTGGCATGTGGTTCACCGATCTGGGCAAGGCTCGCGCGCGCGACCTGGACCGGGGCGGGGTTTACTACGCGAATGCCGACGGCACATCGGTCCGCGAGGTGATCTATCCGATGCTCACGCCGAACGGCATCGGCCTGTCGCCCGACGAGACGCGTCTTTATGTTGCGGAGACGCAGACGGGGCGCCTTTGGGCGTTTGATGTGGAAGCGCCGGGCCTGGTGCGGAAGCACCCGTTTCCGTCACCCAATGGCGGCACGCTGGTCGCGGGTCTTCCCGGGTTTCAGCTTTTTGACTCGCTCGCGGTCGACGCCGAAGGCAACATCTGCGTGGCCACGCTGTTCCATGGAGGAATCACGGTGATATCGCCCGACGGCAGGAGCGTCGAGCACGTTTCGATGCCCGATCTCTACACCACAAATATCTGCTTCGGCGGCCCCGGCCTGCGAACCGCCTATGTAACGCTCAGCGTCTCCGGGCGCCTGGTCGCGGTCGACTGGCCGAGGCCGGGGCTGGCGCTGAACTTTATGAACCGGTAGAGAATGCGGGTGCCTTGAACGCGTCGCACGCCCGCGCCGAGCGCCTCGCGCGACTCGCGCCAATCGCTTTCGATCCCGCGCTGCCGATCAACGGCAGGCGCGACGATATTCGTGCGGCCGTTGCGAAACACCCGGTCGTCATCGTCTGCGGCGAGACCGGCTCGGGTAAGACGACGCAGCTGCCGAAGGTACTCATCGAAATGGGGCGCGGGCGCGCGGGCTTCATCGGGCACACGCAGCCGCGCCGCATTGCGGCGCGCTCGGTGGCGGCGCGCATCGCCGAAGAACTGAAGACCGAACTCGGCGGCATGGTCGGCTACAAGGTGCGCTTCCAGGACAAGGTGCGCCCGGATTCGATCGTCAAGCTGATGACCGACGGCATCCTGCTTGCCGAAACGCAGGGCGACCCGGAGCTGCGCGCCTATGACGTGCTGATCTTCGACGAGGCGCACGAGCGCAGCCTGAATATCGACTTCCTGCTCGGTTACGTGAAGCGGCTGTTGCCGCGCAGGCCGGAGCTGAAGCTCGTCATCACTTCGGCTACGATCGACGCGGAAAAATTTTCCCGGCATTTCGACGGCGCGCCGGTCATCGAAGTCTCGGGCCGGCTGTATCCGGTCGAAGTGCGCTACCGGCCGGTGGAGGGCGAGGAAGAGGACACGACGCGCGACGAAGAGGAGCGCGCGCTTGCCGACGCGGTGGACGAGTGCTGCTGCGCAGGCCCCGGCGACGTGCTGGTGTTTCTGCCCGGCGAGCGCGAGATCCGCGACGCAGCCGAAGTTCTGAGAAAACATCATCCGCCGCACACGGAGATCCTTCCTCTGTATTCGCGCCTGTCGGCGGCTGACCAGGACAGGGTATTCAAGCCAGGCGTTGCGCGGCGCATCGTGCTTGCGACCAACGTCGCGGAGACCTCGCTCACGGTGCCGCGCATCCGCTACGTGGTGGACACGGGCCTCGCGCGCGTCAAGCGCTACAGCTACCGCAACAAGGTCGAGCAGCTGAGGGTTGAGCGCATCTCGCGCGCTTCCGCGAGCCAGCGCGCCGGGCGCTGCGGCCGGGTGCAGGACGGCATCTGCATCCGGCTCTATGCCGAGGACGAATTCAACGCGCGCGCGCAGTTCACCGATCCGGAAGTTTTGCGTTCCTCGCTTGCCGCAGTGATCCTGCGCGCCAAGAGCCTGCATCTCGGCGATGTTGCCGAGTTTCCGTTCGTCGATCCGCCGCCGCCGCGCGCCATCGCCGACGGGTACGCGCTGCTGCACGAATTGGGCGCGGTGGACGAGGCCAATGACCTGACGCGGCTGGGCGCGGAGCTGGCGCGGCTGCCGCTCGATCCGCGCGTCGGCCGCATGCTCCTCGCCGCGCGCGACGAGCACTGCCTAGAGCAGGGGCTGGTGATCGCGGCCGGCCTGTCGGTGCAGGACCCGCGCGAGCGGCCGCTCGAGCGCCGCGCCGCGGCCGACCAGGCGCATGCGAGGTTCGACGACGAACGCTCCGACTTCATCGGCTACCTGAAGCTGTGGCGGCATTTCGCCGAGCTGCTCGGGCACCGGAAGTCCAATCGCAGGCTGGCCGAAACCTGTCGCGCCGGATTCCTCTCGGTCGGGCGCATGCGCGAGTGGCGCGAGGTGCACGCGCAGCTGCACGCCACGGCCGTGGAAATGGGTTGGAAGATGTCGAACGCGGACCCGTTGACGCACGCAGGCCATCGCGCCGTCCATCGCGCGCTCCTCGCCGGACTGCTCGGCAACGTGGGCATGAGGGACGAGGAAGGCGGCGCCTATACCGGCGCGCGCGGGATCAAGTTCTGGGTGCATCCGTCCTCGGGCACCCGGAAGCTGGGACGCTGGATCGTCGCCGCCGAGCTGGCCGAGACTACGCGGCTGTATGCGCGCTGCGTCACCGCCATCGAGCCGCAGTGGATCGAGGAACTCGGGGCACACCTGTTGAAGCGCAGCCGTGAGAACCCGTATTGGGAAAACTCGCGCGCCCAGGTGATCGCGATCGAGCGTGGCACGCTCTACGGGCTGCCGGTGTACCTGAACCGCCGTGTGAACTACGGCCCGCACGATCCGCGGCTTGCGCGCGAGGTGTTCATCCGCTCGGCGCTGGTCGAAGGCGACTACGACACGCGCGCGCCGTTCTTCGTGCACAACCAGCGCCTGCTGAACGACATCGAGCGGCTGGAGCACAAGTCGCGCCGGCCCGACATCCTGGTCGATGATGAGCTGATCCACGCCTTCTACGCCAGCCGCCTTCCGGAGGGCATTCACAACGGCGCCGATTTCGACAAGTGGCGAAAGGAAGCCGAGCGCGGCGATCCGAGAATTCTCTATCTGCAGCGCGCAGACTTGATGCGCCATCAAGCCGCGGGAATCACCACCGACAACTTTCCACCGGCGCTGCGCCTGGGTCTGTCCGAGTTCGCGCTCGAGTATCACTTCGAGCCGGGCTCGCCGCGCGACGGCGTGACCATGACCGTGCCGGTGGCGCTGCTCAACCAGGTGTCTGCGGCGCGCTGCGAATGGCTGGTGCCGGGGTTGCTCAAGGAAAAAGTGCAGGCATTGGCGAAGTCGCTGCCGCAACGAATGCGCCACAAGCTCGGCCCGCTGGCTGAGTTCGCCGGTGGCTTCGTCACCGCCGTGCAGCCCTCGGATACGCCGCTCGCTTCCGCGCTCGCGCGCCAAATCCGCGACCAGTTCAACCTGGAGGTGCCGCTTGACGCTTTCCGCCCGGATTCGGCGCCGCCGCATCTGACCATGAATTTCAGAGTGGTTGACGAGCACGGCAGGCAACTGGCAATGGGAAGGAACATCGCCGACATTCGCAGCGATCTGCGCGCGGCGACGGGCGCCGCCATTGCTGCCGAAGTGCCGCTCGATACCGTTGGCGAGCGCCATACCCGCTGGATGGTCGGCGATCTGGCCGAGTTGATGGAAATCCGCCGCGGCGGGCAGACGCTGATCGGCCATCCGGCGCTGGTCGATGCGGGCGATGGCGTGGTGCTGCAGGTGCTCGATTCGCCGGAACGGGCGCGCGAACTGCATCGCGCCGGCGTGCGCCGGCTGCTGGCGATCGCGTTCCGCGAACGGCTGCGCGACATCGAGCGCTCGGTGGCGAAGGACCATGCAACGAAGATGCTGTTCGCGGGCATCGGCGGCAAGGCGGTGCTCGAGGAGGAGATCGTCGCAGCAGCCCTCGAACGCACCTTCCTCGCCGGTTCGCCGCCAATGACGCAGCAGGGTTTTGCCGCGCGCTGCGAGGAGGGCCGCAACCGCCTGACGCTGATTGCGCAGGAGATCCAGCGGCTGGCGGGTTTGATCCTTGCGGAGCACGCCGCGGTGCAGAAGAAGCTCGCCTCGATCGCAAAGGGTTTTCCCGCCGTAGCCGAGGACGTGAAACAGCAATGCGCGCGGCTGCTGCAACCGCACTTTCTGTCGCAGACGCCATGGGAGCGGTTGCAGCACTTTCCGCGCTACCTGAAGGCTGCGGGACTGCGCCTGGAGAAGATGCGCACCGACCCGGCGCGCGCCGCGCGCGCGGCCGCAGAGTTCGCGTCGCTGCATTCGGCCTGGCAGCGCGAATATGCCGCGCGGCAGCGCTCCGGACACGCGACACCGGAGATCGAGCAGTTCCGCTGGCTGCTGGAGGAGCTGCGTGTCGCGCTGTTCGGGCAGGAACTGAAGACGCCGGTGCCGGTATCGGTCAAGCGACTGGCAAAACTGTGGCAATCTATCCGGGCTGCCTAGAAGGGGTAACGGGGGAACCTTGGTTCCCATGTTCCGAAGGGGGCGAAAATGAATGGCGTTGCAAGAGCGCTGCTGCTTGCCTTTGGCAACCTGTTTCACCCGCGCATGCTGTGGCTGATGCTCTGGCCGGTGCTGGTCGCGCTCGCGATCTGGCTGATCGTGCTGTGGATATTCGGCGCGCAGCTGGTGGTTGCGCTGGTGGATATGATGCGCCGGCTGATCAGTGCGGCCACTTTCACGATCCAATGGGACCTCTCGCTTGCGTTGACGTTTGCCGCAAAGGTGCTGATTTTCATCGGTTTCGTTCCGCTGGTCCAGCTCACGGCACTGTTGATCCTCGGCGTGGCGGGCATGCCGGCGATGGTCGGGCACGTCGCCAGCCGCAGCTATCCGAAACTCGAGCGCCGGCGCGGGGGTACCTTCGCCGGCAGCGTGTGGAATAGCGTGGTCGCGCTGGCGGGAATGCTCGGACTGTTCGTGTTGTCGATTCCGTTCTGGTTCTTCCCGCCGCTGTGGCCGCTAATCCCGGTGGCGGTGATCGGCTGGGTCAACCAGCGGATCCTGCGCTATGACGCGATCGCCGAGCACGGCGATGCGAACGAGATGTCCACGGTGTTCCACCGCCGGCGCCGCGCGATGTACCTGCTCGGCGCAATGCTCGCGCTGATCGCCTATGTGCCGGTGGTCGGTTTTTTTGCGACGATGCTGTTCGCCCTGGCGTTCATCCATCTCTGCCTTGCCGAGCTGGCGCATCTCCGCGGCGCGCCGATCGAAGGCGAAGTGCGGCAGGTCGAGACAGGGCCGCTGGCGTGAATTTCGGCGCCCTGATCATCGGCGACGAAATCCTGCTCGGCAAGCGGCAGGACAAGCACTTTTCCTTTCTCGTCGCGGCGCTGTCCAAGCGCGGCCTGCGGCTTGCCTGGTGCGAGTACCTCGCCGACGATGTGCAGCGCATTACCGCGGTGCTGAAGCGGACGTTGGCATCGGGTGACGCGGTGTTCAGTTTTGGCGGCATCGGCGCGACGCCGGACGATCACACGCGCGCGTGCGCGGCTGCAGCGGCCGGTGTTCGGCTCGCGCTGCATCCGGTCGCGGAGCACGAGATCCGGGGCCGTTTCGGCGCCGAGGCGACCCCCAACCGGCTCGCAATGGGCGAGTTTCCGTCCGGCGCCGAGATCATCCCGAACCCGATCAACCGCATTCCGGGCTTCTCTCTCGGCGAGCACCATTTCGTGCCTGGCTTTCCGCAGATGGCCTGGCCGATGATCGAGTGGCTGCTCGATACGAGATATGCGTACCTCGCCAACAGCGAGCGGCAGGACGAATCGTCCGTGTACGTGTTCGACGCCGGCGAGAGCCAGCTCGCCGACCTGATGTATGCCATCGAAGCGCGCTGCGCGGGAGTGAAGGTGTTCTCACTGCCCTCCATGGGAGCCGATGGCAGCCGCCGGCACATCGAGTTGGGCGTGCGCGGAGCGCCTGGGATGGTCGAGAGCGCAATGGCGGAAATGCGGGCGGAGATTACCCGGCGCGGTTTCCCGTTGCGCGAAGCACTTGACTGAAAAGAACAAACCCCGGGAGGCCGGAAAGCCGCTCGGGGTTAGTGCTTACTTCCTGAGTCTATTTCCGCCTGACAGCCTTCTTCGACTGCGTGGCTGCCCGTTCCTTCATGCGGGCGGCGCGGCGTTTGGCGCCGGCCGGGACCCGCTGAGTTGAGGTGGCGCGCTTGCGGGCGCGCCGGCCATCAACGGGACTCAGGCGACTTTTTTTGCTTTGGACAGGCCTTTCACCGTTTCGGTCGCGGCAGCAACGTTCGCTTCGGCGATCTCGGTGGCCTGCTTGGCGGCCTTGGTGAAGCTGTCGTAGGCCGAGTTGGCCGCGGCGATCATCTGCTTGACCGCGGAGACGGCGACATCGGAGCCGCCCGGCGCGCTCTTGGAAGCCTTGTCAAGCATCGATACCAGGTTCTGGTTCCACTCCGAGGCGCGCACTTCGGCCGACTTGGTCAGCTCGGCATTGGCTTGCGCGGTGACTTCATAGACGCTCTTGGACCAGGCGACCGCTTTTTCGAACGCCGGCTGCGTGAACGAACTCTGCAGGTTCACGAACTCTTGCACGTCCTTGGCGCCGGCCAGCGCGCGCGTGTTGGCGAGAGAATCTTCGAAGACGGCCTTGACCGCGCTGGCGTTCAAGTTCGCCAGGCGCTCGAACGCAGCGAACTGGTTGCTCGCGAGGCTGAGGAAGGCTTCCACGCCGGTCTTGTTGGCGGCGGCGATTTGTTCAGGGGTGACGTACATTTGAGGCTCCTTTGAGTAGACTACTAAATTCGGGTCTTGCGGTTTAGTGCTGCTCTTGTGCGGTGCAACAATTACAATTATGAGGATTTGTCAGGCTAAGTCAAGGGCTTTTTGCGGTGCAACATAACTTATTGATATAAGGCACCATTTTTCTCAGCAGCACCGGTCTGGAACCTCCGAACCCGCCTCCGTGTTTCAAACGACTCCCAGCCGGGTTTGTTGCGGCGCGAAACATGCGGCATTAACGTCGCCCGGTCGGCAACAATGCGGGTATGCCCCATCTGCCGCCGCGTGGTTTGCGCGATATCGCCATCCCCGCGTTATTCGTTCTTTTGTGGAGCACGGGTTTCGTCGGCGCCAAGCTCGGCCTGCCCTATTGCGAGCCGCTCACCTTCCTCGCGCTGCGCTTCGCATGCGTGCTCGTCGTTCTGATGCCGGTGTGCTGGTTGGCGCATGCCGCATGGCCCAGTGCGGCTGATGCGGGGCGCGTCGCAGTGGCGGGCGTGCTGATCCAGGCGGGTTACCTCGGGGGCGTGTTCACGTCGATCCACCAAGGCATGCCGGCGGGTGTCTCCGCGCTGATCGTTGGCGTGCAGCCCATTCTCACCGCGGTTCTCGGTGCGCGCGTGCTCGGCGAGCGAACGCTCGGGCGGCAATGGGCCGGTCTGGCGCTGGGACTGGCGGGCGTGTTGCTGGTGGTCTGGGACAAGATGACGCTGGAAGGAGTCGGCATTGCGTCGGTCTCGCTTTCCGTGCTCGCGCTGGTGTCGATCACCGCAGGTACGGTCTGGCAGAAACGCTATTGCGCGCATGTTGACCTGCGCACCAATTCCGCCATCCAGTTGATTGCAGCGCTCGCGCTGATCGCGCCGCTGGCCGCGCTCATCGAGACCCGCGAGGTGCGCTGGGAACCGCAGTTCGTGTTCGCGCTCGCCTGGCTGGTGTTCGTCCTTTCGCTGGGGGCGTTCTTCCTGTTGTTCCTGTTGATCCGGCGCGGTGCGGCCACGCGCGTGGCGAGCCTGATGTATCTCACGCCGGCTTGCGCGGCGCTGCTCGCCTGGTGGTTGTTCGGCGAGTCGTTCACGCTGGTTTCGGCCTCGGGCATGGCACTCGCGGTGGTTGCGGTATGGCTCGTGACGCATCAAGCGTCCGGGTGACCTGAATGCAGACCCAGCACGACCACCTCTCGCCGCGGCTGCTCTGGATCCTCGCCGGACTGACGATTGCATGGGGCTTCAACTGGACGGCGATGAAAGTCTCGCTCGCCGAGATATCGCCCTGGACTTTTCGCAGCTTGTGCCTCGGCGCGGGCTCGGGCGTGCTGTTCGCCGTGCTGCGCGCAAGCGGGCAGCCGCTCGGCGTGCCGCGTGGGCAGTGGGGGCGACTGGCGTTGCTTGCGCTGTTCAACATCACCAGCTGGAACATCCTCGTCGCGTACGGCGTGTCGATGATTCCTTCGGGGCGTGCGGCGATCCTCGCCTACACGATGCCGGTATGGGCAATCCCGCTCTCCATGCTCGTGCTCGGAGAGAAAATCACTGCACGCCGCATCGCCGGCCTGGTGATGGGAATGGCTGGAATGGCCTTGCTGCTCGTAGAAGATTTCGCCACGCTGCGCGCCGCCCCTCTCGGCAGCCTGCTGGTGCTCAGCGCCGCCTTCTTCTGGGGGTTGGGCACCGTGCTGCAGAAGCGCTTTCCAGTGGCCATGCCGCTCGGGGCCTACACTGCCTGGATCATGCTGATCGGTGGCGTGCCGATCTTCATCGGCATGGCGCTGCTCGACCTCGGCAAGCCGATCCCCGAGATTTCGCTGCCGGCGGCGCTCGGCGTGCTCTACAACGTCGTGATCGCGTTTGCCTGGGCGCACTGGGCATGGCTCAAGCTCGCCACGACGCTGCCGGTGTCGGTGTTCTCGATCAGCATGCTGGTGATCCCGGTGGTCGGCGTGATGTCCGGGATCCTGTTTCTCGGCGAACGCCCGAGCTGGCAGGAATATGCCGCGCTTGTCTTGGTGCTCGCCTCCCTGTTCAGCGTCGCTGCCGCGAAAAAGACCGAGACTCAAGCAGCGGGGTAGGCAATGCTGCGCTCGCGCGGTATTTTCGCGATCTCCCAGTTGAGCATTCCCCAGGACAGCAGTTCGCGCGCCGCCGCGTCCACGAGCTGCGCGGGCGGGGGATGGCCGAGAAAGGCGAGCGCACGCGCGATCGCGGGGCGGGCCTGCGCCGCATCGATCGACCGTGCGCCGGTCTGTTTGGAGAGTTTCTCGCCTGCCGCGCTCGCGGCAACGGGCAGGTGCAGGTAGCGGGGCTGAGGCAGGCCGAGCAGCCGCTGCAAATGTATCTGGCGCGCGGTGGAATCGATCAAATCCGCACCACGCACCACGTCGGTGACGCCCTGCGCCGCGTCGTCCACCACCACTGCGAGCTGGTAGGCGAACAGCGCGTCGGCGCGCCACAGCACGAAATCTCCGACTTCGCGCTCGACCGACTGCGCGAGCCGGCCAAACAGCCGGTCCTCGAACGCCACCGGCTCGGCCACCGTGCGGACGCGCACGGCTCTGGCCATCCTTCCATCGGCGAGTCCGCCGCGGCAGGTGCCCGGATACACGCGCGAGCCATTGATGGCCGGCGCGGAGTCGGCCATTTCCTTGCGCGTGCAGCCGCACGGATAGGTCGCGCGGAGCGCGCTCAGGCGCGCCAAGGCCGCGCCATAGAGCTCGCGGCGCCGGGATTGGAAAACCACCTCGCCGTCCCAATGTAGGCCGCACGCCTCGAGAACGGACAGGATCTGCCGCGCGGCGCCGGGCTGCTCGCGCGCTGCGTCGAGGTCCTCGATGCGCACCAGCCAGCGCCCGTGTGCAGCGCGCGCGTCGAGCCAGCTGCCGAGCGCCGCCACCAGCGAGCCGAAGTGCAGCGGGCCGGTGGGCGAGGGTGCGAAACGTCCAACGTACATGTGGCAGCGCGCGGCGGGCGGCGACGAATGCGGTAGAGTCTCATTTTGAGCGAAAGGAGACGCCATGGCGACGGTTGATCTGACCAAAGAGAACTTCGAATCGGTGGTCACGGGCAACCCGATGGTGATCGTCGACTTCTGGGCGCCGTGGTGCGGGCCGTGCAGGGGCTTCGCGCCGGTGTTCGAGAAAGCCTCGGAGGCGCATGCCGACGTGGTGTTCGCCAAGGTCAATACCGAAGAGCAGCAGGAGCTCGCGGGCTCGTTCAACATCCGCTCGATCCCGACGCTGATGGTGTTTCGTGAGCAGGTGGTGCTGTTCCAGCAGGCCGGGGCGCTGCCCGCGAGCGCGCTCGAGCAAGTGCTGACCCAGGTCAAGGCGCTTGACATGGCTGAGGTGCGCGGGGAAATCGAGGCACGCGAAAGCGCCGCTTGATTCCAGCCATGCCCTGGAAACTCGCGCGCCTGCTGCTGTTGGTCTGCGGCGTACTGCTCGCAGTCGCGGAGCCATCGTCCGGCCAGACGGCCAATGCGGAACCCCAAAAGGTGGTGATGTATGCGACCGACTGGTGCCCCTACTGCGCCAAGGCGCGGGCGCATTTCCGCAAGCACGGCATCGATTATGTCGAGCACGACATCGAGAAGTCGCCGGAGGGGCGCGCCGAGTACCAACGGCTGGGCGGGCGTGGCGTGCCGCTCATCCTGATCGGCGAGCAGCGCATGAGCGGGTTCAGCGAAGCGCGCTTCGACTCGCTGTACGAATCCACGCTTCGCTGAGTATCAGGAGCCCCGGAACCGTGCTGCGCATCCGCAAAGCTGCCGAGCGCGGCCGTGCCAACCACGGCTGGCTAGACTCTCGTCATACTTTCTCCTTTGCCGGTTACCATGACCCGCGCGAGATGGGGTTCTCCGCGTTGCGCGTCATCAACGAAGACCGCGTCCAGCCGAAGATGGGCTTCGGCACGCACGGCCACCGCGACATGGAGATCGTCACCTACGTGCTCGAGGGGGCGCTCGAGCACAAAGACTCGATGGGTAGCGGCTCGGTCATCCGTCCCGGCGACGTGCAGAGGATGAGCGCCGGTACCGGCGTCACGCACAGCGAGTTCAATCACTCGCAGATCGAACCAGTGCACTTTCTGCAGATATGGATCGAGCCGAACGCGCACGGCGCGAAGCCGGCCTATGAGGAGGTGCGCTTCGATGACGCGCACAAGCGCAACCGGCTGCGCCTGGTGGCCTCGCCCGACGGCGCCGAGGGCTCGGCGACAATCCTCCAGGACGCGCGCATTTTCGCGACCCGGCCCGACGACGGCGTCGAGGTGGCTCACGCCCTCGCCGCGGGGCGCTGCGCCTATGTGCACGTCGCGCGTGGCAGCGCGGAGGTGAACGGCCATCCGGTCTCGGCCGGCGATGGCGTGAAGCTGAGCGACGAGCGCGCCGTGCGCATCAAAGGCGTAGACGCGGCCGAACTGCTGCTGTTCGATCTGCCTTGAGCCTGCCGCAGGCACGCGTGCGCGTCGCCGCCGGCGTGGCCGCGCTGCTGCTCGCCGCCTGCTCGATCCTGCCGTCGTCGGGAGTCAAGCTCGACGCACCTTACGTCTCGACGCCCTATGAGGTGGTGGACGAGATGCTGCGGATGGCGCGGGTCGGTCCCGGCGACGTGCTCTACGACCTCGGCTGCGGTGACGGTCGCATCGTGGTCGGCGCGGCGCAGCGCTACGGAACGCGCGGTGTGGGCATCGACATCGATCCGCGCCGGGTCGCCGAGGCGACCGCCGCGGCGCGTTCCGCCGGAGTGGCCGACCGCGTGCGTTTCCTGCAGCAGGACCTTTTCGCCACCGATTTTTCCGAAGCGACCGTGGTGACGCTGTACCTGTTCCCGGAACTGAACGCGCGCCTGAAGCCGAAGCTGTTCGCCCTCAAGCCGGGCACGCGCATCGTGTCGCACGACTTCGGCATCGATGACTGGCCGCCCGAGCGGGTCGAGCGCGTCACGGTAAACGGCGCTTCCCACCAACTGCTGCTGTGGACCGTTCCGCCGCGCAGGTGATCCTGCGTCTCGCGCTGGTTGCGGTGGTTGCGCTGCTTGCGCTGGCCGCGCCATTCGCCGCGACCGCGGAGGGGCGCTTTGCCAGGGGCCTGTTGTGGAAGGTCAGCAAGGCCGACGTGAAGCCGAGCCACGTGTTCGGCACGCTGCATTCTCCGGACGCGCGCCTGGCCGCGCTCCCGCCGCCGGTGGACCGGGCATTCGCGCGCGCGAAGAGCCTGACGCTCGAGTATGTCCCCGACGAATACGGCCGCCAGCGCTTTCTCGAAGCGGCGATGTTCCTCGACCGGCAGACGCTGGAGGAGAAAATCGGCAGCGAGGACTTCGAGCGCGTTCTCGAGCACCTCCGGCCGCTCGGGCTGAAACGGGATTTCGTGACCAAGCTCAAGCCCTGGGGGGTGCTGCTCAACCTGCGCAGCGCACGCGACGCAAGCAGCGCAGCGGCGACGACCATCGACGGGCTGCTCTACGACCGCGCCCGGTCGCGCCGCCTGCCGCTGCACCAGATGGAGGGAATCGAGGAGCAGGTGTTCGTGTTCGACGATTTCCCGATGGATTCACAGGTCGCGTTGCTCAAGCACGGCCTGGCCCATTACGGCGAGTTGTCGGCGATGTCCGAGATGACGCTGCAGGCCTATCTGGCACGCGACCTCGCTGAATTGTGGCGGATTCAGCAGGAGCACGTCGCGCGCTATCCGGAGATCGCTGCCCACAACGCCGGCTTCGTCAAGCGCATCCTGCACGACCGCAATGTGGTGATGGCTTTCCGCATGCAGCGCCAGTTGCGCAAGGGCGAAGCTTTCGTTGCGCTCGGCGCGTTGCACCTGTGCGGCGAGAAAGGCGTGCTGGCGCTGCTGCTCGAAGACGGCTGGAAGGTGGCGCGCGTGTATTGATGTCGTCCCCCGATGTCGTCCCCGACCGGGCGGAGACCCGGTCGGCATTCGGCTGATAAACTGCACCCCCCATGTCTCTCGTCGTTCTGATTTCCGGCCGCGGCAGTAACCTGCAGGCGATCGTGCAGGCCGGATTGCCGGTAGTCGCGGTGATCAGCAACCGCGCCGACGCGGCAGGGCTCGAATACGCGCGCAAGCGGGGCCTCGCAACGACGGTGGTGCCCCACAAGGACTTCGCAACGCGCGAGGCGTTTGACGAAGCGCTTGCGCGGGAGATTGATCGCCACGCGCCGCGCGCAGTTGCAAACGCCGGTTTCATGCGCATCCTCACGCCCGGATTCGTCGCTCGCTACGCGGTGCGCATCGTGAACATCCATCCGTCGCTGCTGCCCGCGTTTCCCGGCCTCGACACGCACGCGCGCGCGCTCGCTGCAGGCGTGAAACTGCACGGCTGCACGGTGCATTTCGTAACCGCCGACCTCGATGGCGGGCCGATCATCGCCCAGGCGGCGGTGCCGGTGCTTGCCGATGACACCGTAGCCGCGCTGGCGGCGCGCGTATTGCGCCAGGAGCACGTGTTGTATCCGCGCGCGCTGGCATGGCTGCTCGGCGGCAAGCTCGTCATCCTGGATGGCCGGGTCCGCGTTGAAGATCCTGATGAAAAACAGTTCTTGTTCGCTCCCGATGCGTAGCCTCGCCACCGCTTGCCTGCTATTGGTGTGTTGCACCGCATCCGCGGCGCCGATGCGCGCCGAAATCACCTGGGAGGTGAGCCACAACGGCTCGCCGGTCGCCGAGGCCGTGGATTCGCTCGAGCAGGACGGAAAGACCTACAGCATCACCAGCCGGTTGAAGGGTCGGGGCCTGTTCAGCCTGGCCGGCGAGGCGCGCCGCGCGAGCCGCGGCACGATCGTCGCGGGCGGGTTGCGGCCGCACGAGTTCGAGGATAAGCGCACTGGCCGCGATACCGCGCGTGCGAATTTCAACTGGGCTGCGAACACGCTCGCGCTGCAGTACAAGGGCCCGGCACAAAGCGTGCCGATCCCGGCCCACCCGTACGATCGCCTGACGCAGCTCTACGCGTTCGCCTTCCGCGCTCCGGTGGCGGGAGAGCCGGTGCAGATGAACGTCACCGACGGGCGCGGCGTGAGCACCTACACGTTCGAAGTCGGGGGGCGCGAGACCCTGAAAACCCCGGCCGGCGAGTTCGAGACCGTGAAGCTGGTGAAGCGCAAGGAGGATCCCGGCGACCGCGGCACGGAGATCTGGCTTGCGCTCAAACAGCACTATCTGCCGGTGCGCCTTCTGGTGGTCGAGAAGGACGGCACGCGCACCGACCAGGTGGCGACGCGCGTATCGGCCCAGTGATGCAGCCCGATGCGGCGCTGATCGGGCATGCCGCCAAAGCACTCGAGGAAGCGCTGCGTTTCAGCGGACCCGCCGATCAGGTCTTGTCGCGCCATTTCCGGGCGCACCGCGAACTCGGCCAGCGCGAGCGCGCATTGATTGCCGAAACGGTATTTGCGGTGCTGCGGCGCAAGCGCACGCTCGAGGCGGCCTGCGGCGAGAACCGCCCGCGCGATCTCGTGCTCGCAGCGCTGGTGCGCCTGCAGGGCGTCAGTGTTCGCTCGCTCGAGCGCGCGATCAGCGAGCGCGAGCGCGAACTGCTGGGGCGCGTGAAGGAATTCAAGCCGCAGGCCGCGCCTCCCGCAGTGCGCGCCGAGCTGCCCGACTGGCTCTGGCACAGGCTTGCCGAGGAGTTCGGAGCCGAAGAAGCGCTTGCGCTCGCCGGCGGGATGCTTGATCCGGCGCCGATGGACCTGCGGGTCAACACGCTGAAAGCGACGCGCACCGAGGCGCTCGAGCGGCTGCGTGCGGATGGACTTGCATGCGAGCCCACGCCGTATTCCCCGTTCGGCATACGGCTCGCGACGAAACCGCAGATCAACCGCTATTCGCTGTATGCGCAAGGCGTGGTCGAGGTGCAGGACGAAGGCAGCCAGCTGCTCGCCTGCCTGGTGGCGCCGCGGCGCGGCGAGATGGTGGTGGATTTCTGCGCCGGGGCGGGTGGCAAGACGCTTGCGCTCGGCGCGATGATGAAAAACGCCGGGCGGCTGTACGCGTGGGAAGTGTCGCCGAAACGCCTGGCGGGTCTCACGCCGCGGCTGGCGCGCTCGGGGCTGTCCAACGTGCATCCGGTGGCGATCGCGAGCGAGAACGACGCGCGCGCGCGGCGCCTCGCCGGCAAGATCGACCGTGTGCTGGTGGATGCGCCGTGCTCCGGCTTCGGCACGCTGCGTCGCAATCCCGACCTCAAATGGCGCTTCGGCGAAAGCGACGTTGCCGAACTTGCGGCAAAACAGGCGCGCATCCTCGCCGGCGCGGCGCGGCTGCTCAAACCCGGCGGGCGCCTGGTGTTCGCCACCTGCAGCGTGCTGCGCAAGGAGTGCGAGGCGGTGGCGGAATCATTCATTGCGGCGCATCCGGATTTCGCCACCGTATCGTGCGCGGAGATCCTGACCTCGCAGCGCATCGCGCTCGACACCGGGCCCGATCTGCGCCTGTTCACGCATCGCCACCACACCGACGGCTTCTTCGCCGCGGTATTCAAGCGCACTTCCTAGTCTTCGCGTCGCATGCGCTCGCGCAGCTTGACCGGTTGTGCCGCGCGCCGCCGCAGGCGGATGTTGAGCATCTCGACCGCCACCGAGAAAGCCATCGCGAAGTAGATGTAGCCCTTCGGCACGCCGTGGTCGAAGGCTTCGGCGATCAGCGCGACGCCGATCACGAACAGGAACGACAGCGCCAGCATCTTGATCGTCGGATGGGAGGAAACGAAGCGCCCGATCGCGCCCGCGAACAGCATCATCAGGCCCACCGACGCGACCACCGCGGCGATCATCACGGCAATCTCGTTGACCATCCCCACGGCCGTGACGATCGAGTCGAGCGAGAACACCAGGTCGATTAGCATCACCTGAACGATGACCGAGCGGAGGCTCGCTCCCGCGGTGCCGGCCGGGTGTCCGCTTTCCTCGCCCTCGAGCAGTTGGTGGATCTCGCCGGTGCTCTTCCACAGCAGGAACAGGCCGCCGCCGATGAGAATCAGGTCGCGTCCGGAGATCGCGTGGCCGGCGATGGAAAACAGCGTAGCAGTCAGGCCGGCCATCCACGTCAGCACGAACAGCAGCCCGATGCGCATGAACATCGCCATCCCCAGGCCGAGACGGCGCGCGAACTCGCGCTGCGCCGCCGGCAGCCTGTCCACCAGGATCGAGATGAAGATGACGTTGTCGATTCCGAGCACCAGCTCGAGCAGCGTCAGCGTGAGGAAGGCGATCCAGGCCTGCGGGTCGAGAAGCAGTTCAAGCATGGAATCAGAACTCCGTGTGTAACCGAATCGACCAGACCTCGACCGGGCCGGTGCGGTCCGCGTTGTAGCCCGGGTTGCGGATGCGCTGGTAATCCAGCGACGCCCAAAACGCCTTTGCAAGCTGGCGGCTGAAGAAACTTTCGATGATCTGTTCCGGCCGGTAGTTCAACCTGCCGTCGCCGAGAAAGAAGCCCAGGCCGCCGCGCGACAGATAATCGCGGTGCGCGCTCGACAACCCGTTGCGCGCAAACGCGATGCCAGCGCTGTCGCCGGCGCTTCCCCAGAGGGCACCCTCAACCACGACGCCGCCGCTCAGCGAGCGGTCGATTTCGGTGAAGGCATAGGTCTCGGTCTTCCCGTCGTGCAGGCTGGCGCGCAGGAACGCGCCGGCGTGCTCGGCGAGGCGCTGTTCGATGCTCAAGCCTGCACCGACTTTCGAACGGCGTTGTCGTCCTATGGAAAGATCCGGAATTCCGCCGGTGTTGGGCGCATTATCGATTGCGCTCCTGAAATCTCCCATCGGAGCGACGTTGCGGAAAGCAAGCAGGCGCAGCGTGCCTTGCCGACCGGCGACCGAGTAGTCGCGCTCCAATTCGGCCACGTCGCCGTAACTATCCAGGATGCGCGTGTTGAGCGGCAGCCCGTTCGATTCCTTGGGCTGCATGAAGCGGCCTGCCCGCAACGTCCAGCCCGCGGAGAGGTATTCCACGGCCGCTCCCCAGGTGTAGCCGCGTGCATCGGCCGGAAAATCCCAGGCGCCATGCGTCACCAGGGACCAGTTGATGAATTGGCGGCGCGGCTCGTGGCTGTACGCGTTGGCATCGAATATGTCGATCGCAGACAAGTTGCCGACCGTGAGCACGACCCGATTCACATCCGCTTTGCCCGCAAGCTGGTTCTGGCCCGATTCGAGCCATTCCGTCTCCCCGCCCAAGCCCCAGGTGTGGCGCAGAAACAGGCGCGCCCGGTAGAACCTCAGGTCCGGCCCGGAGGTCCGCGCGATTTCGTTGTTGGTAAAGCCGCCCAGGCCGGTCAGCCGCGACAGCGGCACGCCGAGCGCTGCCTCAGGGTTGACATACAGCTCGGTGTCGGGGCCCAGGCGCCATCCTGCGTAGAGCGTGGATGTGAAGATGCGGCTGAACTCGCGCTCCGGAACGAGGCTGTTCGTGCCGGTGTACGGGGCGCTGAATGGTCGCTTGGTCTGCCCGATCCAGGTCGCCTGCAGCCTGAGCGACGACTCCTCGGTGAGGTTCTCGGCGCGCGCGGCGCCCGCGAGCGCGAGCGCGAGCAGGCAGAGCGTAATCTGAAGCATGGCTATTGCGTGGTCATTCGGATCGGCAGCAGGGATCGGCTACACTAAGCCCGCATTGTTTCAGAACCTTGCCGCTGCGCGTAGACGTTGAACAACTCCCAGTTCCAGAATCTGCTGCTCGACCTGTGGCGCGACCTGCAGGATCCGTCGGTTCTTTGGCAGGCCGCGATCGCCGCTGCGTGCGTGCTTGCCGCCTGGTGGCTCGCCGGGCGTCTGGACTGGCGTGCGCCGGAGCAGAGCCGGCAGGCGCTCAAGCACGGCGCGGCCGCGTTCCGCCGCATCCTCGCGCCGCTGCTCGCGATGCTGTTGCTGATCGCCGCGCGGTGGGCCGCGTCGTACTGGATGCAGGTCCACCTGCTTTCGGTCACGATCGCGCTGGCCGGTGCGCTGGCCGCGATCCGCTTCACCGTTTACTTGTTGCGACTCGCGTTTGCTCCGGGCGAATGGATCAGCAGCTTCGAGCGCGGTATCGCGGGCGTCATATGGCTGCTGGTCGCGCTGCACCTGACCGGGTTGCTGCCGGAGATCGAGTCGGCGCTTGCGGGCGTGAAGTTCACGGTCGGCAGGCAAAGCCTGTCGTTGCTGGCAATGATCGAGTCGGTGTTCTGGGTCGCAGTCACGCTGTTGCTCGCGCTTTGGGCCGGCAGCGCCCTGGAGTCGCGGCTGATGCGTGCGGAGGGCCTGCACAGCAGCATGAAGGCGGTGCTGTCGCGCGCTGGAAAGGCGCTGCTGCTGCTGCTCGCCGTGCTCATCATGCTGCCGCTGCTAGGCGTCGATCTCACCGTTCTGTCGGTCTTCGGTGGCGCTCTGGGCGTGGGCCTCGGCTTCGGGCTGCAGAAGATCGCCAGCAACTACGTGAGCGGCTTCATCATCCTGCTCGACCGGTCGATCCGGCTCGGCGACGTGATCACGGCAGACGCCCACCACGGCGAGGTGAGGCAGATCACCACGCGCTTCACAGTGGTGCGCTCCCTCTCGGGCGTCGAAGCAATCATACCCAACGACATGCTGATCAGCACCACGGTCCTCAATCATTCCTACAGCGATCGCAAGGTGCGGCTGACCGTGAAGGTGCAGGTCGGGTACGCCACCGATGTCGAGAACCTGCTGCCCGACCTGGTGGCGATCGCGCGGCGCAACCCGCGCGTGCTCTCCGATCCGCAACCCAATGCGCTGCTCGTGGCGTTCGCCGACAGCGGCATCGATCTCGAGATCGGGTTCTGGATCCAGGACCCTGAACAGGGCACCGGAGACGTTCGCTCCGCCGTGAGCCTCGCGATTCTGTCGGAGCTTCGCGCACGCGGAGTCGAGATTCCCTTTCCGCAGCGGCAGGTTACGCTTCGGCAGGCGAATCCAGCGACATAAGCGCCCCGCTCTTCACCTTTTTTCACGTTTGCACCAGAGGTTGATTCGCGTAAAATCGTACCCCATATTTATCGTCTTAGAGCCTCGTAACCCGATGATGTTCTCCGGCTATTTCGATCTGCAGTGGTGGGGCTACGTGCTCGTCGCGTTGGCCCTCACGCACGTCACCATCGCTGCGGTCACGATCTTCCTGCATCGCCATCAGGCGCATCGCGCCCTCGATCTGCATCCGGCGGTATCGCATTTCTTCCGTTGCTGGCTGTGGCTGACGACGGGCATGGTCACCAAGGAATGGGTGGCGATCCACCGTAAGCACCACGCCAAGTGCGAGACCGCGGAGGACCCGCACAGTCCGCAAATTTTTGGCATCAACCGCGTGCTGTGGGGTGGAGTGTTCCTGTACGTGAAGGAGTCGCACCACAGGGAGACAATGGAGCGCTATGGCCACGGTACGCCCGATGACTGGGTTGAGCGCAATCTGTACTCTCGCCACGCGATCTTCGGATTGGTCCTGATGGGAGTGGTGGATATCCTGCTTTTTGGCGCGGTGCCGGGCCTGCTGATCGTCGCGACGCAAATCGTCTGGATCCCTTTCTGGGCTGCCGGCGTGATCAACGGCATCGGTCACTATTGGGGGTACCGCAGCTTTTCCACCGGTGAAGCCTCGACCAACATCGTGCCGTGGGGCATCTTGATCGGTGGCGAAGAACTGCATAACAACCACCACGCCTACGCCACTTCCGCGAAGCTTTCCTCGAAGTGGTACGAATTCGACATCGGCTGGATGTACATCCGCATCCTCGAGGCGCTCGGCCTGGCGACGGTGAAAAAGATCGCGCCGACACCCAGGCTGGTCGCGGTCAAGCCGGTGTGCGAGCAGACGCTGCGGGCGGTGATCGACAACCGCTACGACGTGCTGACGCGCTACGCGGGATCGCTCAAGCGCACCTACGCCGAAGAGCTGGCGCACCTGAAACGCTGGTCACCGAAGGATGCGGAGGCGCTGACATCGCTCAAACGCGCCCTGTTGCGCGCGCAGCAGCTTTCGGAAGCCGAGCGGGCGCGCCTCGCTGAACTTTTGAAGAATTCGAGGGCGCTCGCGACCGTGGTCGCGATGCGCCAAGAGCTGGTCGCCCTGTGGGAGCGCTCAAACGCGTCGAAAGACGAACTGGTCAAGCAGTTGCAGGACTGGTGCCATCGCGCCGAAGCGAGCGGCATCGCGCCGCTGGCGGAGTTTTCAGTGCGCCTGCGCTGCTACGCCTAGTCATCCCCGCCTTCGCGGGGATGACCGCCTGACGGCGGTCACTTCAGCTTGGTTTCCTTGTATAGCACGTGCTTGCGCGCCTTGGGATCGTACTTCTTGATCTCGAGTTTGTCGGGCTTGGTGCGCTTGTTCTTGGTGGTGGTGTAAAAGTGGCCGGTGCCGGCCGATGATTCAAGCTTGATTTTTTCGCGCATCGCGTTCGCCTCAGGCCTTCTTCGCCTTGATCTCGGCGAGCACGGCTTCGATGCCGTGCTTGTCGATGCGGCGCAAACCCGCGGTCGAGACGCGCATGCGCACCCAGCGGTTCTCGCTCTCCACCCAGAAACGGCGGTAGTGCAGGTTGGGCGCGAACACGCGCTTGGTCTTGTTATTGGCGTGGGAAACGCGATGACCCTTGAGCGGCTTCTTGCCGGTGACCTGGCAGACCTTGGACATGGGACGACTCCGGTGGAACTCGGAAAAGGGGCGGATTATACGGGTACATGGCCCGCTGCGGCAAGGCGTCCGGCTCGCACGTCAGAGCAATCCGCGTTCGGCGAACGACAGCGCGCGGTTGCCGGCCACGATGAAATGATCGAGCACCTTCACGTCCACCAGCGCGAGCGCATCCTTCAGGTTTCGGGTCAGTAGCTCATCGGCCTGCGAAGGCTCGGTGACCCCGCTCGGATGGTTGTGCGCAAAGATCACCGCCGCTGCGTTGGCTGCGAGCGCGGCCTTGACGACCTCGCGCGGGTAGACGCTCGTCTGCGTCAGCGTGCCGCGGAACAGCTCTTCGAGCGCCAGTACGCGGTGCTGCGCATCGAGATAGAGCGCGACGAACACCTCGTGTGCACGCCCGCCGAGGGTCAGGCGCAGGTAGTCGCGCACGGCCTGCGGCGAGTTGAGCGCGTTGCCCGCGCGAAGTTCGCCCGCCAGCGCGCGGCGCGCGAGTTCGAGGATCGCCGAGAGCTGCGCAAGCTTCGCGTCGCCCATCCCTTTGATCGTGCGCAGCGACCCGCGATCGGCGACGAGAAGTCCGGACACGCCGCCGCAATGCGCGAGCACCTCGCGCGCCAATTCGACCGCGCTCTTGCCGCGCACGCCGGTGCGCAGCCAGATCGCAAGGAGTTCCGCGTCGCTGAGCCGCGCCGGCCCGAGCGCGAGCAGCCGTTCACGCGGCCGCTCCTGCGTCGGCCAGTCGGTAATCGCCATGCCAGGGGGTTTCCCGTAGAATTCGCCTTCCTTGATTAACGCTGCCCGAGCGCGCGCGATGACATTGAAGGGAAAGCGCATTCTGCTCGGCCTGACCGGCGGCATCGCCGCCTTCAAGGCGGCCGAACTGGTGCGCTCGCTGGCCAAGGCGGGCTGCGACGTACGCGTCGTGATGAGCGAAGCCGCGTGCCGCTTCATCACCCCGGTGACGATGCAGGCGCTCTCCGGCCAACGCGTCTGGACCGACCTGTGGGACCCGGGCGTGCCCGACAACATGGCGCACATCGAACTTTCGCGCGACCGCGACCTCATCGTGGTCGCGCCGGCGAGCGCGGATTTCATGGCCAAGGTGGCGCGCGGCCTTGCCGACGACCTGCTCTCGACGCTGGTGCTGGCGAGGCGTTGCGCGCTGCTGCTCGCGCCCGCGATGAACGTTGAGATGTGGAATAACCCGGCGACCCGGCGCAATGTGAAGCGGCTGCGCGGCGATGGCGTTGCGATCGCCGGTCCGGCGGCCGGCGATCAGGCCTGCGGAGAGACCGGGATGGGGCGAATGCTCGAAGCACGCGAGATCGTCGCCGAGGTCGAGGCGTTCTTCCAGCCGCGCCTGCTCGCCGGCAGGCACGTATTGATCACTGCGGGGCCGACGGTCGAGCCGATCGACCCGGTGCGTGCCATCACCAACGCGAGTTCCGGCAAGATGGGCTACGCGGTGGCGCGCGCGGCGAACGAGGCGGGCGCAAGCGTGACGCTGGTGAGCGGCCCGACTGCACTGGAGGCGCCTGCAGGCGTGAGGCGGATCAGCGTTCGCACCGCGCGCGAAATGTTCGATGCGGTGGTGAAGTCTGTGAATGACGCGGACGTTTTCGTTTCCGTCGCGGCGGTCGCCGATTACCGCGTGGTGAATCCCTCGGCGCAGAAGATCAAGAGGGGTGCGCGCAAGGCGATGACCCTCGAGCTTACCGAAAATCCCGACATCCTCGCGCACGTGGCGGGGCTGAAGAAGCCGCCATTCTGCGTCGGTTTCGCCGCAGAGAGCGAAAAGCTCGCTGCGCATGCCAGGCAGAAACGGCGCCGGAAGGGCATTCCGCTGCTCGCCGCCAACCTCGCGCAAGAGGCGCTCGGCGCGGACGACAACGCGCTCACGCTGTTCGACGATGCGGGCGAGCACAGCCTCGGACGCAGCTCGAAGCTCGAGCAGGCGAGAAAGCTCGTCGCGCACATCGCCGCAATGCTCGCGAAGAAGAAAAAGCGCTGACGTGCAGCGGCTCGCTGTCAGGATCATCGACGAGCGCCTTCGCGGCAGCCTGCCGCAATACGCGACCGCCGGCGCGGCGGGCCTTGATTTGCGCGCCTGTCTCGGCGAGGCGCTCACGCTGCAACCGGGCGACAGCCAGCTGGTGCCGAGCGGCATCGCAATACACATCGAGGATCCCGGCTATGCCGCGATCGTGCTGCCGCGCTCGGGCCTCGGCGGGAAGCACGGTATCGTGCTCGGCAACCTGGTCGGGCTGATCGACTCCGACTACCAGGGGCCGATATTGGTCTCGGTGTGGAACCGCGGCAAGACCGCGTTCACCATCCAGCCGATGGACCGGATCGCGCAGTTGGTGGTCATTCCGGTCGCGCAGGTCGAATGGAACGTGGTTGACGAGTTTGCCGTCAGCGAGCGCGGCGCCGGCGGCTTCGGCTCTACCGGCAAGTCCTAGAAAAAGAAAAGCCCGCCGGAGCGGGTTTTTGGCGGAGTGCGCAGTTCTCAGCCCAGCATGTCGCTCCAGACGGCCCGCGCCCAAGCGTGGCCAAAAATGCCTTCCTGCTCGCTGCGCGCCGCCGACACGCCGCCCGAACCTGGCACCGTGGTGAGGGTCTTTTCCTTCTCGTTCCAGGTGTGCACCGAGGCGACGTGGATGGCCTCCTTTTCCGACACGAAGCTGTAGCAGGTGTTGGAGATCAACGGCATCGGGTTGGGCTGCTGGCCGTTGATCAGCGCGATCACGGCCGCCGCGCACAGCTTGGCCTGCGCGTTGGCCATCTGGCCGGACTTCGGCATCAGCGGCGCCGACAGGGTCGCGTCGCCGAGCACGTGGATGTTCTTCGCGGCCGTTGATTCGCAGGAGCGCCAGTCAACCGCACACCAGCGGTTATTGGCGTTGACCAACCCGGCCTTCATCGCGATGTCGCCCGCGCGCTGCGGCGGGATCACGTTCAGCACGTCGCCCTTCACATCCTCGACCTCGAGCTTGACGATCCCGCCCTTCGGATCGATGTCGATCGCCTTGGCGTTGCCGCGGTACTCGATCATGCCCGGGTAGAGATCGGCCCAGGCCTTCTTGAACAGCGGCCCCTTCGAAGTGACGTCCGGGTTGCCGTCGAGGACCAGGACCTTGGAGCGCGGCTTGGCTTTCTTGAAATAGGCCGCGATCTGGCTGGCGCGCTCGTAGGGTCCCGGCGGGCAGCGATAGGGCGCGACAGGGATCGAAAGCACGTACACGCCGCCGTCTTTCATCGCTTCGAGCTGTTTGCGCAGCTCGATGGTTTGCGCACCTGCTTTCCAGGCGTGCAGCACGCGGTTCCCGGCCTTCTGGTAGTTCGGCATCTGCTCGAACATGAAATCGATTCCCGGCGCCATGATCAGCCGGTCATAGGTGACGTCACCGCCGCGCTCGAGTTTCACGACGCGCTTGCCGGCGTCGATCGCGGTGACCTCGTCGTTAACCACCTGCACGCCGTACTTGTGCAGGCCGTCGTAGGAGTGGCGGATATCCTCCATTGTCTTGAATCCGCTGAGCACCAGATTGGAAATCGGGCAGGAGGTAAAGATGTTGCTGCGCTCGATCATCACCACCTCGATCGAGGTATCCCACATGCGGACGTACTTCGCCGCCGTGGCGCCACCGAAGCCGCCGCCAATCACCACGACGCGCGCCTTGGATGCGCCAGTGCTCGCGCAGCCGGCAACGCCGAGCGCCGCTCCGGCGCCCAGCAACTTGATGAAATCGCGCCGCTTGAACGCATTGGTCATCGTCCCCTCCTCAGTTCTTTTTCGCCGCGAAATACCCGGCGATCATTTCGATCTGCTCATCGGTGTACCCCTTGGAGAGCTGGTGCATCACCGTTGCCGGAATCTTTCCGGTTTTGTACGCCTGCAGTATCGAGACGAGATCCCCCTTGGGCCTGCCGGCGAGCGCGGCGAAGGCCTGGGGCACGCCGCGCCCCTCAGTGCCATGACAGGCGGCACAGGTGGCCGCGAGGCTGCGGGCGACGGCGTCGCCAGATTGGGCGAGCACCGGCATTGGTGCCGCGGCGACGAGCGCCGCGAGCAGAATCTTGCGCTGCATGATGTTGTCCCCCCTTTGTGGTTTTCCCGGCGCGACGCGCCAGTCTGCCGGGCAGTTTCCGTTTGCGTGCAACGCGCTGTCAAGACGCGCGCGGACGAATAGAACAACGTTCTGATCGGATAAGCCCATTCTAAGCGTGGCAAAAAAAAACCGCGCCTCAGCGCGGTTCTTGAGAACACTTCCCGTTTATGCGACCGGTGCGGTTTCTTCCTCGAAGCGCAGCACGATCTTACCTACGCCATCGGCTCCTTTTTCGACATCGATGGTGACCTTGCCACCGGAGGTCAGCCGGCCGAACAGCAGTTCGTCCGCCAGCGCCCGGCGCACGGTGTCCTGGATCAGGCGCGCCATCGGCCGCGCGCCCATCAGCGGGTCGAAGCCCTTTTCCGCGAGGTGCGCCTTGAGCGCCTGCGTGAAGTTCGGTTCAACCTTCTTCTCGTGCAGCTGCGCCTCGAGTTGCATCAGGAACTTGTCCACCACGCGCATGATGATGTCGGGGTCGAGCGACTTGAACGAAATGATCGCATCCAGCCGATTGCGGAATTCCGGCGTGAACATGCGCTTGATCGACTCGATCTCGTCACCGGTTTCCTTCTTCGCCGTGAAGCCCATGATGTTCCTGTTTAGCATCTCGGCGCCGGCGTTGGTGGTCATGACGATCACCACATTGCGGAAATCGGCCTTCCTGCCGTTGTTGTCGGTGAGGGTGCCATGGTCCATCACCTGCAACAGGATGTTGAAGATGTCCGGGTGCGCCTTTTCGATTTCATCGAGCAGCAGCACCGCGTAGGGTTTCTTGCTGATCGCCTCGGTGAGCAGGCCGCCCTGGTCGAATCCGACGTAGCCGGGCGGCGCGCCGATCAGGCGGCTCACCGCATGCCGCTCCATGTACTCCGACATGTCGAAGCGGATGAGTTCGATGCCCATGCAGTAGGCGAGCTGGCGCGCGACCTCGGTCTTGCCGACGCCGGTCGGGCCGCTGAACAGGAAGTTGCCAATCGGCTTCTCGGGGTTGCCGAGGCCCGAGCGTGCCATCTTGATGGCGGCGGTGAGCGCATCGATCGCCTGATCCTGGCCGAACACCACGGCCTTCAGATCGCGGTGGAGCTTGGCGAGCGCGCTGCGATCGTCGCTCGACACGCTGCGCGGCGGGATGCGCGCGATCTTTGCGATGATGTCCTCGATCTCGTTCTTGCCGATCACTTTCTTTTGTTTTGCCTTGGGCTGGATGCGCTGCGCGGCCCCGGCTTCGTCGATCACGTCGATGGCCTTGTCCGGCAGGTGCCGGTCGTTGATGAAGCGCGCCGAGAGCTCCGCCGCGCTGCTCAGCGCGGTGGCGGTGTACTTCACCCCGTGGTGCTCCTCGAAGCGCGTCTTCAGCCCTTTCAGGATTTCGATGGTTTCTTCGATCGATGGCTCGACCACGTCGATCTTCTGAAAGCGGCGCGACAACGCGTGGTCCTTCTCGAACACGCCGCGATACTCGGTATAGGTCGTCGCGCCGATGCATTTCAGCTGCCCGGTGGAAAGCGCCGGCTTGAGCAGGTTCGAGGCATCGAGCGTTCCGCCGGAGGCCGCACCGGCGCCGATCACCGTGTGGATCTCGTCGATGAAAAGGATCGCGTGCGGGTTGTCGGCCAGCTGCTTGAGCACGGCTTTCAGACGCTGCTCGAAGTCGCCGCGGTACTTGGTGCCAGCGAGCAGGGCGCCCATGTCGAGCGCGTACACGGTGCTCTTGCCGAGCAGCGCGGGAATGTTCGACTCGATGATGCGCCGCGCGAGACCCTCTGCGATCGCCGTCTTGCCGACGCCGGCCTCGCCCACCAGCAGCGGGTTGTTCTTGCGCCGGCGGCACAGCGTCTGGATCACGCGTTCGAGCTCCTTGGCGCGGCCGATCAGCGGATCGATCTTACCCGCGAGCGCGAGCGCATTGAGGTTCTGGGTGTAGTTGTCGAGCGGGCTGTTGGCGGTGTCCGCCTCGGCGGCCTGCTCGCCATCCTGCTCGCCCTTGCCTTGTGGATGGGCCTGTGGCGTCTTGGTGATGCCGTGCGAAATGTAGTTGACCACGTCGAGCCGCGCCACGCCCTGCTGCTGCAGGAAATAGACCGCATGCGAGTCCTTTTCGCCGAAGATCGCCACCAGCACGTTGGCGCCAGTGACCTCCTTCTTGCCGGAGGATTGAACGTGCAGGATGGCGCGCTGGATGACGCGCTGGAAGCCGAGTGTCGGCTGGGTGTCGACCTCGCGTTCGGCGGCTATCCTGGGAGTCTGCTCGCCGATGTGCGATGCAAGGCCCTTGCGCAGTTCGTCGAGGTTCGCACCGCAGGCGCGCAGCACCTCCGCCGCCGTGGGATTGTCCAGCAGCGCCAGCAGTAGGTGCTCGACCGTAATGAACTCGTGCCGCTTCTGGCGCGCCTCTACGAACGCCATGTGCAGGCTGACTTCGAGTTCCTGGGCGATCATTTCACGTTTCCTCCATCACACACTGCAACGGGTGCTGGTGCCGGCGTGCATACGCCGAAACCTGCTGCACCTTGGTGGCGGCAATATCCTTAGGGTACACCCCGCACACCCCGATGCCGTCGCGATGCACCTTGAGCATCACCTGCGTGGCGCGCTCGCGGGTCATCGCGAAAAACTTTTGCAACACCAGCACGACGAACTCCATCGGCGTGTAGTCATCGTTCAGCAACATGACCTTGAACATCGGCGGCGGCTTGAGCTTGGACTTCGCCGCCTCCAGTACTGTGTCGTCCTTAAACTGGGCCATACTGGCGTTCCACTCCCGCGCACGCCGGCAAGCTCGACCGCCGGGACCCCATCGCTCCGTTTAGCTCCCGTATCGTAAGTGCGCGATGCGTAAGTTACTTTATCCTAGCCAATGCCGGCGCGGCTTGCAACGCAAATAAAGGTGAGAACGACAAGCAGTTCCACGCAATAGCATATATGCGGCGCTTTCGGGCCAGTGCAAGGGGCCGTTGGGTCGCACACTTGACGGTTCCCTCCAAGGCGGGTAAAAGGCGCTCGTGTTCTGATTCAGGCTGTCTGTAACGCCATCACGTAGGGCGGGCGCGGTCTGGGGGTTCAGGCATGGCCCGGGGGAGGCCGCCCGGCGTTTTCAACTTTTATGAGGAAGTTCAGATGGCATTAGGCACCGTGAAGTGGTTCAACGACGCGAAGGGCTATGGTTTCATCACCCCTGATGACGGTAGTGAAGACCTGTTCGCGCATTTCTCGGCAATCAACATGGCGGGTTTCAAGTCGCTAAAGGAAGGCCAGAAAGTCTCCTTCGACGTGGTGCAGGGCCCCAAGGGCAAACAGGCGTCGAACATACAAAAAGCCTGAAATTCCTGCAGATACAAAAAAGCCGCCCTCGGGCGGCTTTTTTTTCGGTTGCGACTAGTTACATCCGCTCGATCATTGCCTGGCCGAAGCCGGAGCAAGAGACCTGCTTGGCACCCTGCATCAGACGAGCGAAGTCGTAGGTGACAACCTTGTCGTGGATCGCAGCCTCGATCGACTTCACGATAGCATCGGCGGCTTCGACCCACCCCATGTGCCGCAGCATCATCTCCGCGGACAGGATCTCGGACCCCGGGTTCACATAGTCCTTGCCGGCGTACTTCGGCGCCGTGCCGTGCGTGGCTTCGAACATTGCGATCGAGTCGCTCATGTTGGCGCCCGGCGCGATGCCAATGCCCCCCACCTGAGCGGCGAGCGCATCCGAGGCGTAGTCGCCGTTGAGGTTTAGTGTCGCAATCACGTCGTACTCGGCCGGACGCAGCAGGATCTGCTGCAGGAACGCGTCCATGATCACGTCTTTCACCACGATCTCCCGGCCGGTCTTCGGGTTCTTGTAGCTGCACCACGGGCCGCCATCGATCAGCTTGCCGCCGAACTCTTTCTGCGCCAGCGCATAACCCCAATCGCGGAAGCCGCCCTCCGTGAACTTCTGGATGTTGCCCTTGTGCACGAGCGTGACCGACTTGCGGTCATTGTCGATCGCGTATTGGAAGGCCTTGCGGATCAGTCGCTCGCTGCCCTGACTGGACACGGGCTTGATGCCGATCGCCGAGGTTTCCGGGAAGCGGATCTTGGTTACCTTCATCTCTTCGAGCAGAAACTTGATCAGTTTCTTCGCCTCAGGCGTACCAGACGCCCATTCGATGCCCGCATAGATATCCTCCGAGTTCTCGCGGAAGATCACCATGTCGGTCTTCTCGGGTTCCTTGACCGGCGAGGGCACGCCCTTGAACCAGCGCACGGGGCGCAGGCAGACGTACAGATCCAGTTCCTGACGCAGCGCCACGTTGATCGAGCGGATGCCGCCGCCCACCGGCGTGGTCAGCGGCCCCTTGATCGAAACCACGTACTCCTTCGCGGCCGCCAAGGTCTCTTCGGGCAGCCAGACGTTTTCGCCATACACCTTGCACGATTTCTCGCCGGCAAAAATTTCCATCCAGATGATTTTCCGCCTGCCGCCGTAGGCCTTCTGCACCGCGGCATCGACCACCTTGAGCATCACCGGGGTAATGTCGACGCCGGTGCCGTCGCCCTCGATGAACGGGATGATCGGATGGTCGGGTACGTTGAGGGAGTAGTCCTTGTTGACGGTGATCTTCGCGCCGCCAGTGGGAACCTTGATGTGTTTGTAAGCCATGGTGCGCATGCCTCGGTTGAGAAACGCGGGGAAGCGATCGGGAAACGAATGAAATTATATAAGACTACACTGCAGCCGGGAGCTCAGCCGCGCGGGTCATTTGCCGCAAGCGTGGCCTCAAGCAGGATTGCGGCATCGTGCGGTTCCCGCGATGTCTTCCAGTTCTCCGGCGCGGCCACCAGCGCGCCGCGAGATTTGCCTCGTGCAGGGCCTCACGTTCGAGCGCGCGGATGAGAGGTCGGCGATCGCGGTGTGGACGTCGTGGCGGTGCTGGCACAGCAGGCCGCGCGCGACCGGGACCGGCGCTGGCGCCTCGCCCCGGCCCACAGTGCCTCCATCCCACGACCAAGGTTCACACCGTCATGAATTCACGAAAATTACTATAATACAATAGCTTACAATTGGAATATCCAGTCACTGCGAGATTTTCGCGATTCCCTTGAAGGATCCGCGCGTGGGAAAACCCACAGGGAGGCCGGACGGGAAGCGGGGGGCGTGTCAACCTGACTCTGCCGACAGCGTCAAGCGCTGCGGCACGCTCTTTGCGTCGGCCAACATTGATGTTCACCAGGGAGAAGTGAGATGACCAAACTGCTATCCGTTGTGATCGCCGCGATGTTCGCGGCAGTGAGTCTCAACGCCATCGCCATCGCCGCCGACACGCCGAAGGCCGACGACCAGAAGATGGAGAAGAAGGCCAAGACGGAGAAGAAGGCCAAGGCCAAGAAGAGCATGAGCAAAGACAAGATGGACAAGATGGACAAAATGGATAAGATGGACAAGAACGACGCCGCGAAGAAGTAATCTTCGATCTTCGGCAAGAAGGCAGGGTGCTACCCTGCCTTTTTTGTTTGTGACGGACATCATGATGTTTCGCTCGATACTCCTAGCCGCGCTGCTGTCCGGGTTGCTCCCGACCGCCGCGGCGCACGCGCAGCAGCCGCAGCTGCCATTGGTCCGCCTGACCGCGGGCATGCACGTCGTCCAGGCAGAGGTGGCCGACTCTTTCGGCACGCGCATGCAGGGCCTGATGAAGCGTGAATCGCTTGCCCCCAACCACGGCATGCTGTTCCTGTTCGACAGCGACGAACGGCAATGCATGTGGATGAAGAACACCTTGATTCCGCTTTCAGTCGCGTTCATCGACGCGCAGGGCGCGATCATCAACATTGCAGACATGCAGCCGCACAGCGAGGACTCGCATTGCTCATCGCGCCCCGCGCGCTACGCGCTGGAAATGAAGCAGGGGTGGTTCCGCGACAAAGGCCTCAAGCCCGGCGTCAGGATCGGCGGAATTCCGGGCACCGCGCCGCCGCGCCAATAGGGCTCGGGAGACGCATCTCCCGTACCCTAATGCCGGTGCCGGTGATGGATATCGGGGTAGTGCGGATGCAAGTGCCTAAGCTCCCCGTGCTGGTGGACGTGGGCATGCGGTTCCTTCCCGTTCCATTGCGCATCATGCGAATGCCGGTGATGCGCGTCATGCCAATGCGCGTGGCTGTGCTCCAGCGGTTCATGCGTGTGCGCGTGGGCGTGTTTTTCGCTCACATGCAGCCAGACGCCTGAGGCCATCAAGGCTGCCGCGGCCCAGAACGCGACGGGCGGGGATTCGCCGAAGAACGCCAGTGCGACGAACACGCCTACAAACGGCGCGGTGGAAAAATATGCGCCGGTGCGCGCCGCGCCGAGGCCGCGCAGCGCGAGCACGAACAGCACCAGGCTCACGCCATAGCCCGCGAGGCCGACCACCGCCGAAGCGATCGCCGCGAGCGCCCCGGGCCATGCCGCGCCGATCGCCGCGGCGAGCGACAGGTTGATAGCCCCCGCCGCGCAGCCCTTGATCGCAGCGATCGCCGTCGCGTCGCCGCCGGAGATGCGCCGCGTGAGGTTGTTGTCGATCGCCCAGGCGAGGCAGGCCGCGCCGATCAGCAGCGTCCCGCTCATGGCCCCGCCCGACGCGGCGTCGAACGCGCCGGGCTCCAGCCCCAGCAGCACGCCGCCGGCGACGATCAGCGCCATGCCGGCGGCTATGCGCCGGTCGAAATTTTCGCGGAAAGCGATCCAGGCAATGAGCGCCGTGAACACGCTTTCCAGATTGAGCAGCAGCGAGGCGTTCGCGGCGCCGGTGCGCGCAAGACCGAGCATCAGCAGCACCGGTCCAGCGGCGCCGCCGGCGATCACTGCCCCGACGAGCCAGGCGTAGTCCGCGCGGTGCAGTCCGAGCATCTGGCCGGTGCCGGACATGCGCCGCGCGGCAAGCCACGCCGCAAGGCCGAGGCCGCTTCCGGCGTAGAGCAGCCCCGCAAGCAGCATCGGGTGCATGGTTCCGACCAGCGCCTTCGCCGCCGGCGTGCTCGCGCCAAACAACGCGGCCGCGGCGAGTGCGTAGGCGATCGGGCGAAGGTTTTCCGGCATGGCGGCCACAAAAAAGAAACGCGGCCGAAGCCGCGTTTCCTGGAGCGATTGAGCGCCTCAGAAGCCGCCGTGCGACTGCGCGACCATGCAATACAGCATCGGGATCGACAGCATCGTGTTGAAGCGCGAGGTCAGCATCGCCATTCGCGCCGCGGCGGCCTTCGCGGGCGCCTCGACGGTGACGATGCCGAGCGCCTTCTTCTGGTTCGGCCAGATGATGAACCACACGTTGAACGCCATGATCAGCCCCAGCCACATGCCGATGCCGATGGCGACGTTCGGCTTGGAGACCATCAACGCGCTGCCGATGTAGCCGTTCATCCAGGCGAGCAGCAGCCCGGTCACCATGGTGGCCAGCGCCGCCCAGCGGAACCAGAACAGCGCGGCGGGTGCGATCACCTTGCCGATCGCGGGTTTCTGCTCATCGGGGATCTTCGGCATCGAGGGGATCTGCACGAAGTTGAAGTACCACAGCAACCCGATCCACATCACGCCCGACAAAACGTGCAGCCAGCGCATGAAGAAGATCGACCACAAGTGGTCGATCTTGATCATGGAACCGGTGGCCGAGCCCACCAGCAGGATGATGACGATCAGCACCACCACGCCGGCGACAATGGTACGTCCGAGGGATTGGAAGATCGCGCCCATGATGGCCTCCTGGAAAAACCGCGATGAGTCTAGCATAGGCCGCAGCGCACAATCACGCGCCCGCGGCATGGGTTTCGCTGCGTGTGGCCGGATCCTGGAACTCTAGCCGGGCGAAGGGCCGGCGGCGCGCTCGGCCAGCGCGGCGAGCGCAGCCTGATCGTCAGGAAAGAAGTTTTTCGCCCCGATGCGCGTCGCCAGGCCGGTGCGATCGAGGACTTCGTACACCTGGGTATTGACCCCGCTGAATACGAGGGCGATGCCCTTTTTGCGCAGACCGTCGCCGAGATTGGACAGCATCTCCACCCCGGATGCGTCCAGACGGTTGATACTGTGCGCGGAAACGAGCACGAAGCGCAATGCCGGATGCGCCGCTTCGAGGCCCAACACGGCGGCCTCGAAGTATGACGCGTTGACGAACACCAGCGAGGCGTCGAAACGCACCACACCGATTGCGCCGCGCAGCGCTTGCGGTACTTCCGCCGGCAGGTCGCGCGCAAGGCTTTCGGAGCCCGGCTCGGCGACCTCTACCTGCGGCCGCATCCGCCGGTAGATGAAAAGGCTCAGCGAAACCAGGACTCCCGCGAATATTCCGTTCTGAATCTGCGGTGCGAACGCGAGCGTCGTGCAGAACGTCAAGATCGCCGCCACCGCGTCATCGCCGCTGGCGCGCCAGGCGTTTCGCAGGCTGCGGAAGTTGATCAGGTTGGTGAGCGCCATGATGATGATGGCGGCGAGGACCGGTTGCGGCAGGTGTTTCAACAGCGGCGTGAAGTAGAGCACCGTGAGCAAAACACAGAGCGCGCAGGCTAACGAGGCCATGCCGCTTCGTGCGTTTAGCGCGAGGTTGAGCGCGGAGCGCGAGAACGAGCCGCTCACCGGCATGGTCTGTGAAAAGGCCGCCGCCACCTTTGCCAGCCCTTGACCGATGAGTTCCTGATTTTCGTCCCACTTCGTGGCGGTCTTGATCGATGCGATCTTCGCGCTCGACATGGCTTCCATGAAGCTGATCACGGCGATCACGAACGACGCGGGCAGAAGCGCCACCCACGCATTCCAGTCCGCCACGGGCAGTGCGAATCCGGGCAGCCCGCGCGGGATCTCGCCCACCACGCGTCCGCCGTGGCCCGCGTACCCGAGGTAATAACTGAGGACGGTCAGAACCGCGACTGCAAACAGCACGCCGGGCATGTTCGGGGCGAAGCGCCGGAACGCCATCAGGATTGCAACCGCGGAAACGCCGAACCCGAGCGAATAGCCGTGGGCTTCATCGAGCCGCCGGAGAATCTGCCAGGCGTCGCCGAGCGCGTGGCCGGTGGACGCAGGTGGGACGCCGAACAGCGACGGAATCTGCGACAGCGTGATGAGTATCGCAGCCGCATTGACGAATCCCATCAGGACGGGGTGCGACAGAAGATTCATCAACACTCCGAGCCGCATTACGCCGAACGCAATCTGGAAGAATCCCGAGAGCATCGCCAAAGCGATCGTATAGGCAATGTATTGCTCGCTCCCTGACGCCGCCAGAGGGGCGATGCTGGCCGCAGTGAGGAGCGAGGTAAGCGCCACCGGTCCGGTTGACAACTGAGCGGAGGAGCCGAACAACGCGCCCACCACGGTCGGAACCAGCGCCGCGTAGAGGCCGTAGTACGCTGGCAGGCCCGCGAGTTGCGCATACGCAAGGGACTGAGGAATTGCCACCAGCGCGACCGTGATTCCGGCGATCGCATCGACGCGCAGCGTGTCGCGATTTGCGCGCGGCAGCCAATCGAGAAAAGGCAGCAGCCGCTGCCAGGCGGGCCGGAATTGCAATTCGCTTGGCTCCGAACGGATTGAGATGGTTTTTCGAGTATCTTACCAGTACGCTCTCGACGCTTTGGTCGCGATCACCCGCCATGCCGAAACTTGCCGCCAACACTTCGCTGCTGTTCGCCGAGCACGACTTCCTCGACCGTTTCGGCGCCGCAGCGAACGCCGGATTCCGCTTCGTCGAGTACCAGTTCCCGTACGCGTGGCCGGCACAGGAAGTCGCTGCACGGGCGAAGCAGGCGGGCGTCGAGGTGGTGCTGCACAACCTGCCCGCGGGCGATTCGACGAAGGGCGATCGCGGCATCGCCTGCCTGCCGGGCCGCGAGAGCGAGTTCCGCGAAGGCGTGGAGCGCGCGATCGAATACGCGCGCGCGGTGCGTTGCCCGCGCATGAATTGCCTCGCCGGCGTTGCGCGGCCGGGTGTTGCGCGCGAGCGGCTGAAGGAAACTTTCGTCGCGAACCTTGGCTACGCGGCCGGCAAGCTGAAGGCGGCGGGCGTCCAGCTGCTGATCGAACCGATCAACCCGCGCACGGTGCCGGGGTTTTTCCTCAACACTTCGCGCCAGGCCGAGGAGATCGTCGACGCCGTTGGATCGGACAACCTTGCGATCCAGTACGACCTGTTCCACATGCAGATCGTGGAGGGCGACCTGGCGGAGACCATCGAGCGACTCCTTCCCAAAATCGGCCACATGCAGCTGGCCGACGTGCCCGGGCGCCATGAGCCCGGCACCGGCGAGATCAACTTTGCATGGCTGCTCGGGCAGATCGACCGAATCGGGTACGCCGGCTGGATCGGCTGCGAATACAATCCGCTCGGAGACACCCTCGCAGGCCTGAAATGGGCGAAGCCTTACCTCTAGAGAACATCGACGCGCGCATCGACGCCGCACGCCAGCGTGACGTGGCGCGGGCGCTGCGCGCGTTCCTGCCCGAGCGTTGCGTGTTGTGGCGCGAGGAAGAGACGCGTCCGTTCGAGTGCGACGGGCTCACTGCCTACCGGCGCGTGCCGATGGTGGTTGCGCTGCCCGAAACCGAGGAGCAGGTGCAGCGGATTCTCAAGACCTGCCATGCGATGGAGGTGCCGGTGGTGCCGCGCGGCGCCGGCACCGGCCTCTCGGGGGGCGCTCTGCCGCCCGGCGACGGGGTGCTGCTGGCGATGGCCAAGTTCATGCGCGTGGTGCGCGTCGATCCGCTCGCGCGCGTCGCGGTGGTGCAGCCCGGCGTGCGCAATGCGGCGATCTCGGACGTGGTGGCGCCGTTCGGCCTGTATTACGCGCCCGATCCGTCCAGCCAGATCGCCTGCTCGATCGGCGGCAACGTCGCGGAGAATTCGGGCGGCGTGCATTGCCTCAAGTACGGACTCACGGTGCACAACGTGCTGCGCGTGCGCGGCTACACGATGGCTGGCGAGCCGGTGGATTTCGGCGCCGAGGCGCTCGACGCGCCCGGCTACGACCTGCTTGCGCTGATGATCGGTTCCGAAGGCCTGCTCGCGGTGGCCACCGAGATCACGGTCAAGCTGCTGCCGAAGGCGCAGGTCGCGCGCGTGGTGATGGCATCTTTCGACGACGTGGAAAAGGCGGGCGACGCAGCCGCCGCGATCATTGCGGCGGGCATCATACCGGCGGGGCTGGAGATGATGGACGGGGCCGCGACCCACGCGGTGGAGCAGTTCGTGCACGCCGGCTACGATCTCGAAGCCGCCGCGATCCTGTTGTGCGAATCCGACGGCACGGCCGAGGAAGTCGAGGAGGAGATCGCGCGCATGGAACGGGTGCTCGAGCGCGCGGGGGCGACGCGCATGTCGGTGTCGCGCAACGAGGCCGAGCGCCTGAAATACTGGTCCGGCCGCAAGGCTGCGTTTCCCGCGGTCGGGCGCATATCGCCCGATTACTACTGCATGGACGGGACCATCCCGAAGAAGCGCCTCGGCGAGATGCTCAACTTCATCGCCTCGTTGGAGAAGAAATACGGGTTGCGTTGCCCGAACGTGTTCCACGCCGGCGACGGCAACCTGCACCCGCTGATTCTGTTCGACGCCAACGATGCCGACCAGCTGCACCGCACCGAAGAATTCGCCGCCGAGGTGCTCGAGAAATGCATCGAGGTGGGCGGCACGATCACCGGCGAGCATGGCGTGGGCGTCGAGAAGATCAACCAGATGTGCACGCAGTTCCGGCCCGACGAGCTCGCGACCTTCCGTGCGGTGAAACGCGTCTTCGATGCGAAGGGGCTGCTCAACCCGGGCAAGGCCGTGCCGACGCTGCATCGCTGCGCCGAGTACGGGCGGATGCACGTGCGCCGCAGTTCGCCCGATCGATCTGCGCTGCCGCACCCCGAGCTTCCGCGATTTTGATGGACGCCGCGGCGCGCGATTTCGCGGAGCGCGTCCGCGATGCGGCTGGGCGCAAGCACGCGCTTCGGTTGCGCGGCGGCGGCACCAAGGACTTCTACGGCGGGCCGCTCGCCGGCGAGGCGCTCGATGTGCGTGTCTGCGCCGGCATCGTCGACTACGAGCCGACCGAGCTGGTGATCACCGCGCGCTGCGGCACCCCGCTTGCCGAGCTCGAAGCGGCGCTCGCGCAGCACCAGCAGATGCTCGCGTTCGAGCCCCCGCATTTCGGCGCTGGCGCGACACTCGGCGGATGCATCGCCGCCGGGCTCTCGGGTCCGCGGCGCGCTTCGGCCGGGGCAGTGCGCGATTTCGTGCTCGGCGTGCGCATCCTCGATGGCCGGGGTCGCGACCTAGCATTCGGCGGGCAGGTGATGAAGAACGTCGCGGGCTACGACCTGTCGCGGCTGATTGCGGGTTCACTCGGCACGCTCGGCCTGATTCTCGAGGCTTCGCTCAAGGTGCTGCCGCGCCCGGCGGCGGAGTTGACGCTCAAGCTCGAGATGCCGGAAGAGCGGGCGATCGAGACGCTCAACCGCTGGGCGGGCCAGCCGCTGCCGATCTCGGCGAGCGCGTGGCATGACGGAGATCTCGCCGTGCGGCTCTCGGGCGCGGCCAGCGCGGTGCATGCCGCGGCGGAAAATCTGGACGGTGAACGCGTGGATGAAGCGCAGGCCGCGCGCTTCTGGAGCGCGCTGCGCGAGCAGACCGACTCGTTCTTCGACGGCGATGCGCCGCTGTGGCGGCTGTCGGTGCGCTCGCATGCGCCGCGCATCGAACTGCCGGGTGCGCAACTGATCGAATGGGGCGGGGCGCTGCGCTGGTTGCGCACGCGCGCGGACGCGGCGACCGTGCGCGCAGCGGCGTCGCGCGCGGGCGGCCACGCGACGCTGTTCCGTGGCGGCGACAGATCCGCCGGAGTGTTCGCGCCGCTGCCTCCGGAGAGCGCGCGCCTGCATCGCGAACTGAAGGCGGCATTCGACCCTGCCGGTATCCTCAACCCGGCCCGGCTGTATCCGGATTTCTGAACGCCGATGCAGACCAGCCTCGCCGATTTCATCCGCAACTCCGCCGACGGGCGCGAGGCCGATTCGATCCTTCGCAAATGCGTGCATTGCGGTTTCTGCAATGCGACCTGCCCGACCTACCAGTTGCTCGGCGACGAACTCGACGGCCCGCGCGGCCGCATCTACCTCATCAAGCAGGTGCTCGAGGGCGCGGCGCCGACGGCAAGCACCCGCCTGCACCTCGATCGCTGCCTCACCTGCCGCGCCTGCGAGACGACCTGTCCGTCCGGCGTTCAGTACGGGCGGCTGGCCGACATCGGCCGCAAGTTGGTCGAGCAGCGCGTACCACGCGGCGTGTTCGGCGGCTTCATTCGGAGCGCGCTGTCGTTCGCGGTGCCGCGCACGGGACTGTTCTCGTTTCTGCTCGGCCTCGGGCGATTGCTTCGCCCGTTGCTGCCGGGCCCGCTGAAGGAGAAAGTACCGGCAAGTGTCGATGCCACCGGAGCGTGGCCGGCGCCGCGCCACGCGCGCCGCATGCTGGCGCTCGCCGGCTGCGTGCAACCCGCGTTCGCGCCGGCGATCAACGCGGCGGCCGCGCGCGTGCTCGACCGGATGGGCATCTCGCTCGTCGAGGCGCGAGGCGCCGGGTGTTGCGGCGCGTTGCGTTTCCACCTGAACGATCAGGAAGCGGGGCTCGACGACATGCGGGCGCTGATCGACGCATGGTGGCCGATGATCGATCGCGGCGAAGTCGAGGCCATCGTCATGACCGCGAGCGGTTGTGGCTCGACCGTGCGCGAGTACGGGCATTACCTCGCCGGGGACCCGGCCTACGCGACGAAGGCCGAGCGCGTCGGCGCGATGACGAGGGATCTTGCCGAGGTGGTCGCGGCGGCAGGCGGGGCGCTCGCGTTTGCGAAGCCGGCTGGTGCCGAGCGCGTCGCGTTCCATTCCCCGTGCTCGTTGCAGCATGGCCAGCAGGTGCGCGGCGCAGCAGAGCAGGTGCTCGCGCGCGCCGGCTACGAGCTCGCGCCGGTGCCCGATGCGCACCTGTGCTGCGGCTCGGCCGGCACCTATTCGATCCTGCAGCCGGAACTATCGCAGCGCATGCGCGATGACAAGCTCGCGGCGCTGCAGTCCGGCGGGCCTACACGGATCGCCACCGCGAACATCGGTTGCCTGACCCATCTCGCGGGTGGCACGCGCACGCCGGTCAAGCACTGGATCCAGCTGCTCGACGAGCGGCTTGGTTAGGTGGAAAATCCTCTCTTATGAACGCCCCTCGCGCAGCCAGCCAAATCACTTCCCCCGACCTCTCCGTGAAAGTCGTGCGCGCCGCCTGTCCGCACGACTGCCCCGATACCTGCGCGATGCTGGTGACGGTGAAGGACGGCGTCGCGATCAGGGTGCAGGGCGATCCGCTGCACCCGTTCACCGACGGGTCGCTATGCACCAAGGTGAGCTACTACACCGAGCGCACGTACTCGCCGGACCGGCTGAAGCATCCGCTGAAGCGCGTCGGGCCGAAGGGCAAAGGCGGGTTCGAGCGAATCTCGTGGGATGAGGCGCTCGACACGATTGCCGCGAAGCTGAAAGCGGCCGCTGCCTCGCCCGACGGACCGCAGTCCATCCTGCCGGTCAGTTACGCGGGCACCATGGGCATGCTGCAATACAGCTCGATGGACCGGCGCTTCTTCCACAAACTGGGCGCTTCGCAGCTCGATCGCACGCTGTGCTCGTCGGCAGGCAAGGCGGGCATCAAGGCCACGCTCGGCGGCAGCTACGGCATGGACCCGGAGCGCTATGTGGACTCGAAGCTGATCGTCATCTGGGGCTCCAACCCGATCACCTCCAACCTGCATATGTGGGCGCGCGCCCAGGAGGCCAAGCGGCGCGGCGCGAAACTGATTGCGATTGATCCCTACCGCAGCCTGACGGCGGAGAAATGCTCGCAGCACATCGCGCTGCTGCCCGGCACCGACGGCGCGCTCGCGCTCGGCGTGATGCACGTGCTGATCAGCGAGAACCTGGTCGACCTCGATTACATCGAACGCTACACGCTCGGCTACGCGCAGATGCGCGAGCGGGTGCTCGCCGAGTATGCGCCGCAGCGCGTCGCGCAGATCTGCGGCCTCGAGGTCGACGAGATCGTGCAGTTCGCGCGCGATTACGGAACGACCAAACCCGCGGCGATCCGGCTCAACTACGGCATGCAGCGCCACGCGGGCGGGGGAATTGCCGCGCGCACCATTGCCTGCCTGCCGGCGCTCACCGGCGCATGGCGCGATCCGGCGGGGGGCATCCTGCTCACCACTGCCGACAACTACAAATTCGACCACGCCGCTCTCGAGCGCCCGGACCTGATGCCGGCCGAGCGCCCGCGTGTGATCAATCACTCGAAGCTCGGCGATGCGCTCACCGCGGCCAAGCCTGCGGTGCGAGCGGTGATCGTCTACAACACCAATCCGGTTGCCGTTTGCCCGGATTCGAGCAAAGTAATCGCGGGTTTCGAGCGCGAGGACCTGTTCTGCGTGGTGATGGATTCGTTCCTGACCGACACCGCCGACTACGCCGACATCGTGCTGCCCGCGACCACACAGCTCGAGCACTTCGACATCCACAAGTCCTACGGCCACCTGTACGTGCTGGCAAACAACCCGGCGATTGCGCCGGTGGGAGAGTCGCTGCCGAACACCGAGGTGTTCCGGCGCCTCGCCGCGCGCATGGGGTTCGATGAGCAGTGCTTCCGGGACTCCGACGAAGACATCGCGCGCCAGGCCATCGGCTCAGGCCACGCGAACCTCGCCAGCATGGATTGGGAGTCGCTGAAGGAGAGCGGCTGGAAGCGGCTCTCGCTGCCGGAGAATTTCGCGCCCTTTGCGCACGGCAATTTCCATACCCCTTCCGGCAAGTGCGAGTTCTACAGCGATTCCCTCGACGCGCAGGGCGTCGATCCGCTGCCTTTCTACAACCCGCCGGCCGAGCTGCCCGCGAGCAACCCTGAGCTCGCGAAGAAGTACCCGTTGAGCTTTCTTTCGCCGCCGGTGCGCAACTTCCTCAACTCGTCGTTCGCGAACATGCCGCGTTTCCGCGACCTGGAGGGCGAGCCGGGGCTGGAACTGCATTCCGATGACGCCGCGGCGCGCGGCATCGCCGACGGCGACCGCGTGCGCGTGTTCAATGACCGTGGCGGCTTCACGCTGCGCGCGCGAGTGAACGACAAGCCTCGCCGCGGCGTGGTCGTCGCGCCGTCGGTGTGGTGGAAGAAGTTCACGCGCGACCGCAAGAACGCGAACGACGTGACCTCGCAGCGCACCGCCGACCTCGGCGGCGCCGCGACATTCTACGACTGCCTGGTGGAAGTCGAACGTATCTAGCCCGCGAGGAGTGGTCGGATGAGCATTTTTGCGGACCACCTTCCCGATCGTCCCGGCGGCCGCGACCCGGCGCAGTTCCTGCGCCTCGCGCGCTTCCTTGCGCCGTACAAGCTGCGCGTGGCAGGCGCCATTGCCGCGCTGCTGGTTGCGGCGGGCTGCGTGCTGGCGCTCGGGCAGGGGCTCAAGCATGTGATCGACCAGGGCTTCGGGCAGGCGAACGCGGCGACCCTCGATGCGGCGCTTGCCGGCGTGCTGGCGCTGGCGGCGGTGCTCTCGATCGCGACCTACGCGCGCTTCTACCTGATGATGAGCACCGGCGAGCGGGTGATCACCGACATCCGCCGGGCGGTGTTCGACCACATTCTGGCGCTCGCGCCGGGCTATTTCGAGTCGACGCGCACCGGCGAGGTGATTTCGCGCCTGACCAACGACACCACGGTGTTGCAGGCGGTGATCGGTTTCGGCTTCTCGCTCGCGGTGAGGAATGCGCTGCTGCTGGCCGGCGCGCTCGGGCTGCTGATGGTGACGAATCTGAAGCTCACGCTGGTGGTGCTCGCGTTCGCACCGCTGGTGGTGCTGCCGGTGATCGCGGTGGGGCGGCGCGTGCGGCGCACTTCGCGTGTCAGCCAGGACCGCGTCGCCGACGTGAGCGCGTTCATCGACGAGGCGCTGCACGAGATCCGCACCGTGCAGGCCTACGTGCACGAGGACGAGTCGCGGCGCGAGTTCGGCAGGCTCGCCGAGGACGCCTATCAGGCCGGTGTGCTGAGGATCGGCATCCGGGCGATGCTGATCGGCATCGTGATGCTGGTGACCTTCGGCGCCGTCGGCGTGATCCTGTGGATCGGCGGGCGCGACGTGCTCGACGGCAGCCTGACCGCCGGCGAGCTTTCGGCGTTCATCTTCTACTGCGCGATCGCGGCGGGCGCCACCGGGGCAATCTCCGAGGTGATGAGCGATCTGCAACGCGCCGCGGGCGCGACCGAGCGGCTGTTCGAGCTGCTCGACACGCGCCCGACGATCGGGGCGCCCGCGAAGCCGGCCGAGGCGGGTGCGCGCATGCGCGGCGAACTGGAGTTCCGCGATGTGAGCTTTGCGTATCCCGCCCGGCCCGACACGAATGCGCTCGAGCGTCTGTCTCTTTCGCTCGCGCCGGGCGAGCGGGTGGCAGTGGTCGGGCCTTCGGGCGCGGGCAAGTCCACCGTGCTCGCGCTGCTGCTGCGTTTCTACGATCCGCAAGCCGGGTCGATACGCATCGACGGCACCGATCTGCGCGAGCTCGACCCGCAGCTACTGCGCCGACAGATCGCAGTGGTGCCGCAGGAGCCGGTGATATTCGCCGCGAGCGTGCTGGAAAACGTGCGTTTCGGCCGGCCCGCGGCGAACCGCGACGAGGTCGAGCGCGCCTGCGATGCGGCGTATGCGACCGAGTTCGTCGCGCGGCTCCCGCAGGGCCTCGATACCCCGCTCGGCGAGCGCGGCGTGACGCTCTCGGGCGGGCAGCGCCAGCGCCTGTCGATCGCGCGCGCGCTGCTTGCCGACCGGCCGGTGCTGCTGCTGGATGAAGCGACCAGTTCGCTGGATGCGGCGAGCGAGCGCATGGTGCAGCAGGCGCTCGAGACGCTCGAGCGCGGCCGCACCACGCTGGTGATCGCGCACCGCTTTGCCACCGTGCAGCACGCCGACCGCATCGTGGTGATGGATCGCGGCGCGATCGTCGCGCAGGGCACGCACGCCGAACTGGTCGCTCAGGGCGGGCTGTACGCCAAGCTCGCTGCGCTGCAGTTTCTCGGCGCCGAGGAACCTGCCGGGCTGGCGCGCGCTGCCTGAGGATGCGCGCTGTGTTCGTCGCGCTCTTGCTCGCATGCGCGGGCGCGCAGGCTGCGGAGCCGCTGCGGGTGGGGTCCAAGCGCTTTACCGAGTCCTACATCCTCGGTGAGATCCTGGTCCAGGCAGCAGGCAAGGCAACCCCGGCTGAACACAAGCCGGGGCTCGGCAATACCGGCATCGTGTTCGCCGCGCTGAAGGCCGGCTCGATCGACCTGTACCCCGAGTACACCGGCACCATCGCGAAGGAAATCCTCAAGCTCGATGGCAATCCGGGCATCGAGGAACTCAATCGCGCGCTCGCGCCGCAGGGGTTCGGCGTTGCGGTGCGGCTCGGGTTCAACAATTCCTACGCCCTCGCGATGCGCGATGAGCGCGCGCAGGCGCTCGGCATCCGCAGTTTGTCGGACCTCGCGAAGCATCCGGACCTCAAGCTCGGACTGTCGCCGGAATTCATCGGCCGCGGCGACGGCTGGCCCGGGTTGAAGGCGGCCTACAGGCTGCCGTTTGCGACGCCTTCGGGGCTCGATCATGGCCTTGCCTACGAAGCCGTGGCTGCCGAGAAGATCGAGGTGATGGACATCTACTCGACCGACGCGAAGATCGAGCGCTACAAATTGCGGGTGCTGGAAGATGACCGGAAGTACTTTCCCCCGTATGAGGCGGTGCTGCTCTACCGACTCGATGTTCCAAAGCGGTTTCCCGATGCGTGGCGGGCGCTGGAGAAACTCGAAGGGCGGATCGACGAGAAGAAAATGATTCAGATGAACGCCGCGGCGGAGTTGCAGGGCAGGAGCTTCGTCGAGGCGGCTGCACTGCTGAACGCAGGAGATGGGCCCCAGCGCGTGGTGAAGCGCAAATTCTTGAGCGTGCTGTTCGGGCCGGATTTCTGGCGGCTCACCTGGGAACATCTGCTGCTGGTGTTTGCTTCCCTCGCTGCGAGCATCGCGCTCGGCGTTCCGCTCGGCGTGGCGGCGGCGAAGCTGCCGCGCATGGCGCAACCCATTCTCGGCGCGGTGGGCGTCATCCAGACCATTCCTTCGCTCGCGCTGTTTGCGTTCCTGATCGCGCTGGTCGGTACGATCGGAATGTTTCCCGCGCTGATCGCGTTGTTCCTATATGCGCTGCTGCCGATCGTGCGCAGCACGCATGCGGGGTTGGTCGGTATCGGCATCGGCATGCGCCAGGCGGCGATGGCGCTCGGACTCCCGCCGCGCGATCGCCTGTGGCTGGTCGAAGTGCCGCTCGCGCTGCCCTCGATCCTCGCCGGCATCAAGACCTCCGCGGTGATCAACGTGGGTACCGCCACCATTGCTGCGTTCATTGGTGCCGGGGGTTACGGCGAGCGCATCGCTTCCGGATTGGCTCTGAACGACAACGTCACGCTGCTCGCGGGGGCGATTCCGGCTGCGGCGCTCGCGTTGATCGTGCAGGGGGCGTTCGAGTTCGGGGAGCGGCGGTTTGGTTGGATGGCGCGGGCGCGGGGGAATCGGCCATGACGCCGTGAACCCCCATCCGGTCCACGCACGGGGATAGTATTCGCGCTTTGATCCATGCTGTGCTTCGCGGGGGAACATTTTCCTCACCCGCGCTGTCACGAAGATGAGCGCCAAAACAAAATCTGAAAATACCGGAGGAGCAATCGTGGGCAATGTGAGTTCATCGCCAGTATTCAAAGACATCATTGTCGCTGTGCATGGCATCGGTCAGCAGAGCCGTTACTCGACGGTTCGCTCAGTCGCCACGCGTCTCGCCGCCTCGAAGACGCTATTCGCGGGCGGCAAGGACCGGCCCGTCGCGCCGCAGCCGCTCGGTTACTTTCACAGTGAGGTCAGGGGCATCACATCCGTGTCGCTCCTCGACGATGCCGCCATTTTAGCGAAGACGGCCTTGGCCTCCACCGGGTTCGCCGAGGTATTCTGGGCGGATATTCCCGAGCAGGTAGTGCAGGAAGGGAGCACGCTGGAGGAAACAAAAGCCTGGGCGCGCACGGTCGTGGCGCGGGCGCAGGCCCTCTGGATGCACGCGGGCCGGCCGGGGATTGTCACTCCGGACTTCGGCCTCGCGGCCGAGGTGCTCGATGAGATCATCGAAACGGTTTACGTGCTTGAAAACCTCCTGTTTCTGGCAGACAAAGCCGGACTGTTCAAATTTGACCTTCGTCGAGTACTTGAAGATTACCTGGGCGACGTGCAGATCGTCACTGAGTTTGCCAATTACCGCAGCGATATCGTGGTCCGCTTTCACCAGGCGATGGCGGACATCTACGAGGAACAGCGCAAGAACGGGAACCAGCATGTCCGGCTCCACGTCGTGGCGCACAGCGAGGGCACAGTAGTAAGTTTTCTCGGACTGCTCCAGGCCATGTCGGGACAACAATTGACACCGCCTGCTTCGCCGAATGATCGGCCGCAACTCAAAGATGCCGACCAGGTCCCCGAGTGGCTCAAACACGTGCACGGCTTTATGACGATAGGCTCGCCGATCGACAAACACCTGCTGCTGTGGCCGCGACTCTGGAACACGCTTAAGCCCGCGCTCGCCGACGCGGTCCTGCCGGCAGGCCAAATCCGGTGGCGGAACTATTATGACTACGGGGACCCGATCGGCTTCAAGCTCGATACGGCCCGCCGCTGGTTGGATCATCAGCAATCGAAGGCGTTTCAATTTTGCGGCTGTCCCGCCTGCCGGCATGACATCGGCTTTGCCCGTTATCTTCTCCCCGGCAAAGCCCACAACGACTATTGGAACGACCCCGACGTATTTGACCACTTTGTCGACGACGTCGTGGCACTGCCAAAGGCGAACAATCCCGCTGCCAAGCGGCCCACCGACAAACCCGTCATTCCCTGGCTCAGCCCTGCACTGCCGTACGTTTTCAGCGCGGCCGTGCTCGTTGTCGGCGTCTACCTCTTCTGCAAGGCGGTGGCCAACTTCACGTATCCGGATGACCCGCTGACAAAATATTTCCTGTTCACGGCGATCAGCGTGGAGCCGACGCCAAGCGTGTCCCGCTGGGGATTGTTCCTCAATACGCTTGGGATTGCCGGGCTGATTGCCGGCACCACGCTCTTTGCCCGCTTTCCCCGCCTGGCTGCGGGTTGGCTCTGGAAGTTCGCGGGATGGGTTGCTTTTGTCATCGGTTGCTTGTTGTATGCCGCGTTGGTTTCCGAGCCGTCGCGGAGGGAAAGCGGCGCGATCTTTATATGGCTTGTCAAATGGCTTGTTGAACGGCTTGGTATTGGCAGCCCCATCACAGACATCGTCATAGCCACCACAGGCACCGTCTTGGTGGCACTGGCCGTTGGCGTGCTGGGTAGCTGGGTGACGCGACGCGGCAAGCAAGGTGACGAAGATCGCCGGCAGCGGTGGTTCTTGAAGGGAATGCGCCCGCTCATTCTATGCGGCGCGTTTGCGGTGGCGGTGATTGTGGCATCACAGCTTTACCCGCAGGATTTTGGCCTCGACACCAAACTGACCGCCGACGAAGACAAGCAACTCACGAAGGAACAGCGCGAAATCATCAAAGCCGCCGGCTTTGACCGCGAGGAGCTTGACCAGTTGTTCAAAGCAAAGCCCGTCCGCCTGGACAGGATTGCGCGGGTGAAGTCGTTTCTGACCACGCGTCCACCCGTGTGGCCGGTACTGCTTGCGGCGGCCGGCTTCCTCTATCTTTGGTGGTTGGCAACGCTGATCTTCGATCTCGCTTTCGTCTGGCAGCGATATATCCGCCGCTCCGTTGCCAACCAAAGGTTGAGGGAGTGGGGGCCCGACGCCTTGCGTCAATCGGGCGACGGCCGCAACCAGCCCGAGCAATGCCGAAACCCGGCGCGAACATCTTCGGGAGCACAGGATGGCCGGTAGTTCCCTGTGCTTTGGGAAGATATAAGAGAAGGGGAGACCAGAAGGTGAACCCTGCGACCGATGGAATGGAAGGTAGCGCAACGGCGCCAAACGCCGTCAGGTGTCGGTGCCGGCGGCGGATCTGACGAAGTTCGCCTGCGCGTCAGTATCTGGATTTCATGAATTCGATTCCAGGTTGCAGCATGCGCCGCCAGGCAGTCTCCGTTTCCATGCCGAACATCGGGTCGAATTCCTTGACGGCCTGCACCAGCCGGTCAAGCCACAGATCATAAAGTTCCGGCTTTATGTCCAACTCCGCTCTGCTGTGGAGCTTGGCGAGCCGATCCATGTGAACGACTCGTTCGGATTCACCGCTGGCCAACATCAATATGTATAACGATGTCTTGAGCAGTCTTGCTTGTTTGCGCAAGTCCGTGCGTTCGAATTTCTTTGCCACTGTGTCGGAGGAAGCGAGGAAGAGGGTATAGAAACGGCGCAGGAACTCGGGCTCGCAGGAACACCGTTCAAGGCTGTCATTGAACAACTCAACGTCCCTCTCGTACATCTGGCACCCCCGATCACGACTTGAAGCCCTTGACGTTGAACACCTGCACCGGCTGTGCGATGCCCTTCAGCGTGACTTCGCCCAGCGGTTCCGCTTGGGTCGCATCTTCAATCCGCGCCAACGTCTTTTGGTTCGTGAGTATCTGTCCGCCTTTCGCCTCGCTGCATAGCCGCGCGGCGAGGTTGGTCACGCTGCCGATGCACGCGTAATCCCAGCGCCCCTCGAAGCCGATCGCACCGAGCGTCGCGTAGCCTTGCGCGATGCCGATGCCGAGATCGAGGTCGTAGCCGCGCTTCTTCCACGCCGCGCGCAGCGGCACGAACTTCTCCTGCATTTCGAGCGCCATCTTCACCGCGTTCGCCGTCGGATTCTCGAGCTTGATCGGGTCGTTGAAAAAGATCATCAGGCCGTCGCCGGCGAAGCGCTCGAGCGTGCCTTCGTGGGCCATGACCAGCTGCCCCATCACGCGGTGATATTCGCCAAGCACGCTCATCACTTCTTCGGGCTCGGAGCTGTCGGTGAAGGCGGTGAAGCCACGCAGGTCGAGAAAAACGACCACCACTTCGCGGCGGTGCGTTTTCAGCAGGTCTTCGCCGCCGCCGTTGATGATGGACTCGGCGAGCTGCGGTGAAAAAAAGCCCTTCAGCCGGCCCAGGCGGTCAAGTTGCGCGACCTGCTCCTGCACGCGCTGTTCGAGTTTCTTGTTCCAGTCGCGTACTTCGTCGCGCAGCGCTTTCTTCTCGAGGCTCGCGCCCACCCGCGCGCGCAGGAGCGTTGCATCGAAGGGCTTGGGCAGATAATCCTCGGCGCCGAGCTCGATGCAGCGCACCACGCTCTCCACCTCTCCGACTGCCGAGATCATGATCACCGGAAGATGCCGCAGCTCCGCATCCGCCTTCAGGTGCTCGAGTACCTGGTAGCCGTTCATCTCGGGCATCATGATGTCGAGCAGCATCAGGTCGAACTTCTTCGACTGCAGGAGCTCCAGCGCCTGCCGGCCGTCGTTGGCGGTGGCGAGGTTCGTATAGCCCTCGCGCTTGAGCCGGCGCGTGAGCGTATAGCGATTGTCCTCGTTGTCGTCGACCACGAGCAGCGCGGCCTCAGCCGGGCTCACGAGGCCTGCTCCCCCGGCACCAGCGCCTGGATTTTGCCGAGCAGGCGCGGCAGCTCCACCGGCTTGGTATCGAAGTCGTCGCAACCCGCGGCCATGGCTTTCTCTTTGTCGCCGGTCATCGCATTGGCCGTCAGCGCGATCACCGGAATATGTTTCGTTTGCGGCGCGGCCTTGATCTGGCGCGTTGCCTCCCAACCGTCGAGCACCGGCAGCCCCATGTCCATCAGGATCAGGTCGGGCAATTCGGCTGCCGCCATCGCCACGCCCTGGGCGCCGTCGCGCGCGATCATCACGGTGAAACCGGCGCGCTTGAGCCGTTTCTCCAGCATGTAGATGTTGTCGTCGTTGTCCTCGACGTACAGGATCTTCATCTCGTTTCCTCCGCCACTTTCTTGCCGCGGCCGCGCTCGATCGACCCGGGCAGGATGCGGCCGATCTCCTTCAGCAGTTCGTCCATCCCGGAGCCGCCTTTTTGCAGCACGCGCGCGACATCACCGTTGAGCTGGCTGCGCTCCTCCACCGTCAGGTCCTTGGCGGTCACCACCAGCACCGGGATGTCCCGCCACTCGGCTTCCCTGCGCATTTCGATCAGGAATTCGAAGCCGTCCATCACCGGCATCATCAAATCGAGCATGATGATGTCGGGACGCTTGTCGTCGAGCCGCTCCAGCGCCACCCGGCCGTTCTCGGCCTCATTGACCTCCCAGCCGTCTTTCTCGAGCGCGAGCCGCATCGCGCGCCGCATCATGTCGTCGTCATCGACCAGCAGCACCTGCCGGCCGACCGCGCCGCAGATGTTGCGCAGCACGCCGGAGAGCCGCTCGCGGTCGACTGGCTTGACCATATAGTCGGTCGCCCCGAGCGCGTAGCCGCGGTTCTTCTCGTCCACGATAGTCATGAGAATCACCGGAATGTCCGCCAGCTCCGGGTCGCCCTTGATCGCGGCGAGCACCGTCCAGCCGTCGACGTCCGGCATCATCACATCGAGCGTGATCGCCGCGGGGTGCAATTCCCGCGCCACGCGCAGCCCTTCCACGCCGCCGCTTGCCGTCACTACCGTGAAACCCTCGCGCATGAGATAACGCTCCATCACCTCGCGCACGGTCTGATCGTCGTCCACCACCAGGATCGTCGGAACCCCGGATGGCGCCGCGCTCGCTCGAGGGGCCGCGGCATCGCGAACCGCCGCGGCGGGCTGCACGGCCCCGACTTCAGCCGGCAGGCGGATGGTGAAGGTCGAACCGCGGCCCAGCTCGCTCGCCACCGCGATGTCCCCGCCCATCATCTGGCAGAAGCGCCGGCTGATCGCGAGCCCGAGCCCCGTGCCGCCGTACTTGCGGGTGGTCGAGGCATCGGCCTGGACGAATTCCTGAAACAGCTTGCCCATCTGCTCGGTCGTCAGCCCGATGCCGGTGTCGGTCACCGCGATCGTCACCCACTCGCGGCCAGCCTCGGTCGCGCGCCTGGCGCCGATGGTCACCGTGCCGCGCTCGGTGAACTTGTTGGCGTTGCTCGCGAGATTCAGCAGCGCCTGCCGGATTCGCGTCTGGTCGGCACGCATCGTGCCGATGTCGGCCGCGCAGTCGACCACCACCGTGTTGCCGTTCTTTGCCGCCATCGTTTCGATGGTCTGCACCACGTCCTGGATCAACGGCGCAATCGCGAAGGACTCGATGTGGATGTCCATCTTGCCGGCTTCGATCTTGGACAGATCGAGAATGTCATTGATCAGTGCGAGCAGATGCTTCGCAGCGCGCAGCACGCGCTCGAGCGGCTCGAGATCGTCTTCGCGCTTCAGATCGACCGCGTCCTCGTGCAGCATCTCGGTCACGCCGATGATCGCGTTCAGCGGCGTGCGCAACTCGTGCGACATGTTCGCGAGAAACTGCGACTTGAGCTGGCTCGCGACCTCGAGCTGTTGGCCCTTCGCCGCGATCTCGCGGAACAGGCGCGCGTTCTGGATCGCCAGCGCCGACTGCGAGGCGAAGGTCTTGAGCAGCTCCACGACCTCCGGCGCGAACGTCCCCGCGACTTTGCGGATCACCATCAGCGCGCCGATGACCTGGTCCTCGCGCAACAGCGGCACCGCGAGGATTGCACGGAATCCGGAGCGGTCGAGCAAACCACGCAGCCGGGCCGGGTATTCCGAAGCTTGCGTATCTGGCACCTGCGTCGGCTCGCGCGTCGCTACGCAGGTGCCCACCGCGCCCTCGCCCTTGCGGATCCCGGCGCCGCGCAACCCGGCGACGCTCTCCTCGTCAAAGTTCTCCGAAGCCCGCAGCTCGAACTGCCCCGTCGCTTCGTCGTACTCGTAGATCACGCCGGCATCCAGCCCGGTGAGCTGCATCGCGCGCGACACGACCGTCTTCAGAACCTGCTCGATGTCCAGCGTCGAGCTGATCGCCTGCCCCACCTCGCCCAGCGCTGTGAGCTGCCCTACCGTCTTCGAGAGCGCCGCCGTGCGCGCCTCCACCTCCTTGAACAGGCGCCCGTTCTCGATCGCGATCACCGCCTGGTCGGCGAAGGTCTGCAGCAGTGCAATCTGCTTTTCCGAGAAGGGGCCCTCGGCTTTCGCCACGACGATGGCGCCGATGGCGCGGCCCTCGCGCAGCATCGGCACGATCAGCAGCGTCTGATAGCCCGTTGCGAGCGCCAGCGCACGGGACGTGGCTGGCACCGCCGGATCGCTTTGCATGTCTTGCACGTGGATGATCCGGTTTTCCCGGATAGCGCGCGCCGTGAGGTGATCGCTGTCCGGAGGCATCGGGAACAACCGCCGTGCCACCCCCAGCCCTTCGTCCGCCCAGTTGTGACTCGCAACGAGATGGATCAGGCCGCCTTCCAGCCGCAAGCTAGCGCTGTACACGGCGTCGCACAGTCGCACGGCGCTCTGCACGATCGCATCGAAGATCGGCTGCGTATCCGTGGGCGAACTGCTGATGACCTTGAGAATCTCCGCGGTCGCCGTCTGCCGCTCGAGCGCCTCCTTGGTCTCGTTGAACAGCCGCACGTTTTCGACGGCGATCATTGCCTGATCGGCGAAGGTATGAAGCAGTTCGATATGCTTTGCCGGGAACGGGCCGGCCGAGGTACGTGACGCAGCGATCCCGCCGATGGGTCGGCCGTCGCGTAGCAGGGGCACGGCGGCGATCGCGCGAAACGTTACCGCCCGCGCCAAATCCAGGCTGCCGTACTCCGGGTCGGCTTCGACGTCCGGGATCTCGACGAGGGTCCGGTCCTGGATCGCGCGGCTGATCGCGTTCTTGCGGCTCGGCGCCACGGGAAAACCTCGTTCATACGCGACGGCGGCCTCGGGGCTCAGCCCGTGATGTGCCACGAGGTGGATGAGTTCGCCGTCGAACCGGAAGACCGCGCAGAATTGGGCATCACACAGCTGCCTCGCGCGCTGCGCGATCATGTCGAACACGGGTTGAGTGTCGGTCGGCGAACTGGAAATCACCCGCAATACCGCGCTCGTGGCCGTCTGCTGCTCGAGCGTCTCGGTCAGCTCGGCAGTCCGCGCCTCGACCTTTTTCTCCAGGTTGCTCTGCGAATCCTGCAATTGCGCAGTGGTATGGTTGAACTCGTCGGCGAGCGCCTCGAGCTCGTCGCCGGTACGGATCTCGATGCGGTGATCGAGTTCGCCCTTGCCGACGCGCGCCGCGCCTTCCTGCAGACGCCGGATCGGCGCGACCATTCGTCGCACCATAACGATACTCGTCACCACGGACAAGGCCAGGCCGAGCAAAAGAACGATGCCGCTGCGGATGAGCTGAGTTCGCAGCGGAACGAGGACCTCGCCGAGTGGCTGCTCGATGAAGACCAGCCACCGCAACTGTGGAATGGCCGCGTGCACGGCCAAAACTTCCCCGCCTTGCAATCCTTCCGTAATCGTGAAGGGCAGGTCCTCTTCCCGCGCGTTCGCGGCCTGCTCGCGCGCGGCCTGTACCTGGGGGGTTTTCGACAGGTCGCGCTTCTGCAGCACCATGCTGATATCGGGATGGGCGATCAGGCGGCCCTCGGCATCAACCACATACGCGTAGCCGGCGCTGCCGACCCGGATCTGGGAAACGACGTCCCAGATCGCCTTGAGGTTGACTTCCGCCACCGTCACCTCGGGGGAGGGTTCATCCAGGGCCACCGCGATGGACATATACGGTTCGGACTCGTTGCGGAAATAGACCGGGCTGAAGAATCTCTTCTTCGCCTGCGCCACCAGAAACTGCGGGGACTCGGCAAAATCCTTGCCGCTGTCCGCCATGTCCAGTGTGACGCGGGATACGCTGAGCCGCTCTTTGCCGGTGTTGTCTATATGCCGGATATCGGTGATGGCGGGTGTGTTCCGCAGCAATCGGAGGAAGTCGATCTCCCGCTGTTGAGCGGTAGCGGCTGCCAAAGACTGGCCGGGGCGTTGCGATTGCGGACCCGAAGGTGCCGCTGACGAGTCATCCGCCGAGGGATACAGCGTTCCGCGCACGTCGCGCTCGACCGACAGGACATACTGCTCGATCCGGTTCGCCGCGGCTTCGGCTTTTTCCCGCTCCAGGCCGACGATCGCACGCTTGGTTTCGTCATAGGAGAAATATAGTTCCACGAGGCTGCTCGCGACCAGCACACCGCCTACCAGGATCAGGAACACCGCGAGGTATTTCCAGAACAGGCGGCCGCGCAATTTCGAAGCGCTCATCGCTGGACCACGTTTGCGCGAAACAGGATTTTCGGCGGCACCGCGAGGCCCAACTGGCGGGCCGTGTTGAGATTTACCGCGAGGTCGATCCGGTCGGCGCCCTCGACGGGCAGATCCTGCGGCCGGGACCCGCGCAGGATCTTGGCGATCAGCCGCGCCGCCTGTATGCCCTGTGCGCGGAAGTCCGGTCCGTACGACACGAGAGCCCCGTGCTCGACCCAGAGCGCCGTGGGAAAAACGCTCGGGTAGCGCGCAGCCTCGAGGATCGACGCGGGAATATCGAGAGTATCGACCGCGGGCGAGAGCAACGCGTCGCCGGGTTTGATTTCCTCCTTGAGCACCTGGGCCAATTCGGCGGCATCGCTTACTGCGCGCACCATCAGGCCAAGTTTGAGCACGCTTGCCGCGTCGCGCAGGTCTGATAGGGCGGCGGAGTCGGTTACTTCAAGTCTGTGATAGACGAACCATACGCGTTGCAGGCCGGGCGCCATCGTTTTCAGTACTTCCAGCCGCTTGGGCGCAAGCTCCGTGGCACGGCTCGAGATCCCGGTGAGATTGCCTCCCGGTCGCGCGAGACTGGCCACCATGCCGGTTGCGACCGGATCGCCCACGAGCGTGAAAACGATCGGAATCCTCTGCGTGGCCTTCTTCGCCGCGAGCGTGGCGGGTTCGTTACTCGTAAAGAGCAAGTCCACGCCCGCTTTCACCAACTCCTGCGCGGCGGCGGCGGTGGCTCCGGGCTCGCCCTTGGTGAAGCGTATCTCGTACGATACGTCACGGCCCTCGCTGAATCCCAGCTCGCGCAGCCCCTCTTTGAGTCCCTCGACCGCGGGATGGTTGGCGGCCCAGGCTTCATTCAGGACGCCGATCCGATAAACGCGATGCGGCTGCTGCGCGACGGACGGCGACGCTGCGAATATCAGGAGCGCTAGCGCTACGCCACGCCGGATCAAGGCCGCTTGCTCCATGGGGGCATGGGGAAGCGCGCCGCCACCGATGAAAGTTCCGCGGGCCAGACGATGATTTTCTTGCCGTCCTGCCACTGAAACATCAGCATCTTGTGGGCGATCTGGATGCCGTCCTGGTCCACCCTGAAGGCCCCGAAAGCCGTGTAGCCATCGAATTTCAGGATCGCGGCCCGCACTTTCTCCCGGTCCAGCGACCCTGCGCGCCGGATGCCCTCCAGCAGGATCTGGCACCCACCGAAGGCCGCCGCCGTCTGGTAAGAGAGGTCCGCCCCGGGAAACTGCTTTTCATGGTCCTCGACGAATTCACGGGCCCCAGGATAAAGGCGGGTCACCGGGATCACTCCGCCCGCCCTTACCCGGACCAGTTCCGGTTCCCATTGCGTGGCGCCATATACAAACTCCGCGCTCTTACCGAGCACTTCGTAGAACTTCGGCAGATCGCCGCCTGCGGTGACCCCCGCCATGCGGGGCTCGACGCCAACTTCCTTCATCTGGCGAACGATGGCGACGGCATCGTTGAAATAGGAGGTGGCCGCCACGACGTCGGGATTGGCCGCCTTGATCTTCTTGAGGATCGTGGAAAAGTCCGTGGTCTTCGGCGGGTAGGGTTCGGCAACCACCACCTGCATTCCGCGCTTCTTTGCGAGGTCGATCATCCCCTGAGCGATCGCCGTGTGGAAACCCGAGTCCTCATACAGGACCGCGATCGTCTTCAGTCCCTTTTTTTCCGCCTGGTCGACGAGACCTTCGAGGTACGCCTCCGCGGGCGTGAACACCATGAAGATGTATTTGCGCCCTTTCTTGTAGATCGACCGTGTCGCGGCACCGGCGGCGACCATCGGCATGCGGTGCCGTTCAGTGACATCGGCCATGCCTTCGGTGATGCCCGAAGAGTAAGGCGAGAAGACCGCGTCGACCTTGTCTTTCGCAATCAGCTTTTCGTAGATCGCGGCGGCAGTCGCCGCCTCGGATTTATCGTCCTCGACACTGAATTCGATTTTGCGCCCGAGCACGCCGCCGCGTTCGTTGGCCTGCTTCACGCAAACGCGATAGCCGCGCTCGAAAGTCTGGCCCAGTTCCGCATAGCTGCCGGTCAGGGATAGCGAAGCACCTATCCGGATCGGCGTCTGTGACTGCGCCTGCGCGATCGCGCCGAAAGCCAACGACACTGCGACTATGACGAAGACATCTGCAATAATTTTTCTCATCATGGTCGCTTGCTCCATGGGGGTGTGGGGAAGCGTGGCCCCACCGGAGCGATTTCATCGGGCCAGACGATGACTTTCTTGCCGTCCTGCCACTGAAACAACAGCATCTTGTGCCCGATCTGCACACCGTCCGAGCTTAGCTTGAATGCGCCAAACGTCGTGGGGCTATCGTTCTTTGCGATCTCAGCGCGGATTTTTTCACCGTCGAGCGCGCCGGCACGCCGCACGCCTTCCAACGTTAACTGGCAGGCGCCGTAGCCCTGGGCCGTTTGATAAGCCATGTCATCGCTCGCAAACTCCTTGCGATAGGCCTCGACGAACTCGCTCGCGCCGGGATACTGGCGCGCGATCGGAACCAGGCCGCCCGCCCGCAGGTTGACCAGCTCGGCCTCCCACGGGCTTGCACCATAGACGTACTCCGCGCTGCGGCCCATCGTCTCGTGGAATTTTGGAAAACCACTGCCGACCGTTGCGGCAAGCATTTTCGGATTGATGTCGAGTTCCTTCACGTCGCGCGTGATCGCAACCGTATCATCGTAATAGGCGGCGGCGGCAATCACGTCGGGGTTTGCCGCCTTGAACTTGCCCAGAATTTCCTTGAAGTCCTTCGTGCCTCGCGGGTAACCCTCCAGCGCAACGACCTGCAGTCCGCGTTTTTTCGCGAGCTCCGCCGCGCCCTGCGCGATGGCTTTCGGGAACGGCGTATCTTCGTAAATCACCACGATGGTCTTCAGGCCGCGCTTGGCCGCGATATCGATGAGACCTTCCAGGTAGCCCTCCGCCGGCGAGAGCAGCATGAACAGGAAGCGCCGGCCTTTCTTGAAAATAGCCGGGGTCGCCGCACAACACGCCACCATCGGCTTGCCGTACTTGTTCGTTACGGCGGCGACGGCATCCGTCATGGGAGAGGAGTACGGCGAGAATACGAGGTCAACCTTGTCCTGCATGATGAGCCGCTCGTAGATGGCAACCGCCGTCGCGGTCTCCGACTTGTCATCCACCACCGTCAATTCGAGCTTCCGTCCGAGCAATCCACCCTTCGCGTTCGCTGCATTGACGCAAAGTTGGTAACCGCGCTGCAGCGCCAGTCCGAACTCGGCATAGATCCCGGTCAGCCCGAGCGAAGTGCCGATACGGATCGGCGCCTGCGCGTGCGCGATCTGGCCGAAACCCAACGACACCGCGACCATAACGAACGCGGCAGCAAAGATTGTCCGCTTCACGGCCGCTTGCTCCATTCCGGCGTCGGAATGCGCGGCTTGTCGGCGGCAAGTTCCTCCGGCGCGACGATCGCTTTCTTGCCGTCCTGCCACTGGATCATCAGCGCCTTATGGCCAACCTGGAACCCGCCGGCGTCCACCCTGAACGGCCCAAAGACCGTATTCATCTCAAGCTTCAGCAGCGCCGCCCGGACCCGTTCGCCGTCGAGCGAGCCTGCTCTGCGAATCGATTCGAGCAGTATTTCGCAACCGCTGAAACCTGCTGCCGAGTGATAAGAGAGGTCCGCGCCGGGAAACATTTTTTGGTGATCCTCGACGAATTCTTTCGCGCCGGGGTACTGGCGGGCAACCGGGATCAGACCGCCTGCGCGCAGCGTAATCAGGCCGGGGTCCCACTGCGTTGCGCCGTAGACGAACTCGGCGGATTTGCCGAGCGTTTCATGAAACTTCGGCAAATCCGCGCCGACCGTCACGCCGAACACGCGCGGGTTGACGTCCAGTGTCTTCATCTGGCGCGTAATGGCCACCGCATCCTCGAAGTAGGTGCCCGCCGCGAGCACATCCGGATTCGCGGCATGGACCTTGGTGAGCAGAGCGGTAAAGTCCGCCGTGCCCTTTGGATACGCCTCATTGAGAACGACCGTAAGGCCCTTGCGCTTTGCATACTCCACCGTGCCTGCCGCCGCGGTACGCGGGAAGAGCGTGTCCTCATGGATCACCGCCACCGTCTTCAAGCCGCGCTTTACCGCCAGATCGATCAGGCCCTCCAACCACGTCTCCGCGGGCGACAGGACCATGAATACATACTTCCGGCCTTTCTTGAATATTGCCGAAGTGCCTGCAAGCGGCACAATCATGGGCATACGGTGTTTCTCGCTTACGTCGGCCACGGCATCGGCGCCGGCCGAGCCATACGGGCCGAGGATCGCGTCCACATGCTTTTCCGCAATCAGGCTTTCGTAGATCCGGACTGCGGTCGCCGGGTCCGACTTGTCCTCCTCGGTGATGAGTTCCAGCCGGCGCCCGAGCACCCCGCCCTTGTCGTTCGCGCGCTTGATGCAAAGCTGGTAGCCGCGCAGCTGGTTTTGTCCGAGTGCCGCGAAGGAGCCGGTCGTCGAAGCTGAGGTGCCGATTCTTATGGGCGCCTGCGCCTGCGCTGCACCGCCAAGCGCGACGATGAGCGTCGCGCTCGCAAGTGCAAACAGCGTAAACCGATGGATCAGCTTCATGGTGTCCTCCCTCGGAATTACTGCGGCGATATCCTTCGCGCAGCGTTTGGGTATGTAGGATTCAGAAAAAATGCGGCACAGTATGCGATAGTGAGGCGAAAACTGCGATAGGCAATTCAATTTGCCGCTCCCGCCCGCGCGGGGGCGGGCGTCGGAACGCGGATCTCGGCACCAATCGGGCACGGACAAGTCGGGCGATGGTTGATGAGAAGGATTCTCGGGACGTCCTTCCGAAGGGCTGACCCTTCTCGCGCGCGTCGATCAGGCTCAAGCGGACCTTGCGCTGTTTGTTGCCCGTGTCGAGTGCTGTGATCGTATCGCCGTCAGCCAGCATCACGCTGCGTATCGAGATCGCTGGTGCGCTCGTAGTGCGCCCTGGCATCACGCTGCTTGCTTTCAGGTAAGGTACCGCCATGATCAGGATTCGCGATATCGATCACCTCGTGCTCCGTGTCGTCGATCTGGACGCCATGATCAGGTTCTATTGCGGAGTGCTCGGCTGCTCGGTGGAGAAGCGGCAGGACGATCTCGGTTTGATACAACTGCGTGCAGGACATTCGCTGATCGACCTCGTTCCTGTTGACGGGAAGCTCGGACGGGCCGGCGGTGCCGCTCCCGGCAAGGAGGGGCGAAACCTCGATCACTTCTGTTTCCGCATCGATCCGTTTGACGAGAATGCAATTCGTCGACACCTTGCTTCTGTCGGTGTCGTTGCAGGAAAAGTCGAATCGCGGTACGGAGCGCAAGGCGAGGGCCCTTCGATCTACATCTCGGACCCGGAGGGCAACACCGTCGAGCTGAAAGGGCCTCCGTGGCCCAAGCCGTGACATCGATGGCGTATCGGCGGATGATCCCCGGGGGAGCAGGGCGATGAGCGATTTACCGCAAGCAGCTAAGGAAGAGCAGAACTGGGCCATGATCTGCCACTTGTCTGCCCTGGCGGGTTTTCTGATTCCGTTCGGCAATCTTCTCGGGCCGCTGCTCGTATGGCTGATCAAACGCTCCGAGATGCCGCTGGTCGATACCAACGGCAAGGAAGCGCTCAATTTTCAGATTACGGTCACGATCGCCATGGCGATCAGCGGGCTCCTGATGTTCGTGCTGATCGGCTTTGTGCTGATGCCCTTCGTCGTCATCGGCGCCCTGGTGCTGACGATCAGGGCGGCCATCAAGGTGTCGAACGGGGCGCTCGACTACACCTATCCGTGGACGATCCGTTTGCTGAAGTAGCGGATCCGGCCGGCGGCGGGCGCAATGTTCGCGCCGCGGGCTTCACGATGATCGAATTGATGGTGGTCGTCGGGATTGTCGCCATTTTGGCGATGATGGCGGTTCCCAGCTATCAGAACAAGTTCGTCAGGGATCAGATCGTCGAGGCGCTGCCGCTGGCGGACATTGCAAAAGCTCCCATTGCCGTGTCGTGGGCCGTCCTGCAATCCCTTCCCTCGGACAACGCCAGCGCCGGATTGCCCTCCGCCGACAGGATCGTCAACAACTTTATCAGTTCAGTGCTCGTTCAAGATGGTGCAATTCACGTCACGTTTGGCAATCGCGCGAACGGCGTCATCAAGGGTAAAGTCCTCACACTCCGCCCTGGTGTCGTGGAAGATGCACCGATCGTTCCGGTCACCTGGGTTTGCGGATATGCGGCAGGCCCCGGCAAGATGACGATCAAGGGCGAAAACAAGACCGATATTCCCCCAAGTTACTTGCCCTTCATATGCCGATCCGGCTAAATTGGCTCCTGAAAGGGCGCATGCGTCTTGACCGGAGTTTGACTTGCGTCAAGCCCGATTTGGCTGATCTAAGTACTGTGCGCAGGTCTTGACGATGGAAGAGATCTAGCAACAAACAAGGGGAATTCATGCCTCAGGTCATAGGTGTGCCAAGAGAGACGGCGGCGGGCGAAAAGCGCGTTGCGACCGTGCCCGAAGTGGTTGAAAAACTCATCAAGCTGGGCTTCAAGGTCGCCGTGGAATCCGGTGCCGGGGATGCGGCGAATTTCAGCGACGATGTCTACCGCGCCGCGGGCGCCGAGATCATCGAGGGGGCGGCCACGCTGTGGGCCGCGTCCGACATCGTGTTCAAGGTGCGCGGGCCGAGCGCGGAGGAAATCGGCCTGATGCGCGAGGGCGGCACGCTGGTCAGCTTCATCTGGCCGGCGCAGAACCCCGAGCTGCTGAAACAACTCGCGGCGAAGAAGGCCACCGTGCTGGCGATGGACAGCGTGCCGCGCATCTCGCGCGCGCAGAAGCTGGATGCGCTCTCCTCGATGGCCAACATTGCCGGCTACCGTGCCGTCATCGAGGCGGCGCATCACTTCGGCCGTTTCTTCACCGGCCAGATCACGGCTGCGGGCAAGGTGCCGCCGGCCAAGGTTTTCGTCATCGGCGCAGGTGTTGCGGGCCTCGCCGCGATCGGCACGGCCTCCGGCCTGGGGGCCATCGTGCGCGCCAATGACACGCGCCCCGAAGTGGGCGATCAGGTCAAATCCATGGGCGGCGAGTTCGTCACGGTGGACTACACGGAAGAAGGTAGCGGCGTCGGCGGTTATGCCAAGGTGATGAGCGAAGGTTTCCTGAAAGCCCAAGCCGCGGTGTTTGCCAAGCAGGCGAAGGAAGTGGACATCATCATCACCACCGCGCTCATTCCGGGCAGACCGGCGCCGAAGCTGATCACCGCCGAAATGGTGAAGTCGATGAAACCGGGCAGCGTCATCGTCGACATGGCGGCGGAGCAGGGTGGCAACTGCGAGCTGACCGTGCCCCATCAAGTGACCGTCAAGTACGGCGTGACCATCATCGGCTACAGCGATCTGCCGAGCCGCCTGTCCAAGCAGTCGAGCACGCTGTACGCGACCAACCTGTTCCGCCTGGCCGAGGAGCTGTGCAAGACCAAGGACGGCGTCATCAACGTCAACATGGAAGACGAGGTGCTGCGTGGCACCACGGTGGTGAAGGAGGGCAACATCACCTGGCCGCCACCGGCTCCAAAACTTTCAGCGGCACCGCCGGCAGCGGCCAGGCCGGCCGCCGTACCGGCGAAGGCGCAAGGCGGGCATGGCAAGAGCGGTGCGCCTGCATCCGGCACCAGCACGGCGATCACCTTCCTTATTGCGGCGGGGCTCTTCTGGTTCATCGGCTACAGCGCACCCGGAGCCTTTCTCGCGCACTTCACCGTCTTCGTGCTGGGCTGTTTCGTGGGTTATATGGTGGTCTGGAATGTCACCCCCGCCCTGCACACGCCGCTGATGAGCGTCACCAATGCGATCAGCAGCATCATCGCCATCGGCGCGCTGGTGCAGATCGCGCCGCCGCTCGAGGGGGGACTCGCCCCGGGCGACTGGATACGCGGGCTTGCAGTGGCGGGGATCGCGCTCACCGCGATCAACATGATCGGCGGGTTCGCGGTGACCCGCCGGATGCTCGAAATGTTCCGCAAATAAGGGAGACGGAAAATGTCTGAAGGCGTGGCAGCAGTCTCCTATATCGGCGCGACGATTCTTTTCATCCTGAGCCTCGGCGGCCTGTCGAATCCGGAGAGCTCCAGGCGCGGCAATCTGTACGGCATGATCGGCATGACCATCGCGGTCTTGGCGACGGTCTTCGGGCCCCGAGTCACGCCGGCCGGCTATCCCTGGATCATCGGCTGCATGGTGGTGGGCGGCAGCATCGGGCTCTACGCCGCGCGCACCGTGAAAATGACGCAGATGCCTGAACTGGTCGCGCTGATGCACAGCCTGGTCGGTCTCGCCGCCATGCTGGTCGGATATGCGAACTACATCGATCCGGCGGCGTCCTTCCATCTGATCGACGGAAAAAGCATCCCGCTGACGGAAGCGGAAAAGGCCATCCACGAGATAGAGATCTACATCGGCATCCTGATCGGTGCCGTGACCTTCTCCGGCTCGATCATCGCCTTCGGCAAGCTCTCGGGCAAGATCGGCGGCAAGCCGATGCTGCTGCCGGGTCGTCATTGGCTGAATCTCGCGGGCCTGCTGATTGTTATCTACTTCGGACGGGAGTTTCTCCACGCTGAATCAGTGAACACGGGCATGACCGCGTTGATCGTGATGAGCGTGATCGCGCTGCTGTTCGGCATTCACATGGTAATGGCGATCGGCGGTGCCGACATGCCGGTGGTGATATCGATGCTGAACAGCTATTCAGGCTGGGCGGCGGCGGCGACCGGCTTCATGTTGTCGAACGACCTCCTGATCGTCACCGGCGCCCTGGTGGGCTCAAGCGGCGCCATCCTCTCCTACATCATGTGCCGCGCGATGAACCGCCACTTCATCAGCGTGATCGCAGGCGGATTCGGCACTGGGGGCGGTACGCCGGCGGTAGCCAGCGGCGGCGCGCAGCCGGCCGGCGAGGTCAATCCGATCCTTGCCGCGGAGACGGCGGAACTGCTGCGCGAGGCCAAGAGCGTGATCATCGTACCGGGCTACGGCATGGCAGTGGCGCAGGCCCAGCATACGGTCTACGAGATCACGAAGCATCTGCGCGAGAAGGGCGTCAATGTGCGCTTCGGCATCCACCCGGTCGCCGGTCGCATGCCCGGTCACATGAACGTGCTGCTGGCCGAGGCCAAGGTGCCCTACGACATCGTGTTCGAGATGGACGAACTCAACGAGGATTTCCCGACTACCGACGTCGCCATGGTTATCGGCGCCAACGACATCGTCAATCCGTCTGCGCAGGATGACCCGACCAGCCCGATTGCCGGCATGCCGGTGCTGGAAGTGTGGAAGGCCAAGACCTCGATCGTGATGAAGCGCAGCATGGCCTCGGGGTATGCGGGTGTCGACAATCCCCTTTTCTACAAGGACAACAACCGCATGCTGTTCGGCGATGCCAAGAAGATGCTGGACGAAGTGCTGGTTGCATTGAAAGCCTGACGACCGGGAAAGCTGCATGGGAACGCGCGAAGAAATCCTCGCCCGGATCCGCCGCCGGCAGCGGCGCGGCGGCGCGGTGCCGTCAGCCGCGGAGATCGCGGACCGCGATGTCTACCTGCGCCGGCATCCGCGCGGTTCCTTGCCCGAGCTGCCCGATGACCTGGTGACGCTGTTCCTCGAGCGTGCGGAGGAGAGCTCGAGCACCACCGAGCGCGTTGCCACCGCAAGCGAAGTGCCCGGCGCGGTGGCGCGCTTTCTCGATGCGCACCAGCTGCCGAAGTCCGGCTGCGTCTGGCCGAGTCTGTCGGCGTACGACTGGGCGGGCGCGGGTCTTGCGCTCGCTGCGCGCGAGGCGAACGGCGACGATGGGATCGGCGTCACCGGCGTGTTCTGCGCACTTGCGGAGACCGGCACGCTGATGTTGGTCTCGGGGCCCGACACGCCCGCAACGGTGAGCCTGTTGCCTGAGACGCACGTCGCCGTGGTGCTCGCGGAGCGCATCGTGGCGGTGATGGAAGACGGCTGGGACCTGGCGCGTGCGGAATTCGGCCAGTTGCCGCGCGCGGTGAACTTCATTTCCGGCCCGTCGCGCACCGCGGACATCGAGCAGACCATCGTGCTCGGCGCGCACGGGCCGTATCGCGTGCATATCGTCGTCGTCGGCTGAGCGTCGATCGGACCGGCGCCCCGCGGCCAGCCATGTACACGATCATCGTCGCCATGGACGATTCGGAGCACGCGCGGCGTGCAGTGCAGTACGCCGCGCGGCGCGCCAGGGGTGCGCGCTGCAGGATTCACCTGCTGCACGTCGAGAAACCGGTGATGGCCTGGGAGATCGGACCGGTGTCGCCGATCGAGCACGTGGCGTCTGCGCGCGAGACCGAAAGCAGGAAGCTGCTGGCCGAAAGCGCGGCACAGTTCGATCCGGAGACGGAACTCGAGAAGCACGTCTTGCGGGGCGAACCGGCCGCCACGATACTCCAACTGGCACAGCAACTCGGCGCGGACGAGATCATCATCGGTTCGCATGGCCGGCGGCCCCTCGGTGCGGCGCTGCTCGGTTCGGTCACCTACAGGGTTCTGCACGACGCGCGGATCGCGGTCGTCGTGGTGCGGTGACCGGGGCTAACGCGAGTACCCGCTAAACTAGCGCCATTCTCCGGTTGAGAGGAACCCATGCGCAGCGTAGCGATGCGGTTGCTGGCGCGCGAACGCGGCCTGTTCGTCGGTGCAATCCTGATCGCGGCGGTGCTCGCGGTGTTCGGCGTGCCGGTCGATTTCGTGCTGTTCGGCCTGACGCTTGCGGGCGTCGCCCTGTTTCACCGTCACACGCTGCAGGTCGCACTGACGGGGCTCGCGTTCATCGTGCTCTACAAGCTCGGTTTCACCGGCTTCAAGACCGGGCCGGGTCTGGGCGGACTTGCGCTTCACCTGGCGCACGAGTGGGTGATCCTCGCAAACCTGCTGGGTCTGTTGCTCGGCTTTGCGCTCCTTTCCAAGCACTTCGAGGAGAGCCAGGTCCCGGCCGAGCTGCCCAGATTCCTGCCCGACGACTGGAAGGGCGGATTCGTACTTCTGGTCCTCGTGTTCGTGCTCTCTTCGTTCCTCGACAACATCGCCGCGGCGCTGATCGGCGGCACCGTGGCCAATGTGGTGTTCCGGGGCAAGCTGCATATCGGCTACCTCGCCGCAATCGTGGCGGCGTCGAATGCCGGCGGCTCGGGCAGCGTGGTCGGCGACACCACCACCACCATGATGTGGATCGACGGCGTCGACCCCATCGACGTGCTGCACGCTTACGTGGCCGCCGCGGTCGCGCTGGTGCTGTGCGGCATACCGGCGGCAATCCAGCAGCAGGGCCATAGCCCGATCACGAAGGATCCACCCGCGGGCGTGCGCGTGGACTGGGTGCGCCTCGGCATCGTCGCGTTCATCCTGGTGGTCGCGATCCTCGTCAACGTGGTCGCGAACCTGAAGTTTCCGGCGGTGCTCGATCACTATCCGCTGATCGGCGCTGGGGTCTGGGTCGCCATCGTCCTCACCGCGCCGGTGCGCAGGCCGCAATGGAGCCTGCTGCCGGAGGCCTTCAAGGGCACGATCTTTCTGCTCTCGCTGGTGACCTGCGCATCGCTGATGCCGGTGGAGAAGCTGCCGGCGGCGGCATGGCAGACCGCGTTCGGCCTCGGGTTCGTTTCGGCGGTGTTCGACAACATCCCGCTCACCGCGCTGGCGCTGAAACAGGGCGGCTACGACTGGGGCATGCTCGCCTACACGGTGGGTTTCGGCGGCTCGATGATCTGGTTCGGCTCATCCGCAGGGGTGGCGCTCGCCAACATGTATCCCGAAGCCAGATCCGTCGGCAGTTGGCTGAAGCACGGCTGGCATGTCGCGCTCGCCTACGTCATCGGGTTTTTCGTGCTGATGGTTGTACTGGGCTGGCAGCCGCACGAGAAGCGGGTCAAGACCGCCGAGGCGCCGTCTCCCGCAGTGCAGTATGCGTACAATTGACCGCGGTCAAGATTCCGGTTTTGCGTCGCGGCGTCGCCTTGCGGCGGGTACTGCAGCGGGACTAGAATTCGGACGGTTCGCGGAGCAGTATGCGAAGCAGTCAAATAAGGCCGTACCCGCCACCAAGGGATACCATTTCACGAAGGAGGCACTTCCATGAGCAACCAAGACAAGCCCAAATCCTCGCGCCGCAAATTCCTCACCGGCGCTGCGGCCGCAACAGCCGGCGCGGCAACGCTCGGCTTCCCGATGATCGCCAAGGCGCAGGGCCCGATCACCATGCGCTTTCAATCGACATGGCCGTCCAAGGACATTTTCCACGAGTACGCGCTCGACTATGCCAAGACGGTAAACGACATGACCGGCGGCGATCTCAAGATCGAGGTGCTGCCCGCCGGCGCCGTGGTGCCTGCTTTTGGCCTGCTCGATGCGGTTTCCAAGGGCACACTCGACGGCGGCCACGGCGTGCTGGTGTACCACTACGGCAAGAGCAATGCGCTGGCGCTGTGGGGATCCGGTCCCGGTTACGGCATGGACGCCAACATGCTCCTCGCCTGGCACAAGTGGGGCGGCGGCAAGGAACTGCTCGAAAAGGTGTACTCCTCCATCGGCGCCAATGTGGTTTCGTTCCCCTATGCGCCGCTCTATACCCAGCCGCTAGGCTGGTTCAAGAAGGTGATGACCAAGCCGGAAGACTTCAAGGGCCTCAAGTACCGTACGGTCGGCATTTCGATCGACGTGTTCACCGGCATGGGCGCCGCGGTCAATGCGCTGCCCGGCGGCGAGATCGTGCCGGCAATCGACCGCGGCTTGCTTGATGCCGCCGAGTTCAACAACACATCCTCCGACCGCGCCCTGGGCTTCGCCGACGTGTCCAAGATATGCATGCTGCAGAGCTATCACCAGAACGCCGAGCAGCTCGAGATCACGTTCAACAAGACCAAGTACGACGCGCTGCCGGCCAAGCTGAAGGCGATCATCGCCTACGCCGTGGACGCGGCGTCGGCGAACATGATGTGGAAGGCGATCGACCGCAACTCGCAGGACTACATCACGCTGCAGACCGTGGACAAGGTCAAGTTCTACAAGACGCCCACTTCGATCCTGCGCAAACAGCTGGAGGTCTACGACCAGGTCGTGGCCAAGAAGGCGGCGGCGAGTCCGGTGTTCCAGGAAATCGTCGATTCGCAGAAGAAGTTCGCCGAGCGCGCGGTGAAGTGGGAACAGGACGTCGTTGTCGATCGGAAAATGGCCTTCGACCATTACTTCGGCAAGCCGGCCGCGAAGAAGGCCTGAACCCTGTTTCATTTGACTCTCGGGCACCATCCGGGACTCGATCCTGGATGGTGTTTCGTCTTGTGAATCGGCCTTTTCCGTAGAGCGGTCGTACTCATATGAAAGTTCAGAATTTTCTACTTGCAGCCGACCACATCAGCACGTGGGCCGGCAAGGCCACCGCCTGGCTGATCATGGTGCTGATGTCCGTAGTCTGCATCGAGGTGTTCAAGCGCTACATCCTGAACGCCCCGACGGCCTGGATCTTCGACCTCGACAACATGCTCTACGGCACGCTGTTCATGATGTGCGGCGCCTACACGCTGGCGCAGGATGACCACGTCAGGGGCGACTTCCTCTACGGCTCGATGAAGCCGCGCACCCAGGCCACGCTGGACCTGATTCTGTACATACTGTTCTTTCTCCCCGGAATTGCCGCCCTGATCTATGCGGGGATCGATTACGCGGGCATTTCGTGGCACATCAATGAACACTCGAACGTGACGTCGGAGGGGCCGCCCGTTTATCCGTTCAAAACCGTCATCCCGATCGCCGGAGTTCTGGTGCTGATCCAGGGACTGGCCGAAATCGCCCGCTGCGTCGTGTGCCTGCAAACCGGGCGATGGCCTGACCGCCTGAAGGACGTCGAGGAGATCGACGTGATCGAGCAGCAGCTCGCCGGCAGCACACTCGTGGACGAGGAATCGCGCAAGCGTGCGATCGAAGGTGCCCACGAGATCGACGAAGCCGCGCACCAGCGCGTCGGTTCAAGGGGAGCCGAACGTGAGTGATCCGGCACTGGGCTTACTCATGCTCACGCTCATCGTGATCGTGATCATGATGGGCTTTCCGACCGCGTTCACGCTGATGGGTCTCGGCATGATGTTCGGCTACGTCGCGTTCTATGACCCATCGCATTCCTGGGCGGATAACCGCGTCTTCGATCTGATGGTCGAGCGCACCTATGGCGCGATGAACAACGATGTGCTGATTTCGATCCCCCTGTTCGTGCTGATGGGGTATGTGATGGAGCGCGGAGCGCTGGTGGACAAGATGTTCTACAGCATCCAGCTCGCTTTCCGGCGAGTGCCCGCGTCGCTCGCGGTCGCCACTCTGATTGTCTGCACATTCTGGGGCATCGCCAGCGGCCTGGTCGGCGCCGTGGTGGTGTTGATGGGCGTGATCGCCTTCAATCCGATGCTCAAAGCCGGCTACGACGTGCGGCTTGCGTCCGGCGTGATCACCGCCGGCGGCACGCTCGGGATCCTGATCCCGCCTTCGGTCATGATCATCGTCTATGCCGCGGTCGCCGGGCAATCGGTCGTGAAACTCTACGCTTCGGCGATGTTTCCCGGTTTCTTCCTGTCGTTCCTATACCTCGTGTACATCCTTGGCTGGGCGTTGATCAATCCCAAGATCGCGCCGCGTTTGCCCGAGGCCGAGCAGAAGATACCGGTGTCCGACTGGGTGCGGAAGTTCCAGCAGGCGTATTCGCAAAACATGCTGGCCGGCTTGTTTTATGCGCTGTTCATGCCCGGCAAGGCTCTCGCGATCGAGAGCGACGGCCGTCGATTGTCCTACGTCGCGGTCTGGAAGAATTTCCTTACCGCGCTGTTTCCGCTCATTCTCGCGGCGGTGACCTTGTGGGGGATCTGGTGGTACGTGGTGATTCACCCGCAGGCCGATGTCCAGCCGGTGGCCAGCGTCACGCAGAAGCCGGCCGCGCCGCCTGCCGCTTCCGCTCCGGCGACGCCGCCGGCGAGCGAGGATACCGCGCAGGAGCTAGGTAGCGCCAAGGCTGAATCCGACTCCGGAACGGCGCAGGAGCCTGAAGGCGTAGAACAAGTAGGCACTCCGGAAATGCTGAAGCAGGGCCAAGCCCCGCCCGTGGACGCAGGTCCGGCGCCCGCGTTTTATGTTTATTTCTGGATCATCGTTGCAGCGACCTTCCTCGTGCTTCTCTGGTATTACTGGAAGTTGGAGGCCGAGTCGTTCGAGTTGCTGAAGTTGCTATCCTCGTCGGTCATGCCGCTCGGCATCCTCACCATCGTGGTGCTGGCGGTCATCCTGTTCGGCATCACCACTGCCACCGAGTCTGCCGCAATCGGCTCCGCCGGCGCGTTCCTGCTGGCGCTTCAAGCACGAACGTTCGACTGGGAACGGCTCAAGCAATCGGTGTTCCTC
>JADGRQ010000082.1 GCA_017880775.1 Burkholderiales bacterium | reverse complement strand
CGCGGTTTGGGTTCGTCGCCGCGGTCGAGGTCCATCATCCCGGAGATCGCGTTGATCAGGTGTGCGTATGCCTGCATTGAACTGAGTGGCCCGGTCTGGCCGAAACCGGAGATGGAGCAATAGATGATGTCGGGGCGCAGAGCCCGCAGCGCGGCGTCGTCCAGACCGTAGCGCGCCATCACGCCGGGGGAGAAGTTCTCCACCACGACGTCGGCGGTGCGCACCAGATCGAGCACGACATCGCGCGCCTGTGGATGGGCAAGATCGATCGCAATGCTTTCCTTGCCCGCGTTCAGACGCGCGAAATAACTGCTCTGATCGGTGCGCCCGGGATCGAGCTGGAACACGGTATGGCGGATTTCGTCGCCTTCGCCGGGACGTTCGATCTTGATTACGCGCGCGCCGAGGTCCGCGAGCATGCGCGTGCCATACGGGCCCGAGAGCACGCGCGTGAAATCGACAACGGTAACGCCGGCGAGCAGGGGTTCGTCATGGGTGGCAGATGCAGGTGTTGTCATGATCGGGAGCCGGCGCTGATCGCCTATTCAATTTGGGCGCGCACAGCTTACACGCTTTTTCTTCGCCTGAAACCAACGCAATATGCATTTCATGAAGCAATATGCGGTTCTGTTCTGCTGCACTGGCAACATCTGCCGCTCGCCGACCACGGAAGGGCTGGTCATGAAAAAGGTCGCCGATGCGAGATTGGACCGGCGCAAACTTATCGATTCGGCCGGCACGCATGGCTATCACATCGGCGAACCGGCCGATCGCCGCACCCAAGAGGCGGCCTGAACCGGCGAGCCGGAGAAGGGGCGGGAACCGTCCCTTCGCACCTAGCTCCCTGGTAAGGCCCCCAAAATCAAAGGAAGCTCTGATTGCGTCATGGCCTCAATCAGGGCTTCCTTGGCGCATTGCCTTCTTGAGCTTTGCGCCTTCGCTTGGGAACGAATCTATTTCTTCGTTTCCACTATCTGCAGCGGTCCGGTATCGGGCGGCGGTGCGCGCCGCGGACGCGGCTGCGCCGGCAGGTGCTGTGCCTCGGCCACCGGCTCGGGCAGCTTCACTTTGCTCGGATCCGTTCTGATCATCACCAAGCCGCTTTCCTCCAGCACTTTCTCGATGTCGGCCACAGGCGCGGGCGCTGGAGCCGGCTCGGAACGGACCGGTACCGGCGTTGGTGCGGGTTCGGCATGAACTGCCGGTGTCGTTACGACCGGCTCGCGTTCGACGACGGCGGGTTCCGCGATGACGACAGGCGCCGGTACTTCTACCGGCACGGGGTGGATTGCAGGCTCGATCGGCGCCGACACAGGGGCGGGCGGGGCAGACCTTTCCTCGGGCATGGTTTGTTGCGCCGGTGTCTGCATTTCGGCTTGAGCCTCGCTTCCGCGTTCGGCTCGTTCCGCCTGAGCGGCGTGTTCTGCTTGTGCTGCGTCCGCTCCGCGTTCGGCTGGCTCGACGCGTTCGCCGCGACCTCCGCGTTCACCGCGTTCACTGCGTTCACCGCGACCACCGCGACCACCGCGCCGGCCACGGCTGCGTCCGGCTTCGCCGCCACCCTCCGGACGCTGCTCATCCGGCGGCCTGGCCTCTGCGCCGGGCTGCGTTTCGCCTTGCGGCAGCGGTCTTGGTGTGCGCGGCTCACGCGGCTCGCGCGGCGGACGCTCCGAGCGCCCTTCGCGCTCCGGACGCGCTTCGCGCTCGGGGCGTGCTTCTCGTTCCGGGCGTGCTTCTCGTTCCGGGCGTGCTTCGCGTTCCGGGCGTGCTTCGCGTTCCGGGCGTGCTTCGCGTTCCGGACGTGCTTCGCGTTCCGGACGCGCTTCGCGCTCCGGGCGTTCGCCGCGGCCGCGATCCTGGCGCGGCTCGCGCTGCTCTGGCCGGTTAACCTCGCCTTGCACCGGCCGGCCTTCGCGACCACCGCGCTCCTGGCGATCGCGCCCGCCGCGGCCACCGCGGCCACCGCGTTCGCCGCGCTCGCGCTGCAGTTCTCTCTTGGGTTCGCGGCGGGAGGGACGGATTCCGCTGCTCGGTTCGACTTCCGCCTTCGGCGCCTCGCCCTTCAACCAACCCATGATGCGGGAGATAATGCCCGGCGCGGCTTGCGCTGCCGGTTCGGGCGGCTTGGTCGCGGACATAGGCGCCAGCTCGGCCGGGGTAATGCCCTGCACTGCGGCCTGCGGCCGCGGCGCTTTCGGTTCCATGCTCGCGAGCGGTTTTACCTCTTCTTCCGTTGGCATCTGCACCATGTTATAGCTGGCGGGCAGGGGTTCGGCCTGGTTGAGGTCATCGTGGCGCAGGCGCGAAATCTGGTAATGCGGCGTTTCCAGGTGCGTGTTCGGTATCAGCACCACGTTGACCTTGAGTCGGGCCTCGACGCTGTGAATGTCGGTGCGCTTCTCGTTGAGGAGGAACGTGGCCACATCCACCGGCACCTGGGCATGCACGGCTGCGGTGTTTTCCTTCATCGCTTCTTCCTGAATGATGCGCAGGATGTGCAGCGCGGTCGATTCGATGCCGCGGATATGGCCGATGCCGTTGCAGCGCGGGCAGGTGATGGTGCTGCCTTCGCCGAGCGAGGGGCGCAGACGCTGGCGCGACAGTTCCATCAGGCCGAAGCGCGAGATTTTGCCCATCTGCACCCGGGCGCGGTCGAAGTGCAGCGACTCGCGCAGGCGGTTCTCCACGTCGCGCTGGTTGCGCTGCGACTCCATGTCGATGAAGTCGATGACGATCAGCCCGCCCAAGTCGCGCAGGCGCAGCTGGCGCGCGATCTCCTCGGCTGCCTCGAGATTGGTGCGAAACGCCGTCTCCTCGATGTCGCTGCCGCGCGTGGAGCGCGCCGAGTTGACGTCGATCGCCAC
>JADGRQ010000081.1 GCA_017880775.1 Burkholderiales bacterium | reverse complement strand
CGCATCGGCGAATTTCTGAACGCCACGGTCGAGCGCTATCCCTTGCTGCAGGTGGAACTGCACCACGAGATCACCGGCGCGGCGTTCGCGAAAGTGCTCAGTGGGGAACTCGACGCCAGCTTCTACTACGGCGAGCTCGAGCATCCGGGCGTGGGCAAGCTCCGGCTGCGCGGAAGCACCTATCGCGTTGCCGCGCCGGCGGCCTGGAAGAGCCGCGTGGTCGATGCCGACTGGAGCGAGATCGCGCAGCAACCGTGGGTCATCACGCCCTCGATCAGCACTCACCATAAGCTCGTACGCCAACTGTTCGACAAGCACGGCATCGAGCCCACCAAGGTGGTCGAGGCCGATCAGGAATCGGTGATCGCGAACCTGGTCGTATCCGGGGTCGGCTTGTCGTTGATCCGCGAAGAGCTGGCGCAGGAGAAAGAGGCCGCGGGCGAAGTGTGCCTGTGGCGGGACGTGCGGCTCGAGACCACGCTGTGGTTCATTTACCTGCTCGCGCGCGAGAACGATCCCGTGATCCGCGCGCTGCTCGGCGTGCTGCGCGATACCTGGAAGCTGGCCGAGCAAGCGCCGCGCAACATCGGCCAGCACGGCTGAGCGACTCGACCACGGGGCCGGCCCCGATCTATCCCGTAAATGCGGCGAGCAGGTGCGCCCCGGCGTAGCGGGACTCGACCAGGGATTCAGTTGCGCTCAAAACCCCTCGAGCACGATCTTGCCCATTGAGTGTCCGCCCTCGAGCAGCTTGTGCGCGCGCTTCAGGTTGGCGGCGTTGATTTTTCCAAGATTGGTCGTGAGCGTCGTCTTCAGCGTGCCCGCTTCGATCAGCGCCGCAGTCTCGTTGAGCAGATTATGCTGCTCGATCATGTCCGGAGTGTTGAAAGTGGAGCGGGTGAACATGAATTCCCAGGCGAGGCTCACGCTCTTGCCCATCAGCGGTGTCAAATCGACAGGTTTCAGCGCCGAGACGATGGCGCACATTTTTCCCAGCGGCTTGATGATGGGCGCGAATGCGGGGAACCAGCGATCGGTGTTGTTGAGGCAGAAGATGTAATCGACTTCCTTCAGGCCCAGCGCCTCCAGTTGCGGCGCCAGGTCCTTGCTGTGGTCGATCACCTGATCCGCGCCCAGGGCGCGCACCCAAGCCACCGATTCCGGCCGCGAAGCGGTGGCGATGACGGTGAGGCCGGCGAGTTTCTTCGCCAGCTGAATCGCGATCGAGCCCACGCCACCCGCTCCGGCGATGATCAAAAGCGTCTTGCCCGCATGCGCGCCGGACTTGGAGATGCCCATGCGGTCGAACATGCCTTCCCAGGCGGTGATGGTGGTGAGCGGCAGCGCCGCGGCCTCGGCGAAACCGAGGCTCAAAGGTTTCCTGCCGACGATGCGCTCATCGACCAGGTGGAATTCGCTGTTGCCGCCCGGCCGTATGATGCTGCCGGCGTAATACACCGCGTCGCCGGGCTTGAACAGCGACACCTCCGCGCCGACCGACTTGACCACGCCGGCGACATCCCAGCCGAGCACCCGCGGCGTTTTCTCGACCAGGTCCTTGGGCGCGCGCCGCTTGGTGTCGACCGGATTCACGGAAATGGCCTTCACTTCCACCAGCAGATCGCGTCCGCCCGCGCCGGGCGTGTCGAGCTCGAGATCGAGAAAGGACTCGGGATCGTCGATGGGCAGGTAGCGGTAGAGTCCGACGGCTTTCATGTGTTTCTCCTGTGTCAGCTGTTTGTTGTCGGAGGCTGTTACAGGCTGGCTGGAACAGCCTCTGAATCAGACGAGCATGAAGGGACGTTTCCCCTCAGCTTGCCCTGGTTTCCTGCCAGGTCACTTTTGCCACGCATCCTTCAACGTCACCGCGCGGTTGAACACGGGCGCGCCGTCTTTGGAGTCCTTCATGTCCGCCACGAAGTAGCCGTGCCGCTCGAACTGGAAACGCTCCTCGGCACGCGCCTGTTTCAGCGCCGGCTCGAGCTGCGCGCTGACGACTTTCTTCGCCTCCGGATTCAAGTCGAGCAGGAAATCGCGCTCCCCCGTGCCCGGATGCGGCTCGCGGAACAGGCGGTCGTAGAGGCGTACCTCGCACGGGTAAGCGTCACTGGCCGAGACCCAGTGGATATTGCCTTTGACCTTGTAGCCATCCGAGCCGGGCGTGCCCGATTTGCTGTCGGCGAAGTAATTGCAATGCACGGCGGTGATCTTGCCCGAAGCGTCCTTGTCGCAGCCGCTGCATTCGATCACGAAGCCGTAGCGCAGCCGCACTTTGTTTCCGGGATACAGCCGGAAATAACCCTTGGCCGGGGTCTCCGTGAAATCCTCGCGCTCGATCCACAGCTCGCGCGAGAATGGGACCGCGCGCTTGCCGAGCTCCGGCTGCTGCGGGTGGTTGGGCGCAAGGCATTCCTCTTTCGCGTTCGCGGGGTAATTGTCGATGATGAGCTTGAGCGGATCGAGCACGGCGATGCGCCGCGGCGCGACCTGGTTCAGGTGTTCGCGCATGCAGTCCTCGAGCACGCCGTAGTCGATCCAGGAGTCGGACTTGGATACGCCGATGCGCTCGGCGAACAGGCGAAAGCCCTCGGGGGTGTAGCCGCGCCGGCGCGCCCCGGCGAGCGTCGGCAGGCGTGGATCGTCCCAGCCTTCGACGTGCCCTTCGTCGACCAACTGGATCAACTTGCGTTTGGACAGCACGACATAGGAGAGGTTGAGCCGTGCGAACTCGAGCTGCTGCGGCAACGGTTTCGCCAGCAGCCCGCCTTCGGCCAGGCGCTCGAGCAGCCAGTCGTAGAACGGGCGCTGGTCCTCGAACTCCAGGGTGCAGATGGAGTGGGTGATCTGCTCCAGCGCGTCCTCGATCGGGTGGGCGTAGGTGTACATCGGGTAGATGCACCACTGGTCGCCGCTGCGGTGATGCGTGGC
>JADGRQ010000080.1 GCA_017880775.1 Burkholderiales bacterium | reverse complement strand
GGCCCTGTACCGCATCACCCAGGAATCGCTCACCAACGTGGCCAAATATGCGCAGGCCACCACGGCCGAGATCCGCCTGGAGCGCGACGGCGATTGGGTGCAGCTCCTGGTTCGCGACAACGGCCGCGGCATCGATGCGGCGGACCAGGACAAACGCGGCGCGTTCGGACTGCTGGGCATCCGCGAACGCGTGTCGCTGCTCGGCGGCGACGTCGCGATCAAGGGCGAGCGGGGGCAAGGCAGCGAGGTGTGCGCGCGCATCCCGCTCGCCGCGGCCGATGCACAGGAGGCCGCCGCGTGACACGCATTCTCATCGCCGACGATCACGCTATCGTGCGCGACGGCCTGCGCCGCATTCTGCAGAGCGCGCCCGGAATCGAAGTGGCAGGCGAAGCGGTGAGCGGCGACGAGGTCATGGCGCGGGTGCGCGAGGGCGGCTTCGACCTGCTCCTGCTCGACATGTCGATGCCGGGAAAAAGCGGCATCGAGCTGATCAAGTGGGTGAAGGCTACGCGGCCGGAACTTGCGCTCCTGGTGCTGTCGATGCACCAGGAGGAGCAATACGCAGTGCGCGCGATTCGCGCCGGTGCCTCCGGTTACGTGACCAAGGAAAGCGCCTCGGCGCTGCTGGTCGCAGCGATCCGCAAGGTCGCCGATGGCGGGCTGTACATCAGCCCCGGGGTGGCCGAGCAGCTTGCACTAACGCTCCGGCCACAATCGACCGACCTGCCTCATCAAACGCTTTCAGACCGAGAATTCGAGGTGTTCGGTCTGCTGGTGAAAGGCGGCACCGTCTCCGATATCGCCGCGGGGCTGCATTTGAGCGGCAAGACGGTGAGCACACACAAGGCGCGCATCCTGGAAAAAATGGGCATGGATAGCGTCGCCGACCTGGTGCGCTACGCGATGGCGCACAAGCTCATCGACGGGCCGAACGCCTAAAGATCAATTCGGAACGGCGGAAAAGCTGAACCGGCGGTGGCGTCATCGGTTCCCGCTGTATTGATCCGCGACCAAGCAGTCAGTACCGAGTCGACCGTATTACCGCATACAGGGAAGATCCTATTGGCAAGCGCACTATCCCGGGGGAAACTGTACTTTGCCCGGCCGGTTGACAGCGCCGCAGCAATGTTCGGGCACAGGCGCTTTGCCAAAGCGTCCAAGCAGGTCCCAGGACGCAATTTTCATCGGTACTATTTGAACGTGCTTATACATCCTCGGCGACAACAGATTGCGCTGGCTGGAGTCGCCAGAGCGGCTCTCTGTTGCCTCGTGCTGCTGTTTCACTTTCTTGACATTCGGCTCGCCGGCGCGGCAAACGGCGGCGATCCGCTCTCGTTCGAGTTTATCCCGCCCGGACCGCCTTCCCGGTCCGGCGGCGCGGCCGGTCAAAGCTGGACGATCTTCCTCGACGGCCGAATCGACGAAGGCGCCGCGGAGCGCCTAGGCGACGAACTTGCGCGGCGCGAGATCGAATCCGCCCGCGTGTTCCTGAATTCGCCCGGCGGGGTGTTAGTGGAGGGCATGGAGCTGGGGCATCTGATCAGACGGCGCGGGTTTTCCACCTATGTCGGGCGGCAGGGCGGCAATGGAACCGAAGCACTGCCCGGCAGCTGCAGCAGCGCCTGCGTATTCGCGTTCATCGGCGGCGTTTATCGAATCGCCCTGCCTCAATCGCGAATCGGGGTTCACCGTTTTTCGTCGATTTCGCCAGCGGACGCCGATCCCGATGTGGTGCAGGTGATTTCAGCCGCAATCATCAAGTACATAAAGGAGATGGGGGTCGATGTCGATCTGTTCGATCGGATGTCGCGCCGGGGAAAGGAACAGATACTGATTCTCCCGGAAAAGGATTTGCAGCAACTTCGCGTCGTCAACGCGGGCCGTCTGCCCGCCGAGTGGTCGATCAAGGCGTCGGATGGAACGCTCTATCTCAACGGTGCCCAGCAGACTTCGTCCGGGATGGGCGCGATCTCGTTCTCGTGCAAGGACGGCCAGGTTCTGTTTCGGCCGATTGTTGACGTCAACGATGACGCCGCGGCCGCGGTCGATTCCGTGGTCCGCCATTCGATCAAACTCGGCAGCTGGCTGGATCCGCTGGCGGAGGCGGTCGAGCCCATGAACGTCCAGGACGGACACGCCTCCGCGCTGTTCGTGCTCGGCCAGGACCAGATCAGCAGGCTGCGGGGCTCTGCCTCGGTGGGCTACGCGGCGCTGTCGCGGGACCTGACCAGCTTCGCCAATTTCAGCGTGGACACCGGCGGCTACGCGGAAAAGATCTTGGAGTTTCTGAAGAACTGCGAACGCTAGGCCGAAGCGTCCTCTACTGCACTCACTACCGCGTCTCAGATTTCGCGCTGAAGCGGCACGCCGTCCGCGGCGTTGGAGCGACGGTTCGCCGGCACCTCCACCCCGTCGGCAGTTGCGCTAGATTGCCCGCCGCGCAAGGCGTTGCGCGCCTGATCGCGATCATCGCCGCTCGCCTTGAATTCCGGCCACACGACGCACACCTTGGTGCCTTGCCCGGCGGTAGAGGTCACCGCATAGGTACCGCCGGAGAGTTCTGCACGTTCTCTCATGCTCTGCATGCCAAGACCCCGCCTCGCATCGCCCCGGCCCGCCAACGCGCCCGCGTCGAAGCCCTTTCCGTCATCCTCGATGCTGAAGGCGAGCACGCCCTCGCCCTTATCCAGACTGACCCTGATGCAGCCGGCCTCGGCGTGCTTCACCGCGTTGTTGACCGCCTCCTGCAGGATACGAAAGATCACGATCTTGAGCGGCTCGGGTACGTCTTTTTCGCTGACGCTGATATGCTTCTCGATCCGGGTGTTCACATTGGCCGCTTCGAATTCGCGCACGAACCACGACAGCGTGGCCAGAATGCCCAGGTCGTCCAAGCTCGACGGGCGCAGATCCATGCTCACCCGGCGCAGTTCGTCCAGCGCCTCCGCCACTTTGGGTATCAGCTGCTTCACCGATTCGACCGCCTTCTGCGG
>JADGRQ010000079.1 GCA_017880775.1 Burkholderiales bacterium | reverse complement strand
GCGAGCAACTGTTGTGCTCGCAGGGATGCGATTTGAGACAGGATGGGCTTGAGCTCGGCTACGCGCTTGCGCTGCTTGCGAATCTGCTCGTCCGATTCCTGTGGTGCTTCCAGCAGCGCGTCCGCCAGAGTCTCGCCGATTTCGCCGCGCAAGGCGCGCACCAGGGCTTGCGCCAGGTCGCGCTGCGTATCCAGGGCGAGGCGCATGCCCAGCCCGAACTCGGCGTTGTCCTCGAACAGGCTGTTCGCCCACGCGGGACCCTGGCCGGCGCGGTTCTGCGCCCATGGCGTGGACGGCAGGTTGCCGCCATAGATCGACGAGCAGCCGGTGGCGTTGGCCACCAGCAGGTGATCGCCGCAGAGCTGTGACAGCAGCTTCAGATAGGGAGTTTCGCCGCAGCCGGAGCAGGCGCCGGAGTACTCGAACAAGGGTGCGCGCAACTGCGAGCCCTTCAGCAGATCGATCGTGTCCCACGGCGGGCGCGTCTCGGGCAATCCGAGGTAGAACTCGTAGTTGCGCCGCTCGACCTCGAGGTGGTCGAGCTTGGGCTCCATGTTGATGGCCTTGCGCTTGACCATCTCCTTGTTGCGCGTGGGGCATATGTCCACGCAGATGCCGCAGCCGGTGCAGTCCTCCGGCGCCACTTGCAGCGTGTAAGCCCAGCCGTCCAGCTTGTCGCCCTCCTTGCTCCTCCAGGGCACGCTCTTGAAGCCCGCCGGCGCGCCTTTCAACTGATCGGGGGAATAGACGTTCATGCGGATGGCGGCGTGCGGGCACACCAGCGGGCACAATGCGCACTGGGTGCAGATAGTCTCGTCCCAGATCGGAATTTCGTGGGCGATGCTGTGCTTTTCCCACTGCGAGGTAGCGGTGGGGAAGGTGCCGTCGACCGGCAGCGCCGACACCGGCAGCAGGTCGCCCTTGCCATCGAGCATCATCGCGGTGACGCGCTGCACGAAATCCGGGGCCGCGCGCGGCACCAGCGGTCGGCGATGCCGTGCCGAGTCGGCCCGGCCCGGCACCCGCACTTCGCGCAGCGCGGCGAGCGACTGGTCCACGGCAGCGAAGTTGCGGTGCAATACGGTTTCGCCGCGCTTGCCGTAGGTCTTGCGGATCGAGGACTTGATTTTTTCGATCGCCTCGTCGCGCGGCAGGATGCCCGAAATGGCGAAAAAGCAGGCCTGGGTGACGGTATTGATGCGGCCCGCGAGGCCGGCCTCTTTCGCCACCGCCAGCGCGTCGACCACGTACATCTTGAGTTTCTTGGCGAGGATCTGCTCCTGCGCCTCGCGCGGAAGCTTGTCCCAGACTTCGTCGGGTCCGTAGGGGCTGTTCAGCAGGAAGGTGGCGCCCGGGCGCGCCAGCGCCAGCACGTCGAGTTTCTCCATGAATTCGAACTGGTGGCAGGCGACGAAGTCGGCGTGCCGGATCAAATAGGTCGATTCGATCGGCTTGGGGCCAAAGCGCAGGTGCGATATGGTGATCGCGCCCGATTTCTTGCTGTCATAGACGAAGTAGCCTTGCGCGTAGAGCGGCGTGTTCTCGCCGATGATCTTCACCGAGTTCTTGGTCGCGCCGACGGTGCCGTCCGCGCCCAATCCATAGAACACCGCGCAAGTGACGTCGTCGGGTTCGGTGTCAAAATCCTGGTCCACAGTCAGCGACAGCCTGGTGACGTCATCGACGATCCCGACGGTGAAATGGCGCTTGGGTTGCGGCTTTGTCAATTCGTCCAGGACGGACTTGGCCATGGCCGGCGTGTACTCCTTGGACGACAAGCCGTAGCGGCCGCCGATGACCTTCGGCGTCGCGAGCTCCTGCGGCCACGCCTCGACCAGGGCGGTGACGATGTCCTGATACATGGGCTCACCGACTGCGCCCGGCTCCTTGGTGCGGTCGAGCACAGCGATCGCGCGCACGCTGCGCGGCAACGCCGCGACGAAGGCCTGCGTGTCGAACGGCCGGTAGAGCCGCACGGTGAGCAAGCCCACTTTTTCGCCGCGTGCGGCGAGGGCCCGGACGGCTTCGCCCGAGGCACCGACGCCCGAACCCATCTGTACCAGCACCCGCTCGGCATCGGGCGCGCCCTGGTAATCGAACAGCCGGTAGCGACGATTGGTGAGTTTGGCGAAGCGGTCCATGCATTCCCGCACAACCCCCGGCACCGCGAGATAGAACGGGTTGCACGCTTCGCGCGCCTGGAAAAACACGTCCGGGTTCTGCGCCGAGCCGCGCAGTATGGGTTTGTCCGGGTTGAGCGCGCGCGCGCGATGCGCCGTCACCAGTTCTTCGTCGATCAGTTCGCGCACGTCGTCCTCGAGCAGGAGTTCGAGTTTGTTCACTTCGTGGCTGGTGCGGAACCCGTCGAAGAAATGCATGAACGGCAGGCGCGAACGCAGCGTCGCCATCTGGGCGATCATGGCCATGTCCTGCGCTTCCTGCACGCTGGCGGAGGCGAGCATGGCCCAGCCGGTCATCCTTGCCGCCATCACGTCGCTGTGATCGCCGAAGATGGACAGCGCATGCGTGGCCAGGGTGCGCGCCGCGATATGGAACACCGCAGGTGTGAGTTCGCCCGCGATCTTGAACATGTTGGGGAGCATCAACAGCAGGCCCTGCGACGAAGTGAAGGTCGTCGTGAGCGCCCCCGCCTGCAGCGCGCCGTGCACCGCGCCGGCGGCGCCGGCCTCGCTCTGCATCTCGATCACCTCCGGTATCATACCCCAGAGGTTCTTCTGCTTGGCAGCCGACCACGCGTCGGCGAACTCGCCCATGGCCGAGGACGGTGTGATGGGGTAGATCGCGATCACCTCGTTGGTGAGGTGCGCGATGCGTGCGGCGGCCTCGTTGCCTTCGAGGACGACCAGGCGTTTGCTCATGGTTTCCTTTCAATCATGTTCGGAGGGTTTATACAAGGGGGCTATGCCCCCTTGTCCCCCAAGGGGACTTCCTTCGGGGCGTAAATCCCCCAAGTCAGAGGAAGCTCTCATTGCATTACGGGCTTGATCAGAGCTTCCTTTCCTTACATTGCAGCGTCCGTGCCGCTATAGCAGCCCGGCCCTGCC
>JADGRQ010000078.1 GCA_017880775.1 Burkholderiales bacterium | reverse complement strand
CTGCGGCGCTTCGTTCTTGCGCAATACCATCAGGGGCAGGTGACGGTGCCGCGGCTGGTCGCGCAGCTGCGCGGCTTCGGCCTTGCGATCTCGAAGCGCCAGGTCATGCGGCTGCTGATCGCCGGGCAGGACCGCTTCCTCGGCGAGGCGCGCGAGGTGCTGCGTGCCGGGCTGTCGAGCGCCGCCTGGATCACGGTGGACGATACCGGGGCGCGCCACAAGGCGACGAACGGCTTCTGCACCCAGATGGGCAATGCCCACTTCGCCTGGTTCGCGACGACCGGCTCGAAGAGCCGGCTGAACTTCCTTGAGCTGCTGCGCGCCGGCCACGCGGATTACGTCGTCAACGCCGAAGCGCTGGCCTATATGCGCCGGCGCCACCTCTCCGGACCGGTCATCGCCCGGCTCGCCAGCCATGCCGCGACCCGCTTTGCCGATCGCACCGCCTGGCAGGCGCATCTCGACCGTCTCGGCGTCACCGCTCTCGAGGTGACGCCCGACCCAGTCCGCATCGCCACCGAAGGCGCTCTCTGGGGCAGCATCAAGGCACACGGCTTCCTGACCGGCACGGCGATCGTCAGCGACGATGCCGGTCAGTTCGACGTCGGGCAGCATGGCTTGTGCTGGGTGCATGCCGAGCGCCTGGTCCACAAGCTCGATACCTTCACCGAGCTGCATCGCGCCGCGCAACGGCGCCTGCGCGGCCTCATCTGGTGGTTCTATCGCGATCTCAAGGCCTACCAAGCCGATCCCACGCCGCGGCGCAAGGCCGAGCTGCGCGCCCGCTTCAATCGCATCTTCAAGCGCCGCACCGGATTCGTCTCCCTCGACCGCTTGCTCGCCCGCCTCCACGCCAACAAGCCCGAGCTGCTCCTCGTCCTCGACCGCCCGGAGATCCCTCTCCACACCAACGGATCCGAGAGCGACATCCGCTGCCACGTCACCAAGCGCAAGATCAGCGGTGGCACCCGCAGCGACATCGGCCGCGACTGCCGCGATGCTTTCCTTGGCCTCGCCAAAACCTGCGGCAAGCTCGGCATCGCCTTCTGGGACTATCTCGGCGATCGCCTCGACACCCCGACCCACCCACAGGTTCCTTACCTCCCAGACCTCGTCACCCACCGCTGCCAATCCGCCTGAGCGCCCGGCGTTTTGCCCCTCTTACCAATGTTGGGTGGGATCACTGTTGGAAGCGATTTTACACAATTACCCTGGGCGGCGTCGCCGAGGGGGTGCGCTACTACAAGGAAGCGTGCGCGAAGAACGGCGTGAAGCCCGGAAGGTTCTCTCCAGCTATTTCATCCACTACGCCGACACACCGGAGCAGGACCGCGCCGCGCGCGAGCGGCAGTTGCTCTACGCGCGGGAATGCGGCGGCGCGGTCTCGCCCGGCGACCGCAACACCGCGCCCAAGAGCTACGACTATTATCACGACTTCAAGGACCGGATGCGCAACACGCGGCCCGAGGATATCGATGCGCGCTCGGTCCTGCTCGACACGTCGCCGCAGATCATTTACACGCTCAAGACCATGGAGCGCCTGGGCTTCGACGAGGTCATCCTCTACTTCAACGTGGGCCTGAAGCCGCACACCCAGGTCAAGGAGGAGATGGCGCGCTTCATGGAAAAGGTGGCACCCGAATTCGCCGGCGCAAGCGTCGCCGTCGCTTAGGGCCTGTTCATAAACTATCGCTTCAAATCGGCGGTTGCGGGCTGATGGTGTAGTTCCAGTCGCCGTGGAATTCGTGGCGCTGAATGTTGATGGCGTCCATCTCGGCGTCGGTGACTTTGACGCCGGCGGGATAGGTGTTGGAGTCGATCTCGCACCGCACCTTTAGACCGGTATCGGTCGTAGTAGCGGCAATCAGTTGGACGATTGCCTGGTAGCTGACGAGCGGCCGACCGCGCCAGTTTTGCGTGATGAACGAGAAGAGGCGATGCTCGATCTTGTTCCATTTGCTGGTGCCGGGCGGCAGGTGGCAGACGGTGACGCGGATGCCGAGCTCGTTGGCCAGGGCTTGCAGCTCGCGCTTCCACAACCGGACCCGCGCGCCATTACTGCCGCCGCAGTCGGCAGTGACGAGAAGCTGCGTCGCCTGCGGGTAGCGTTCGCGCCCCATCGCCTGCCACCAGCGGCGAATGGCGTTGACCGCGAAGCTCGCCGTGTCGTGGTCGATGCCGAGGCTCACCCAGCCGGCATTGCTGGCGATGTCGTAGACGCCGTAGGGCGCCGCCCGGCCAAGCTCGGGGATCAGGAAGTCGTGCACCCGCACCGGTTCGGGCTGACCCTTCGGGCGATACTCGCGGCCGGCGTTCTTGAAATCGCCGACCAGTTCCTTCTTCTTGGTATCGACCGAGATCGCCGGCTCGCCGGCCGCCAGCGCCTGCTTCACCTGCTCATTGATGTAGCCGAACTGGGCGTCGCGGTCGGGATGGTTCATCCCTTCGAGGGTCTTGCGATTGGCCTGCAGGCTGTAGCCCATCTCGCGCAGCAGATCGGCGACGACATTATGGCAGATGCGATGGCCAAGCTCGCGAAGCCCGGCCGTCAGATTGCGCAGGCTCTTCGCCGTCCACAAGAGCGGCGCCATCGGGTCGCCGCGGGTCGTGGGCTCAACCAGGGCCTTGAGATCAGGGAGCAAGCTCGGGTCCGTGACGACCAGCGGCCTGCGCCCACCGCCTTTCCGACGTACCCGTTCGGGCGCCGCCGCGGGCGCGGCATCGCCGCGCAGCTCCGCCAACCCGCGGTCGATCGTGCTGCGCGCTACCCCCGTGATCCGCGCGACCGCCGTTACTCCGCCACGCCCCGCCGACAGCGCCTCCGCTGCCGCAAACCGCCGCCGGCCGCGCTCGTCCAGAATCGGATCGAGCGCCTCGTACCGCAATCTGATCGCCGCGTGGTCAACCACGCACCGATTCTATAAGCTCCGAGTCAACCTGGGAATCCCAGATCGGCAGACACGCCGGCATCGATTCAGTTATTGATCAACAGGCCCTTAGCCTGATGCTCGGCGAATCGCATCGACGCCTCCTCGCAGCGGGCAGCCTGGCCGGCGCGCAACATCATACCCGCGAGGCGCAGGCC
>JADGRQ010000077.1 GCA_017880775.1 Burkholderiales bacterium | reverse complement strand
ATCGTCGCCTGCATCTCCGGCACGTGGTCCTTGGCCAGGATCACCTGTTTTTGCGTGTACGAGCAGCACACCGCGGAGCAATAGCTGTTGCCGCCGGGGATCACCTGTCTGGAACCGACGCAGTGTATCCAGGCGATCTTTTGCGGATGCTTCTTGTCCGACGGGCGCAGGATGTGCCCCTCGTGCGGCCCGGTGGCGCAGAGCAGCCGCTCGAAGTCGAGGCTGGTGACCACGTTCTCGTAGGTGCCGTAGCCGTAGTCGCCGCGCACCTTGGGGTCGAACGTCTCGTAGCCGGGCGAGAGCACGATCGCCCCGACCTTGACTTCGACTTTCTCGGGCGTCTGGTTGAAGTTGATGGCGTCGTTCTCGCACACGCCGGTGCAGATCGAGCAGGTCTTGTCCTTCAGGTAGAGGCAGGTGTCGTCGATGTAGGTCACGAGCGGCACCGCCTGCGAAAAGTAGATGTGGATCGCCTTGTTCAGCGACAGGTTCTCGTTGAACGGGTCCGGAATCTTGACCGGGCAATACTCGACGCAGACGGTGCAGCCGGTGCACTTGTCCTCGTCGACATAGCGGGGTTTCTTGTTCAGGGTCACGGTGAAGTTGCCGGCCGATCCTTCCACCCCCGCCACCTCGGTGTAGGTCATGATTTCGATATTGGGCTGCCGGTCGCACTCGATGAATTTCGGCGATTCGATGCACATCGAGCAGTCGTTGGTGGGGAAGGTCTTGTCGAGCTGGGCCATCTTCCCGCCGATGGTGGGTGTCTTCTCCACCAGGTAGACCTTGAAGCCGGAGGTCGCCAGATCGAGCGCCGCCTGGATGCCGCTGATGCCGCCGCCGACGACCATCACGTCGCCGCGCTGATCGTCATACGGACGCAGGGAGCGCTGGCCGACCGCTTCGTGTGCGTGTTCGATAGCTCGTTCTAGTGTGTGTGCCACGGCAAGAATCCTCGACTGGCCTTAGGCCTAAAGTGCGTCCCGGATGATTTCGGTGATGTCCTTGACCTCGATCGCATCACCGCCTTTCGTGTTCAGCCTGCTGTCCTCGAAATTGGTGATGCAGTACGGACATGAGGTCGCAAGAACCTGCGCCCCGACGCCGATCGCCTGGGCCAGCCTCAGGTCGGAGAAGCGTTCGCCCTTGGGGGTTTCCATCCAGATCCGGCCGCCGCCGCCGCCGCAGCAAAAGCTGTTCTTGCGCGATTCGGGCATCTCGTTGAGTTTCAAGCCGGGCACGCTCTTCAGCGCTTCCCTGGGCTCGTCATAGACGCCGTTGTGCCGGCCGAGGTAGCAGGGGTCGTGGTAGGTCACCGTTTTGGCGTATTCCGTCTTCAGCTGCAGCCTGCCTTCGGCGATCAGGCTGTGGATGAGCTGCGAGATGTGCACCACCTCGAAGTGCACCATGAACTCCGGGTACTCCCTGGTGTAGGTGTGATAGCAGTGGGGCGAGGACACCAGGACCTTCTTCACTCCGCGTTCGACCAAGGTGCGGATGTTCTGCCGCGCCAGGGTCTTGAACAGCGCCTCGTCGCCGGTCTTGCGGATGCTCTCGCCGCAGCAGCTTTCCTCCGCGCCGAGGATGCCGAACTCCACGCCCGCCCGGTTGAGGATTTCGGCGGTGGCGCGCGCGATCTTCCGCGCCCTGGGATCGTAGGACAGGTAACAGCCGGGGGAATACAGGAATTCCATCCCCTCGGTGAAGGGCTTGACGTCCAGGCCCTCGGCCCACTTGCCGCGCTTGGCGCGCTCTTCGCCGAAGGGGTTGCCCTCGGCGCGCAGGTTGGCGGCCACCACCCGGATCGGCTGCACCGATTGCGGGAACACGTCGTACTCGGTGGCGATGCGGCGCAGCGCCATGCCGGACTCGATCTGTTTGACGTCGCGCGGGCAGACCTGCGGGCACTTGCCGCAGGTGGTGCAGCGCCAGATGTCTTCGCTCTCGATCTCGGTCAGGCCGAAGGTCGCCTCGCGCACCAGCTTGCGCATGCTGAAGCTGCGCACCCGGTTCCACGGGCACACCGTATCGCACAGGCCGCACTGGTAGCAGTACTTGAACGCATCGCCGCCGCTCGCCTTGATGGCGTCGATGATCTCCTTGAAGGGGGTAACCATTTCCATGTTCGTTCCCGGCTGTGCGGCGCTGATTGCCTAGGACTTCGCCATTCTTGCGACGGTATCGAGCACCTGCTGCAGCCCGTGCTTGTCGATGAGCGCCTCGATGCCGATCTCGATGTCAGGCGGGCTCGCCTCCGGCTCCTCGACCTCCTCTTCGCGCTCCTCGAAGATCAGCGCGTCGTTGAGGCACCACTCCACGCACTTCGGCTTGGCGAGGGGCGGCTCGTCCTCGCACATGTCGCATTTCAGCGGCAGGCCGGAATCGGGCTCCGTGAACAGGTCGCGCGAAGGACAGGAGGCGCGGCAGAAGCCGCACTCGTCGTATTTCTTGCCGTCGATGATGTAGGTATCGCGTCCGGTGCATTCGGCCGGCGTGTATTCGCCGGCGTAGACCGGAATGTAGATGTCGCGCAGCGGCTCGCGCACGATCCGGATGCGCGAGCGCGCCGGGTTGTTGCTGCTGTAGCGCGGCGTCGCGTGAAACAGCGAACAGATGACTTCGCAGGCGCGGCAGCCGTTGCACTTGTCCGCATCGATGGTGATCGACTTGATCTTCTTCATCACCTTAGGCATGGCTGAGCACCTCCTTCACCTCCGCTTGTTCTGCCGGCGATGTCTTCTGAGCTGTCGCGTTCGCCTTGCCGAGAATTCCCCGTTGCTCCAGGTCCTCGGCGACGCAGGCCAGATCGAGATCCAGCAGCGACGCCTTGGTGGGAATGCCGTTCGCGTCCCATCCTTTCAGCTCGTAGTACGCGTCCAGCAGCTCCTTTTCCAGCTCGGGGAAGCGCTTCTTCCAATGGTCCTCCGGCGGCTTGTCGTCGGCGCGGCGCATGCCGCGGCGCACGTTGATCGCGCGCAGCAGGGTGCGGTTTCGCGTGGCCGCCTTCCACAGGCTGGCCGAGTCGAAGTCGATGCCGGTCCCCGCCGAAATGAAGCTCGGGAAGTTGTGGATGTGATACGGCGGCTTCAGCG
>JADGRQ010000076.1 GCA_017880775.1 Burkholderiales bacterium | reverse complement strand
AATCCGGCTAAGTTAGCAAGCGTTACTCGCCAAGGCGTCGGGAGTAGAACTACTACCTGTACCGTTCTGTACCACCTAATGTGCGGGGTTTTTGGGTGACGGATGGAACGGCCCATAAGCCGGGCGCTTTGGCACTCCCGCCGCCCGGGTGCCAGTAAGATCCGCTCGACACAGATTCAACCCGCGCGTATTTGTGCCGATATTCAACTCAAGGGATTGCAACTCCAGCATGCCGATGTTACTTTTACCCTGTCGCGTTATTCACGTGAGGGTTGCATGAGCGCTGCGGTGAACTTTCCGGTCACTGTGCCTGCATCGATACCCATCGCCGGTTTCAAGGAGGTATATGACGTCGCCACGGTCGACAAGGCGCTGCAGCAGTTAACCTCCTCCGCCAATGAAGCGCTCAAATCGACCTACGAAAAGATGCTGCGCCTCGGCGGCTCGCGCCTGACGGTCAAGCCGGCGGGCGTACCGAGCATGGATGCGCTGTATCAGGATCTGCCCAATTTCACCGAGGTACTGGACGACATCAGGAAACACATTGCGCTGGTGAGCGACAGCCGCGATGCGATGGAACTGCCGCCGATGCTGCTGCTGGGCAAACCCGGCATAGGCAAGACCCATTTCGGCAAACGGCTGTCGCAATTGCTCGCCACCGGCTTCGGCTTCGTCTCGATGAGTTCGATGACCGCCGGCTGGGTGCTGTCCGGATCGTCGTCGCAGTGGAAGAACTCAAAACCGGGCAAGGTGTTCGAGACGTTCCTGAACGGCAGTTATGCCAACCCGGTGATCCTCGTGGACGAGATCGACAAAGCGGGGGGCGATTCCCAGTACGACCCGCTGGGTTCGCTCTATAGCCTGCTCGAGCACGACACCGCTACCCAGTTCATCGACGAATTCGTCGAAATCCCGATCGACGCCGGCGACGCGGTCTGGATCGCCACGGCCAACGACGGGGCGCGCATCCCAGAGCCGATCCTGAACCGCATGAACGTGTACCACATTGAGCCGCCCGACCGCGACGGCGCGATGCGCATCGCTCATGCCATCTACAGCGACATCCGCAACAGCCATGAATGGGGCCGGCGATTTCCCGAGCAGCCGGATACCGACGTGTTGGAGCGCCTGGCGGAATATTCGCCGCGCGAGATGCGCCGCGTAATGTTCAACGCCTTCGGCAACGCCAAGCTGGCCGGGCGCGACGAAGTCGAGGAAGCCGACATCGCCGATTCGCGCGCAAGACAGAAACAGCGGATCGGGTTCTAGCCGGGAAGAGGCGGGAGCGGCTTCGGATTAAAGCAGCCGGGCGAGACAACGCGCAGGTTCAGCCCGTAGCTAGCTTGCAAGCTTTTGTTGCACCCATGCCTGCACCGAGGCGAGCGCCGCGGGCAGCTTGGCCGGCTCGGTGCCGCCGGCCTGGGCCATGTCAGCCCGTCCGCCGCCCTTGCCGCCGAGCTGCTGGGCAACGAAATTGACCAATTCCCCGGCTTTCACTTTCGCCGTCAGATCGGAGGTGACGCCGGCGATCAAACTCACCTTGCCGCCCTCGGTCGAGGCGAGCACAATGGCGGCCGATTTGAGCTTGTCTTTCAGCTTGTCCAAGGTCTCGCGCAGGGCCTTCGCATCGGCGCCCTCGAGCGCGACGGCGAGGACCTTCACCCCTTTTACTTCGACCGCCTGCAGTGCGAGATCGTCTCCCTGCGCCGACGCCACCTTCGATTTCAACCGCGCGAGCTCTTTCTCCAGCGCCCTCGCGCCGTCGACGAGTTGGGAGATCTTCTGGCCGAGTTCCTGCGGCTGGGCTTTGAGCAAGCTCGCGGCCTCGGCGAGGCGCGTCTCCTGCTCCTGCACATAGGCCAGTGCGCCCTCGGCCGTGACCGCTTCGATCCGGCGTATCCCCGCCGCCACGCCCGACTCGGACACGATCTTGAAAAAGCCGATGTCGCCGGTGCGGCGCACGTGGGTGCCGCCGCACAACTCGGTGGAAAACTCGCCCATGCCGACGACGCGCACCTCGTCGCCATACTTCTCGCCGAACAGCGCCATCGCGCCAGCCTTGATCGCGTCGTCGTATTTCATGACCCGCACCGAGACCTCGACGTTGCGGCGGACCTCGTGATTTACCAGGGCCTCGACCTGGCGCAACTGCTCCTCGGCCATCGGCTCGTTGTGCGAGAAGTCGAAGCGCGTGCGCTGTGAATCGACCAGCGAACCCTTCTGCTGCACGTGGCCGCCGAGCACCTTGCGCAGCGCCGCATGCATCAGGTGCGTGGCCGAATGGTTCCACGCCGCGCGCGCGCGTCCCATGCTGTCCACCGCTGCCATCACGCGGTCGCCGACGCGCAGCCGCCCGGCCTTGAGCTCGCCTTTGTGGCCGAACACCTCGGCCTGGATCTTCTGCGTGTCCTCGACGTTGAAGCTGCCGTTTACGCCGGCGAGTTCACCCCGGTCGCCCACCTGTCCGCCGGACTCGGCGTAGAACGGCGTGCGCTCGAGCACCACCACCGCGGTGTCGCCGGCGGAGATCTCGTCAACCGACGCCCCCTCGCGGTACAGTGCCGCCACGGTAGCTTCGAGCGTGAGGGTGTCGTAGCCGTGGAACTCCGTCGGCCGGCCGGAATACTCCACGCCGGCAGACACCGTGAACCTGGACGCGGCGCGGGCGCGCTCGCGCTGGCGCTGCATCGCCGCCTCGAAGCCGGCATAATCGACGCGGACGTCGCGCTCGCGCGCGATATCCGCGGTGAGATCGACGGGAAAACCGAACGTGTCGTAGAGCTGGAATACGGTCTCCCCGTCGAGCAGCCGGTCCTCGCGCGTGAGCGCGCCCTCGAGCACCTTCATGCCGTGCTCCAGGGTCTCGGCGAAGCGCTCCTCTTCGGTCTTCAGCACCCGGGCCACGCGCTCCTTCGCCTTGGTCAGCTCCGGATAGGCCTCGCCCATGACGCGTGCGAGGTCCTCGACCAGACGGTGGAAGAAGGGCTCGGTCTGGCCGAGCTTGTAGCCGTGGCGGATGGCGCGTCGGATGATGCGGCGAAGCACGTAGCCGCGCCCCTCGTTACCCGGGATCACGCCGTCGACGATGAGAAAGGAGGTCGCGCGGATATGGTCGGCGATGACCTT
>JADGRQ010000075.1 GCA_017880775.1 Burkholderiales bacterium | reverse complement strand
CGAGTCCCTCGGCATGGACGTGCAGGCGAGCACGCCCGAAGCGCTGCAGAAATTCCTGGTGGCAGAGATCGCGCGCTGGGGCAAGGTCGTCAAGGACAATAATATCCGCGCGGACTGAGCGCGCAGTGAACGGCGCTCCGGTACCGCGCTGGCTCGGTGTCGTTCTGCTGATGCTGGTCGCCACGACCTTCGGCGGCAACCATATCGCGGCCCGCGTCGCCTTCGATCACGGCGCCAACGTGACGACGGCGGTCGCCGCGCGCTCGCTCGGCACCACGCTGTTCGTGCTGGTTCTGCTGCGAGCGCAGCGCGTGCCTATTGCGTTGCCGGCGGGGTTGCGCTGGCGCGCGGCGGTGATCGGCGTGCTGATCGCCGTGCAGAGCTACTGCATCTACTCGGCAGTGGCGCGCATGCCCGTGGCGCTGGCGCTGCTCGCGTTCAATACCGCTCCGTTGCTGTTCGTGCTGATCTCCTGGGTCGCCGGTGGAGAGCGACTGTCGCGCCGCGCGCTGGTCGCGATGCCGGTCGCGCTGGTGGGCCTTGCGCTCGCGCTCGATGTGATGGGCAAGAGCGGCGACATGGCCGGGCGCTGGGCAGAGATCGGCCCGGGCGTCGGTTATGCGCTCGGCGCCGCGGTCTCTTTCGCGAACGTGTTCTATCTGAACGGACGCTGGCTCAACAGCGTGGACGGCCGGGTGCGCACGCTGGTGACCATGGGCGTGGTCGCCGTGATTGCATGCGCCGCTGGCGTGATCGCGGGAGATTTCCGGTTTCCGATGGACGGCACGGGCTGGCTCGGGCTCGGGCTGCTGACGTTGTTCTATGGCACCGCCTTCACCGCGCTATTCATGCTGCTGCCGCGCATCGGTGCCGCGAGCAACACGGTGGCGCTCAATTTCGAGCCGATCGCGGTGCTGTTCCTTGCGTGGCTGATTCTCGGGCAGAGCGTCGCGCCGCTGCAGATATTCGGCGCATTCATGGTGGTCGGTGCCATCATGGCGCTCGGCGCGGCCAAATGAGGATGGCTACCCGTCTGTGCCTGGTGCGCCACGGGGAGACCGCCTGGAACGCGGAAGGCCGCGTGCAGGGCCAGACCGACGTGCCGCTCAACGTGATCGGGGCGGCCCAGGCAAGCGCGGTGGGCGTCGCGCTTGCGGGCGAGCGGTTCGCCGCAATCTACTCGAGCGACCTGACGCGCGTTCGCCAGACTGCGGAGCCGGCGGCACAGCGCCTGGGCCTCGCGATCCGGTACGATGCGGCGCTGCGCGAGCGGCATTACGGGATGTTCGAGACGCATACCTACCGGGAAGTGCGGGAGCGCTTCCCCGATGACTACGCGCGCTTCAGGAACAAGGAACTCGACTACGATTTTCGCGGCGGCGAGAGCCTGCGACTGTTCAACCAGCGCGCGCTCGGCTGCGTGCGCTCGCTCGCCGCCCGGCACCCGGGCGAATCGATCCTCGTGTTCACGCACGGCGGCGTGCTCGAGATGCTCTACCGCCATGCCACGGCGCTCGGGCTGTCCGCGCCGCGCGAATTCGAGATTCCGAACGGGGCGATCAACTGGGTCGAAGTGTCGGGGGAGTCCTGGAACGTGCAACGCTGGGCGGAACGCGCGCACCTCGAAAACACGCTCGACGATCTGCCAGAATAGCTGATAGTTGTTTCCGCTAGAATGCCCGTTCGCTGGACAATATCCTGGAGGGGAAAAACGTGAAAACCAAGCGCGGATTTGCAATTGCCCTGCTCGGCGGTGCCGGTCTGTTCGCCGCGCAGGCGGCCGTCGCGCAAACCACGCTAACGATGTCCTCCTGGGTGTCGCCGGCGCATCACCTGACGAGCGTCGTGCTGCAGGGATTCGGCGACGAGGTCGAGAAGGCATCGGGCGGCCGCCTGAAGTTCCAGATGCTGCCCAAGGCTCCTGCCGCACCCCCCGGGACCTTCGACGCGGTGCGCGACGGCCTGGTCGACGTGTCCTACGTCACCGCGAGCTACACGCCGGCGCGCCACATTCTGCCGCTGCTGGCGGAACTGCCCGGTGCGGGCGACACGGCCGAAATCAATTCCGTCGCCTACAGCCGCATTCACTGGAAGAGCCTGGACAAGGCGGGCGAATACAAAGGTGTGAAGCTGCTTGCCGTGTTTACCCACGGCCCCGGTCAGATGTTCAACACCAAGCGTCCGATCAAGAGCCTCGCCGACCTGCAGGGCATGAAGATCCGCACCGGCGGCGGCATTGCCGACGCGATGGCCAAGGCGCTCGGTGCTTCCGCGTTCGTCAAGCCGGCGCCCGAGTCCTACGAGCTGATCAGCTCGGGCATCGCCGACGGCGTTTTCTTCCCGCAGGAGTCCATCGTCTCGTTCAAACTCGACAGCCTGATCAAGTACGCGACGCTGTTCCCGGGCGGCTTCTACAGCTCGGCATTCGGCTTCTTCATGAACGAAGACAAATGGAACAAACTGGCCAAGCAGGATCAGGACACGATCCTGAAATTCAGCGGCGAGTATCTGGCGCGCCGTGCCGGTAAGTCATGGGACAACGTCGACCGCCTCGGCAACGAGGGCATGAAGAAGGCCGGCGTGCAGATCGAAGTCCCCGGCCCGGCGCTCGTCAAGGACATCCAGGCGAAATCCCAACCGGTGATCGACAACTGGATCAAGGAAGTGAAGGAAAAGCGCAACATGGACGGCGCGGCGCTGCTGAAGGAGTTCCACGCGGAACTCAAGACTGTGGCCTCGGGCAAATAGCGGTTCGGGGCGATAAGGCTGCTCGCCGGAGCCCCCGGCGGGCATTTTTTTATCCCGCATACGCACCTGCATGGACGGATTCGAAGCGAAGTGGGAAAAACGCATCGACGCGGCGCTCGGCGTCGCCGCTTCCGCGATCCTGTTCGTTCTCATGCTGATCACGTTTGCCGACGTCGTCGCGAGGTACCTGTTCAACTTCCCGCTGCGCGGCGCTTTCGAAGCCACCGAGCTGATGCTGCTGGTGCTGATCTTCGCCGGCCTGCCGCTGGTGTCGCACGCCGACGAGCATGTCACCATGGATTTCATCGACCACATGCTCCCGGCGCCGGTGTTGCGGGCACTCGAGCGGCTGGTGCATGCGCTGTGCGCCGCGGTGCTGTTCTTCCT
>JADGRQ010000074.1 GCA_017880775.1 Burkholderiales bacterium | reverse complement strand
GGTGGCGACGAACGTTGCGAGCAGCATGCCGCCGAACACGCCCGTGCCCATCGAGCGGCGCGCCGCCGCGCCTGCTCCGGTAGCGAGCGCAAGCGGCAGGACCCCGAACATGAAGGCGAGCGAAGTCATCACGATCGGCCGGAAGCGCTGGCGCGCCGCCGCTATGGCGGCGCTGGCCACATCCATGCCGGCATCCACGTTCTGCACGGCGAACTCCACGATCAGGATCGCGTTCTTCGCCGCCAATCCGATCAGCGTGACCAGTCCGATCTGGAAATAGATGTCGTTGCTCATGCCGAGCGCGAGTACTGCGAGCAGCGCGCCGAGCACCGCGAACGGCACCGCCAGCAGCACTGCGACCGGCAGCGACCAGCGCTCGTAATTCGCCGCGAGGATGAGGAACACCATGACCAAGGCGAAGATGAATGCGATCGTCGAAGCCTGGCCGGTACGCTTTTCCTGGAACGCCTGTCCGGTCCATGCGAGGTAGTAACCCTGCGGCAGAACCTTGGCCGCGACTTCCTCCACCACTGCGATAGCCTGGCCGGAACTGACTCCCGGCGCGGAACCGCCCAGAACCTTCGCGGCGAGGAAGCCGTTGAAACGATCGAGCTGGTCGGGACCGACGATCCCCTTAGTGCGGATCAGCGCCTTCACCGGCACCATGTCGCCGGTGGCCGAGCGCACATACACGCTGCCTAAGTCTTCGGGGCGCGAGCGGTAAGCCGCATCGGCCTGGATTTGCACCCGGTAGGTGCGGCCGAATTTGTTGAAATCGTTGACGTACAGCGCGCCCATCGTGCTTTGCAAGGCATCGAACACATCGCTCACCGGAACCCCCAGCGCGAGGGCCTGCTCGCGATCGACTTCCACGAACAGCTGTGGCACGCTCGGGCGGTAGAAGGTGTTGATGCCGGCCAGTTCCTGGCGCTTGCGCAGTTCGCCGACAAACTGCTGCACGACACTCTCCAGTTTCTTGGGGTCCGCGTCCGCGCGATTCTGGATATACGCCTCGAAGCCGCCCGCGGTGCCGAGGCCGCGGATCGGCGGCGCGTTGAAGGCGAACACCAGGCCTTCGCGGTAGGCCGCCCCCTTCGTCGACATGTACTTGACGAGATCTCCGGCGGACTCGGGGCGATCCTCCCAGGGCTTGAGCGTAATGAACATGGTTGCGGCGCTGGTCTTGTTGCCTCCGCCTATCAGGTCGAAACCGTTCACGACGAAAACGTGATCGACGGACGGGTGTTGCACCATGGTCTTCTGTATTGCAGCGCCCACCGCGCCGGTGCGTCCGAGCGAAGCACCGTCCGGCAGCACGACCGCGCCGTAGAAGTAACCCACATCCTCTATCGGCACCAGGCTGCCGGGGATTATCCTGAGCAGTCCGGCGGACGCCGCGATCACCAGCGCGAAAGCGATCAAGGAAAACCAGACATGGGCAATCGCCAGGCGCACGCCCCTGGCGTATACGTCGGTGATCCAGGCAAATGCCGCGTTGAACGGCCGGAACAGCCGCGATTCTTCGTGGCTGGGTTTGAGCAGAATGGCGCACAAGGCCGGGGTCAGCGTCAGCGCGATCAGCCCGGATATGACGACGGCGGTGGCGACGGTAACGGCAAACTGCTTGTACAACTGGCCGGCAAGACCGCCTAAGAAAGCGACTGGCACGAACACCGCGAGCAACACCAGCTCGATGGCGATGATCGCCGTGGTCACCTCGCGCATCGACTCGAACGCCGCCTCGCGCGGCGTCAGGCCACGCTCGGCCATCAGGCGCTCGACGTTCTCCAGCACCACGATGGCGTCGTCCACCACAATGCCGGTGGCGAGCACGATCGCGAACAGGGTCAGCGTGTTGATGGAAAAGCCGAACAGGAACAGGCCGGCGAACGCGCCGATCAGCGATACCGGCACCGCGATGAACGGGATCAGCGCGGCGCGCCAGCTCTGCAGGAACGCGAACACGACGATCAGCACCAGCGCTGCCGCAATGTACAGCGTATGGATTACCTCCGTGATCGACGCGTCGACCACGCGCGTCGTATCGTACGGAAACAGGTAGCTGACGCCCTGCGGAAACGTTTTCGACAGCTCAGCCATGGTGTCGCGCACCGAATTGCCCACCTTGAGCGCATTCGCGCCCGACTGCAGGAAGATCGCGATTCCAATGGTCGGCTTGCCGTCTACGGTCGTGAACTGGTCGTAGGCCTGGGCGCCGAGTTCGAGGCGGGCCACGTCCTTGATCCGCAGGATCCCGCCGGGCCCGCTCGCGCGCAGGATGATGTTGCCGAATTCCCCCGGATCCACCAGCCGGCCGCGGGCCGTGACCGAGTACACCAGGGGCTGGCCTTCCGTCGCCGGGTCCTGGCCGATCTTGCCCGCGGCGTACTGATTGTTCTGCACGCGGATGGCGTTGGCGACGTCGGTGGTGGTGACGCCCAGCTGCGCCATGCGGTCCGGCCGCAGCCACACGCGCATCGAGTAGTCGCGCGCGCCGAAGATCGAGGCGTCCGCCACCCCGGGCACGCGCTTGAGAATGTCGAGCACGTTGACGGTGAGAAAATTGCTCAGAAAGAGCGTGTCGTAACGCGCGTCGTTGGAACTCGCCGCAACGACCATCAGGATGTCGCGGGTGCGCTTTTGCACCACGACACCGCCCCGGCGCACGTCCTCCGGCAGCCGCGGCAGCGCGATCTGGACGCGATTGTTGACCTGGATGGTGGCGTTGTTGATGTCGGTGCCGACCTCGAAGGTGGCGGTGATGTTGAGCGTCCCGTTCGACGACGCGGTCGAGTCGAAATAGATCAGATTCTCGACGCCGGAAAGCTGCTCCTCGATCGGCGCAGCCACCGTCTTCGCCAGCGTCTCCGCGCTCGCCCCCGGAAAGGCGGCGGTGATGGCGACCGTGGGCGGGGCGATTTCCGGATACTGCGCGATCGGCAACACCTGCGACGCCACCAGTCCGGCGATGGTGATGATGATCGCGATGACTCCGGCAAATATCGGCCGGCGGATGAAAAAATGCGACAGCATGAGCTTCGGCCCCTACTTGGCCGCAGCCGCGCCGGATTCGGCTGGCTTGCCCTGACCCGGCGCCAACGGGGTCACCGCCACACCCGGGCGCAATTTGAGCAGGTTGTCGACGATGACGCGATCGCCCGCCGCCAGGCCGCCGAG
>JADGRQ010000073.1 GCA_017880775.1 Burkholderiales bacterium | reverse complement strand
AATGAAAATCGCCTTGATTGGAGCCACCGGCAACGCCGGATCGCGCATCCTTGCCGAATTGTCGCGCCGCGGCCACCACGTCACCGCCATCGCCCGTCATCCGGAAAAGCTTCCGGCGCTGTCTGGGGTAACTCCGTTGCTGGCCGATGCGGGTGACGTCGCCGGGCTAGCCGCGGCCATCAAGGGCCATGACGCGGTCGTGAGCTCAGTCCATTTTACTGCCAGTGATCCGCGCAAGCTGATTGCCGCCGTGCATCAAGCCGGCGTTCCCCGCTATTTGGTGGTGGGCGGAGCCGGCAGCCTTGAAGTCGCTCCCGGCGTGAAACTGATCGATACCCCGCAATTTCCGGCGATATACAGGGCCGAGGCCGCGGCCGGCGGGGTCTTCCTCGATCTGCTGCGCCAGGAACCTGTGCTGGACTGGACCTTCCTTTCGCCCTCGGCGATGTTCGTGCCCGGCGAGCGCACCGGGAAATTCCGTCTCGGCCGCGATCAGTTGCTGACCAACGACAGGGGCAGCAGCATCTCGTTCGAGGATTATGCGATCGCGCTGGCCGATGAGATCGAAAAACCCGCGCATTCGCGCCAGCGATTTACCGTCGGATATTGAAGCAACGCCGGTGAGACCGTCATCGGGCTGACATCAACCGAGCCCTCGGATACGAGTGCCCGAATGGATCGCCTTTCGCTCTAAAATGCTCTTCCGCAGGCGCGCGGCATGGCATAAGAGCGGCCGCAACCCTTTCCCGGCGTGTGGCATATGATTCGTCTCGACAATATCTCCAAGCAGAATGGTCATCAGATCCTCTTCATCGAGGCCTCCGCGGCGCTCCAGAAGGGCGAGAAGATCGGTCTCGTCGGCCCCAACGGGGCCGGCAAGACCACGCTGTTCCGCATGATCACCGGCCAGGAACTGCCCGACGAGGGTCAGGTCGCTGTCGATCGCGGCGTCACCATCGGCTATTTCAGCCAGGACGTCGGCGAGATGTCAGGCCGCAGCGCAGTGTCCGAGGTGATGGACGGTGCCGGTCCTGTCAGCGCCGTGGCGGCGGAGCTGAAGGAGCTCGAGGCCGCCATGGGCGATCCTGATCGGGCCGATGACATGGATGATATCATCGCGCGCTACGGCGAGGTGCAGGGTCGCTTCGAGGAACTCGACGGCTACGCGCTGGAGGGACGGGCGCGTGAAGTCCTTGCGGGGCTCAGCTTCAGCGAGGAGATGATGGACGGCGACGTCGGCGCGCTGTCGGGCGGCTGGAAAATGCGCGTGGCGCTGGCACGAATTCTTTTGATGCGTCCGGATGCCATGCTGCTGGACGAGCCGAGCAACCATCTCGACCTCGAAAGCCTGATCTGGCTGGAGCAGTTTCTCAAAGGCTATGAGGGCGCGTTGTTCATGACCTCGCATGACCGCGAGTTCATGAACCGCATCATTACCAAAGTGGTCGAGATCGATGGCGGTCAACTGACGACCTATTCCGGCAATTATGAATTCTATGAGCAGCAGCGCGCGCTGAGCGAGAAGCAGCAGCAGGCCCAATTCGAGCGTCAGCAAGCGATGCTGGCCAAGGAAATCAACTTCATCGAGCGCTTCAAGGCGCGCGCCTCGCATGCCGCGCAGGTGCAGAGCCGGGTCAAGAAGCTGGAGAAGATCGAGCGGGTCGAGCCGCCACGGCGGCGCCAGACCGTGCAATTCGATTTCCTGCCGGCGCCGCGCTCCGGCGAGGACGTGGTGAGTCTCAAGCAGGTGCACAAAGGCTATGGCATCAGACGCATCTACGAAGGCCTCGACTTCCAGGTGCGCCGCCGGGAGCGCTGGTGCGTCATGGGTATCAATGGCGCCGGCAAGTCCACACTGCTGAAACTGGTGGCGGGATCGACGGAGCCGGACGACGGCACGGTGGCGATCGGCGGCAGCGTCAAGATGGGTTACTTCGCGCAGCACGCCATGGACCTGCTGGACGGCGAACGCACCGTGTTCCAGTCGCTGGAAGATTCTTTCCCGCAGGCCGGGCAGGGTTCGTTGCGTGCGCTGGCCGGCTGCTTCGGCTTCTCCGGCGACGATGTGGAGAAGAAATGCCGGGTGCTGTCGGGCGGCGAGAAGGCGCGCCTGGTGATGGCGAAGATGCTGTTCGACCCGCCAAACTTCCTGGTGCTGGACGAGCCCACGAACCATCTGGACATGGCCACCAAGGAAATGCTCATCACTGCGCTATCGCAGTACGAGGGCACCATGCTGTTCGTCTCGCATGACCGGCACTTCCTGGCAGCTTTGTCCAATCGGGTGCTGGAACTGACGCCCGAGGGCATTCACATCTATGGCGGCGGCTACACCGAATACGTCGCGCGCACCGGCCACGAGGCCCCCGGCCTTCGTAGCTGAGCGGAGAGAAGAAGGCACGTCCGGCTGATGTTCGGTACAGGCCTTCGCTGGAAGATCGCTCAGAGCGCAGGTCCCGTCGCAACGACGCGGCTCGTTGTCGGCGCTGGTTGCGAACGCAGATTGTCGCGCGAGATGATCACCCGACCCCGGAAGATGCGCGCGAATTTCGATTCGAAGTACTTTCGCACTTCGCTGGTATAGAAGCCGATCGCAGGCTCTTCGTTGAATTCAAGCGCGATGACGCCGCCTTGGGCGTTTGACGATCGATCGCGTCCGCTAATTCGTAAACCATAACGCTGGGTGATTTTTCAGTACTATGCGTTTTAAGCAGTTCGCTGGCGCGCCGTGACATTGTCCCAACTGATCGGAAAACAAAACGACGAGGAGCGTTGGGTTAGGTCGAAGGACCTGACCCAACAGGATCTGAATGGCGATGCAGGACGGCAGTGCTTCCTCGACGAACGCCACTTCGTCACGCCTGAGAGGATACCGGTAAATCACCGTCTGCTTCGATGTAACCGCTGCATTCTTGGACTTGGACTTGAACCTTGGTCCATGATTCCAACACAGGTGGTGAATCCATCGGTTTCCCGCGCGACTGCTCCGCAAGGCACGGCTTTGACCGTTCGTGTGGAAACTCCATCTGGAGCAACTGTGCTCAGCCCCGGACCTCCACTGGACTGCGGTAATGGGCCTGTGGAGTAAGGGGTTGGCGGCGTGCCGGCTGGCGCATATGCCCCGGTGTAGCCTTTCGGCGCGGGTTCTTTTTCCCCAGACGTGGAAGCGGCTGGTGCAGGCAATGCCGTTGATGAGGATTGAGGAATTGGCGGCGGACCGGGAAGTGGCGGCGGATGACCTATTT
>JADGRQ010000040.1 GCA_017880775.1 Burkholderiales bacterium | reverse complement strand
GCCGCAGGTCGCGTTCCCGTTTCTCGCCAACCTGTTTACGGTGTTCAGTTTCGGCATGATCTGGTTGTCGCTGCGCGACTCGTTGGCGGTCTGGTCGCTCGGCATCGCCGGGACCGCCACCGTGTTCTACGCGGTCCACGGACGAATCGGCGTTCCCACTTCCAGCGATTTCGAGTTGACCTTGGTGTGGCTCTATTTCTCGCTGATTCTGGGTCGCTGCCTGCTGCTCAGCGTGAACGCGAACGAGATGCGGGCGCGATTGGCCGACACCGGGCGCAAGCTTACTGCCTCGCTCGAGCAGGTGGAGCAGCTCGCGAGCCGTGACGAGTTGACCGGCGCCTTCAACCGCCGCTCGCTCATGGCGGCACTGGAGCGCGAGCGCAGCCGCGCCGAGCGCAGCGGAGCGCCGTTCAGCATCGCGATGATCGACCTCGATCACTTCAAGCGAGTCAACGACACCTACGGCCACGGCGCGGGCGACGAGGTGCTGCGTGCACTTGCCGCCACGGTGCATGACACGATGCGGACAACGGATGTATTCGGACGCTATGGCGGAGAGGAGTTTCTGATAATTCTAGTCGGCGTTCCCGACGCGCTCGCACTAGAGGCGATGGAGCGGATCCGCGCTGCCGTTGCGGCGGCAAACTGGTCCTCGATCGCGCCGGAATTGTCGGTCACCCTGTCGGCCGGCATCGCCAGTCACCGCAACGGCGAAACCATCGAGCAGCTGATGCACCGCGCGGATCTGGCGTTGTACCAGGCCAAAGCCGCAGGACGCAATGCCATGATCTTGAGTGCATAGTGCGCAATATGGTCATCAACACCCGGGAACACTTGCCGCGCGAAACCGACGTGCGAGGAGTTGGAAGAGTCCCTTGCCGAATGGTGTACAAAGGCAATCGAGCTGAAGCAGCAGAACAGGAACCTGATCAAGCTCGTCCGCGCGTTCTACGACGAACACGCAAACTGGCTCCAGACCGTCTGCCAGCCAAGCGCCAGCTGCTGAAGTCGTAGTCGGCCGCGCCACACTCGCGTGCGCCGTGAAACAAGCGACACTCGCCAACCGTCATCCTACTGGCGCTCGATTGGCGCCTAAATACCATGTGTCGCTTCCATGAAGCGGCGCATGTTGGGCGTTTCCTGCGTGGTGAGGGACCAGAAATTGGCGACAGCTCGATCAAGCATTTCGACGGCCGCTTCCCGCGGTATGGTCATCGGATGACCTCCGTCGAAATGCTTTAGACCGTTGCGAAAGGCGTTCGCTATCTCAACAAAGTTACCTTGAGGCCAGTCATCATTGAAGACAACTTTCCGGGTCGATACGCACGCTCTGATAAAGCTGCCAAGTGAATGTTCTTTCCCTTGGGACTCGAGCAGCTTTCCGAGAATCTCTTCGGCTGCGCCGGCGAGGGTTATCGAGCAAACGTATCCGATCGGATGACTCCGAAGTTGAAGTCGAAGTGCAGCCAGAGTGCGGTGAACTTGCAGTCTCTTTGCAGCCCGATGGTGGAATTCGTGCCGCATCCGAGAAGCGCGTGACGACCGATCAGCCGCGCTGCACGCTTCTCGGCGGGCCGTCGGATGCGCCTGGTTTGAGGTCATCACTTTGTTTTGAGAGGTCCGTCACTGGGAAAACTGCGCCAAAACCAATATTGTCGCGGGCTCACGCGCGTCGTCACTACCGGCAAGCCGGTAGTAACGACGCGGCTGGTTCAGACGATTGGCGCAGACCGATTGCCGCGGGAATGCGGGCAAAGGGCTGGCGCAGAAATCGTGCCGGCCGAGGCCGTCGCGATATGCTGGCACGAATCTGCCCGCGAGCTTTACACGTGGACACCCGGTGGGCGCATCACGCATTCAGCCACTGCCGCGGTACGAACTACGAGCAGCGTTGAACCCCCGTTCGACGATGAGTTTGCGTCCCCGGGCGTGGTGTACGAAGGTTGGCCGGGATCGGCGCGTAGCGGAGCCGTAGGCGAAGCGAAGCGCTGATCCCGGCGGCGGCCCGAAAAAGGGGCCATCGTGGTTCTTCGGTAAGGTTGAGGTGCGACCCACCAACCTGAATCGAGGAGAAACACACGATGACCAAGGCAAGCATGGCACTGAGCGAGCTCGCTGAGAAGGGGGCCGACGCGGACCTGCTGCGCGAAATGATCCCGTTCGTCGCGCAGCGCATGATGGAAATGGACGTCGAGGGCCTGTGCGCGGCCGCGTACGGCGAGAGAAGCGCGGAGCGCACCAACAGCCGCAATGGCTACCGCGAACGTGCCTGGGAAACGCGCGCCGGTAGCGTTGGGCTTAAGATTCCAAGGCTTCGCCAAGGGAGCTACTTCCCGGGGTTCCTGGAGCCGCGTAGAACGGCTGAGAAGGCGCTCGCGGCGGTCATTCAGGAGGCCTACGTCCAAGGCGTCTCGACGCGCTCAGTCGACGAGCTGGTGAAGGCCATGGGCATGAGCGGGATCAGCAAGAGCCAGGTCTCGCGGCTGTGCGCCGAGATCGATGAGCGGGTCGGGGCGTTCCTGACCCGTCCGATCGAGGGCGACTGGCCCTACCTGTGGATCGATGCGACCTACGTCAAGACCCGCGAGGCCGGGCGGATCGTCTCGGTGGCCGTGATCATCGCCGTCGCGGTAAACACCGACGGACAGCGCGAGGTGCTGGGCATGAGCGTCGGGGCTTCCGAGGCCGAGCCCTTCTACACGAGCTTCCTGCGCTCGCTGATGCGCCGAGGCTTGCGCGGAGTGAAGCTGGTGATCGCCGACGCCCACGCGGGCTTGAAGGCCGCGGTCAGCAAGGTTCTGAAGGCGACCGCTCAGCGCTGCCGCGTGCACTTCATGCGCAACGCGCTCGCCCACGTCCCGAAAGGTCAACGCCAGATGGTCGCCGCCCTCATCCGCACCGTCTTCGCCCAGGAAAGCGAAGCCGATGCGCGTGAACAGTGGCGTACGGTCGCCGATCAACTCCGGGAGCGCTTCCCGAAGATCAGCAAGCTCATGGATAAGGCCGAGGCCGACGTCCTGGCGCACATGACCTTCCCCAAGGCGCACCGCCTGCAGATCCATTCGACCAATCCCCTGGAACGGCTCAACGCCGAGATCAAGCGTCGCACCGACGTCGTCGGCATCTTCGCGAACGAAGCGGCCATCGTACGACTCGTCGGAGCGCTGCTGCTCGAGCAGAACGATGAGTGGCAATTGCAGCGCCGTTACCTGCAGCTTGAAGGCTTGCAAGCGCTGGGCGACAATCAACCCGCGAAGCTCTCCGCCGTGATGAGCTGAGCAGACAACCTGGCCTTACGAGATCCACGACTCGTACACCACGTCACGCGACACGACCTTGGTTACGCTCGCAGTCCGCATTGAACATCCTTGCACAGTGAGCGATCGAGGGAGCAGCATCGGTGCCGATAGGGTAAGGTCATAGACTGTGAAAATCCGCATGAACCTGAATATCTTGCACTGGGAATCGCTCAAGACCCGGGTGACCCTTTTCACGCTGGCCATATTCTTGATCAGCATCTGGTCGCTGGCGATCTTCGTCAGCCGGACCCTGCGCGACGATATGCAACGCGTGTTGGGCGACCAGCAGATCTCGACGGTGTCTTTTGTGGCTGCCGGAATCAACCAGGAATTGGAAGAACGGATTCACGCACTGGAAATAGTTGCGAGCTCTATTGACCTACCAATGCTGAACAATCCGGCCGCCCTTCAGCGAATGCTTGAACTACGCCCAGTTTTTCAGGACTATTTCAGTGCGGGAGTTCTAGTATTGTCGCTCGACGGCACTGCCGTTGCTGCCGTACCTGCCGACGCAGGCCGCAGGGGACTGAACTATGCTGACAATGAAGCCGACCATATCGCGCTGACAGAAGGAAGAGCCGCCATCAGCGGTCCGATGCTAGGGCGAAAATTGAAGCAACCCCAATTTAACATCGCCGCGCCGATCCGCGACGCCCAGGGCAAGGTGATTGGCGCTTTGGTTGGGGTGATAAATCTGGCCCTACCCAATTTCATGGATAGTATCGGGGCACACCGCTACGGCAAGAGTGGCGGCTATCTGGTCGTCGACCACAAGCACAACCTATTTGTCGCCGCCACCGACAAGACCCGTGTGATGCAGCCGGTCCCCGCTCCTGGAACGAACCTGTTGTTTGACAAGCGCATGCAGGGCTTCTATGGAGCGGAAGTTGCCTTGAGCTCCCTTGGTGTGGAAAACCTATCCGTGGCCGAGCGCATTCCCGTGGCGGATTGGTTCGTGGTCGCTGCGCTGCCGACGGAAGAGGCCTTTTCCCCGATCCGCGATATGGTGCGACGCATCGTGGTAAGCACGATCTTCCTTACGCTGCTCGCGGGTGGTCTGACCTGGTGGATGTTAAGACGCCAACTCACACCGTTGTCTGCCACCGTGAAAACGCTAACCGCCCTGGCCGCTTCAGCCCAGCTCCCACAGCCCTTGCCTGTCGCCAGGCAGGACGAAATCGGCGAACTCATCGGTGGCTTCAACCGCCTGCTGAAAACCTTGGCGCAGCGGGAAGCAGCATTAAAAGAAAGCGACGAACGCTTCAATACCTTGCTCAGTTCCGTGAGCGAAGGCGTGTGGTCCGCTTCCGCTGACGGGAGCGATCTCCTGTATGCCAATCACGCCTTTGAACGGCTCTTTGGCATGTCGTTTGCCGAGATCAGGGAGAACCGTGATCTGTGGAAGCAGCTTACTCATCCGGAGGACCGTGCCTTGGCTGATGCCTCCGCGCGTGACCTTCTCGTGCACGGTAGCTCGGAGTTGGAGTATCGGATCGCCCGGCGTAATGGCGAAGTCCGCTGGGTGTTTGACCGCAAGACGCTGGTTCGGGACGGATCGGGCAAGGTGGTCCGCATCGGTGGAATCATTTCGGATATCACCGAGCGCAAGCAGATGGAGGAGCAGGTGCGTCAACTGGCGTTCTATGACGCGCTCACTAAACTGCCAAATCGTCGTCTGCTCGACGACCGCCTGCGCCAGAGCATGGCTGCCGGCAAGCGCAGCGGTTGCTATGGCGCGCTGATGTTCGTTGATCTGGACAGCTTCAAGCTGCTCAACGACACACACGGGCATGAAATCGGCGATTTGCTGCTGATCGAGGCGGCGGATCGGCTGAAAAGTTGTGTGCGCGAGATGGATACAGTGGCGCGCTTCGGCGGCGATGAGTTTGTGGTCGTGATCAGTGAGCTGGATGCGGATAAATCAGAGTCCACCGCACAAGCGGGCATCATCGCCGAAAAGATCCGCGCCGCGCTGGCTAGACCTTATGCGCTCACCCTTCAGCATGCGGGAAAAGCTACAACCACAGTCGTGCATCGGTGCACGGCGAGCATCGGTGTGGGCTTATTTGGCAAGCAGGGCGCCAGCCAGGACGACATTCTCAGGTGGGCTGACATGGCAATGTATCAAGCCAAACAGGCAGGTTGTAATTTGGTTCGGTTTTATGATTCGAACGCTTGAGTGACTGCAATCGTGGCGGGAGCGCACGGTCGATGAGCACAATGCCGATTGTCTACAAAGCGTCGATCTGCGACACATGGACGTCCGCTTCGTGGCAGTCCACGCGCCGCTGATTTCAGACTTTAAACCAACGCCACCCGTATCAACCAGGAGTGCCCACTTTTGACCGGGTTGGGGAGCTAATCCAGTTCTGAGCACTGTTCTTTCCAAAGCTTCCGCCACTACGAATTGCGTTGAGGTCGGTCTGGGGTTCGTTCTCCGCTGCGGGTGTATCTCCCGACGCAGACATCGAGTCCGCCGATTGGGCGAAGCAAACCTGGGATTTACCACCGTATAAGTCCCCCGAGTTCTTGTCAATTTTTCCTGATCTCAAAGCATTTCGAAAACTCCCTGTGTACAAGCATGCCGTTGAGAATGGACGAATCGTCGATGATGAATGGTTCGCGGACGACGTGGATGTTTCAGAGAAACCGAATCCAACGGCCCTACCCGCCAACGCCGGACGCGGCAGGTGCTCGTTGGCTTGTCGGTCACTTGGCGCCCTCGTTCACTGTCCCCAGCTTCGGGACCAGGACTTGGGGGCTCCGCCGACCTCCAGAAGGAGCCGGTTCAAAGGCCGGCGGGGATGCAATAAGGGGGGTCTCTGGTGGTTCGTGCAATACATCAGTGACTTATGGTGCATTGCACAAACTGTTTGACTTTTGTCCAAGTAAGCTTAGAATATGAATTGCTGCGGTGCAGCATTTGCACCCAACCGAATACAGAAGCACACATCAACCTTCTTGAGGAGAAGCCAAATGTACGTCACACCGGAACAATTCCAGACCGCGAACAAAACCAGTATCGAAGCGATTCTTTCGCTCGCCACCACCCAGTTCGCCGCGTTCGAGAAGCTCGCAAACCTCAACGCCAAGGCCATCCAGGCAGCGTTCGAGACTACGATCGCCAACGCCCGCGCGCTGGCCGGCGCGAAGGACGTGCAGGAGTATGTAAGCCTGCAGAGCACCCTCGCCCAGCCCGCGATCGAGAACGCAATCGCCTACTCGAAGAGCGTGTACGCAGTCGCGACGGAAGCCAGCAATGAGTTCTCCAAGGCCGCCGAGCAGCGCGTCTCCGAGTTGAAAGAGAACTTTGTGTCCCTGCTCGACAAGGCGGCAAAGAACGCCCCGGCGGGCTCCGATGTCGCGGTGAATGCGGTCAGGCAGATGCTCGCGGCCGGCAACTCGGCCTATGACAACTTCACCAAGGCCACGAAGCAGGCGACCGGGATCGCGGAAGCGAACGTCGACGTCGCGACCGAAACGGTGAAAGGGTTTGCAGCCAAGGCAAGTAAAGCCGCCTGAGCGCCACACCTGGCAAGCCCCGATCCGCCGCCCTGCCAAAAGGACGGCGCGACGCAGGAAAGAGAAATGAGAAAAGGCCCCGCACTGCGGGGCCTCTTCATTTCCGTGTCGGGAATTCAGCGTTGAAACTGGAGCATGGGGGTATGCGGAATCCCGCGCTGCGGGTTGATGACTTGGCGCCGTACCCACCGGCCCAACGGTCCCCTGCGGCCGTCCGCAATGTTGACTGACCTACCCATCAAGGGTATTCTGCTACCTATGGTGGGTAGCCAAAACATCTCCTCTGCCGGCGTGCCGTCCCTTTTCGGCAAGACGCGTCAGGCGCTGCTCTCGCTTCTGTACACCCGCGCTGACGAGGCGCACCTGCAGGAGAGCCTGATCCAGCTTGCGGCGCTCGGTCGCGGGACCGTGCAGCGAGAACTCGAATTCCTCGCTCGCGCGGGAATCGTGCGGCGCACCGTGCGCGGCCGGCAAGTGTACTTCCAGGCAAACGCGGAGTCGCCGATCTATTCAGAACTGCGCGGCCTGGTCGTGAAGACGGCGGGCGTCGCCGGCGCCCTCCGGGCCGCGCTCGCACCGCTGGCTGAGCGCATTCAAGCGGCATTCATCTATGGCTCGGTGGCCAAGGGCCAGGAACGTCGCGCAAGCGACGTCGATGTCATGGTGATCGGTGAGGTTTCATTTGCAGAGACATCCGAGGCGCTCGCAGGGGCGCAGAAATCCATCGGGCGCGAAGTCAACCCTTCGGTCTATTCGCCCGCGGATTTTCGCGCCAAACTCGCCGCCAAGCACCATTTTCTGCGCAGCGTGCTGAAGGGCGAGAAGATCTTCCTGTTTGGAGACGAGCGTGAGCTTGCGCGACTGGCAAAGAAATAGCTGGCTCGTCGAGCACAAGAGCAGCCCGGAAGAGATCGCGGCGCTATTCGCCATCGTCGAGCGCGATCTCGCCAATGCGAAAGTAGCGGGTCTGGCCGACGACTGGCGGCTCAGCATCGTGTAGTCCGCAAATAATCGAGCGGCGCCTGTTTCTCTGCAGTTTCGTCGTGACCGATTAGCCGCCTGCCGGTGCCGTTACGAGCGAATACCCGTGATGCAAGCCTCCGAGCACCGACTTGGCCAGCACGAGCGCACCCACCGCCAATCGATGTCGGGATTCCAATTTCGGGATCGCCACGGTTTCCTGCGGAGGATCCGGAACGCCAGGACCGAGCATGCTGTGACAGCGTCCTCTGTTGTAATGGGCAGTCCACTCTTTCAGAATCGCGCGAAGATGCGCCTCAGACATCGGAATGACCCAATCGAGGCATTCCCGCCGAATCGTCCCGATCACGCGCTCGCAAATCGAATTTGCTTTCGGACTGGCTACCGGCGATCGCAGCACCTCCAGCCCCAGCGCTTTGATCGAATCGTCCAGGTGTTTCGAGAAGATGCGATCCCGATCGTGGATCAGATGCTTGTGGTTGCCATCTTCACCGATCACCTCCCGCAACTGCTGTAGCGTCCAGTCCGCGCTCGGGTGCGCGGTCACGTTCACATGCGCCAGCCGGCGCCGCCGGTGCTCGATCACCACGAAGACATACAACATCCGGAACGTCGCAGTAACCGCGACGAAGAAATCGCACGCGAGAATACCCTTCGCATGATTCTTCAAGAAGGTCGACCAGCGCTGATCACCACGAGGCATGCCCGGCGGACTGGTGGGCATGTATTTCCTCACCGTTCGCGGCGAGACCCGAATGCCGAGCTTCACCAACAGCTCATTGGCGATCCGTTCCTCACCCCAGAGTGGGTTCTCGCTGGCTATGCGGCGAATCAGGGCCCGTAGCTCTGGCGGAATCGCGGGCCGCCCCGCCCTGCACTTCCAGCGCCAGAAGATCCGCCAACCCAGTCGGTGCCAGCGCACGATGGTCGATGGGCGCACCATCACTATCGAATCGCGCCAATTGAATAGTCTGGAGAACACCGTGAGGCTGACTCGAGTCCGGTGATCCACACGTCGAGGCTTGATATTCCGCTCGATATACAGGGCAAGTTGTCTGCGAAGGACGAGGTTCTCGGCACGAATTGCCGCGGACGGACGCAAGAACAGAATGCCCAGCCTCAAGACGTCCGAGAGTAACCCGAAGATTGCTCGCGCCAAGTCCAACATGCGCGCATCATGCCAGGTTCCGTGCCCGCCAGCAGTCGCTCAAATAGTCGAAAATCCGCGGCGCGAATTTTTGCGGACCACAGTCCAATTGCCGAAATCACAGAGGCGCGACAAACAGATCTTCATCGCATCCTCTGGGGTTTTCGCCTCATTTATCGCGTGAGCAAGGGATTCCAGCAATTGCGCCAGCTTCGTCTTGCGCTCCAGTTCCTGCGCGGTCCGCGTGCGCTTGGTGACATCCAATAGCGCTAACAGCAGCCCGTCAACGGCGCCGTTCGCACCCCGCAGGGGATGCAAAGTCCAGTCCCAGTAGGTCTCGCCCCATTCGGGATGGTCGGGAGACTGAAACGGATTCGCATAGATCGTAAATGGCTGGCCGGTAGCCACCACATTGCGAAAGATGGCTTCGACTTCTTCACCCGGATACAGGTCAAAGTGGTTCTTGCCTACGAAAAACGCGGGCGGATAGCCGGATACTTTCGCATAGGCCTTGTTCACCCGCACAACATTGAAATCCCGGTCCAGATAAACGATGCAGAAATGCGTTGTCTCGAAGATCCGATCGAGCAGTTCGTAGTTCTTCTGCAACGCTTTCTCCGCCTCGATCCGCTGCGTTACGTCGCGCAGGACCACGGTGAACAGCCGCTCCCCCGTCTGCTCCGACTGCACAATCGAGGCGTCGATCAGAAATTCCCGGCCGTCGGCCCGCCGCCCCACGATCTGGCCAAAACCACCCATGCCGCAATTGGTGACCTTGGTGCGCGCAAAGTTGCGGATATGCGCGTCGTACGCCTCGTGATAGCGCTCGGGAATCAGCATAGAGATCGGCTTACCCAGCAGCTCCGCTTCGCCGTAGCCGAACATTTGCTCGACCGCGGGATTGACAAGCGTGATTTGATGTCGCTCATCAAGGGCGATGATCGGCTCCATCACCGATGCGATGATGCCGGTCAAGCGTTGCTCGCGGCGCGGGTTCTCGGCGATGTCGCTCGGCACAGCACGCGGATCATCTTGGTGCAGATAAAGCTCCGGCACTAACTGGCCAAGCGTTCCCGCCTTGGGTGCGGCCATGGTGCGGGAGCGTGCAAGTCTTGCCACCGCATTAGTATTTGAACGCGAACTACCTTTACCTTGCAGTTTATTGATCTTTTTTGTCACAATGCGCCGCTTCGGTGGTCTGCCCATCGAGACGCTGGCCGATGGCCCAACTGGCATGATCGTCGGCGCTGAGACCGGGCCCACTATCCCACAGGTGATCCGCCAACGCCTGCATGCCGGTCAGGCCCACCGCGCACGATATGCTCGAACCAATGACAGTGACCAGACCGACACTCAGATATTGTCGTAAGCGAACCTTCAGATTATCGAGTTCCACGATCAGCCCCCGCTCTGCTGCTTGGTTTCCCATGCATGCGGCATCAGGAAAACCGCGAGGCCATCAGATCGCGAATGTTGGTGCCGGTATTGCGTACGTGCTCCAGGAGGTTGCGCGTCTGGGAGGCGGCCTCCTGCAGGGTGTCGCCATCGGCATTCAGTTTCACGATGAGTTGCATGTTCGCCTCGATCGAGCGCACCTTTCCGACGACGAAGACCGGTCCGGTCTCCGCAAACTCCACCAAGGCCGGGCATTCGGCGAGGACTGTCGAACCTCAATGTCGTGGCTATTGGCAGGGCTTATTTTGTTAGGCGCTCTACTCACTCCCACTCGATCGTCGCCGGCGGCTTGGACGAGATATCGTAGGTCACGCGGTTGATGCCGCGCACCTCGTTGATGATGCGGCTCGACACCCGCGCCAGCAGCTCGTGCGGCAGCGGCGCCCAGTCCGCGGTCATGAAATCCGTGGTCTGCACTGCGCGCAGAGCCACCACGTTCTCGTAGGTACGCAGGTCACCCATCACACCGACCGACCTTACCGGCAGGAACACGGCGAAAGCCTGCGCGGTCTTGTCATACCAGCCGGCAGCACGCAGCTCGTCGATGAAGATCGCGTCCGCCCGGCGCAACAAGTCCGCGTATTCGCGTTTGACTTCACCCAGGATCCGCACGCCGAGCCCGGGACCCGGAAACGGATGCCGGAAGACCATCTCGCGCGGCAGGCCGAGCGCGAGGCCCAGCTCGCGCACCTCGTCCTTGAACAACTCGCGCAGCGGCTCGAGCAGCTTGAGGTGCAGCGTCTCGGGAAGACCGCCGACGTTGTGGTGCGACTTGATGCTGGTCGCCTTGCCGGTCTTCGCGCCGGCCGATTCGATCACGTCCGGGTAGATGGTGCCCTGCGCCAGCCACTTCGCGTTGCTGATCTTCGCCGCCTCGCGCTGGAACACTTCGACGAACTCGCCGCCGATGATCTTGCGTTTCTTCTCCGGATCGCCAACACCTGCCAGTTTGCCCATGAACTCCGCTGAAGCATCGACATGAATCACCTTCACGCCGAGATGGCGCGCGAAGGTGTCCATCACCTGCTCCGCTTCGTTCAGGCGCAGCAGTCCGTGATCCACGAACACGCAGGTCAACTGCCCGCCGATCGCCTTGTGGATCAGCGCCGCCGCGACCGACGAATCCACGCCGCCCGACAGGCCGAGGATCACTTCGTCCCTGCCCACCTGGGTGCGGATGCGCTCCACCGCCTCCGCAACATAGTCGGGCATGTTCCAGTCGGCACCGCAACCGCAGATGCGGTGCACGAAGCGCGCGAGCAGCGCCTTCCCCTGCCGGGTGTGCGTGACTTCAGGGTGGAACTGGACGGCGTAGAATCGGCGCGCCTCGTCGGCCATCCCCGCGACCGGGCAGGCTTCGTTCGAGGCCATCAGCTTGAACCCCGGCGGCATGACGACGACCTTGTCGCCGTGGCTCATCCACACCTTGAGCATGCCGTGCCCCTCGGGGGTGGCGAAATCCTGGATGCCGTCGAGCAGTTTCGTATGCCCGCGCGCGCGCACCTCGGCGTAGCCGAATTCGCGCACCTTCCCAGCTTCCACCTTGCCGCCCAGCTGTGCCGCCATCGTCTGCATGCCGTAGCAGATCCCGAGCACCGGCACGCCGAGCTCGAAGACCGCCTGCGGGGCCTTCTCGGTGGCAGCGTCATAGGCCGACAGGTGGCTGCCGGAGAGGATCACCCCCTTGGCGCCGAACCCGCGCACGATTTCGTCTGAGACGTCGCAGGGATGGATCTCGCAATACACCTTCGCCTCGCGCACGCGGCGCGCGATCAACTGGGTGTACTGGGCGCCGAAATCGAGGATCAGGATCTTGTCGTGCATGGGCCCAGCGGGGGGGTTCCAGGGGGGCGGAGACGTTTTGTCGGAGTCCCCTTGGCCTATTCCACCCGGTAGTTCGGCGCTTCCTTGACGATCTGCACGTCGTGCACATGCGACTCGCGCATGCCGGCCGACGTGATCTCGATGAACTCGGCGCGAGCGTGCGCATCTTCGATCGAGGCGCAGCCGGTGTAGCCCATGCTTGCGCGCAGGCCGCCGATGATCTGCTGGATCACCCACACCACGCTGCCCTTATACGGCACCCGGCCTTCGACCCCCTCGGGCACCAGCTTGTCGACGTTCATCTCGGGATCCTGGAAATAGCGGTCCGCCGCGCCCTTTTTCATCGCGCCGAGCGAGCCCATGCCGCGGTAGGCCTTGTAGGAGCGCCCCTGGTAGAGCTCGAGTTCGCCGGGCGATTCGTCGGTACCGGCGAACATCGAGCCCAGCATCACGCAGGACGCGCCCGCCGCGAGCGCCTTGGCCACGTCGCCGGAATAGCGCACTCCGCCATCGGCGATGCACGGCACTGCGCTTCCCTTGAGCGCCTGAACAACGCTCATGATTGCCGTGATCTGCGGCACGCCGACCCCCGCGACCACGCGGGTGGTGCAGATCGAGCCCGGCCCGATGCCGACCTTCACGCCGTCGGCGCCCGCCTTGAGCAGCGCCTTCGCGCCCTCGCCGGTGGCGACATTGCCGCCGACCAGCTCGAGTTTCGGATAGTGCTTCTTGACCCACTTGACGCGGTCAAGCACGCCCTGGGCATGGCCGTGCGCCGTATCGACCACCATCAGATCGACGCCCGCCTCCGCCAGCCGCTCGATGCGCTCCTCGGTGCCGCGCGCGACGCCTACTGCCGCACCCACGCGCAGCTTGCCGTGCTGGTCCTTTGCCGCGTGCGGGTGCTCGGTCGCCTTGAGGAAGTCCTTCACCGTGACTAGCCCGCGCAAGCGCATGTCCTTGTCGACGACCAGCACGCGCTCAAGGCGATGCTTGTGCATCAGGACCTTTGCCTCCTCCAGGCTGGCGCCCTCCCGCACCGTGATCAGCCGCGACTGCGGCGTCATGATGCGCGAGACCGGCTGGTCGAGCTTGGTCTCGAATCGCGTATCGCGGTTGGTGACGATCCCGACCACCCGCCCGTCCTTCACCACCGGCAGGCCGGAGATCTTGCGCTCGCGCGCAAGCGCGATCACCTGGCGCACCTTCATGTCGGGCGTGACCGTGATCGGGTCGCGCAGCACGCCGGACTCGAAACGCTTCACCTTGGCGACCTCGGCCGCCTGCTCCTTGGCAGTGAGGTTCTTGTGCACGATGCCGATGCCGCCTTCCTGCGCGATCGCGATCGCCAGTCGCGCCTCGGTCACCGTGTCCATGGCGGCCGAAGCGAGCGGAATGTTCAGCTCAAGCTTGCGGGAGATGCGGGTCTTGAGGGACACGTCCCGGGGCAGGACGCGCGAGTGGGCGGGAAGGAGCAGTACATCGTCGAAAGTGAGCGCCTTGGGAATGACGCGCATCGATTGTTCCTCTCGCAAATACGCATTATACGCGAGTCGAAGCGGCTTCCAAAGCTCGCTGCCGACGACCAAAGCGGGGGGCGAATTCCCAAGGCGCGCGTTGACGCAAACGGCGAAACTGGCTACCGTCGCAGTCATCCGAAACCCGCTGCGTGCGTTTAATCGGGAGCAGGTCCGCCAGGAGCAGCCGATGAAGATCCAACCTAGGTTTTTCGCGTTCGCGCTGTGCTTGGCCATGGCCGCGGCATCGGCGCAGAGCTACCGATGGATCGACAAGGACGGCAAGGTGGTCTACGGCGACGTTCCACCACCCGGCGTCAAGGTGACTACGCTCAGACCGGCGCCCCCGTCGGCTGCGCCCCCGGCCGCACCTGCCGCAGCCGGGAAGGACGCCGCAAAGGATGCCAAGAAAGGCCCCCTCACCCCGGCAGAGCAGGAGCAGGCATTCCGCAAGCGCAAACTCGAAGAAGAGGACGCGCGCAAGAAGCAGGAGGAAGCGCTCGCAGCCGAACAGGGCCGCAAGCAGAACTGCGACCGGGCACAGGAGAACGTGCGCCAGATCGAAAGCGGGCAGCGCATCGCGCGCACCGATGCGAAAGGCGAGCGCTATTACCTCGACGATGACCAGCGCGGCACGGAACTTGCCAACGCGCGCAAGGCGGCGGCGGACTGGTGCAGCAGCAAATAGGCGCGTAGCTAGCGCCGGCGCGCCCGCGCGCTCCGCGCGAGCTTCGGATCGACCGACATCGGCCGGTATATCTCCACCCTGTCGCCGTCCGCAAGCGAAGTATCCGGTGCGACGATCTTCCCGAATACTCCGATCTTTCCGTGCTCAAGGTCGATTTCGGGATGACGCTCGAGCAGCCCGCTTGCCAGGATCGCCGCGAACGCGGATGCGCCCGAGGGCAGATCGAGCGTGACAAGGTCCTGCTGCACGGGGGTCGCGTACACCACCTCGATGAGCATACCGGTTACGCCCGGGTCCCGTACACTGCGCGCGCGCGGCGGGTGAACGCGTCCACCATCGTATCGGCGATATGGCTGAACAGTGGCTCGAGCAGGCGCGTGAGCGCCTGGTTGCGGAATTCGTAGCACATCTCGAACTCGATTTTCGCCGCCGCTGCGTCAAGCGGCGCAAAGCGCCACACGGCGGAGAAGTTCCGGAATGGACCCTGCACCAGCCGCATCTCGATCGACTCGCCGGGGCGATTGAGGTTCTCGGTGGTGAGAGACTGCGCCACGCCCTTCAATCCGATCCGCAGCGTCGCGCGGGTACTGCCGGCGGTCCGCTCCAGAACCCTGGCCGAAACGCACCACGGCAGGAATTCCGGGTAGGCCTCGATGTGCTCGACCAGCGCGTAGAGTTCCCCGGCCGTGAACTCGACGATCGCCGTGCGCGCGATCCGTTTCATACGCGCTTCATGCGCGTTGCCCCGCTGCTACAATCCCGCCCCCCATGTCGATCGTCCAGAACCGCAAGGCGCCGCACGATTATTTCATCGAGGAGCATTACGAAGCCGGGATTGCGCTGGAAGGATGGGAAGTAAAGTCGGTGCGCGCGGGGCGCGCGCAGATCGCGGAGGCCTATGTGCTGGTCAAGGACGGCGCATTGTGGCTGATCGGCGCGCACATCAGCCCGCTCGTCACGGCGTCGACCCACATCGACCCGGATCCCGTGCGCACGCGCAAGCTGCTGCTGCATGCCGAAGAGATTCGCCGGTTGATCGGCAAGGTCGAACGCGCAGGCTATACGCTGGTTCCGCTGGACCTGCATTACCGCAAGGGGCGCATCAAGGCCGAGATCGCGCTTGCCAAAGGCAAACTCCAGCACGACAAGCGCGCCGCGGAGCGCGAACGCGAGTGGAACCGCGAAAAGCAGCGGGTCCTACGCAGCCGCTGAAGCCTTGAGCGGCTGCGCCGCGCTGCCGGCGAGGGAGAGCCACGTGGCAACCACGGTATCGGGGTTGAGCGAAAGGCTGTCGATGCCTTCGTCCATCAGCCAGTGCGCGAAATCCGGATGGTCCGACGGGCCCTGGCCGCAGATGCCGACGTACTTGCCGTGCTTGCGGCAGGCTCGGATCGCCAGCGAGAGCATCGCCTTGACCGCCGGGTCACGCTCATCGAATGCGCCCGCGACCAGGCCGGAATCCCGGTCCAGGCCGAGCGTAAGCTGGGTGAGGTCGTTGGAACCGATCGAGAACCCGTCGAAGAACTCGAGAAACTGCTCGGCGAGCACCACGTTCGACGGCAGCTCGCACATCATCACGATACGCAGGCCGCCTTTGCCGTCGGCGCCCGCGCCGATGCCGCGCTTCAGTCCGTTGGCGGCAAGCAGCTCGATCACCTTGCGGCATTCGCCCAGCGTGCGCACGAACGGCACCATCAGCTCGACATTGGTATAGCCGAGTTCGTTGCGCACCTTGCGCATGGCCGCGCACTCGAGTTCGAAGCACTCGCGGAAACTCGGATCGATGTAGCGCAAAGCGCCGCGAAAACCCAGCATCGGGTTCTCCTCGTCCGGCTCGAAGCGCTCGCCTCCGATCAGCTTGCGGTATTCGTTGGACTTGAAATCCGACAGGCGAACGATCACCGGTTTGGGCCAGAATGCGGCGGCAATCGTCGCCACACCCTCGACCAGTTTCTCCTGGAAGAAGCTGCGCGGGTCGGCATAGCCGTGCGTGGCCTGCTCGACACGCGCCTTGAGTTCGGCAGGCAGCGACGCAAACTCGATTGCTGCGCGAGGATGCACGCCGATCAGGTTGTTGATGATGAACTCGATGCGCGCCAACCCGACCCCGGCATTCGGCAGCGCCTGGAAATCGAATGCCATCTGCGGGTTGCCGATGTTCATGGTGATTTTGACCGGGATCTCGGGCAGCTGTCCGAGCGCGGCGCTCTGCACCTCGGTCTCGAGTATCCCGGCGTAGATGAAGCCGGTATCGCCTTCGGCACACGATACCGTCACCGCACGACCGTCCTTTAGACGGGTTGTTGCATCGCCGCAACCGACCACCGCCGGAATGCCCAGCTCGCGCGCGATGATGGCCGCGTGGCAGGTGCGGCCGCCCCGGTTGGTGACGATTGCGGCGGCAAGCTTCATCACCGGTTCCCAGTTCGGATCGGTCATGTCGGTGACCAGCACGTCGCCCTTTTTCACCGAAGACATCTTCGACGCGTCCGCGACCACGCGCACCTTGCCGCTGCCGATCCTGTGGCCGATCGCACGCCCCGAGGCAAGCACGGCCGAGCGCTGCTTGAGTACGTAACGCTGCTGGGTTTCGGCGCGCGCGTGGGACTTCACCGTCTCCGGTCGCGCCTGCAGCACGTAAAGGCGCCCGTCCTCGCCGTCCTTGCCCCACTCGATGTCCATCGGGCGGCCGTAATGTTTCTCGATCGCGACCGCGTAGCGTGCGAGTTCGAGCACATCGGCGTCGCTGAGCGAGTAGCGCACGCGCGCCTCGAGCGGGACGTCGATGGTCCGGACCGAGCGGCCCGCCTGCACGCCATCGGAGAACACCATCTTGCTCACCTTCGAACCCAGGCTGCGGCGGATCACAGCGGGCCGGCCACGCGCGAGCATCGGCTTGTGGACGTAGAACTCGTCCGGGTTGACTGCGCCCTGCACCACCATCTCGCCCAAGCCCCAGGAAGAGGTAATGAACACCACATCGCGAAAACCCGATTCGGTATCGAGCGTGAACATGACCCCGCTTGCCGCGAGGTCGGAGCGCACCATCTGCTGGACGGCGGCGGAAAGCGCGACGCCGCCGTGTTCGAAACCCTGGTGGGCCCGGTAGGAGATGGCGCGGTCGTTGTAGAGCGAGGCGAACACCCGCCGGATCGCGTCCAGGACATGATCGATGCCGCGGATGTTCAGGAACGTCTCTTGCTGTCCGGCGAACGAGGCATCAGGCAGGTCCTCCGCCGTGGCGCTGGAGCGGACAGCGAATGAGATTTGACTTGAGTATTTACTTTCAGCTTGTTGATAATATGATCTTATATCCTTCTCGATCGCGTCTGGAAACGGCGTTGCCTCGATCCAGCTACGGATTTCCGCGCCGCAGCGCGCGAGTTGCTTCACGTCTTCCGGATCGAGCGTTTTGAGTCGCGCCGCGATACGCGCGGCGAGCCCACTCGAACCGAGGAATTCCCGGTAAGCCTCCGCGGTGGTAGCGAATCCTCCGGGTACGCGGATCCCGGTTTGCGCAAGAACGCCGATCATCTCGCCGAGCGATGCGTTCTTGCCCCCCACGCGATCCAGATCGGAGATCCGCAGGTCGCTCAGCCAGACGACGTAGTCGCTCATATCCGGGATTCCGGTTGCCGCGAGAAAATAAACGCCCTATTGTAGCGTTTCGTCCTTTGTTGCGCGGCACAATTCCAGCCGTGTCCATGTCCCAGCGACGCACCGTGTTCTTCGTTTCGGATGGCACCGGCATTACCGCTCAGATGCTCGGGCACAGCCTGCTCACCCAGTTCGAAGGGGTCGAATTCAACCAGGTCACCGTGCCTTTCATCGACAGCGTGGAGAAAGCCCACGAGTGCCGCGCACGCATCGCGGTCGAGGCCGCGCGCGGCAACGGCCGGCCGATCGTGTTCTCGACGCTCGTCAACAGCGACCTGCGAGCGGAGATCCGCGAGGCCGACGGTCTGGTGCTGGATTTCTTCGAGACCTTCATCGATCCTCTGGAAGCCGGCCTGGGCCTGCGATCCAACCACACCATCGGCCGCTCGCACAGCGCGAAGGACAAACCGGAATATCAGCGCCGCATCGAGGCGATCAATTTTTCCCTCGCGCACGACGACGGTGCCTCGCACCGGGACCTCGACCAGGCCGACGTGATCCTGGTCGGCGTCTCGCGCACCGGCAAGACCCCGACCAGCCTGTACCTGGCGCTGCAATTCGGCGTCAAAGTGGCGAACTATCCGCTGATACCAGAGGATTTCGAGCGCGACGCCCTCCCCGAGGTGCTCCGAGTGCACCGCAGTCAACTCTACGGGCTGACGATCGCGCCGGAGCGTCTGCGGGAGATCCGCCAGCAGCGCCGGCCCGACAGCGCCTATGCGAAGCTCGAAAACTGCCGGTACGAGATCGAGCGCGCCGAGTCATTGATGCGGCGCGAAGGCATACGCTGGATCAATTCCACCGCCAGGTCGATCGAAGAGATCGCAATCACGATCCTGCGCGACATCAAGATCGAACGGCAGGTGTATTGAGCTGGCGCGATCTCTCGTAGAAACAGATCGCCGCCGCGGCGGCGACGTTGAGTGATTCGGTGCCGCCTCGCATCGGGATGCAAGCGCGGACGTCGGCCCGCGCACGCAGCGGCGCGCTAACACCGGCGCCCTCCGAACCGAATATCCACGCGACCGGTCCGGCCAAGTCGAGCCGCGAGAGGGTCCTGCCGCTCCGCGGCACCGTGCACACCTTCAAGCCGTTGAATTCAGACATCGCCTGCGCGAGGTCCCTCGCCTCGGCGACGCGCATGAAAAAATGCCCGCCCATCGCAGCGCGCAGCACCTTGGGTGACCATGGATCGGCGCTGCCCGGGCCGACGACCACGCTGTCGACGCCGAATGCCGCGGCGCTGCGCAGGATCGCGCCCAGATTGCCGGCATCCTGCACGGCTTCGATCAGCATGCAGTGCGACGAGCGCGAAAGGTCCGCGTTCCCATCCGGAAGGTCGATCTCGGCCGCGACGCCCACGGGAGTTTCGGTATCCGCGAACGCGGCAAATACCGCATTCGAAACGACGATCGGCGGTTGGGCGATGCGTCCGGCGAGCGCGGAAATCTCCGCGTTCGCAAGCGCCTGCTGGCTCACGATCAGCTCGCGCGGAGCACCGACCCGATCGAGGTAGGTCGTGATCAGGTGCACGCCTTCGAGCAGCGCGCGTCGCTCGCGACGGCGCTCGCGCGCGTCGCTTTGAAGGCTCTTCCACGCGCGAACCTTCGGGTTGGCGCGCGAGCTGAGGACCTCGGCCATGGTTAATCGCGCTGGCTCTAGCGTTGACGACGTGCGGCGTCCGCGGCCCGCACTGGCGCGAACGAGCGGCGGTAGATCTCGCAGGCTCCATGATGCGCAAGCAATGCAAGGTGCTCGCGGGTCGGATAGCCCTTGTGGCGCGCGAGACCATACTGCGGATAGAGCGCATCGAGCCTGACCATTTCCGCATCGCGTGCCGTCTTGGCCAGGATCGAAGCCGCGGAAATCGGCGCATGCAGGCGGTCGCCGTCGACGATCGCGCGCGCCGGACGCGCGAATACCGGAGCACGGTTGCCGTCGACCCAGACTTCGTCCGGGTCCGTCGTTAGGGTGGCAACCGCCCGCTGCATCGCGAGCAGCGTCGCCTGCAGGATGTTCAGGTGGTCGATCTCCTCCACGCTTGCCCATGCGACCGCGCAGGCCACGCAACGCTCCCGGATCTCTGAAGCCAGGGTTTCGCGGCGCCGCGCGCTCAATTGCTTGGAATCGCGCAGACCTGCCACCGGACGTGCGGGATCGAGGATCACCGCTGCCGCATAGACCGGGCCCGCGATCGGCCCGCGGCCCGCCTCGTCGACGCCGCAAACCAGCCGCGCTTCAGGCGGCACGCCGGCCATCGGCGCCCCCGAGCAGCGCTAGCACCGCGTCCGCGGCCTTTGCTGCAGTGCCCTGCCGGAGGGTCGCGTGGATCTCGCGAAAGCGTTCGATCTGGCGGCGCTGCCGTTCATGGTCGTTGAGCAGAGCAAGCAGAGCGCGGCTCAGCGATTCCGGCGTGGCGTCGTTCTGCAGGAACTCGTCGACCAGCCGCTCCCCGGCAAGGATGTTCGGCAGGCCGATGTACGGCAGGTAGAGCATGCGCCGCATCAGCTGCCAGGTGAGCGCGGCCTGGCGGTAGGCGATCACCATCGGCGTCTTGAACAGCGCGGTCTCGAGCGTTGCGGTGCCGCTGGCGACCAGCGCGACGTCCGCGGCCGCCAGCGCGTCGTGCGAGTGCCCGAACAGCAGCTTGAGGGGCAGTTCCCGCGCGCCATTGCGCAGCAGCGCCGCCTCGAACAGATCGCGCGTGGCACGCGATGCGCTCGGGCATACGAACTCGATGTCGGGGAGGTGCGCATGCAGCCGCTGCGCGGACTGGACGAACAGGTCCGCCATGTAGCGCAGCTCCGAGTTGCGGCTGCCGGGCAGCAGCGCCACGATCGTCCTGGTGGCGTCGAGCTTCAGCTGCTCGCGCGCCTGCGCCTTGTCGACCTGCATCGGGATGTCGTCTGCGAGAGGATGTCCGACATAGGTCGCTGGAATTCCGGCCTTGCGGTAGATCGGCAGCTCGAACGGAAACAAGACCAGTATGTGCGACACGGCCCGCGCAATGCGCCGGATGCGCCATCCGCGCCAAGCCCAGACCGACGGACTGACATAATGCAGTGTCGGCAGGCCGGCATTGCGCAGGCGGCGCTCGAGTTCGAGATTGAAATCCGAGGCATCGACGCCGATGAACAGCTGCGGCCTGCGTTCGAGAAACCTCTCGAGCAGCCGGCGGCGGATCGCCATGATCCCGCGGTAGTGCCTGAGCACCTCAACGTAGCCGCGCACCGACAGCGTTTCCATCGGGTACAGGCTTTCGCAGCCTGCTGCCTGCATGCGCGCGCCGCCGATGCCCTCCGCCACCATGCCGGGCATGCGCACGCGCAGCGCCTCGAGCAGGTGTCCGCCGAGGAGGTCCCCCGAAGCCTCGCCCGCGACCATCGCGATCCGCGGCGCGGCGCTGCTCATCGAATGATCCCGCGCACCGAATGCTCGAGAAAATCAGCTAGCAAACCGACCTCGGCGCACTCCTCCGACTGGATCCTGAGCTCGTGGCGAATCTCCTCCAGCCCGAGCCCGGAGCGGTAAATGGTGCGATACGCTCGCTTGAGCGCGTGGATCGCCTCGGGCGCGTAACCTCGCCTCCTCAGCCCTTCGCCGTTGATGCCGTAGGGCTTGGCCATGTTGCCGGCAGCCTTCACGTAGGGCGGCAGATCGCGGTCGAGGTAGGTACCCATGCCTGTGAAACAGTGCGCGCCAAGCTTGACGAACTGGTGCACCAGGGTGGTTGCGCCGAGAATCGCCCAGTCGCCCACGTGCACGTGCCCGGCCAGCTCGCAGGCGTTGGCGAAGATGGTGTGGTCGCCGATCTGGCAGTCGTGCGCGAAGTGCACGTAGGCCATGACCCAGTTGTCGCTGCCGACGCGGGTCACCCCGGCATCCTGGGCGGTGCCGCGATTGATCGTCACATATTCGCGCAGCGTGTTTCCGTCGCCGATCTCGAGCCGGGTCGGCTCACCCGAATACTTCTTATCCTGCGGCGGGCCGCCGATTGAAGCAAACTGGTAGATGCGGTTGGCGCGCCCGATCGTGGTGCGGCCGTCGATCACCACGTGCGGGCCGATCCAGGTTCCCTCGCCCACCGCAACATGCTCCCCGATGATGGAGTACGCACCGACCGTGACGCCGGCGCCGAGCCGGGCGCCCGGCATGACGATTGCCGTCGGATGAATATCGGGCTTCATGCCTGATCGATGCGGCGCATCGAACAGAGGATCCTTGCTTCCGCGACGATTGCGCCATCGACCCGTGCCGCGCAGACGAATTTCCAGATACCGCGCAGGCTGCGCTCGAGCGTCACCTCGATTTCGAGCAGATCGCCCGGAACCACGGGCTTCTTGAAACGCGCGTTGTCGATCCCCGCGTAGTAGTACACGGAATCACTGTCGGGTTTCTTCCCCTCGGTGCGGAATACCAGGATGCCCGCGGCCTGTGCCATCGCCTCGAGGATCAGCACGCCCGGCATGATCGGACGGTTCGGGAAATGGCCCTGAAAATAGGGCTCGTTGACCGACACGCACTTGAGCGCGACGATGCGCTTGCCCGGTTCGCATTCGCGCACCCGGTCGATCATCACGAACGGGTAGCGGTGCGGCAGGTGCTCGAGCACTGCGCGGATGTCCATATCAGCCATTCGACTTCTCCATTGCCGACAGGCGGCGTTCAAGCTGGCGCAGGCGTTCGGCCAGTTCATCGAGGTGGCGCAGCAGCACGGCGTTTTTCGACCATGCGGCGTGCTCGTCAATCGGAAACAGGCCGGTATAGGTGCCCGGTTGGCTCAGCGACCGGGTCACCACGGTCGCTGCGGAGATCACGACATGGTCCGCGATCGAGAGGTGGCCCAGGATCAGAGCCCCGGCGCCGATCGTGCAATGGCTGCCGATCCTCGCGCTGCCGGCGACGCCAACACAGCCGGCCATGGCCGTGTGCGCGCCGACCTGGACGTTGTGACCGATCTGGATCTGGTTGTCGAGCTTCACGCCGTCGCCGATCAGCGTGTCGTCGATCGCGCCGCGATCGATGGTCGTGTTGGCCCCGATCTCGACGTCCTCCCCGATCACCACCTTGCCGATCTGCGGAATCTTCAGCCAGCGGCCGGCCTGCGGCGCGATGCCGAATCCGTCCGCGCCGATCACCACCCCCGAGTGCAGGATCGCGCGCGCGCCGATGCGGCAATCGGGATACACCACCACGCTGGGGTAGAGCCGCGAATCGTCGCCGATCGAAGCCCGCTCGCCCACGCAACAGGCCGCGCCGACCACGCAGCGTTCCCCGACCACCGCGCCTGCGCCGATTACGGCGCCCGGGCCCACCTGGGAGGATGCCGCAACGCGCGCGCCCGCGGCGACGTGCGCGCCCGGATCGATACCCGGCGCCGGCGGCCCCTGCGGGTTGAGGAACTGCGACAGCCGTGCGAAATAGGCATAGGGGTCGTCGCAGACGATGCGCGGCGACGCCGTCAAGTGCTCGGCGTCGGGCGCCACGACGATTGCACCGGCTCGCGTCGTGGCAAGCCTGGACTTGTAGCGCGCATTGGACAGAAACGCGATCTCGAGCGGACCCGCGTGCTCGAGGGTGCCCACCTGGATGATTTCGACCTGCGGATCGCCGGCGATCCGTCCGCCAAGGCGGGCAACGATCGCGGCGAGGGTATGGCGCTGCACGCGCTCCCCTTTTAGCGCGCCGGAGGCTTGCCCTCCAGCGCCTTGATCACCTTGTCGGTGATGTCGATGCGCGGGCTCGCATAGACCGCGTCCTGGAAGATGACGTCGTATTTTTCCGCCTCGGCGACCTGGCGGATCACCCGGTTCGCCTGTTCGACGACCTGGGCGAGTTCTTCGTTGCGGCGCTGGTTGAGGTCTTCCTGGAATTCGCGCCGCTTGCGCTGGAACTGCACGTCCAGCTCACTGACCTCGCGTTGCTTGGTGCGGCGCTGGGCCTCGCTCATGGTCAGGCCGTTCTTCTCCATCTCGTCCTGGAGCCGCTTGATCTGATCGGCGGTGCGGGTCAGTTCCTGGTCGCGCTTGGCGAACTCGGCCTCGATCTTCTTCTGGGCGCGCACCGCCGGAACCGCGTCGCGCAGGATGCGCTCGGTATTGACGAACCCGATCTTGCTTTCGGACTGCGCCGCGCAAAGCGGACTGACCGCGGCGAGCGTGGCGCCGAGGATGAGGGGCAGAATGTTGCGAACCATGAGTGTTGGTCGGAAAGCGCTCAGAAGTTTGTGCCGAACGTGAATTGTAACCTCTGTACCTTGTCGGTGCTCTTGTCGTTGAGGGGTTGCGCGATCGAGATCCGCAACGGGCCGAACGGCGATACCCAGCTGACCCCGATCCCCGCGGCGTAGCGCAGATCACCGAACGAGAATTTCTCGTCTTGGCCGAACACCTGGCCGGCATCCAGGAAAGCGCTCAGGCGAAGCGCCTTGTCTTTCTCCGCGCCCGGAAAAGGGAACAGCACTTCGGCGGAGCCGACGACGCGTTTAGTTCCCCCGAGCGAGTTGCCCTGGTCGTCCTGCGGGCCGAGCGAGAACGCCCGATAGCCCCTGACCGACCCCGGGCCGCCCGCGTAATAGCCCTTGAAGAACGGCATCGGCCTGCCGCCGTAACCGCCACCGATGCCGATGTCGCCATTGAGGAACAGCGTCATGCTGCGCGTGAGCGGCGTGTAGAACTGCTGCTGGTAGCCGAGCTTGTAATACTTGAGATTGCCGAGGGAGACTTCGCTGTACACCTTGTACAGCGAGCCTTTGGTGGTCTGGATGAAGCTGTCGCGCGTATCGCGCGCCCAGCCGCCAGTGGCTGCGAGATACGTATAGTGGTTGCCGAAGGTGTTGGCGAAATTGATGTAGGACAACGGGCTGGTGTCGAAAGTCGCGAGATTGACGCTCTCCGCGTTCAGTCCAAAGTTGATTCCGACGCGTTCGGCCAGAGGAATGCCGAAACGCACGCCACCGCCGGTCGAACTGGTTTTGTACGGTCCGACCGCTAGCGTCGAGGCGTCGACGTCGCGGTGGTAGACGTCGAATCCGCGGCTGACGCCGTCGACGGTGAAATACGGATCGGTGTACGACAGCGAGTACACCTTGTTGACGCTGCCGGTGTTCACGTCGATCGAGATGGTCTTGCCGCTGCCGAGAAAGTTCGTTTGCGAAATCGAGCCCTGGGCCACGAATTTGTCCACCGAAGACAATCCGAGGCCGAACATTAGCGCGCCCGTCGGCTTCTCCTCGACCGTGAAGTTGACGTCGACCTGGTCGCTGCTGCCGGAGACCGGCGCGGTCTCGACGTTGACGTCCTTGAAATACTGGGTGCGGTCGATGCGCTGTTTGGAAAGCTGGATCTTCGATGCGTCGTAGAAGCCGCCTTCGAGCTGGCGCAATTCGCGCCGGATCACATCGTCGCGCGTGCGCGTGTTGCCGCCGAAACTGATGCGCCGGACGTAGACGCGGCGACCCGGGTCGATCAGGATGGTGAAGGCTACGGTGCGCTTTTCCTTGTCCACTTCCGGCACCGCGTTGGCGTTGGCAAACGCATAGCCGTCGTTGCCGAGGCGCTCGGCGATCGCCTTGGTGGATTCGGTCAGCCGGTCGCGCGCGAACACGTCGCCCGGGTTGAGGCGGACCAGCTTGCGCAGCTCCTCCTCGGGAGCCAGCATCTGGCCGGCAAGCTTGACCTCCGAAACGGTGTACTTCTCCCCCTCGGAGATATTGATGGTGATGTAAATGTCGTTCCGGTCCGGGGTGATCGATACCTGGGTGGAATCGATGGCGAAATCCAGGTAGCCGCGGTTCTGATAGAACGAGCGCAACGTTTCCAGGTCCGCCGAGAGTTTCTCGCGCGAATACTGGTCGTGCTTGGTGTACCAGGTGAGCCAGCCGGGCGTGCGCAGCGTCATTTCGTCGAGCAGCGCCTTTTCCTGGAATGCCTGCGCGCCCACGATGTTGATCGAGCGGATCTTTGCGGCCGACCCTTCGTTGACCGTGAAATTGATGCCGACGCGATTGCGCTCGAGCGGCGTGATGGTGGTCTGCACGGTGACGGCATACAGTCCGCGGCCAAGATACTGGCGCTTCAACTCCTGCTCCGAGTTCTCGAGCGCCGCCCGGTCGAAAATCCGTCCGTCGGCGATGCCCTGCTCGCGCAGGATCTTGCGCAACTGGTCGGTTTCGAACGCCTTGATGCCGGAAAAGTCGATCTGCGCGATCGCCGGCCGCTCCTCCACCGTCACCACCAGCACGCCGTTTTCGACCTCGAGACGGACATCCTTGAAGAAGCCCGTTGCGAACAGCGCTCGGATCGCCTGCTGCGCCTTTTCCTCGGTGAGCGTGTCGCCGACCTTGACCGGCAGGTAGCTGAACACCGTGCCTGCTTCGGTGCGCTGCAGTCCTTCGACGCGGACGTCCTTCACCACGAACGGATCGAAAGCCAGAGCGGCGACGCTGAGCGTCGCGCCGATCAGACCAGCCGTCATCGAGGCGATCAGTCGATGCAAACGATGGCGCTGAAGCATTTCAGCCGGAGAACAGGCGATTGAGGTCGTTGTAAAAGGCAAAAGCCATCATTACCACCAGCAGCGCGAGGCCGACGCGCTGTCCGAACTCGATCGCTCGCTCCGAGACCGGGCTACCCTTGATTGCTTCGAGGCAATAATACATCAAGTGCCCGCCATCCAGTAACGGGATTGGCAGCAGATTGAGTACGCCGAGGCTGATGCTGATCAGCGCGAGGAACGTGAGATAGGAAAACCATCCCAGCTGGGCGGATTGTCCGGCGTAGTCCGCGATCGTCAGTGGGCCCGACAGGTGTTTCCAGGACACCTCGCCCAGCAGCATCCGCCCGAGCATGCGCAAACTGAATATCGAGATGTCCCAGGTCTTCGCCACCGCCTTTGTGAGGCTCGTGACGATGCCGTAGTCGACCTGCACCAGCATCCCGTCGGCGTGATGCGGCGGAATCTGCGGCGCCGCTCCGATGCGCCCGATGCGCTCGCCCGCGGCGCCGACCGCGTCCGGCGTGACGCTGAGCTGAATGCGCGCACCGTCGCGCAGAACACCGAGCTCGAGCGTCGCGCCGGGCCGTGCGCGCACGGCCCGAACAAGATCCTCCCATGTTTCGACCGTGCGCCCGCCGGCGGTCTCGATCCGGTCTCCGGCCCGCAGTCCGGCGCGTTCCGCTGCCGCGCCTTCGATCACCTTGCCCAGCACCGGCGCCAGCGGTGGCCGGTATAGTTGCAAACCCAACCGCTCGAGGATGTCGCCCTCCACCTCTTCGCTGCGAACCGCGCCGAGGTCGAGGCGCAACTGCCGGATATCGTCGCGTTGACGGATCACTTCGATTCTGAGCGAGTGCCGCTGCAGGGCGGCCTGCAGCACGCGCCAGCGCAGTTCCTGCCAGGTCTCGATCGCCTCGTCGTCGATGCTGCGCACGCGATCGCCGGCGGCGAGCCCCGCGCGCTGCGCGAGCGTACCTGCCGGCGGTTCGGCCACCACCGGTCGTGCCTCAGGGACGCCGTGGAGGTACAGGGCGAAGTACACCGCGACGGCGAACATGAAATTGAATGCCGGCCCCGCCCCCACGATCATGAATCGCTTCCATACGCTCTGCCGGTTGAACGCGCGGTCGCGTTCGTTCGACGCCACCGGTGCTTCCCTCTCGTCGAGCATCTTGACGTAGCCGCCGAGCGGGACGGCCGCGAGCACCCACTCGGTGTGGTCGGCGCCGCGTCGCGCAACCAGGATCGGGCGGCCGAAGCCGACCGAGAAACGCAGGACCTTCACCCCGGCAAGGCGCGCGGCAAGGTAGTGGCCGTACTCGTGCACCACGATCAGCACTGCCAGTGCGACCACGAACGCCGCAACGGTCTGCAGCAGGCTCACGCGGCACGCTCGGTCGTCTGCGCGACGCAGCGCGCGGCGGCGGCGCGCGCCGCGGCATCGGCGGCAAGGACCGCGTCGAGATCATCGGCTGGCGTGCAGGCGACGCCCGAGAGTGTCGCCTCGATGACCATGAAAATATCGCTGAAACGGATGCGGCGCGCGAGAAAGGCGGCGACCGCGATCTCGTTCGCGGCGTTGAGGATGGCGGGCGCGGTGCCGCCGCTGCGCAAAGCCGCATAGGCAAGGCCCAGGCACGGGAAGCGCCTGGCGTCGGGTCGCTCGAAACTGAGCTGGCCGATCGCCGCAAGGTCGAGCGCGCGCGCGCCCGATTCGAAACGCTGCGGAAACGCCAGCGCATGCGCGATCGGTATGCGCATGTCCGGATTGGACAGCTGCGCGAGCAGCGTGCCATCCACGTATTCCACCAACGAATGCACGATGCTTTGCGGATGGATCAGCACTTCGACGCTGCCGGGCGTGGCGCCGAACAGCAGGCAGGCCTCGATCACCTCCAGCCCCTTGTTCATCATGGTGGCGGAATCGACCGATATCTTGCGGCCCATCACCCAGTTCGGGTGCGCGCACGCCTCCTCCGGCGTGACCACCGCAAGGCGCTCGAGCGGCACGGCGCGGAACGGCCCGCCCGATGCGGTGAGCACGATACGCCGCACCTCGCCGGTGTGCGCGCGCCCCGCGGCATCACGCGGGAGGCACTGGAATACCGCGTTGTGCTCGCTGTCGATGGGCAGCAATTGCGCGCCGCCGTCGCGCACGGCCTGCATGAACAACGCTCCGGCCATGACCAGCGCTTCCTTGTTCGCAAGCAGCACGCGCTTGCCGGCCCGCGCTGCAGCGAGCGATGGCGCAAGACCCGCCGCGCCTACGATGGCCGCCATCACCACGTCGCATTCCGGCGCAGCGGCCACCGCCACCAGCCCCGCTTGCCCGAACAGCAACTCGGTCTTGCAGCCGGCCTGCCGCAATTGTCGGGCGGCCGGCTCATCCGATGAGCAGCCTGACAGCACCGCGTACCTGGGGCGATGCTTGACGCACAATTCGACCAGGCGCTCGGACGATCCGTTGGCGGTCAGCGCGAACAGTGAGAAACGCTCCGCGTGGCGTGCCACCACATCGAGCGTGCTCGCCCCGATCGACCCGGTCGCCCCCAGCACGCATAGCGACAACGGCCGTGTCATGCCCACCTCGAGTAAACGAACAACGCCAGTGCTGCCGCAGGCAATGTCGACGTCGCGCTGTCGATCCTGTCGAGCACGCCGCCGTGTCCGGGCAGCAGCGACCCGCTGTCCTTGACTCCGGCGCGGCGCTTGAGCGCGGATTCGAACAGGTCACCCACCACGCCGAGCGCGCACAGCAGCACGGCGATCAGTACGTACCCGGCCCACGCAAAGCGTTGCGCTGCGGGCAGGCCGGGCGGAGCGGCCAGCGCGAGAATGATAGCGTAGGCAACGCTCGCGGCGAGTCCGCCCGCGACCCCTTCCCAGGTCTTCCCCGGGCTGATCGCGGGGGCGAGCTTGCGCCGGCCGAAACGCCGCCCGACAAAGTACGCGGCGGAGTCCGCAATCCAGACGAGGGCCAGCGACGCCAGCAGCAGCGCCGGGGAGTAATCGCGCAGCTCCGCTAGGGCCAGCGCGGCCGGGATGATCACCAGCGCACCGATCGCCACCGCCAGCAGGCGCGACTCGAGCCGTACGCCGCGCGCGAGCCAAGCCGGCGCGACAAACAGCCAGAAACCGGTCGCCACGCCGTACAGCGCGGCGGACGCGGTTTGATCGACGTGCTGCGCACCGAGCGTCGAGCCGAGCAGCACATAGACCAGAGCGCACGCCGTGGCAAACGCGTAGCGCGCGGCACCCCCGAACGACGCGAGCCGGGCCCACTCCCAGGCGGCGAGGGTCGCGACCAAACCCGCCAGCGCGGCAAACGCGGCGTGCGGCAGCAAAAACACGCAGCCGAGAAAGCCGCCCAGCAGGACGACCGCGGTGAGGACGCGGGATCTAAGCATTCGCGCGCGCACGCGCGGCCGCCTCAGAGGGTTCGCCTACGGTCCCCCCGGATGGCTCGCCTGCGGTCGCCTCGGAGTGCTCGCCTGCGGTTCGGAGCCGGCGCCGTTCCTCCTCGAGCTGTTCGCTGGTGCGGCCGTAGCGCCGCTCGCGCTTGCGGTAGGACGCGAATGCTGCATCCAGCGCGCTGGCGTCGAAATCGGGCCACAGCGTGGGCGTGAAGCATAGTTCGGCGTACGCCAGTTGCCAGAGCAGGAAATTGCTGATGCGCTGCTCGCCGCCGGTACGGATGAACAAATCCGGCTCGGGCGCGTAGCTCATCGCCAGGTACGGTGAGAACTGCTGCTCGGAGAAATCGCCGCCCGCCAACGGCTGCTGCTCACGCAGCAGCCGCGACATCGCCTGCATCAGGTCCCAGCGCCCGCCATAGTTGGCAGCGATGGTGAGGGTCAGTCGCCCGTTCGCGGCGGTCTGCGCTTCGGCCTCGTCGATCAGGGTGCGGATGCGCGCATCGAACCGAGACAGATCCCCGACCACTTTCAGCCGCACCCCGTTGCGACCCAGTTTTTCAACCTCGCCGATCAACGCCGACGCGAACAGCTGCATCAGCAACGTGACCTCTTCGGCCGGGCGCCGCCAGTTCTCCGAACTGAAGGCGAACAGAGTCAGGTATTCGACCCCCCGCTCGATGCACGCCTTGACGATGTCGCGCACGGCCTCCACGCCGCGCTTGTGTCCGGCAATGCGCGGCAGATGCCGCCGCTTCGCCCAGCGGCCGTTGCCGTCCATGATGATTGCGACATGGCGCGGCACACTGCGCTGCGGCGGAACTTCGAGCGTCGAACTCTCCGGCATTTCGCTCATACTGCCATCAACTCGGCTTCCTTCAGCTCGAGCATCCTGTCGATTTCGGCAATATGCCGGTCGGTAAGCTTCTGCACCTCGTCCTGAGAGCGCCGCTCGTCGTTTTCCGACACCGTCTTCTGCTTGAGCGCTTCCTTGAGCACATGATTGGCCTCGCGGCGCAGGTTGCGGACCGCCACCCGGGCATTCTCCGCCTCATGCCGCACCACCTTGATCAGCTCCTTGCGCCGCTCCTCGGTGAGCATCGGCATGGGTACGCGAATGGTCTCGCCGGCGGCAGCCGGATTGAGCCCCAGGTCCGAGTCGCGGATCGCCTTTTCGATCGCCGGACCGACCTTCTTCTCGAACGGCGAAACGCCGATCGTACGCGCATCGATCAGGGTGATCCTCGCGACCTGGTTGATCGGCGTCTGCGAGCCGTAATAGTCCACCGTAATGTGATCGAGCAGACCGGTGTGCGCCCGCCCGGTGCGCACCTTGCCGAGATCGGCCTTGAACGCTTCGAGGGTCTTCTTCATCTTCAGCTCGGTGTTCTTCTTCAGGTCCGCAATCATCTCCCCTCCTAACAGTGCACCAGCGTTCCTTCGTCCTCGCCGGCAACCACGCGCTGAAGCGCGTTCGGCTTGAAGATGCTGAATACGTTGACCGGCAGGCGCTGGTCGCGGCACAGCGTGAGCGCGGTCGCATCCATCACCTTGAGGTGGCGCGCGATCGCCTCGTCGAAGCTCAGGCGTGAATAGCGCTGCGCGGCGGGGTCCTGGTTCGGATCCGACGTATAGACGCCATCGACCTTGGTTGCCTTTAGCACGATCTCCGCGCCCATCTCGCTGCCGCGCAGCGCGGCCGCGGTATCGGTCGTGAAAAACGGATTGCCGGTCCCTCCGGCGAAGATCACCACCTTGCCTTCCTCCAGATAGCGGATCGCCTTGCCGCGGATATACGGCTCGACCACCTGCTCGATATTGAGCGCGGATTGCACCCGGCTGGCGATTCCCGCGTGGCGCATCGCGTCCTGCAGTGCGAGCGCGTTCATGATGGTTGCGAGCATCCCCATATAGTCGGCGGTCGCACGATCCATGCCGGCCGCGCCCAGTGCCACGCCGCGGAAGATATTGCCGCCGCCGATCACCACCCCGATCTCCACACCCATGCGCGCGACCGCGGCAATTTCGGCGACGATGGTTTCGATGGTCTGCCGGTTGATGCCATACGCATCGTCGCCCATCAAGGCTTCGCCCGAGAGCTTGAGCAGGATGCGCTTGTACTTGGGTGTCACTGTGCTGGCCGCTTTTTCCCCGCTGCCGTCAACGACCCATTCCGGCCGCCGCCTTCACTTCGGCCGCGAAGTCGCCCGACTTCTTCTCGATGCCCTCACCCACCACGAAAAACGCATAGCCGAGTACCTTGCCCTTGCGCGCCGCGAGCATCTTCTCCACCGTCTGCTTGTCGTCCTTGACGAAGGGCTGGCCGAGCAAAGTGATCTCGCCAAGGAACTTGTTCAGCCCGCCCTCGACCATCTTGGCCGCGATTTCGACGGGCTTGCCGGACTCGCTGGCCCGTGCAGCGAGGATTTCCCGTTCGCGTGCCACGATTTCCGGCGCGACCTCGCCCTTTCCGAGGTAGCGGGGCCTGGCAAACGCGATATGCATCGCGAGGTCCTTGCCGATTTCGTCCGCGCCTTCGAATTCGACGGTCACGCCGATCTTCGTTCCATGCAGGTATTGCGCCAGCTTTACGTCAGTCTGCATGCGGCGCAAGCGGCGGATGCTGAGGTTTTCGCCGATTTTCTGGACCAGTGCCTGCCGCCGGCTCTCAATTTTTTCGCCGCCGAGCGTCAGCTCCATCAGCGCCGCCACGTCGGCGGGATTTTCGCGCGCGACGATTCGGGCGAGCGATGCGGCAAACGCCAGGAAATCCTCGTTCTTTGCGACGAAATCGGTCTCGCAGTTCACTTCGACCATCGCCGCCGAGCGTCCGTCGGGCGCGAGCCATGCGCCAATCACGCCCTCGGCCGCGATCCGTCCTGCCGCCTTGCTGGCTTTCGCGCCGCTGCGGATGCGCAGCAGCTCCTCGGCCTTGCCGAGGTTGCCGCCGGCCTCAGCCAGCGCCTTCTTGCACTCCATCATCCCGAGCCCGGTCATCTCCCGCAGTTCCTTCACCAGGCTCGCGCCGATTTCCGCCATGTACCGCTCCTTCGCTCGCTTGCAGGTTCAAAAAAAGGGGCTCACAGCCCCCCTTTTCCCGATCTTCCGTCGGCGGCGCCTAGGCGCCCCGCTCTTCATCGACCTCGACGAACTCGTCGCGCGAGGCCGCAACCACCTCTTCAATCGACTGCGAACGGCCTTCGAGCACGGCGTCGGCGACGCCGCGCGCGTACAGCCGGATCGCGCGGCTCGAATCGTCGTTGCCGGGAATCACGAAATCGATTCCTTCCGGCGAATGGTTGGTGTCGACCACGCTCACGATCGGAATGCCGAGTTTCCTGGCCTCGGTAATCGCGCCCTTGTGGTAGCCGACGTCGATCACGAACAGCGCGTCGGGCAGGCTGGCGAGCTCCTTGATGCCGCCCAGGCCGCGCAGCAATTTGGCCATTTCGCGCTGCACGCCGAGCGCCTCCTTCTTCGCCATGCGTTCGAAGCTGCCGTCCTGCGCCATCTGCTCCATCTCCTTCAGGCGCTTGATCGACTGCTTGACCGTCTTGAAGTTAGTGAGCATGCCGCCCAGCCAGCGGTGGTCGACATAGGGCGCGCTGCAACGCTGCGCCTCCTCGCGCACGATCTCGCGCGCCTGCCGCTTGGTGCCGACGAACAACAGGGTGCCCTTGTTCGCCGCAAGCTGGCGCACGAACTTGAGCGCCTCCTGGTACATCGCCAGGGTCGTTTCCAGATTGATGATGTGGATCTTGTTGCGGTGGCCGAAAATGTACGGCGCCATCTTCGGGTTCCAGAAGCGGGTTTGGTGCCCGAAGTGCACCCC
>JADGRQ010000039.1 GCA_017880775.1 Burkholderiales bacterium | reverse complement strand
TGTTGTCGGTGGCCTTGAAATCCCAGGACTCCATGGTCGTATGCCATGCGCCGTAGAGCAGGAACCCGGCAAACACCGTCAGCGTCGCGAGCGCGACCCAGTGCAGGTAACCGCGATACTGCGGCGGAATCTTCTGGATCAGGATGTCGATGCGCACGTGAGTGCGCGCCTCAAGCGCGCCCGCGAGCCCCCAGGCGATGCCGACCCCCAGCATGTAGCCGGACAGCTCGGTGGTCGATTGCGACGAAAAACCGAGAAATTTCCGCGCCAGGACGTCGAACGTGATGAACAGCGCGCATAGCACGAACAGCCAGCCGGCGCAGCGGTTCATCAGCCGCGCGAGGGCATCGATCAGACGGTTCGCCTTGCCGACCACCTGTAAAGCGGCCGCGGTTGCCACGCTCAATTGCCCCGGTACTTCACGCCTGTCAGCGGCGCCACGAACTCGTTGAAAATGTCGCCGCACCTGGCGCCGCAGCGCTTGACCCAGCTCGGCAGCACCACGTCGACGAGCACCTGGCGCGCGCGCGCATTGTCGGCTTCCGAAGGCTTCACCAGCGTCATCTTCTTGTCGGTGAGCACGTTGAAGATCTTGCATCCCGAGGCGTTGCCGACATTGCACTCGATGCCGTCCTGGGTGAGATCGGCGCCGAGCTTCCACTGCACGTCTTCCAGCTTCGCAAAATAGTTTTCGAGGAAGGTGCGCACCTGGGGATCGAGCTTGTTCCACCACGCGAGGTTGACCATATAGCCCGAGATGCCCCATGACGCGACGAGCGTGTAGAGGTGGCTCGTGACCTCGTACCACTTCTGTGCGTTTCCGGTGCCGGTGCCGGTGACCGCGCAATCGACCGTGCCGCGCTCGAGCGCGGTGTACACCTCGCCGAACGCGATCGCCACCGGCTGCGCGCCGAGTGCGTTGAGGAAATCGCCCTGCGAGGGTCCGGCGACGCGAATCTTGCGGCCCTTCAGGTCGCCGATGCCGGACACCGGCCGCTTGCAGAAAAACACCTGCGCCGGGAACGGGCTGGTGGCGATGATTTTCACGCCGAGCTTTTCCAGATCCCTGTTCGCCGTGGCCATCAATGCCTGCCCGGTGCGCCGAACCTGCTCCATGCTGGTATGCAGGCCCGGCAGATCGAAGCCATCGAGCAGAGGCACGTCGCCCGAAACGGTGGTGAGCGGCGCACCGCCGATTTCGACCTGGCCCGAGCGCACCAGGCGGATCACCTCCGGACCCTGCACGTTCATCTCCGGATAGCTCTTCAGGTTGAACTCGATGCGGCCGTTGCTCGCCGCGGGCATCTGCTCGCGCAGCATCGGCACGTCGACCTTGCTGTATTGCGGCAAGGACGGCGAGAGCTGGGTTACCGCGGTAATGGTGATCTTGGGGCCGGGCGGGAGCGTTTGCGCGGATGCGGTGCCCGCAACGAGCCCCGCGACCGCGGCGAGCGAGCAAGCGAGAAAACTGCGAGGCATGATGTCGACTCCGGTGAGTTGCTATTGACCGCTGTACTTGACGCCGGAAATCGGCGCGATCGCCTGATTGTAGATATCACCACATCTCGCGCCGCAGCGCTTCACCCAGGCAGGAAGTACCGCGGCCGAGAATGCTTCACGCAGTTTCGCTCGATCGGCGTCGGTGGCCTTCACCTGAACCATCGGCTTGTTCTTGACGAGCGTATGGATCTTGCACCCCGCTGCGTTGCCGATGTTGCAGTCGATCCCGTCCTGGCTCACCTCTGCGCCAAGCTTCCACTGCGCGTCCTCGACGCCGGCCAGGGTCTTTTCGAGGAAGCCGCGTACCGCGGGATCGAGCTTGTTCCACCACGCAAGATTGACGAAGTAACCTGAAGTCGAAAAGGCGGTGGTCAGCGTATAGAGGTGGGTGGTGACCTCGTACCACTTCACGCCGTTGCCGCTGCCGGTGCCGGTGATCGCACAGTCCACCGTGCCGCGCTCGAGCGCAGTGTAGACCTCGCCAAAGGCGATCGCCGCAGGTTGACCGCCCAGAAAATTGACCGCGTCGGACGCCGAAGGTCCGTTGGTACGAATCTTCAATCCCTTGAGATCGGCGAGTCCCGCAACCGGTTTCCTGCAGAAGAATACCTGCGCCGGGAAAGGATAGGTCGCGACCAGCTTGACGCCGATCCTCTCAAGGTCCTTGTTGGCGATCGGCACAAGCGCGTTAGCGACCTTGCGTGCCTGGTCGATCTCCGTATTCAGGCCGGCAAGATCTATCCCGTCAAGAATGGGCACATCGCCGGAAACCGTGGTGAGCGGCGCGGCGCCGAGGTCCACCTGCCCGGAGCGCACCAGCCGGATGACCTCCGGACCCTGCACGTTCATCTCGGGCCAGCTCTTCAGGTTGAATTCCACGCGGCCGCCGCTTTTCTTCGGCGTCTCGTCGCGCAGCAGGGGCACGTCAACGCGCGTGTACTGCGGCACCGTCGGTGCCACCTGCGTGACCGCCGAGACGATGACCTTCTGGCCGGGTGGCAGGCTCTGGGCGAGGGCGGGCAACGCAAACGCGGCACCGAGCAGGCAAAGTACAGAAGGCAGTCGGACTCGCACGATGAATCTCCTGGATTGGCTGCGGGCCGGGCGCCCGAAGAGAGGTATGTTACCGAAATGCATGCGGGTGCAGGGCGGGATCTCGATGGCTTCTCCGTCGCAGTGCTACACTTTGAGCATGAGCACCACGGATCAGCTTGAAGCAGAGTTATTGCGCTTGCCGGCTCGCGACCGCGAACGGTTGGCACTTGCTGCTTGGGAAAGCCTGGAGGAAGCGACGGCTTGGCTCGCCGATCCCAATACAGACCGCGAAGGCATTGTCATGGCCGGCGGGCGTGATATCGAAATTGAGTCCGGGCAGGTCACTGCAATCACACATGAGGAATTTCGCCGGCGCACCCGCGGCACGTCGGAATGAAGGTTGAGTTTCACCCATTGACCGTCGGCGACGTCAACGAGGCCGCATCCTTCTATCAAAGTGCGCACGCGGGCCTGGAGTCGGAATTCCGGCAGGAGATCGATGCGGCCGTCGATCGAATAGCCAACCGTCCGCTGCTGTTCCCAATTGTCGAGGCGCAATTTCGACGCTGTATTGTGCGCCGGTTTCCATTTTCGATACTGTTTCGCATTGTGGATGCCGACTGCATTCGGGTGCTGGTCATTCGTCACCACAAACGCCACCCACGGTTCGGCTCAGCCCGGATGTGATCGATCCCCGGCATCGCCTGAAGGCGAGCCCGGCATCCCGCGCTTACGCGCTTCCCGCGCTGCGGCTCGACGCGCAGGGCAGGCGCCGCGTGAGCGTGCGCGCCGTGCTTGCGCTTGCCATGCCGCTGTTCGTGAACTCAGGCATCCAGGCCGTGCTCGGCCTGACCGACGCATGGTTCATCGGGCGGCTGTCCACCGACGCGACCGCGGCGCTCGGAGCGGTTTATTACCTGGTGTTCGTGTTCATCCTGCTGTTCGGCGGCGTGGGCATGTGCGTGCAGCCGCTGGTCGCGCAGGCCTATGGGTCCCGGCGGCGCTACCGGGCGGCGCGGGCCGTGTGGACCGGGCTGTGGGGCGCATTGTTGACTGCGCCATTCTTCGCCGCGCTCGCGCTGAGCGGCGCGTGGCTGCTCAAGCCCTTCGACCTTGCGCCGCAGATCGAAGCGCTCGCTCTCGCCTACTGGTTCCCGCGCATGCTCGGCGGTCCGGCCGCCGTTGCGGTTTGGGTGGTCACCAGCTTCTTCAACGGCATCAGCCGCACGAATATCACGCTGCTGGTCGTGGTGGTGGAGTCGGTCGTCAATGCCGTCTTGAACCAGGTGTTCATGTTCCACCTCGGCTGGGGAATTGCCGGCTCGGCGTGGGCGACGACTGCCGCGATGCTCTTCGGGCTCGCGCTTGCGATCGCGATTTTTCTCCGCCGCGAGTTCCGGCGCGATTTCAAGTCGCAAATGCTGTGGCGCCCGCGCGCAAAGCAAATCGGACGCCTACTTGCCTTCGGTCTGCCGATGGGACTGTCCGGCACAGTCGACCTGTTCGGGCTTTCGCTGTTCCAGCTGATGCAGGTGAAGCTTGGTGCGGTTGAAGGCGCCGCCAGCCAGATCGCGATGATGCTGACTTCGCTCGCATTTCTTCCCGCGATCGGACTCAGTATCGCCGGAACGACGCTGGTCGGCCAGTCGATTGGCGCCGGCGACAAGGACTGGGCGCGTCGTCTGGGGGACACGACGATCCTGCTGTGCGTTGTCTATATGGGCGCGGTGGGCGTACTGCTTGCCGCAACATCGCCGTGGCTGCTGCCCTTGTTCGTCGCAGCCGGCGATCCGATGGCCCCGCAGGTAATTGCATTGGGCGGGCTGCTGCTGTGGCTCGCTGCCTGCTACCAGTTGTTCGACGGCATGAACCTCGGCTCGACGTTCTGCCTGCGCGGCGCAGGCGACGTGCGCGTGCCTGCTGCATTGGTGCTGGTGCTCGTGTGGCTCGTCTGGGTGCCGTTCGCGCACATGCTTACGTTCGCGCCGGGACAGGGATGGGTCGGTTTCCTGCCGCAGTTCGGCTACGGCGCCGCCGGCGGCTGGGTCGCGGCGATCGTCTATGTCTCGGCGCTCGGTGTTACGCTTCTGCTGCGATGGCGCTCGGGCGCGTGGCGTCGCATCAAGATTGGTTGAGGACTGGCGCATGCGAATTCTCCGCTCGCGTGACTATGCGGCCCTTGCCTGGAAAAACGGCCTCGGCGTCTCGCAGGTCATCGCGTCGCAGCCGCAGGCAGCAGGCTTCGACACCGCGTTGTGGCAGGTCGGCACGACTAGCATCGAGGCGAGTTGCCCTTTCTCAGACCTGCCCGGGCTCGACCGGCAGTTCATGGTGTTGGAAGGAGCGGGCGCCGAACTTCATTGTCGCGGAGCGAATGGCGATTCGGAAATTCGCCGCAAGATCGATGAGCCGCTTGAATCGTTTGCGTTCCGCGGCGATTGGCAGACGGAATGCCGCCTGCTGGGCGGTCCGGTACGCGTGTTCAACGTGGTGACCCGTCGTGGACGATATTCGGCGGAAGTCTCGGTATCGACAAGCCGCAAGTCCATTGCGCTCGAAAAAGCCGCTGACGAAGTGCTGCTCGTTTTTGTCGCTGAAGGAACAATTCAGATCGAGGGTTGTCCCGTATCCCTTGCAGCGAACGACGCAATGATTGCTGACGGGCCGAAACTGGAGCGATACTCCATCAATCGGACCTCGGCACGCGTGGTGATCGTGCGACTCACCGAGGTTCGCGCGACCGCTGGACAATAACCCGCCGCTGCCCGAGGATTGCGCCATGGAACGCGTCCAACACACGCCTTCAGAACCACAGGCGATCCGCCAGCGCATCCGGCGCGGCGAGATCGCAGGCCACACCTCGGGCCTCGCGCCCGGCTGCGTGCAGGGCAATGTGGTGATCCTGCCGCAGGCGCTGGCCGCGGATTTCCTGCGCTTCTGCCAGTTGAATCCGAAACCCTGCCCGCTGCTCGCGGTTTCTGCGCCAGGCGATCCGGCGCTGCCCACGCTTGGCGCCGACATCGACATGCGCAGTGACGTGCCCCGCTACCGCGTATTCCGCAACGGCGAGATGGTCGAGGAACCCACCGACATCGCCCACCTGTGGCGCGAGGATCTGGTGAGCTTCATCCTCGGCTGCTCGTATTCGTTCGAATGGGCGCTGCTCGAGGACGGCCTGCCGCTGCACCACATGAGCGCGGGGCGCAACGTGCCGATGTACCGGACCTCGATCCGGACCGAGCCAGCCGGGCCGTTCCATGGTCCGCTGGTGGTGTCGATGCGCTCGTTCCGCCCGGCCGACGCGATCCGCGCGGTGCAGATCACCTCGCGTTTCCCCGGCGTGCACGGCGCGCCGGTGCATATCGGTCTGCCGGAGCTGATCGGCATTCGCGCGCTCGCGCAGCCCGACTGGGGCGACTCGGTCGAAGTCCCCGCTGACGAACTGCCGGTATTCTGGGCTTGCGGCGTGACTCCGCAGGCGGTGATTGCCGAGGCGCGGCCGGAGTTCTGCATCACGCATGCGCCGGGCTCCATGCTCATCACCGATCTGAAGAACAGCCAGCTCTCGATTCTCTGAAGTGGGACGCGTCCGCATTCTCGCACCATTGCTTGCCGCGGTGCTCGTCGCGTGCAGCGGCGATGCGCCCACATTTCGCGGCGTGGACATCACCGGCTTCGACTACGGCGGCGAGATCTCGTTGCACGACACCGCCGGCGCCAGGCGCACGCTCGCCGACTACCGCGGCAAGGTGGTGGTGCTGTATTTCGGCTACATGAATTGCCCCGACGCGTGCCCGACCACGCTCGCGGCGCTGCGCCAGGCGATGACCGATCTCGGCGCCGATGCCGATCGCGTACAGGTGCTGTTCGTCACGGTGGATCCGGAGCGCGATACGCCGGCGCTGCTCGAACAGTACGTGAAGTCGTTCGACCCGCGTTTTGCCGGCCTGACCGGGAGCCTCGCGGAGATCACCGCAGCGGCGAAGCAGTTCAAGATCTTCTTTGCCAAGTCGCCGGGCACCGAGCCGGGCCGCTACGGCGTGGACCACTCGACCCAGACCTACCTCATGGATACCACGGGCCGCGCGCGCATTTTCCATCGGCAGGACGCGACACCCGCGGACTTCGCTCAGGACATCCGCACGCTGCTCGCGCAGGGGCGCGGATAGTGCTCGCGCAAGCCGATCTCGCGGTGCGCTGCTCCGAGGTGAGGCTGCAGACCGAACGCCTGTGCGAAGGGCTCTCGGCGGAAGATTGCGCGCTGCAATCGATGCCGGATGCAAGCCCGCTCAAGTGGCACCTCGCGCACACCACCTGGTTCTTCGAGACCTTCATTCTCGATCGCCACGCTGCCGGCTATCGCCCGTTCCGGCCGGAGTTCCGCTATCTCTACAACTCCTATTACAACGCGGTCGGAGAGCAGTACCCGCGAGCGCAGCGCGGATTGATTTCCCGCCCGGGGCTGGAGGAGGTGCGCGCATTCCGTGCGCAGGTGAACGATGCGCTGCAGCAGCTGCTGGCCGGAGAGCCATTGCCGGCCGGGGCATTGGCCCTGATCGAGCTCGGTCTGAATCACGAGCAGCAGCACCAGGAGCTGATGCTGACGGACTTCAAGCACCTGCTGTCACTCAACCCGCTTGCTCCGGCGTACCGCGCGGCGCAGCCGGCCACGGGCGCTGAGGCTGCGCCGCTCGCGTGGACCGCGTTCGAGGGCGGCGTGGTGGAAATCGGGCACGATCGGAGCGGATTTTCGTTCGACAACGAAACGCCGCGCCACAGGCAACACCTCGCGCCGTTCGAACTCGCGAGCCGCCCGGTCACCAATGGCGAATACCTCGCGTTCGTCGAGGACGGCGGATATCGCCGGGCCGAATTCTGGCTGTCGGAAGGCTGGGCGATGGTGGGTGCGCAGCACTGGGAGTCGCCGATCTACTGGCGCAAAGTGGATGGCGCGTGGCGCGAGTTCACGTTGCGGGGGCTCGAACCGCTCGCTGCGGCGCGCCCGGTCGCGCACATCAGCCACTTCGAGGCGGACGCGTATGCGCACTGGGCGGCGCGCCTGCACGGTGCGACGCGCCTGCCGACCGAGTTCGAGTGGGAAGTCGCCGCGGTCGGCGCCCCGGTCGCGGGTGTGTTCGTGGAATCCGGCAGCCTGCATCCGCAGCCTTCGCCTGCCGGCGAGCTTGCGGCGCTGTTCGGGGATGTCTGGGAGTGGACGCTCAGTTCCTATGCGCCGTATCCGGGTTTTCGGCCCGTCGCGGGCGCGGTCGGCGAGTACAACGGCAAGTTCATGTCCAACCAGTACGTGCTGCGCGGCGGCTCCTGCGCCACGCCGCGCTCGCACGTGCGCGCCAGCTACCGCAACTTCTTCCCATCCCACGCCCGCTGGCAATTCTCGGGGCTGCGTCTGGCGCGCGATCCGGGCTGAAGCATGTCCGGCAATCCCGGCAAGTCGGTCGCCGACTATCGCCTGCTCGCCCGGCAGTACGACCATACGACGCGCCGCATCAACCGCGTGCGCCTCGACGCGATCGATGCGCTCGCACTGCGTCCGGGAGAAGTCGTGCTGGACGTCGCCTGCGGCACCGGCTTCAGCTTTGCGCCCATCCTCGAGCGCATCGGCCCGCGGGGCTTCCTGCTCGCGTTCGACCATTCGCCCGACCTGCTCGAGGTCGCACGCTCGCGCATCGCTGCCGGCGGGTGGAGCAACGTGCTGCTCGTCGAGGCCAGCGCTGAAGCCGCGGACTTCCGCGCCGAGATCGAGCAACGCCGCATTGCACGCCCAGCAGCGGCGCTGTTCAGCTATGTGCATGACGTGATGCAGTCGGAGGCGGCCCTGGATAACCTGCTCGGGCAACTGGCGCCCGAGGCGCGCGTCGCGATCACCGGCACGCGCCTGTGGCCGCGTACCTGGTGGCCGCTGTGCGTGCCGGTCAACGCCTACCTGTACGCGACGCATGCGCAGTTCATCACCAACCGCGGCGAGAATTTCCACCGCCCCTGGGCGAAACTGGAGCGCCACCTCGTGGACTTCGAGGTGCACGCGCGCTGGCCCGGCTGGCGCTACGTGGCGCGCGGCCAGCTCCGATCCGCCGAGCCCGATGGCCCGTGACTGCTAGCGGATATTGTCAACCGGCGGGAGCTTCGGGCGTTATTAGGGTCGTCCGGATGCCGGATTGCAGCAATCCTGATAAACCAAGGAGATACGCGATGCACAAGCTTTTGACCATACTGATCGCCGCGGTATTCGCGGGCACCACTCTGACCGCAGCCGCGCAGGCGCCAGCCAAGGCGGAAGTCAAAACCAAGACCGAAGCCAAAGCCGATAACGCGAAGACTGACGCTGACCGCAAGGCCGGCCGCGACTCGAAAGCGATGACCAAAGCGGAAGCCAAGGCCGAAAAGAAAGCCAAAGCCAAAGCCGAGCGCGACGCAAAGGCCAAAGCCAAGGCGGATGCCAAAGCCGAAGCCAAGAAGTAAGGCTGGGAACGCGGTCGAACCGCGTTCGGGCGAGATTCAAGAGGCGGGGACATCCCCGCCTTTTTCTATTGAGCAGCCTCGGATCAACCGCCCGGGCGGCAGGGTGCGCTCTAGCGGCCCGAGACCCTGCGCAAGGTGTGGCGGCGGTTGCGCGTGAAAGGCCGGACCTGGCCCGGCCAGCGGCCGTGATCGACTGCAGCCGCCCATTCCGGGCTGGTCAGGACCTCGGCGCTCTCGAGTTCGTAGACCGCGCTGTGCTTGGGCTCGCCGTCGATCACGATGGTCTTGGTCTCGCCGCCGATGACCATCGTCAGCGGCTCGAGCGTGGTGCGCGTCACCGCGAGCACGCCGGATACCTTGAGCAGGAGCGGGACATGCTCGGTGTCATAGACCTCGTTGAACAGGGCCTCCTTGTCGGCGTCCACGTCCATGCCGGCGATGAACAGATAACGGGTTTTCGGGTGCATGATGTCCTCCTAAACCCGCATGGTAGCTTTTGACGGAGGAGGCGTGGAGCATGGCGAGCGAAACCGTCGCACTCGGGGATCTCACCGTGAACCGCATGGGCTTCGGCGCGATGCGGGTCTGCGGTCCCGACGTGTGGGGCCCGCCGGAGGACCGCGTCGCAGCGCATCAGGTATTGCGCCGCGCGATCGAACTCGGCGTGAACTTCCTCGACACCGCCGACAGCTACGGCCCGTACGTGGACGAGGAACTGATTGCCGAGGCGCTGCATCCCTACCCGAAGGGCCTCGTCATCGGCACCAAGGGTGGGCTGCTGCGTCCGAACCGGCACGCTTGGGATCCGAACGGCCGGCCCGGTCACCTGCGCAGCGCGGTGGACGGAAGTCTGAAGCGCTTGAAGCTCGAGTGCATCGACCTGTATCAACTGCATGCGCCGGACCCGAAGGTGCCATTCACCGAGTCTGTCGGCGCGCTGGCGCAAATGCAGCGCGCGGGCAAGATCCGCCATCTCGGTCTGTCGAACGTTTCGCTGGCGCAACTGGAAGAGGCGCGCCGTATCGCCCCCATCGTCTCGGTGCAGAACCGGTACAACCTCGAGGACCGAAGCTCGGATGGCGTGCTCGCGGCCTGCGAAAAGTTCGGCATCGCGTTCCTGCCATGGTTTCCGCTCGGTGCGGGCGCCTGCCTGAAGTCGGCGAAGGTGAAGAAAATCGCGGCGCGGCTTGAAGCGAGCGCCGCGCAGGTCGCGCTCGCCTGGCTGCTCGCGCGCTCGAAGGCGATGCTGCCGATTCCGGGCACCGCCTCGGTCGCGCACCTGGAGGAGAACCTGCGCGCGGCGGCGATCCGGCTCAGCGCGGAGGACCTCGCTGCGCTGGGTTAGATCGGTTCGAAGGGCTCAGCCCCGCCCGATGAACGGCATCTTGGTGGCCATGATGGTCATGAACAGCACGTTGGTCTCGAGGGGCAGGTTCGCCATGTGCAGCACCGCTTCACCTACGTGCGCCACATCCATGCGCGGCTCGACCATCATGGTGCCGTTGGGCTGCGACACACCCTTGGTCATGCGCTCGGTCATCTCGGTGGCGGCGTTGCCGATGTCGATCTGGCCGCAGGCGATGTCGTGCTTGCGCCCGTCGAGCGCGGTGCACTTGGTGAGTCCGGTGACGGCGTGCTTGGTGGCGGTGTAGGGCGACGAAAACGGCCGCGGCGCGTGCGCCGAGATCGAACCGTTGTTGATGATGCGCCCGCCGCGCGGGTCCTGGTCCTTCATGATGCGGATCGCCTCCTGCGTGCACAGGAACATGCCGGTGAGGTTGACGCTGACCACCGCCATCCACTGCTCGTAGGTGATGTCCTCCATCGGAATCGCGGGCGCGCCCATGCCGGCGTTGTTGAACAGCACATCCAGGCGCCCGAACTCTTCCTTGGTTTTCGCGAACAGCGCGCGCACCGCCTCGGGCTTGCCGATGTCGGTCGGCACCACCAACGCGTGCTTGCCCGCCGCGCCTGCATCCCAGACGGTCTTGTCGAGCAACTCCTTGCGCCGTCCCGCCAGCGCGACGCGGTAGCCGTCCTTCAACAGCGCGAGCGCGGCGGCCTTGCCGACGCCGGTGCCTGCGCCGGTAACCAGTGCAACCTTGTTGTGTGAACTCATCGAGCAGACTCCCTTTTCTTCGTTCGCGAGCGCGAATCCTATCCTACTCTTGGATAGGGATTGCGCAGTCGATCGCGACGTCGATCTTGCCGACCTCGCACATGTCCTCACCCATTTTCCGGCGAAGAAAAACTAGCCGGACAGATCCCGCGCCGCTTCCTCGAGCAGCCAATCCCTGAAGGCGCGCACGTTGGGCGTGTCGGCGGCGGTTTCCGGGGAAACGATGTAATAGGCGAAGACCAGCGGCAAGCTCAGTTCGAACGGCATCACCAGGCGGCCGGCCGCGAGGTCGGATTTCGCGAGCACCGTGGGTGACAGGGCCACGCCCAATCCGTCCGCCGCGGCCTCCAGCGCAAGGGCGGCATGACTGAATCGAGGCCCGCGCGAGGTGTCCACGTCCGGCACACCTGCGGCTCTCAGCCAGTGGTCCCAGGCGGACATGGTACCGTCGAAGAAAATCGTATCGTCCTGGATCAACACGTGGTTGCGCAGATCTTCGGGGCGCCGCAGTGCAGGCTCTGCGTGGGCAAGCCGCGGACTGCACACCGGCGCCACTGAAACCGGGAATAGTTTGACCACGCTGAACCCCGGATAGTCCCCGGTGCCGAAGCGGATGCAGATGTCGGCCCCGTCCAGCCGCGGCCCGATCTGTTCCGTTCCGCCGGCGATCCTGGTGCGCCGAACGTCGATCAGCCGGGTGCTGGCCGAGATGCGCACATCGACTTCCGGGTGCGCGGTGACAAAACGATACAGCCGCGGCATCAGCCATTTGGTCGCGAGCGACGTTGCGACGCTCACCGCGAGCGTATCGCTGCCGTCGTGGGTTCGCAGTTGTTCGGCGGCCTCACCAAGGCGTTCGAATCCCGCGCGCAGCTTCGGCAGGCAGGCGCGGGCAGCTTCCGTCAGTTCGATCGCGCGGTTGCGACGGCGAAACAGCCTCACGCCGACGTACTGTTCCAGCGCCTTGACCTGGTGGCTGATTGCTGCGGGCGTCACGTGCAGTTCCTCGGCCGCCCTTGCGAAGCTCAGATGGCGCGCGGCAACTTCAAAGGCGCGCAGGGCGTTCAGCGGGGGCAGGCGGGCGTTCATGCTGGCCCAGCATTATAAAAACTAATCATATGGATGACAAAAAATGCCGTTGTGCAGTGCAACCAAGGGTCTTCGCCCCGGTCTATACTGGAAGGCAATGATTAACTAAAACCATTATTAACCAAATGGTTAAGCATTGTAAAGTGTTTTCGGCAAGTGCCTTTCGGACTTATATATGAAGGAAATGGATCATGATTTACAACTCAAGTAATTCTCACAAATGCTCGGACACCATGGCACGGCTCGAGTCGGTTCGGCTCAGCCCTTACCAGTTGGCGGAAGCACGCGCACAGTTGCTGCGGGCCGAGGCGATTGCGGACCTCGTCTACGCGACTTGGACCGCTTCGAGCACTCTGGCGCGTCGGCTGAAGGCCGCGATCACGCGCAAATCGGCTGCACTCGCGAACCGGTACGCCGAATCCGCGATGCGGGCGGCGATGCGCCAGCGAGACAAGTACCTCGCCCAGGCCACCGATACCGCCGACCTGGAGCGTCGCCTGCGGACGTGGCAGGCGCCGCGTTACGCATCGCACCTGAACTGAGGGCAGAGCAGTAATGGACGCAGCCCCGCAAAGGAACGCTGTCGTGCAACGGCTCGGCCGTTTTCAGACCGCCGAGATGCTCGCGCACTTCAGCGCCCTGTCGAGCGAGGACCTGCGTTTGCGTTTCGGCGCTCCGATGGGCCGCACCGCGCTGGAAAGCTACGTCAACGGCATCGACTTCTCGAACGACCGGGTATTCGGCATCTTCGACCGGGAGTTGAGACTGGTCAGCGTTGCGCATCTTGCGGTCGACCTGGACCGGGACTTCGCGGAACTGGGTTTGAGCGTGGCGCACGAGAGCCGCCGCCGCGGCCATGGCGAGGCGCTGCTGTGCCGCGCCGCCACGCACGCCGCCAGCCTCGGGCTGCACAAGATCTACATGCACTGCCTGAGCGAGAACGGCGCGCTGATGGGGCTTGCGCGCAAGGCGGGCTTCAAGATCGTCGCCGCGAGGGGCGAGGCCGATGCGTCGAAACAACTGGAGGAAACGCGCCCGGAAAGCATCGCGATGGAGATGGTGAACGACCGGATTGCGTTGGTCGACAGCGTCTACATGCATCAGGCGAAGTGGCTGCGGACGATCGCGAATTTCGCCGAGCCGGCGAACGTCGAATGACCGGATACTAGGCGGGCATCACCCGACGGCGCGCGCGATACAGCAACGCTGCCGCAATGGTCATGTTGAGCAGGTTCCAGCCAATCCCGTGAATGAAGGCGGCGCGGTAGGAGCCGGTCAGGTCGAAGATCGCGCCCGACAGCCAGCCACCGAGCGCCATGCCGAACAGTGTCGCCATCAGCACCGTGCCGACGCGCGCGCCGGCTTCCTTGGGCGTGAAGTATTCGCGCACGATGATGGCGTAGGACGGAACGATCCCGCCCTGGGACAGGCCGAACAGCGCCGCCACCACATAGAGCGAGGCGAGTGCGTCGAAGGGCAAGAACAGCGTGAGCGCGATCGCCTGCAGCGTCGAGCCCAGCAGCAGTGTGGGCAGCCCGCCGATACGGTCGCAGATCCACCCCGAGGCGAGGCGGCTGACGATGCCGCAGCCGAGCATGATCGAGAGCATCTCCGCCCCGCGCGCCGCGGCGAAGCCCAGATCGCCGCAGTAGGCGACGATATGCACCTGCGGCATGGACATCGCCACGCAGCAGGCGAAGCCGGCCACGCATAGGATGAGCTGCAGCGAGGTCGGTGAGAATCCGAGCGGCCGTGCAGAACCGTGCGCGGCACTCCCGGTGGATGACGCCGCAGCGATCGCCGGAGGGCGCCTGCGCAGCGCGAGCGCGAGCGGCAGTATCGCGGCGAAGCAGAACACGCCCACCCCGATGTAGGTCTGGCGCCAGCCGACGGCATCGAAGAAATGCTGCATCACCGGCGGCCAGATCGCGCCGGCCAGGTAATTGCCGCTGGCGCAGATCGCCACCGCAATGCCACGGCGGCGCGTGAACCACAGCGAGGTGTCCGCCACCAGCGGCACGAAGGTGGCCGAGGTGCCAAGAAACCCGATCAACAGCCCCTGCGCGAGGCTGAACTGCAACAGGTTTTGCGCGAATCCGGCGGCGACGAATCCCGCGCCGAGCGCCACCGCGCCGATGAGCACCGGCACCATCACGCCGAAGCGGTCCGAGAGCCGGCCCATCAGGATCCCGCCGAAACCGAAACCGATCAGGGTGAGGGCGTAGGGAAGCGACGCCCCCGAGCGCGTTGTCCCGAACTCCGCCTGCACCGGCGGCAGCGCGACGGCCACCGCGTACATGCCCGCGCCACCGAGGGTCATCAGCGCGAGCGAGGCCAGCAGCCGCGCCCACGCGTATGGCGACTCGATATCCCGCGCGGGTGCGCTGCCTGCGGCCATGGTTTGCGAGTTTCGCATTTCCGGCTGCGGGCGTGCGCTTGTTTCGCGCTACTCTGGCGCATGCATCGCCGCGCGGTCCTCCTGCTTTCGCTTGCGTCGTTCGCGAGTGCGGCAAGCCAGCGCTCGATCGATCCGCTACTTACGTCGATCGCGCAATCCTTCGGCACCACCGCGGGCGGCGCGGCGATCGCGTCGACTGCGTTCCTGGTCGCGTACGGGCTGTTGCAGCTGGTGCACGGGCCGATGGGGGACCGCTTCGGCAAATACCGGCTGGTCACCATCCACATGGCGATCTCGGCGGCAGGCACGTTCGCCTGCGCGTGGGCGCCCACGCTCGCCGCGCTCGCCGTGGCGCGCTTCGTCGCGGGCATGTCGATGGGCGCCGTGATCCCGCTATCGTTGGCGTGGATCGGCGACGCGGTTCCCTACGAGCGGCGCCAGGCGGTGCTCGCGCAGTTCATGATCGGCGGGTTGTTCGGATTTGCATTCGGCTCGGCCGCATCCGGATTGCTGGCGGAGCACTTCGGCTGGCGCTGGGTGTTCGGCGTGCTCGGAATCGTCAACCTAATGATCTCCGCGCGCCTGTGGTTCGAGTTGCGCGCGAACCCGGTCAACCGAGCCTCGCAGGCTGCGCAGACCGGGACGATGCTCGAGGGCTACCGGCGCGCGCTCGCGCTGGTCGCGCGCCCCTGGGTGCGCGTGATGATGTTCACGGTGTTCCTCGAGGGCGTGCTGGTGTTCGGCACGCTCGCTTTCGTGCCGCTCGACTTCAACCGCCGCCACGGCCTGGGCATCGGCGCAAGCGGCGCGATGCTCGTGCTGAACGCGATCGGCGGGCTCGGCTACGCGCTGTTCGCCAACCGCATCGTCCCGCGGCTGGGCGAACGCGGGCTGATACTGGCGGGCGGGCTGGCGTTGTGCACCGCGTACGTAAACCTCGCGTTTGCACCGGGCGCGGCCGTGGCGGCACCGTGGCTGGTGGTCGCGGGCGCAGGGTTCTACGCGTTTCACAACACGCTGCAGGTGAACGCGACGCAGATGGCGCCCGAGGCGCGCGGCGCCTCGCTGTCGCTGTTCGCGTTTTGCCTGTTCAGCGGTCAGTCGCTCGGCGTGTGGATCGGCGGCCAGGTGGTGGATCAATGGGGGACGCGGCCCCTGTTCTTCGTCGCGTCGGCGGGGATCGCATCGCTCGCGTTCTACTTCCGCGGCAGGCTCGCGCGGAAATGACGCCCATTCAGTCCTGTCTCGCCGCGGTGCGCGTAGGCCGCATCGAGACGGTATTCGGCCGTGCGACGGGCGTTTACCGCGCCATCGCGCGCAGCGGATCGCCCGGCGTCTCAATGCTGCTGGAGACGAACTGGAAGTTGTTCTTGCCTTGTTCCTTGGCGAGGTACATGGCGGCGTCGGCGCTCTCCATCAATGACTTCTCGTCATGCGCGTCCGCCGGATACATGGATATGCCCACGCTCGCGGTGACGCCGCAATCCTGTCCCTCCAACGACGCCGACTCGATGACGCCGGACAGGATCTTGCGCGCTACCGCGGCAACCTCGCCGGCGTCGGTGACTTCCTGGACCAGCACCACGAATTCATCGCCGCCCTGGCGCGCGACCACATCGCTCGCGCGCAGGCAGTCCTTCAGGCGCGCCGATATTCGCTTCAGCAGCGCATCGCCTGCCTCGTGACCGAGCGTGTCATTGACGGTCTTGAAGCCGTCCAGGTCGATGAACAGTACTGCGAACTTGCGCTCGTGGCGCCGCGCCGATTCGATTGCAAGTTTGAGCAACTGGCCGAACATCACGCGGTTCGGCAGACCGGTCAGTTCGTCGTGCGTGGCGAGGTACTCGATGCGTTGTTCGGCCTGGCGGCGTGCCGTCACGTCGCGCAGCATGCCGCGGAACCCAGTGGCCGCCCCTTGGCTGTCCCTGATTAGATTGACCGAGGCTTCAACAAGCACGTTGCTGCCGTCCTTTCGGATCAGCGCCCAGTCGCGACCGATCTTCGGCGCGCCGGTGCGGTAGACCTCGTTGAACGTCTCGAACACCTCGGCCGCCACTTCCGGCGACTGATACCGCTGGTTGTTCATGCCTATCAGCTCGTGCTCCGAATACCCGAGCAGACGGCAAAACGCCGCGTTCAGGAAGACGAGGTCCCCCGTCAGGTCGACTTCGAAATAGGCCTCTTCGATGCTCTCGAGGGTGATGCGGAACTTCTCTTCGCTTGCGCGCAGCGCCTTTTCCCCGCGCTTGCGCTCGGCCTCGCGCTCGAAATTGTCGAGCGCAAATGCGACGTTCTCCGCCTTGCGTTGCAGCAGTTTGACGACTTCTTCGTCGAACGCGCCCTTTTCGTCCGAATAGAACAGCAGCACGCCGGCCGCGCGGCCGCCTCTCACCAGCGGGACCGCGGCGCCGGCCCTGACCCCTGCCGCGCGCGCGGTCTCGTGCCAAGGCCGCGTGCGCTCGTCGTTCAGGTAATCGTTGCTGACGCACGGCTGCAGCGTGCGAAACGCGATGCCCACCAGGTTGCGGCCTTCCGCGATCGATTCATCGACCGAGATATGGGTGCCGCGCAGTTGTTCTTCGCCTCTACCGGCGATCGCCACGACCTCCAGCGAGGACCCGTCCGGGCCAGGAACAAGCACCGAGGTGGAAATCAGTTTTCCGCCAAATACGGCGGCATCGCACACCTGCTGATAAAGCTCCTCGGGCAGCCTGGCGCGCAGAATGGCCTCGTTGGTCGCGCTGAGCGCGGCGTACATCCGGCCGATTTGCCGCGATGCCCGCTCGGCGCGCTTTCGCTCGGTGATATCGCGCGCGATGCTGACGATGATCCAGCCGTCGTCCGTGCGCAGCGCGCGCCGGTGCAACTCGGCCTGCGATTTGCGCCCGTCCTTGTAGTGTGCGGTCGATTCCGTGGTAATGCCCTGTTCGCCCGCCGCGATCACCTCGTCATAGTCCCGCTCGAGGCTCTCGCGACTCGTCTTTATCAGGTCCTGCGGTCCCATCCTCAGCAGTTCTTCCCGGGTGTAGCCGGTGCGCGTGCAGGCGGTTTGGTTGACGTCGACGAACCGCATGGTGGCGCGATCCACCAGGTAAATGGCATCACCGGACATGTCCATCGCGGCGCGGAAGCGCCGCACCTGCTCATCGGTCGGCGTGCCGTCCGGGAGCGTGCCGTCGTGGCGCCGGTCGATATCCGGTTTCATGTTGCGCGATGGATTTTCACGACTTCCATGCTAACGGATTCCGCAAGGCGAAGATGTCCGGGGATTCCCGACGCGCATCGGGGAATTCCCTGCCCCGGATCGGCTACTTCTGCTTCAACCGCTCGCGCACCATCGCGATGTGGCTTCGCAGGTTGTACAGTTCGTCGGCAAACGACAGCGGCATCGTGATGCGCGCGGCCTTTGCATCGAGTTTGTCCAGGTCCTCGATCAGCTCGGATGGCGGCGCCGCCGTCCCGCTCAGCGCGTCCTCGATCGCGCGCAACTGGCGGTACAAGCGGAAGACGCGCGAGCGGACGCGGAAGGTATACAGCGGCGGCACTGCGCGCGAGATCGGGATCAGGATGACGATGATCGACGCCAGCACGACCCACATGCGATCGATCAGGTTGGCAAGCCAGAACGGCAGGTAGCGCTGCAGCAGCGGCGGCCCGTTCCTGTAGAAGCGTTCCGCTTCACCGGCGAGCGGGAATTCGACGCTCTGGGCCGACGGAAACTGCCCGGGCCGCGCAAACCAGCCGGGGGCGCCGTGGATCTCGTGCGCTGCCTGCACGAACAGCTGCATCAGCGCCGGGTGGGTCGTCTCGCGCGCCACCAGCATCGCGGTGGGTGCGATCAGCTTCGTATCGCGGGGCGGCACATCCTGGACCAAGTCGGCCACGCCGCGCGGCACCATCACCGCGCTCAGGTAGCCGAAGCGGAGCGCGTAGGCGTCAGCCTGCACGAATTCGTAGAGCCTGATGCCCGGCGTGCGCAGGAACATCTGCAGGATCTGCGATTCGGGCGCCGAGACGATCGCCACCGCGTCCAGTTCGCCCTCGATCAGCGCCAGTGCCGCGGCGGACAGGTCCAGACGCGCGAGCTTCAAGTCGTCGCGTTCTACGAAGCTGGCGTTCAGCAGCTTTAACATCAGATTGGTCGCGCCGCTGCCGCGGCCGCCGGTATTCACGCGCCAGCCGCGCAACTGGTCGAGCCGCTCGAGCGTGGCGTCGGGCAGGTTCTTCGCGGATTCCTGGCGGTAGAACAGCCACACCGGCTCGAAGAACAGGCTGCCGAGCGCCACCAGCGGAACGCCGCTCTTCGCCTCTTCCTGGGCGCGCAGCGATTCGCCCGAGCCGCCGCGCACGAAGCCGAAGTCCACGTTCTCCTTCTCGTTGCGCAGCAGGATCCGGTTGGCCGAAGAGCCTTCGGTCGGGCGCAGCACCACGTCGATGTGGTGGCGTTTCAGCGCCGCCTTGTAGCGCTCGCCGAACTCGGCGTAGTCGCTCAGCTCCGGCCCCGTTGCCAGCACGACCTTGCGGGGCGGATCCGGCTTCAGAAAGAAGTACGCCGCCACCAGCAGCACCAGCGCGATCAGCACGAACGGCCCCGCGGCGATCAACAGGTCGCGGGCGGAGACCATGGTGTAACGAATAATGCGGGGCATGCGCGAGGTTGGGCCGTACGTGCTCGAGAGCGGTATCAGCGGCGGCGGTATTGAATCATCAGCCAGCCACCGAGCATGCCGCCGAGATGCGCAAAGTGCGCCACGCCAGCCGCCGTGCCGGTCACCCCGAGGAGCAGTTCGAGCGCGCCGAAGACGAACACGAACACGCGTGCCTGCATCGGGATCGGCGGGAAGAGCAGCACCACCATTCTCCGCGGGAAATACATGCCGAACGCGAGCAGCAGCCCGTAGATCCCGCCCGAGGCGCCGACGGTCGGCGCGGGCGGCGCGCCCATCCAGCCGGTCACCACCAGTTGGCACAGCCCGGCAGACACCACGCAGGCGAAATAGTAGAGGGCAAAGAAGCGCGAGCCGAACAGTCGCTCGATATCGCTGCCGAACATGTACAGCCCGAACATGTTGAAGAACAGGTGCGCGAGGCCGCCGTGCAGGAATCCGTAGGTGACGAGCTGCCAGGGCTGGAACGCCGGCGCCTCCGAGAGGCCGGAACGGAGCGGCCAAAGCGCGAACCATTCCACGAGCGTGGAGCCCGTTACCGGCTCGAGCAGGAACACCGCGACGTTGGCGGCGATCAGCGCTTGTGTGACTGGTGGCATGCGCGCATCCCTCGAGCGGGACCGGCCCGCCGCCGCTCGCTCGCTGGCGAGGTGCCCTGCGCTATCGCTCGCCGGGGCGGCCGCGCCCGGGAGCGGGAGCGCCCGCGCCAGAATACAGCGTCGGCACGGTGCCGGGAAGCGTGCGATCGGCGACCGTTTTCTGTTCGTCCGAAAGGCCGGCGTAGAGCTTCTTCGCGGCGTCCGAGAGATCTTCCATCGCGGTGAGCCGGTTGCGGACGATGTCGATCCTGCCTTCGATCTGCAGCAGTGCGCTGCCGCCCATTGGAACCTCGCCGCCACGGCTCAGGTCGGCGAGCAGGTTGATGACCTTGTCTTCGTAAGCCTGCCAGGACGCTGCTTGCTCGGGCGTCAACTTGAGCGCGAGCCGCGCGTCGGTGAGCTGGAGGCGGATCTGGTCGTTCTGGCTCAGCCGCGTCACGCCGGCGGAGGGCTCGGCTGAGCGCGCGCGGTTTTCCGCGCCGCCGCCCGCGCCGCCGCGCCGCGAGCCGCCGGTCCCACCGCCGAATTGGGCGCAGGCCGGTCCGGCGAGGGCGAGGCCGAGGAAAAAGACGAGAGGAAGCCGCAACGGGGTCACGCGAGTCTCCATCTGCAGGGAACGAACGAATTGTTACCGCGGACAGGCATGCCGGGTGTTTCAATTTGTAAAAAACGCTAAGCTAGACCCACGTTGAGCGCACTGCGGCCATTTCAACTGCACGTTCCGGACTCGGCGCTCGTCGACTTGCGCGAGCGCCTCGCGCGCACACGCTGGCCGGACGAGCCGCCGCTCGAACCGTGGTCCACCGGCGCGAGCCTGTCCTACGTCAAGGGGTTGGTCGAGTACTGGCGATCGGGCTTCGACTGGCGAGCGTGGGAGGCTAAGCTGAACGCGTTTCCGCAGTTTATCGTGCCGATCGACGGAATCGATGTTCACTTCATTCACGCCAAGGGCAGGGGAGCGAACCCGATGCCGCTCCTGCTGTCGCACGGCTGGCCGGGCTCGGTGTTCGAGTTCCACAAGCTGATCCCGCTGCTGACCGAGCAGTTCAGCGTCGTTGCGCCTTCGCTTCCGGGCTACACGCTGTCGTTCGCGCCGGGGCAGAAGCGCTTCGGCACCGAGGACATGGCAGCCGCGTTTTCCACGTTGATGACCGATGTGCTCGGTTACCGGCGCTTCGGTGCTCAGGGCGGCGACTGGGGCGCGTTCGTGTCTTCCGTCCTCGCTCACCGCTACCCTGCGCTTTTGTTCGGCATACATCTGAACCTGCTTGCAATTCGCCGCGATGCGAAGATCGCGGCGCCGACGCCCGAAGAACAGGCCTATCTGCGCCAACTCGCGCACTTTGCCAACGAGGAATCCGGCTACCAGTGGATCCAGGGAACCAAGCCGCAGACGCTCGCCTTCGGCCTGACCGATTCACCCGCCGGCCTCGCGGCCTGGATGGTCGAAAAATTCCGCAGCTGGACCGACTGCGACGGCATTCCGGAGAACGCGGTCTCGCGTGACGAAATGCTCGCCAATATCTCGCTGTACTGGTTCACCGGAGCGATCGGTTCATCCTTCTGGCCCTACTATGCGCGGCGTCATGGCCCCTGGCCGATTCCGGAGGGCAAGACCGTCGACGTGCCGATGGGATACGCCGAGTTCCCGAAGGAAATCGTTCGCCCGCCGCGCTCGCTTGCGGCCAAGTCCTACACCGACATCCGGCGCTGGAGCGTGATGCAGAAAGGCGGGCACTTCGCCGCGCTGGAGCAGCCCGAGGCGCTGGCGCGGGAGATCGGGACGTTCTTCGGGTCCTTGCGCTAGCGATTTGCAGGGGTAGAATCCGCGCGGACAGCGCCCGCGCGCCGCGGGTGCCAATTCGGGCGCCCAAGACAGGGAGAAAGCACAATGGCACGCCTCACGATCAACGGTAAGTCTCAAGCATTCGACGTCGATCCCAACACGCCCCTGCTGTGGGTGCTGCGGGAACAAGTTGGTCTGACGGGCACCAAATACGGCTGCGGCGTCGCCCTGTGCGGCGCCTGTACCGTGCACGTCGACGGCGCGCCGATGCGCTCCTGCGTGGTGCCCGTCAGCGCGGTGGAAGGAAAAAAGATCACGACCATCGAAGGCCTTGCCGTCAACGGCAGGCTGACCAAGGTGCAGCAGGCCTGGCTCGACAACGACGTGCCGCAGTGCGGCTACTGCCAGTCGGGAATGATCATGGCGGTCACGGCGCTGCTCGACAAGTCGCCGAAGCCGACCGACGCCCAGATCGACGCCGCCATCACGAACATCTGCCGCTGCGGTACGTTCCAGCAGGTGCGCGAAGCAATCCACGCCGCAGCCAGGGCATAGGGGGAAGCCATGCTCGAATCTCCGAAACTCACCCGCCGTTCGTTCCTCATCAGCAGCGCCGCGGTTGGCGGCGGGCTCGCGCTCGGCCTGAACATTCCGTTCGGGGGTCCGGGCGTCGTCCGTGCCGCAGACGGTTCGCCTGAAATCACTGCCTGGGTGGTCATCCGGCCGGACGACACCGTCGTGGTCCGCATCGCGCGCTCAGAGATGGGGCAAGGTACGTTGACCGGCCTGGCGCAATTGGTGGCCGAGGAACTCGAGTGCGACTGGTCCAAGGTGATCACCGAATATCCGACGCCCGGCACCAACGTCGCGCGCAAGCGCGTGTGGGGCGACTACGGCACCGGCGGCAGCCGCGGCATCCGCACCTCGCAGGACTACGTGCGAAAGGGCGGCGCGGCGGCGCGGATGATGCTGGTCCAGGCGGCAGCCGACGGCTGGAAGGTTCCGGCCTCGGAGTGCGTCGCCGCCAACAGCACCATCACGCACAAACCCTCGGGCCGCAAGACGAGCTACGGCAAGGTGGCGGAAGCAGCGGCGAAACTGGAAGTGCCGAAGGACGTGCCGCTCAAGGACCCGAAGGACTGGAAGATTATCGGCAAACCGGTGAAGCGGCTCGACACAGTGGACAAGCTGACCGGCAAGCAGGTCTATGGCGCCGACGTGAAACTGCCCGGGATGCTGAATGCGGCCATCAAGGATTGCCCGATCTTCGGCGGCAAGGTGAAGAGCTTCGACCCGGCAAAGGCTGCGGGCATGCCGGGGGTGAAGAAGGTCTTGCAAATCGAAAACGCGATCGCCGTCGTCGCCGATACGTGGTGGCACGCCAAGACTGCGCTCGACGCCGTCAATATCGAGTGGGACGGCGGTGCGAACGAGAAGGTGTCGAGCGCCTCGATTGCCGAAATGCTGACGGAAGGCCTCTCCGCCGAGCAGGCTTTCGTTCACAACCAGGCAGGCGACTCGAAGGCGGCGATTGACGGCGCGGCGAAAAAGGTCGAGGCGGTCTACGTGTATCCGTTCCAGAACCACGCGTGCATGGAGCCGATGAATGCAACCGCGATCTACACGGCCGACAGCTGCAAGGTCTGGGTTGGGACGCAAAATGGTGAAGCTGCGCTTGCGGCTGCGGCGGAAGCGTCCGGGCTGCCGGTCGCCAAATGCGATGTCGAGAAACTACTTCTCGGCGGCGGCTTCGGTCGGCGCGGATTCACCGACTACGTGCGCCAGGCTGTCCTGATCGCCAAGGAGATGCCGGGCACGCCGGTGAAACTGCTCTGGTCGCGGGAAGAGGACATGTTGCATGGCAAATACCACCCGATCATGCAGGCGAAGCTGACGGGGGGGCTGGACGCGGCGGGAAACCTGACGGGATTGGAAATCCGGTTGTCGGGACAGTCGATTCTCGCGAGCGCCCGTCCGGAGGCGCTGGACAAAGGCAAGGACCCGTTCTCGTTCCAGGGTTTCTGGCCGACCGGCGAGCACTCGCTCGAGTACACGATCCCGAATATCAAGATCGACCATGCGATGCGCAACACGCACGTGCCGCCGGGGTTCTGGCGCGGCGTGAACATCAATCAGAATGCGATTTTCCTCGAGTGCTTCATGGACGAGCTCGCGCTTGCGGCCGGCAAGGACGCGCTGGAATTCCGCCGCGCGCTGATGTCGAAGAATCCGAAGTCGCTCGCGGTGCTGAATGCCGTGGCCGACAAGGGCGGCTGGGGCAAGCCGGCGGCGCCAGGCGTGCACCGCGGGTTGGCCCACTTCAGGGCGTTCGGCAGCTATGTGGCGGCCTGCGCCGAAGTCTCGGTAAAAGACGGCAACAAGGTGAAAGTCCACCGCATCGTCGCCGCAACCGATACGGGCTATGCGGTGAACCCGGCCCAGATCGAGCGGCAGATTGCCGGTTCGTTCGTTTATGGGCTGTCGGCGATGTTCGCGCAGGAGTGCACGGTCAAGGACGGCCGGATCGAGCAGGAAAACTTCCACAGCTACAACTCGATGCGCATCGCGCAGATGCCGAAGGTCGAGTCGATCGTCATGCCCTCCGGCGGCTTCTGGGGCGGGGTCGGCGAACCTACCATCTGTGTGGCCGCGCCCGCCGTGCTGAACGCGATTTTTGCTGCCACCGGCAAGCGCTTCCGCTCGTTCCCGCTGAAGAATCACGGGATCGAGTGGGTGTGACCTAAGCGGGGCCGCAGCACGTACCCCCGTTCCCCGGCGCAATGATGCGCGTCTTGATCGCGGTACTGGCATTCGCATCGGCCTCGACGTACGCGGCGCCACCCGCCGGCGCCGCGGCCTGTTCGGGCTGTCATGCGGCATCCGCGACGGTCGCGTCTCCGGTGCCGCGACTCGTCGGGCGTGAAGCGGCGGACATCGTCAAGGCGATGGACGAATTCCGCGCGGGCAAACGGCCCGCGACGGTCATGGACAGAATCGCGAAGGGTTTCACGGACGACGAGACCCGGGCGATCGCCGCCTGGTACGCCGGGCAGCGATGAGCGTCAGCCGCCGCAGGTTTCTCAAATCCGCCGCCGCCGCTGCGACTGGTCTGTTTGCGCCTGCAGTGATTGCGCAAGCCGCACCGCGCGTGGTGATCATCGGTGGCGGCTTTGCCGGTACGAGTTGTGCGCGTGCGCTCAGGAAGGCCGATCAGCGCCTCGCAGTCACGCTCGTCGAGCCGAACGCCACGTTCACCGCCTGCCCGCTCAGCAACGCCGTCATCGCCGGCTTGCGCGAGCTGACGGCGCAGCAATTCACCTACGAGCGCGTCGTCGCCGACGGCATCACCTTGTTGCGCGCGAACGCAACCGCGATCGATGCGCAGGCGCGTTCGGTCACGCTTTCCGACGGCACTCGCCTGGTATACGACCGGCTGGTGCTCGCGCCGGGCATCGACATCCGCTGGGACGCGTTGCCGGGTTACGGCGAGTCGGCGGCCGAGCGCATGCCGCACGCCTGGAAGGCGGGCGAGCAGACGCTGCTGTTGCGCCGTCAGCTCGAAGCCATGGCCGACGGCGGCTTGGTCGTGATCGCGGCGCCGGCCAACCCGTTCCGCTGCCCGACCGGCCCCTACGAGCGCGCGAGCCTGATCGCCCATTACCTCAAGACAAGGAAACCGCGCTCGAAGCTGATCGTGCTCGATGCGAAGGACGGTTTTTCGAAGCAGCGCCTGTTCGAGAATGCCTGGGCCGAGCTGTATCCGGGCTTGCTCGAATGGGTTCCGCTGTCCGGTGGCGGAAAGGTAATCTCGGTGGACGCCTCAACCAATACGCTGGTGACGGATTTCGGCCGGCACCAGGCCGCGGTCGCCAACGTCATCCCTCCGCAAAAGGCCGGGAGCGTTGGCGATATCGCAGGCGTCGCCGACCGCAGTGGCTGGTGCCCGATCGACCCGGCGACGTTCGAGTCGAAGCTGCGGGCCGGCATCCATGTCATCGGCGATGCTGCGATCGCAGGCGCAATGCCTAAATCGGCCTTTGCCGCCAATTCGCAAGCCAAGGCTTGTGCAGAAGTCGTGGCCGAACTCGTGAATGGCCGGATGCCCTCTGCGCCCAAACTGATCAACACCTGCTACAGCCTCGTCGCGCCCGACTATGGAATTTCGGTCGCAGGCGTTTACCGCCCGGCAGGCGGGCAACTCGCGGAGGTGCCCGGCGCGGGCGGCGTCAGCCCCTTGGACGCACCTCGCGCCACGCGCGTCCTCGAAGCGCAGTACGCCGAAGCCTGGTTTCGCACCATCACCGGCGAGGCCTTCGGTTGAGGCGAATCGTCGTTGCGGCCCTGGTTTGCGTTGCCGCCAACGCCGCAGGCGAAGATTCGATTCCGAGTTCACTTACCGGGGCCAAAGGCGATCCGGTCCGCGGCCGGGCGATCGTCACCAACCGGCAGGTCGGCCTGTGCCTGCTGTGTCACAGCGGGCCGTTCCCGGAAGAGCGGGTTCAGGGCGATCTCGCGCCGCCTTTGAACGGCGCGGGGCGCCGGTTGTCTGAAGGCGAGTTGCGGCTCAGAATCGCCGACTCGGCCCGAATCAATCCGGCGTCCATCATGCCGGCTTATTTCCGGACCGAAGGACTGACGCGGGTCGCGCCCGCGTTCGAAGGCAAGCCGGTGCTGAGCGCGGAGCAGATCGAGGACGTGGTGGCATTCTTGAAAACATTGAATGAATAAGCCGAATTCCCGCAGGAATTTCCTTGTCGCGGCCGGCGGCCTCGCCGCGGGGATCGCGCTGCCCGCGACCGTCGCAGCCCAGATGCCGGGTGCACCGGCGGCAACGCAGGAGGCCATCCGCAGGATGGTCGGCACGGCGCGGATCAACAAGGGCAAGGTGACGCTCGATCTGCCGGCACTGGTCGATAACGGCAATGCAGTGTCGCTCGCCGTGCGCGTCGACAGCCCGATGACCGAGTCCGAGTACGTGAAAGCGATTCACCTGTTCACCGAGAAAAACCCACAACCCGATGTCGCGAGCTTCCACCTCGGGCCGCGCGCCGGCCGCGCAAGCATCGCCACCCGGATCCGGCTTGCCGATTCCCAGGCCGTGATCGCGATCTGCGAAATGAGCGACGGTTCGTTCTGGTCCGGCAGCGCGAACACCGTCGTGACGCTCGCGGCCTGCCTCGAAGAGATCTGATCGTGGCGCGCGCCCTGATCAACGTTCCCGCCGCTGCGAAGCGCGGCGAAATCATCGAGATCAAGGCGCTGGCTCAGCACAACATGGAAACGGGGTATCGGCGCACCCAGCTCGGCGGACTGATCCCGCGCGACATCATCCGGCAGTTCGTCTGCACCTATAACGGCGTGGAGGTGTTCCGCGCCGAATTCCATCCGGCGATCGCCGCGAATCCGTTCATCGCGTTTTGGACCGTCGCCATCGAGAGCGGCACGCTCGCCTTCACATGGACCGGCGACAACGGCTACTCGGTCAACGAGTCCAAGTCCATCAGCGTCGGTTGAGAAATTCCGTCCTCGCGCTGTGCGCGGCCGCCATCGCGATCCCGGCGTTCGCCGCCGAAATTCCGCTCGCCGAGCGCCGCTCGGGCTACGACTTCATGAGCCGCGAGACGCGTACGATGCAGGACGACGACACTGCCAATCCCGGCATGCTGTGGGTGCTGGACGGGGAGGCGTTGTGGAAGCGCAAGGCGGGCGTCGCTGACCGTGCGTGCCAGGACTGTCACGGCGATGCGGGCACGAGCATGAAGGGTGTCGCGGCGCGCTATCCGGCGTTTGACGCCGCGCACGGGCGGCCGGTCAATCTCGAACAGCGCGTGAACGCCTGCCGCGTCGACCGGCAGAAGGCGCCGCCGCTCGCCCACGAAAGCAGGGACCTGCTCGCGCTGACCGCATACGTTGGGCGGCAATCGCGTGGCCTGCCGGTCGCCGTCCCGATCGACGAGCGGACGAAACCGTTCCTCGATGCGGGCAGGGGCACTTTCTTTCGCCGCCAGGGCCAGCTCAATCTTTCCTGCGCACAATGTCACGACGACAACTGGGGCAAGCGGCTCGCAGGCAGCGTGATTCCGCAGGGCCACCCGACCGGATATCCGCTCTACCGCCTCGAGTGGCAGGGGGTCGGCTCGCTGCAGCGCCGTCTGCGCAACTGCATTGTCGGGATGCGCGCGCAGCCCTACGATTTCGGTGCTGGCGAATTCGTCGATCTCGAGTTGTACCTGATGTGGCGGGCGCGGGGAATGAAAGTGGAGACGCCCGGCGTGCGGCCCTGAGCGAGCCGAGCGACCGACCGCAGAGCGGATTGTCCAACCTATCGAGAAGCTCCGCGTTCAGGTGCGCGGGCACGATGTGACAGGCCTCGGTTACAGCAGGCCATGTCGTGAGCAGGTCGCCGAAGAATTCCGCAAGAACCCCGCAAGAACCGCGCGCACGGGCCGATGGAGGCGATCCCGTGCGTTCGCGATCGCTACGAGCCCGCCGGAGTCAACCAGCAGTGCCGGCCTTGCCACGCAACTTGTCTTTCTGGATGCGCTTGCGGCTGGACGCGAGATCAGGTGCGCCGGCAAACATCCCGACCATGCCGGAGGCGCGCAGCGCATCCAGCGCGCTCGTCCGGCGCGCAGCGGGCTTGGCTTTGCGGTTGGCTGTGCTGTTCGAGGGCATTGGAGGCTCTTGATGGAGACAATATACAAAGGAATTGTAGCATTCGCTCGACGAGCGGATCAGCGCTCGAGCGTCCGCTTCATGACGCCCATTCCCTGCTCGATCATCGCGCGGATCTGACCCGCCAATTCGTCTGGGAGCAGATCGGCGATCCAGACGACCCGGCTGCCTGCACCGTCGGCAAACGCCTGCAGCGACGCGTTGTGGTGCGTGAGCCGTCCTCCGACGACGGCCCAGACGTCCTCGGGGCGGGCCTGGATCGAGATTTCCTCGTGGATGGAAGCCATTTATTCCAAGTTTGCGCAATAGGCCTCTACGCGGTATCCGTCGGGGTCGTGGGCGAACGCGGCATAGTAGTTCGGGCCGTAGTCCGTCCGCAGCCCCGGCTTGCCGTTGTCGCGGCCGCCGTTCTTCAGCGCTGCCGCGTGAAACGCGTCGACGTCCTTGCGCTTCTCCGCAACGAAGCAGAAATGCAGGCCGGACTCCATGTCGGCCGGAACCGGGCGCTTGGACTGGCTGATCCAGAAGGCGACGGATTTCTTTCCGTAACCGAGCGATTCCGCGCCTTCGCTTAGGCAGGAATAGCCCAGCGGCTTCAATGCCGCGTTGTAGAACTGCTTCGTTTTCGCGATGTTGCGCACACCGATGGATACGTGATCAAGCATGGCTGTCTCCTTATATAACCCTATTGAGGGTTAGGTAGTTTAGCCGATCCGAAGATGTTGTCAACCCCCTAACAGGTTAGAATGGACTCCATGACCGCAGCCCTGATTCCAGCGACGCGCGCCGACCTGTGCCTCGAGTTCGCCAATACGCTGTACTGGCGCGGCAGCGATCTGCCGACTGATGGGTTGAAGGCACCGCAGGATCTCGTCGCCTGGTGCGCGGTGCAGGGGACGCTCGATGCGGGTAGCCTCAAGGCGTTCGCCCGGCAATGGGAGTCTCATCCGCGCACAGCCGCTGCCGCATTCGCTGAGGCGGTGGACCTGCGCGAGGCGATCTATCGCGTCTTCAGTTCCGCGGCGTCTGGGACGGAAGCTGCAGCGGCAGACCTCGATCTGCTCAATACGGCCCTTGCGCAGGTCCCGGCGCGAGCGAAGCTGCATCGAACTGCGAAGGGATATTGCTGGCGCGCGGACAAGACGGGGACGACTGTCCCGGTGCTGCTTGCGGCCGTACTATGGTCAGCGGGCGACCTCCTGGCGGGCGGGCAGCTTGGGCGCGTCCGTCAGTGTGAAAATGAAAGATGCCGGTGGCTGTTCCTCGACGGCAGCAAGGCGGGCGTGCGGCGCTGGTGCTCCATGTCGAGCTGCGGCAACCGTGCCAAGGCGCAGCGGCATTACGTCAGGCAACGGCAAGCGTGAAATGTACGGAGTGCGGCGCTAATCCACCTTGTCGACGCGCCGGATTACTCCCGAGAATTTGTGCTAGCGTTTCGCGTATCCGTAGGCCCCCGTGTTACAGCAACGGGGGCTTTACGTCGGGCATGGGTACGCCCGAACCATTGTCGCGCCGATCAATCCAACCGCTGGCAATTTGAAATCGCCGGGGTATGTCTGCCGAAGGCCGTTCATGCTCTGCTGAAAAATATCCACCAACTGCGAAACGGGCATATCGTCAGGCGCGCAGAAAATGGTTTTCTTCTTAGCCACAAGGCCCCTTCCTTCGCCCATCACCGCGCCGTCGCCAAGTTCGATGCCTTGAACTACTCCTAGAACGTAGAACCGACATGCAGCGCGCGCTACTTCATCCTTAGCACCGCAGAACGAATACAAATCACCTCCAGTAAGTTCTTCGGCTCCAGCAGGACCGGCGACTAGAAGCGCCAGAATCAACGCGAGTGTTTTCATGTGTAGACTCCAAAGCTATTCTTCGGCCTGCGTGTCTTCATGGAGACATCGGATCGCGTGGCCTTGGCTGACTCGAAACCTTCTCTCGCAAGCGTGCCATCTTCGCGCGATCACGGTTCGCCGGCACTTTTGCGATTTCCCACTAGGAAATCTCTGATGACCAAGGCCGCTCCAGTATTGTAATTCGGGTTTTTAGCGCGGAACTGTGCGCCGAACCCTCGATCTAGGCGACTCACAAGCTGCTTGCGTTGCGCGCTCGTGATGACGAGATGCTCCAATTTGCCATTTGTCTCGCGCTCCTGATCGACGAGGAGCAAACAAAACATCGGCGTCGCGTCGTACAGTGCCTTATCCAAGTATTCGAGCGTGGCCGTTATTTGGGGCATCGCCGCCGCCAGGTTGCCGTAATCAACACCCGGCTTAGGTCCGGCCGTGAATTCGGAAGCAATCTGAATCAGGTTGTCGTGCAATTCCCTTTTCTTACCGTACAGGTCGATGACGTTCGGCGCCAGAGAATCGAACGGCGGGGCAATTTTCATCGCCTTTAGCGCATTGATATTGCGGATCAGTTCGAGCTTGATCCGCGTGCTGCCGCCGATGGAAGTCATCATCATGCTGTTTTGGTCCTTCGCGTCCTTTAGCTCTCGCGCCGCCGCTTCCTGAACGTCGTGCATCGTCAGCAATTGCCTGACGTATTCGGACATCACTTCAAATCGCGGAGTTTCCTGTGCGTGACTCAGGGACGCAAACGCCACCAACGATGCAAGCGCGATCGTGCGGACGCAGTTCATTGTGATCGGCTGCGCGTTCTTACACCAGCGGCGTCGCAGCGGTCCATAGTCGCTCATAGGCGTCGCGCTTCATCGTCGCCATGTCGCCATCAACCCGAAGGACGCTTGCCGGTGATCTACCGGCAAAGTCTTTGAGCGACTGCGTAAGCGACCAGACGCCCGCACGGTCAGTCACGATTAGCCGATCATGCAATTGGCGGTCGGCCGTGAAACGAACCTCAAGGGGCCGTGCCGCGCCGAACTGTTGAACCCAACGCGCAGCCGCAGGTTGGAGCGCAGCCGTCTTCGTGTAAAAGCGATCCGTGAGCAGACGGATGTTGACCTTCTCAGCGGCAAGCGGGGCGAAGTCAGTGAGCACCTTGGCGTCCATGTACGCATCCACGATCAGCACATCGGCCTTTGCCGTGCTCAACACTTTACCAACGGCTTGGAACATGTCGAACGCAGCACCCACAGGAATGAACGCTCCCTGGGCTGATGTCGGGGCGTTCAGTTCAGCACGCGCCAAAGCACGGTGCAGGATCGCCATGATGGAGTGCGCATTTTGTTCTCGCAGCATGCCTTTAAGTGACATGGTATCGAGTTTAAACATTGCGAAATCGGCGCGGTCGCCGCTGTGTTCGACCAGCACAGCCGCGCGGCCGAGCCAACGATGCAACTCGTCAGTAACCGGCCCATCCCCCATCAGGTCAGCGGGCGTCTCAGCGACCAACTGGCCCAACTGACGATACAGGGACGCGGGATCGATAGGCATGAGCGGATGCTCCGCGACTCGCTCCCTTCGGTCAAGCTGAGGCCAAAGGAATGACCGCTTAACCGAGCCGCACCCTCAAAACCGAAGAGTGCCCGGATTCGCCCCGCTCGGGGAGCCGGAACGGGCTGGAACTCCCTCTCAGTTTTGCGTGACGTATTTGTGCCGCATAAGGTTCGCTGGCCCCCGATTTACCCTCTGTGATATAGAGAACGAGATCGGCGCACCCGGCGCGACGGCCGGTCCTGCCGTGAGTCCATCGAAGCGGGCTGCGCCAGTGTGAGAACGAAAAATGCGACTGGACCCGCGCCTGCGCGGGGGAGTCGGGCGTATGCTAATCGACCTTCCCGATCCGCCGGATCGCGTCGCCCAAACGCCGCGCCTGGTCTTCGAGCCACGACTGCAGCGCGGCGCCATCCATGTACTGCACCTGCGATCCCACCTTGGTGATGCTTTCAACGAATCCGGGGTCTTCGCTCGCCTTCGTCGCCAGGGCGCGCACTGCGCCGACAACGTCGGCAGGCGTGCCGCCGGGTGCGAACAATACCAGCCAGCCCGCATACTCGACGTCGAAACCCTGTTCGCGAAACGTCGGCACTTCGGGCGTAAGCGCGCTGCGCGCAGCGGACCACGATCCGAGCAGCCGCAGCTTTCCCGCGCGCACCTGCGGCAGCGCAAGGCCGGCCGCCTGCGGGCCGACGTCGATCTGGCCGGCGAGCAGCGCGGTGAGCGCGGGCCCGGCGCCCTGGTAGGGCACGTGCAGAAAACTCACCCCCGCGCTCTGCGCGAACATTTCCATCGGCAGGTGCAGCGCGCTGTACACGCCCGCGGTGCCGTAGCTGATCGCCTTCGGGCGCGCCTTCGCGTCCGCGACCAGTTCGGCCACGCTTTTCCACGGGCTCTCGGCGCGCACCGCGAGTACCGGTGCGTCGGTGACGAGCAGCGCAATGGGCGAGAACTGCGAAGACGGAAATGAGGCCGCACGGTCGCTGATGCGCTCGACCTCGGGAATGGTGACGAAACTGTTCAGCGCCCACAGGAGCGAGTATCCATCCGGCCTCTGCCGCGACGTGTACGCGTAGCCGACCGCGCCTCCGGCGCCGGGCTTGTTGTCGACGATGAGATTCTGCCCGCCGAGTTTTCCCATCGCGAGTGCAAACGGGCGCGCGGTGGCATCCGCCAGTCCGCCGGGGGCGGACGGCACGATCAGCGTCACCGGGCGCGACGGCCAGCCTTGCGCCCTGGCAATTGAATATGCGCAAAGGAGCCCGAGGAGCAGCGCAAGCATCAATTTCCGCACGCGGTTCATGCGCGCATTCTGCCCTACAATAAATCCCTTCGAGGCAGGCCCGGAAGAGAACATGGCAAGGCTCAACATCAACGGCAAAATCCGCGACGTGCAGGTGGAGGCCGACACGCCGCTCCTGTGGGTCATCCGCGAGCAGGTGGGGCTGACCGGCACGAAATACGGCTGCGGGGTCGCGCAGTGCGGCGCCTGCGCCGTGCACTTCAACGGCGAGTTAGTGCGCTCCTGCGCCATGCCCGTCGGCAGCGTGAAGGCCACCGACAAGATCGTCACGATCGAGGGCCTGTCGGCGACGAGTTCGCACCCGGTGCAGAAGGCGTGGGCCGCGCTCGACGTGCCGCAGTGCGGCTATTGTCAGTCGGGCCAGATCATGGCCGCAGCGGCACTGCTGAAGAAGAATCCGAAGCCGAACGACAAGGACATCGACGATGCGATGACCAACATCTGCCGCTGCGGCACCTATCAGCGCATCCGGGCGGCAGTGCACGTGGCCGCCGGAAAGAAGGTGGTTTGATATGAAAAAGCTCTCAGTGAAAATCCCGAACCTCTCGCGACGCAAATTCATCATCGATTCCGCGGCAGCGGGCGGCGGCCTCGCCGTAGGATTCAATGTGCCATTTGGTTTTGCAGCGGATGCAAAAAATACTCTTCGGGGAACAGAAGTTAATGCGTGGGTGGTGGTCAAGCCCGACAGCACCTGCGTGATCCGCGTCGCACGCTCCGAAATGGGCCAAGGCACCCATACCGGTCTCGTTCAGCTCGTGGCCGAGGAGCTCGAATGCGACTGGAAGAAAGTCAGCATCGAGCAGGTCACCGCCGGCGAGAACTACGTGCGCAAGCGCGTGTGGGGCGAGATGAGCACCGGCGGCAGCCGCGGCATACGCATCTCGCAGGACTACGTGCGCCGCGGCGGGGCGGTCGCGCGCGTCATGCTGCTGCAGGCGGCGGCGGATCAGTGGAAGGTGCCGGTCGAAGAACTGAGCGTCGCCAACGGCGTCATCACGCACGCGCCCTCGAAGCGCAGCACGACCTACGGCAAGGTCGCCGCGGCGGCGGCGAAGCTCACCCCGCCCGACCCGAAGAGCATCAAGCTCAAGGATCCGAAGGACTGGAAAATTGCCGGCAAGCCGATGATGCGGCTCGACACGGCGGACAAGCTGAACGGCAGCAAGGTGTTCTCCATCGACCTGAAACTCCCCGGCATGCTGCACGCCGCGATCAGGCAAAGCCCGGTGTTCGGCGGCAAACTCTCAAGTTTCGACGAGGCGAAGATCTCCG
>JADGRQ010000015.1 GCA_017880775.1 Burkholderiales bacterium | reverse complement strand
GCCGCGCTCGAGGCGCGCGCCGCTAGTGTTTCTTGAGCGTCACGCCGACGCCCGCGTCATGCATGTTGAGGAACACGGTCTCAAGCGCGGGATCGGTGGTGATCGCGCTCACATAAGCCGGATCGGGCGGCGGCGAGGCCATGTTGTGCGCCACGACCAGCCCGCCAGCGCGCACCAGCGGCAGCAGTTTCCTCAGGTAGTCGAGGTAGCCTTCCTTGTCGGCGTCGATGAACACCAGGTCGATCGAATCCTTCAGCTTCGTAACTTCGACGTGCGCGTCGCCGAGCACTGCCGTTGCAAATTGCGCGACGCCCGCGCGCTCGAAGTTGGAGCGCGCCATCGCGTGCCGCTCGCGGTCGATCTCGAACGTCGTAAGCCGACCACCGGTCTTTGACAGCGCAAGAAGCAGCCATAGGCCCGAGTAGCCCGTGGAGGTGCCGAGTTCTACCGCATGGTTCGCACCAATGGACTCCGCAAGCACCCGCAGCAGCCTGCCGTCGTCCTCGGGCACGCTCAGGTAGCGATGATTGCGATAGACGTCAGCGAGCACGTCAAGGATGCGGCGCTCCTCCGGCGAGTTTGCTCGCACCGCGCCCTCCGAGGCGCGGCCGCGCCGTCCCTGAGCGAGCGCGACCGGCGCAATGGCAGAGAGCGCCAGAGCGGCGCGGAGCGCGGCACGTCGGCCCTTTTTCATCGGTGTATCCACGCAATGGACTTGCAAATCGTAATGATAGACTTGGTTTCGATTTCAACAGGCCCATCGCATGCTCCGCAGCACCAAGATCGTCGCCACTCTCGGTCCCGCCTCGAGCGATCCGGTCGTGCTGGAGCGCATGATGCGTGCCGGCGTGGACGTCGTGCGGCTCAACTTCTCGCATGGCACCGCCGAAGATCACCTCAGGCGCGCCGAGATGGTGAAGGAGATCGGTCGCAAGGTCGGCCGTACCGTGGCGATCATGTGCGACCTGCAGGGACCGAAGATCCGCGTCGGCAGGTTCGCCAACGGCAAGACCGTGCTGCAGAAGGGCAAGCATTTCATCCTTGACGCCGCCTGCGAGCTGGGTAACGACGAGCGCGTCGGCCTCGATTACCCGGATCTGCCGCGCGACGTTGCCGAGGGCGCGGTGCTGCTGCTCGACGACGGCCGCATCATGCTCGAGGTCACCTCGGTGCGCGGTGACGAGGTGCACACCGTGGTGCGCCACGGCGGCGTGCTATCCAACAACAAGGGCATCAACAAGCAGGGCGGCGGCCTCACCGCGCCTGCGCTCACCGCGAAGGACATGGAGGACATCAGGACTGCGGTGAAGACGGACGCGGACTACCTGGCGGTGTCCTTTCCGAAGTCGGGGGCCGACATGTACATGGCGCGCGAGTTGATGCGGGCCGCGGGCGGCAAGGCCTTCCTGATCGCCAAGATCGAGCGCGCCGAGGCAGTCGAACCGAAGATCCTGATGGATATCATGAACGGCTCGGACGGGATCATGGTGGCGCGCGGCGACCTCGCGGTCGAAGTGGGCGATGCAGCGGTTCCGGCGCTGCAAAAGCGCATGATCCGCATGGCGCGCGAGGCCAACAAGCTCACCATTACCGCCACACAGATGCTGGAATCAATGGTGGCGAGCCCGGTGCCTACCCGCGCCGAGGTGTCCGATGTCGCCAATGCGGTGCTCGACGGCACCGATGCGGTGATGCTGTCGGCCGAATCCGCGAGCGGCATGTATCCGGTGGAAGCCATCATGGCGATGGACCGCATCTGCATCCAGGCGGAGCAATCCCAGCCGCTCAGCCTCGACCAGGACTTCCTCAATCGCGTGTTCACGCGCGTCGACCAGTCGATCGCGATGGGCGCGCTGTTCACCGCCTTCCATCTCAAGATCAAGGCGATTGCCGCGCTCACCGAGTCGGGCTCGACCGCGCTGTGGATGTCGCGCTTGAACTGCGGCGTGCCGATCTACGCGCTCACCACGCAGACTTCGACGCGCTTTCGCTGCGCGCTGCTGCGCGACACCTATCCGCTGGCGGTGAAATACGTCGGCCACGACCGCGAAGAGCTGCTGCAGGAGGCGGAGAACGTGCTAGTGTCCAATGGCTTGGTGAAGGACGGCGACCTGATCGTGCTTACCATCGGCGAGCCGATCGGCAAGGCCGGCGGCACCAACACCATGAAGATTGTCCGCGTCGGGGAGCACCGCAAAAAATGAGCGCAATCACACCGAAAGCTTCCGATCACGCGCAGCTTCCGCCGCTTGCGTCGCGCTTTGTCGATGTCGAGAAGCTGCCGTGGGAAACGACGCGCTTTCCGGGAATCGAATCGAAGGTGCTGCTCGTGGACCATGCGAGCGGGGTGATGACGGCGCTGATGAGGTTCGCGCCCGGCGCGCGGCTGCCAGTCCATGCGCATGTGATGATCGAGCAGACCTGGGTCATCGAGGGCAGCTTGGTGTGCGGCGAGGGCGAATGCAAAGCCGGCCAATACGTCTGGCGCCCGGCCGGCAGCCGCCACGAAGCCTGGGGCGGGCCGCAGGGCGGCCTGATGCTTGCGATGTTCCAGGTCCCCAACAAGTTCTACGAGAAGGACGGCCGAGAGACCGACGCGCTGGGCGCGGACTGGGACAGCGCGTGGGGCGTCGCCGCCACTCACGCCGGCGTGAAGACCGGTTAGGCGGCCCGCCTGCGCAGACGCCACCCGAGGAGGGCCAGTCCCAGAACAGCGAGCGCCATTGTGGACGGTTCAGGCGCAGTCGCAGTGCCCCGGTATAGAACCTCCTGATCAACCTCCACTGATGGGGTACCCTGCGCACGGGAGTAGAAGCGCACGTAGAGGTCTGATTCCCCGTCATGAGTCTCCTCGTAGACCTGGTAGCCGAAATCCGCGGGGAGGCCGGCAATCGCAAACGCGAGGTTCTCGATCCCTGAGATCGAGTTGGCGGAGAGAAACTCGAAATCGTCGCCGCTCGAAGGGCTGTAGATGGGGTACAGCACGAACTTCAACAGGCTACCCGGTGCGAACGTGACGTCGCCGGTCACGTGCAGGACGTCGTACTCGACGGGAACTGTGCTCTTGCCCGCGATCTCGATCTCCAGCTCGCCTAGCTGCAACAGGTTTCCGTTGATCGTCAGAACGCCCGGCGAGTTGCCGGGGCCCAGTATTGCGCCGGCGCCAATCGTGACTGACGCGCTCTGTATCGTGCCGCTTCCGCCGAGCCGGCCGCCGAGAATGTCCACCGAGTCGCGCACGAGCTCGTCGTTGACGACCGTCTTGCCCTCGGTCTGAATGAAACTCGTTGCGGTGGCGACGGGCGGTATCGGCGCGGCGGCGATGATCGCCGGCTCGCCAGCGTTGACAGGCGACGAGGTTGCGGCTGATGCCGGCGCCGTGGTTCCGGCCGCAATCACGGCCGCAGGGGTGCTCGGTCCGACCGCAGCCACGGCTGCAGGGGTGGTGGCCGGAATGGCTGGCGTGGAGGTCGCAGGCGTGCTGCTCGCGGGGGTGCTTGCCGGATAAGCGCCAACGCCACCCGCGCTGAAAAAGCCGGACGTGGCCCATCCCCAGGGTCCCAGCTGCGCGAAGTTTGCCGCCGTCCCTGTTAGTGCGCTGCCGCCAATGGTGCTGGTCGAACTGCTTGTCGAAGTGGACGGCGCGGCGAACCCGGTCCCGCCTGTCGGATCGCCGCTCGCGCGCAAGCCGGTTGCCGGACCGACCGCCTCAGAATCCGCAAGCAACGTTTGCCGGACGTTGTCCGAACGCGACTCCGGGGTCCCGATGAATCGGCTGCTCGGCGCGGCCGGGCTCGAAATGGCTGCGTCGCTGCTCGCGCGCTGAGCGAAATCGTTGCGGCCAGAGTACGCAGCCGTCGAAAACCCCAGATTCTGGTTGTCCGCGTCGCTTGTGAGATCGGCGCTCGGCGGGGCGGCGCTCCTGGTGGAAAAAACGTTGAGAATGCTACCGGCCTGTCCGACCAAAACCGTGCCGAGAACGACTCCCCCCACGAGAAGAGTTGCGGCCGATGTCCAGCGCAGAAGGGAGGTGCGGCTCATATAGGAATTGTTTCCGTTTCCAGCATGCTGGTCGGTACGCTAGCCCACACACAATCTCTTACAATCGCCACTATTTGATTGTTCGATTGGCGATTTCGATTTTCGGGCAGAAAAATGTAACCTGCATCTGCGGGTGACTTTTCAAAGCCTGAATCTGACCGATCGCGCACCGTGATTCCTGCACTCAATCCCGCCTACATCGTCGGCACCGGCAACACCCGCTTCGGCCGGCTCGAGGGCTACGGTGCGCTCGAACTGATGGCGCAGGCGGCGCAGCGCGCGCTCGATGACGCCTGCATGAGCCCGGCCGCCGTGGACGGCGTGCTGTGCGGCTATGCGACCACCCTGCCGCACCTGATGCTGTCGACTCTCTTCTGCGAGCGTTTTTCGCTGCAGCCGGCTTACGCGCACAGCGTCCAGCTCGGCGGTGCCACCGGGGGTGCGATGCTGATGCTCGCGCGCGAACTGGTGCGTTCCGGCCGTTGCCGCAACGTGCTCGTCGTCGGCGGGGAAAACCGGCTCAGCGGCCAGGCGCGCGACAGCGCGATCCAGACCCTGGCGCAGGTCGGAGACGCGGATTTCGAGGTTCCCAATGGCGCATCCGTGCCCGCGTATTACGCGTTGCTCGCGTCGCGCTACATGCACGAAACCGGCCTTACCGAGGCCGACCTGGCCGAGCTGGCGGTGCTGATGCGCAGCCACGCCATGCATCACCCCGATGCGCATTTGCGGGAGCCGATCACGCGCGAGCAGGTGCTCGCGTCGAAACCAATCGCATCGCCCCTCAAGCTGCTGGATTGCTGTCCGATCTCCGACGGCGCGATGGCGCTGGTTGTTTCGGCCGAGTCGCGGCGCTCGCCGGCGGTGGCGATACTCGGCGCAGGCCAGGCGCACCGGCACCAACATCTGTCTGCCATTGCCGATACGTTCAATCTCGGCGCGCGCGATGCGGCCGGCCGCGCGTTCGCCGAAGCCGGATTGCAGCCAGGCGACATCGATTACCTCGCGATTTACGACTCGTTCACCATTACGCTGGCCATCCTGATCGAGGAGACGGGCTTCGCGCCGCGCGGCGGCTCGGCTGCACGCGTTCGCAGGGGCGACTTTTCGGCCGGTGGCGCCTTGCCGCTCAACACCCATGGCGGGTTGTTGTCTTTCGGTCACTCCGGGGTGGCGGGCGGCATGGGGCACGCGGTCGAGGCCTACCGCCAACTTGCTGGGCTAGCGGGCGAACGGCAGATCGCCGAGCGCAGGTGCGCTTTCGTCCACGCCGACGGCGGCGTGCTGTCTTCGCACGTCAGTCTGATCCTCGGCCGCGAGGATTGACGCGAGAACGTCATGAGCACATCGCCGTTCATCGAAGGGCTCGCACACCGCGAATTGAGGTACCAGTGCTGCGTCGCGTGTGGAGCCGTCCAGACCCTGACACGCTATGCATGCCGGAGTTGCGACGGCAATCGGTTCGACTGGCGCGTGTCGCGCGGTGAGGGCACGGTGTTCGCGGTCACCGTGGTTGCCCGCGCACCGTCGGAAGAGTTCCGCGCGCTTGCCCCTTACGCGCTCGTGCTGGTCGATCTGGACGAGGGGTTTCGGCTGATGGGCCACGCCGTGCCCGGGGTCGCGATCGGCGATCGCGTGGTCGCGGATTACTTCATTCACGGCGAGCGGACCTTGATCCGCTTTCGTCCTTAGCCCGGAGACACCATGCAAAGCTTTCAACATGTTCTCAAACCTGCGCTCGCGGCCATCGCCATGGCGCTCGCCGCAGCCACAGGCGCCATCGCGCAGGGCTTTCCGACGAAGCCGGTACGGATGGTCGTTCCCTATCCACCCGGGGGACCGACTGATATCGTCGCGCGCCTGGTGGCGAACAAGTTGTCGGAACATACCGGGCAGCAGTTCGTGATCGACAACCGCCCCGGCGCCGGCGGGAACATCGGCGCCGAAGCAGTCGCTCGCGCGCCTGCCGACGGCTACACGCTGGTGGTCGCGACGACGGCGCATGCGATCAACCCGTCTCTGTTCAAGGCGATGACCTACAACGTACTGAAGGACTTCGCGCCGGTGTCGCAGCTCACCGCGGGACCCCTGGTGGTGGTCGCGAATCCATCGCTGCCCGCGAGGAACCTGAAGGAACTGATCGCGCTGGCGAAAGCGAAGCCCGGCGAGCTGAGCTTTGCGTCGTCCGGCAACGGCCAGTCGACGCATCTTTCCGCCGAACTGTTCAACACCATGGCCGGGATCAAGATGACCCACGTCCCCTACAAGGGCAGCGCGCCCGCGCTGACCGACGTGATGGGCGGGCAGGCGTCGGTGATGTTCGACACGATGCTCTCGGCGATGCCATTCGTGAAAACCGGCAAGCTGAAGGCATTCGCCGTCACCAGCGCAACCCGGTCACCGGCCGCGCCGGATCTGCCGACCGTGGCCGAATCGGGGTTGCCGGGTTACGAAGCCATCGCGTGGAACGGACTGCTCGCGCCGGCCGGCACCCCGAAGGACGTGGTGGCGAAACTGAGCGCCGAACTGAAGAGAACCCTCGATCTGCCCGAGATCAAGGACCGCTTTGCCGCGCAGGGATTCACCGCTGCCTGGAGCGCGCCGGACAGGTTCGGCGTGTTCCTGCAATCGGAGGTCGACAAGTGGGCAAAAGTCGTTAAGGCCTCCGGTGCCACGCTCGACTGAGCCTGCGATCGATCATGCCTGATCTGCTCCGATCCGCGCTCGATCCGAAATCGATCGCCATCATCGGCGCCTCCGAAAACCCGAACAAAATCGGCGGCCGTCCGATTTTTTACATGAAGCGCGACGGCTACAAGGGCGCGATCTACCCGATCAATCCCAATCGCAGCGAGATTCAGGGGCTCAAGAGCTACGCGTCGCTCGATTCGCTGCCGGTGGTTCCCGAACTCGCCATCATCATCGTCAGCGGCGACGCAGCGGTCGCGGCAGTCGACGAATGTGCGGCGCGCGGGGTCAAGGCCGCGATCGTCATTGCCTCCGGCTTCGGTGAAACCGGGGAAGCGGGCTGCAAAGTCCAGCAGGCAATGGTGGAGCGGGCGCGGGCCGCGGGAATGCGCGTGGTCGGGCCGAACAGCCAGGGACTCGCCAATTTCGGCACCGGCGCGGTTGCCAGCTTCTCGACCATATTCATCGAGGTCCCGCCGCAGGACGGGCCGGTCGCGGTCGTCAGCCAGAGCGGCGGCATGAGCGCGGTGATCTACGGGCTGCTGCGCGGCCGCGGCATCGGCGTGCGCCACGTGCATGCCACGGGCAACGAGGCCGACGTCACCGTATCCGATCTCGCCTGGGCGGTCGCGCATGACCCGCAGGTGAAGCTGCTTCTGCTCTATCTGGAAAGCGTTGCCGATCCGAAGTTGCTGGCACAGGCGGCCGCGTATGCGCGCGCGCGCGATCTGCCGATCGTGGCGGTGAAGGCGGGCCGCTCGGCGAGCGGCCAGAAGGCGGCCTCCTCGCATACCGGGTCGCTCGCCAACGAGGACCGCGTGGTCGGCGCGTTCTTCCGCCGTCACGGCATCTGGCGCGCGCGCGACGCGCATGCGCAAGCGCAAGCCGCCGAGATGTACCTGAAAGGCTGGCGGCCGCAAGCTCGCCGCCTGGTCGTAATCAGCAATTCCGGCGCGAGCTGCGTGATGGCGGCCGACGCATCCGAGGAATTCGGCCTGCCGCTGGCCGAACTCGCGGCCGATACGCGCCGCGCCCTGGGGGAGAAATTGCCCGCCTTCGCCAGCACCGCCAATCCGATCGATATCACCGCCGCGCTCCTTTCCAACAGTCATCTTTTCGGGGAGGTGCTGCCGGCGGTCGCCAGGGACCCGGCGGTCGACCTGGTGTTCATCAACATCCCGGTCGCCGGCGCAGGCTACGACGTGCAGGCCTTCGCCAGCGATACGGCGAAGTTTGCCGCAGCGACCGGCAAGCCGGTCGCAGTGGCGGCTTGGCAGGAACCGGTCGCCGCGCCGTTTCGCGCGGCGGGCGTGCCGGTCTACGCCAACGAGACCGAGGCGCTGGGCGCCCTGTCGCAACTCGCCTCGCATACGGAGTTGTTGCGCAAGAAATTCGTCACTTGGCCCCGGGGTGCAGCGCCCGAGGTGCCCGCCGGCATGGGCACCTTTCTCAACGAAGCCGAAAGTCTTGCACTGCTCGAGCGTCACGGTCTGCCAGTCGTTGCGCACAGGCTTTGCAGCAGCGCTGCAGAGGTACGCGCGGCGTTCCAGGCGCTGGGCGCGCCGGTGGCGATCAAAGCCTGCTCGGCCGACGTTCCGCACAAGTCCGAACACGGCCTGGTGGCGCTCAACGTCAACTCGGCTGACGCAGCCGCAGAAGTCTTCGCGGTGCAGTGGAAGAAACTTGCCGACCTCGGCGCGGCCCGCGACGGCGTGATCGTCGCGGCGATGCGCAAAGGACGCCGGGAATTCATGATCGGTGCCCGGGTCGACCCGATATTTGGACCGGTGGTCATCGTCGGCGACGGCGGCAAGTATGTAGAAGTTCTGAAGGATTTCGACGTGCTCGTGCCGCCATTCGATGCAGACGACGTCAGGCAACTGCTGCGGGGCCTGCGCATCGCGCCGCTGCTCGATGGTGTGCGCGGCGATCCGCCGCTGGATATCGATGCGATGGCGGAGGCCGCCATCGCCGTCGGCCGTCTGATCCACGCTGCAGAAGGCCGGATTGCGTCGATCGACCTGAACCCGGTGACGGTGGGGGCCGTCGGCGAGGGCGCCGTGGTGGTCGACGCGATGGTCGAGCGGGCGCACGCGCCCACACTTGCCTGAACCGCACGAGCGGGTACAGTATTGCCACCAATTGAGAATGGACTAAGAGAATGGAACAAACTGGCTGGTCAATCGCCCGCAAAATCCTTCTGGCCGCAGGGTTGGCGCTCTCGCACGCAGCGCAGGCGGATTTCGAGCTCACCGGTCCGGACGGCCGTCGCATCCTGTTGAAGGACGACGGCACCTGGCGGTACGTGGAGGCAAAGGACAAAGCCGAGGACAAGGACCAGGCCAAGGACAAAGTCAAGGAGGCGGGCGAGGCGACTCTGCGGTTGGAAGCCAAGGCGGAGCGCGCCGGCACTTGCCGCTTCGTGCTTCGTCTGGTCAACAACCTGCCCTATCAGATCCGGAGTTTTGTGCCGGAGTTCTCGGCATATCGCGCCAACGGCGCGATCTACGACACCGTGTTCTCCGGATTTGCGTTCATTAAGTCCGGCGACAACCAGAGCCGGGAAATTCAGTTCAGGGGAATCGGCTGTCAGGATATCGCCCGGGTGCAGGTCGGCGGAGGGGACCGTTGCGATATGGGCGAACTGGAAAAGTTCGCCGAAGTGAAGGGTCAGTGCCTGGCGCGGGTGCGTGTCGTGGAAAGCGACCTGGTGCGATTCGACAAATAGCTGCTGGCCGGCCGGTCCGCGCCGGATTGAAGAACGGCTAGGCCATTTTCTTGCGCATCGCGCGGCCTTCGTACAGGTCGCGTCCCGCGACCAGCGCGCGGATCTTGCCGTCGGCCACGTTGCGCTTGAGCATCCAGAAGCCGCAGTCGGGATGAATGTACTTCACGCGGCCGCGGCCGATCATTTTTTCGGCGCGCTCGATCGCGCGCGCGACGTCATCCGCGGTTTCCACCACGGTGCTCTTGATGTCGACCACGCCGAGGCCCATGCCGATGTCCTTCCTCAGGTCCTTGAACACCGCGAGGTCCGCAGGCGGCCGGTGCGCGTTTTCCAACACGATGTGGTCGACGTTCAGCGCGTTGAGGTAGTTCATCAGCTTGGCCCAGCTGCCGCGCTGGATGCTCTGCCCGCCGTAGTTGCCGAAGCACAGGTGCACGGCGGCCCTGGCGGTCTTCGGCACCGCGCCGAGCACGCGGTTGATCGCCGCTGCCGCCCACTTCCACTCATCCGGGTGCCCGGGGAGGTTCGCCTCGTCCAGTTGCACCACGTCGGCATTGAGGTGCTTCACCTGTTCGGCGAGAACTGCCGCGATCGCATGCGCGAGCTTTTCGGGATCGCGGTAATGCCGGTCGTGCATCGTTTTCGCCAGCATGTGCGGCCCGGTAATGGTGAACTTGAGCGGCCGGGATGCGAGCGCCTTCGCGCGCGCGCAAGGGATCGGCAGGTTCAGCGTGCCCGCGCCGACCGGCCCCTCGACCACGCCCGGCGGCCGGGTGCGGAAACGCATCCCGGCGCCTTTCGAGTACGCGAGCCACTCCGAAAAGCCGATATCGCCGCGGATCCCGGACATCGGGCGCATGAAGTACTCGATCATGCCGTTGGTCTCGGGGTGGTTCAGATCGAAGCGGTAGAGTTCGCCGTCGCACACCAGATCGATGCCGGCCTGCTCCTGGATCGCGAGCACGACGCGCGTTGCATCGACAAGGGCCTGCTCGGAGGGCGCGGCCGCGAGCCAGTCCGGGACGGGATAGGAGCCGACGACGGTAGTCCTGATCATTGGGGCTTTCATCGCGTCCCATTATAATTCACCGGATGGTTAATACTATGGTCGACGCCGAATCGCCGCAGGGCTTCGAAGATGTAGAGGCACTCGAGGAATACATGACCCGGCCGAGCGGGGAGCTCGCCGCGGACCTCGCACGCGTGCCGGGCGACCTGATGGTACTCGGCGTGGGCGGCAAGATGGGCCCGACGCTCGCGCGCCTTGCGAAACGCGCCGACGCGGCGCGGCGCGTGATCGGCGTCGCGCGTTTCTCGGAACGGGGCTTGCGCGAAAAGCTCCAGGCGCAGGGCATCGAATGCATTGCCTGCGATCTCCTCGAGCCCGCTGCAATCGAACGCCTTCCCCGCGCGCCCAACGTGGTGTTCATGGCCGGGCACAAGTTCGGCGCGACCGGGCAGAGCGAACTCACCTGGGCGATGAACGTCGGCGTGCCCTACGGCGTGGCAGAGCGCTTCCGCGCGGCGCGCATCGTTGCGTTCTCGACCGCGTGCGTCTACCCCTACGCGCCCGTGAACACTTCCGGCGCGACCGAAGACGTGCCGACCACGCCCCCGCCGGGAGACTATGCCAACTCGTGCGTCGGACGCGAGAAGATGTTCGGGCACGGCTCGCGCCGGCACGGCACGCGCGTGGTCCTCGCGCGCCTGGAGTACGCGATCGACATGCGCTACGGCGTGCTGCACGACGTCGCGACCAAAGTGTTCGCCGGCAAGCCGGTGGACGTGACCATGGGCCACGTGAACGTGGTCTGGCAGGGCGATGCCAACGAGCAGGCCTTGCGCCTGCTCGCGCATTGCGCTGCTCCAGCGCTGCCGGTCAACGTCTCCGGACCGGAAGTGGTGAGCGTGCGTTGGCTCGCGAACGAGTTCGGCAAGCGTTTCGACCGGCGCGCGCAGATCACCGGCACCGAAGCGGCGACCGCCTGGCTGGTGGACACGGCGCGCGCGCAAACCCTGTTCGGCAAGCCACGCGTGCCGCTCGCGAAGATGATCGACTGGGTCGCCGACTGGGTGTCGCGCGACATGCCGAGCCTGGGCAAGGAGACCCATTTCTCGACACGCGATGGGAAGTACTGAACGCGAACTCGATCATCCGCTCGGTGTGAAGCACCTGGCTGGGTGCCTGGAGCTGTCGAGAGCAGCAAACTGGAACCAGAACGAGGCCGATTGGCGGATAATGCTCGAGATCGGGCACGGGTGGGGCATCACGCTCGCCGATGGCACGCTCGCCGCTTCTACGCTGGTCATTCCGTATGGCAGTCGCTTCGCCTGGATCAGCATGGTGCTGGTGTCGCCCGCGCACCGGCGCAAGGGCTATGCCTCGCGCCTGCTCCGCACGGCGATCGCCGATCTGAAAACACGCGGTCTGACGCCGATTCTCGATGCGACGCCGGCGGGCCGCGAGGTGTACGTGCAGGAAGGTTTTCGCGACACCTGGGGCTTCAAGCGCTACGCGTTGGGGTCAGACGATGCACGGGTGCTGCGCGATCCCGCGTGGCCCAGCGTACGGACGATACGCGATTCCGATTGGCCGCAGATCCTTGCGCTTGATGAACCCGCGTTCGGCGCGAGCCGCGATGCGCTGTTGCGCGCGCTTGCGAGCCGGCTTCCCGGAAGCGCTTTGGTTGCCGAGGTTCGCGGCAGGATCGTCGGCTTTCTGCTCGGGCGGGAGGGCCGCGAGGCGTCTCAAATCGGACCGCTGGTTGCCACCGAGCCTCTCGCCGCGCCGGCACTGCTGGCTGCGGCGCTGGAGCACATTGCACCACCGATCTACACCGACATCGTCGATCGCGAACCGCAGTTGCGTGGTTGGCTGGAAGCGCGCGGGTTTGCGTTCCAGCGCCCGTACACGCGCATGGTGCACGGCGCCGACCGCGCTCCGGGCGACGAGCGGAAAATCATGCTCGTCGCGGGCCCGGAGCTTGGCTGACTACTTAGTCATCTTGATCGAGCGGTCGAGGAACTCGTTGGTGTACGCGGTCTTCACGTCGAAGGGTTTGTCGAGACCGATGTAGTCGCGCACCAATGCATAGTCGGCCTGCATGCGCGCGTCGTCGTGGATGCCGAGCGCGATGGTCTTCGAATACTGGTCGCTCATCAGCACCTCGACCAGGGTCCAGTTCGTCATCTCATTGTCGAACTGGAGCGCGCCGTTCGCGTCGATCAGCGCCTGCACGCAGGGCTTGGGGTCGGCGACACAGGCGGCAAACGCCTTTTGCGTGACCTTCACGAACTTGTCGATCAGCGGCCTGTTCTTGGCGAGGAAGGCGGCGTTCACGATCACCGAATTGCCATAGGGATTGAGCCCGACATCGCGCCAGGCGAGAAAGCCCATGTCGTCACCCAGTTCGCGCTGGAAGATGTGGTGAATGTTGTAGAAGGACGTCGTGACGTCGACGGCCTTGGACTTGAGCGAGGCGAGCTTCGAGTTGGCGTCCACGTTTACCCACGTCACCGACTTCGGATCGAGCCCGTTGGCCTTCGCGAGCGCCGGCCACATGGTGCGCGCCCCGTCGCCCGCCGGGTTGCCGATTTTCTTGCCGGCGAAGTCCTTGATTCCCTTGATGCCTGAGCTCTTGAGCCAGTACATTCCCTGCGGCGAGTTGGCGTAGACGTTGAACACTCCGACCGTGTCGGCGCCCTTGCCGCGCAGTGTGAGCACGTTGCCCATGTCTGCGAGACCGATCGGGTCCTGCCCGGCAGCGACCCGTTGCACCGCGACCGCCGAGCCCTTGCCCGGCTCGAGGTTGAGTTCGATGCCCTCCTTCGCGTACCAGCCCAGTTTCTTCGCGTAGTAATACGGCGCATGATCGCCGCCGGGCACCCAGTTGAGGACGAAATCGAGCTTCTGTTGGGCGGCGGCGGGTAACGCGACAAGTGCGGCAAGGGCCGCGACGATGATGTGGCGCATGGTGGCTTTCTCCGTGAGGCAGGCGCCGATGGTATTTCCGGCATCGAGGGGTGTCAATGGCGTTGCCGCGTGACCGGCGGTAACCGTTCGGTTAACATTTCCGCCAGCCATGTCCCTGCATTGGTCTGATTTGCCCGCAGCGGTGCTCGCAGAATTGCGGCGCGGCAGCGTGATTCCCGCCCATCCGCTCGCGCTCGACGCCGCGCGCAGGTTCGATCCGCGCCGCCAGCGTGCGCTCACGCGCTATTACCTCGATGCCGGCGCGGGCGGCCTTGCGGTGGGCGTGCATGCCACGCAGTTTGCGATCCGCGAAGCCGGGTTGTACGAGCCGGTGCTGCGCCTCGCGATCGAGACGGCGCGCGACTGGACCAAGACGCCGGCGGTCATGATCGCCGGCCTGTCGGGCAACACCGCCCAAGCTAGAAGCGAGGCCCAGCTCGCGCGCGGACTGGGCTATCACGCGGGAATGCTCTCGCTCGGCGCGATGAAGGGAGCGTCGGTCGGCGAACTGGTCACCCACTGCGCCGCCGTGGCCGGCGAGATCCCTCTGGTGGGTTTCTACCTTCAGACTGCCGTTGGCGGCATCGCCCTCCCGGCGGATTTCTGGCGGCGCTTCGCCGCCATCGAAAACGTGGTGGCGATCAAGATGGCGCCCTTCAACCGTTACCGCACACTCGATGTGGTGCGCGGCGTGGTCGCGGCTCGCGCCGAAGAGCGCGTCACGCTCTACACGGGCAACGACGATCATATCGTGCTCGATCTCGCCGTGCCGTTCGACGTGATGCGCGACGCCGAGCTGGTGCGCGTGCGTATCAAGGGCGGGCTGCTCGGGCATTGGAGCGTCTGGACCCGGCGCGCGGTCGAATTGCACGCGCGCGTCCAGGCTGCCGTCGCCGCAGGCGGCGCGGACGAAAACCTGCTGGCGCTCGATGCGCGCGTGACCGACTGCAACAGCGCGCTATTCGACGTGGCGCACGATTTCGCGGGCTGCATTCCCGGCTGCCACGAGATCCTGCGGCGGCAGGGCCTGCTCGAGGGCATCTGGTGCCTAGATCCGAACGAAACGCTCTCGCCCGGGCAACTCGGGGAGATCGACCGCGTCTGCCGCGAGCACGCCGACCTCTGCGACGACGATTTCGTGCGCGCGAACCTTGCGCGCTGGCTGGCATGAAGCTCGATGCCGTAGCATGAGGCTCGCGTTTCTGCGCATTACCTGAGGATCCGCTATGGACCGCCTGAACGAAACCCTGCCGCGCTACGCGCTTGCGGTGCTGTCGCACATCGCGCTGGTGGTGGTCTGGTATTTGTTCGTCAAGCTCGGCAACGTGCCGAAATTCGTCATGCCTTCGCCGGTCGAGACGCTCGATGCGCTGCTCTCGCCGAACTACGGCTGGTGGGCGAATATCGCGGTCACCGCGACCGAGATCTTCGGCGGCTATTTCCTCGCGCTGGCCGTCGGGGTGGCGCTGGCCCTCGCGTTCACCTGGTCGAAGGTGCTGGAAACGTTCTTCATGCCGCTGCTGATCTCGCTCAACATGATCCCCAAGGTGGCGCTCGGTCCGCTGATCATCGTCTGGTTCAAATACGGCGTGCTGCCCAATACCCTGATCGCCTTCTCGATCGCGCTGTTTCCCATCCTGCTCACCACTGCGCGCGGCCTGCGCGAGATCGAGCCCGAACTGCTCGACCTGGTGCGCGGGCTGCGCGGCTCGCGCTGGCAGCTGTTCACCAAGATCCAGCTTCCCGGCGCGCTGCCGTACATTTTTTCTGGCATGAAGGTCGCGGCGATCCTGGCGGTGGCGGGGGCGATCGTCGGCGAGTTCCTCGGCTCGGACAAGGGCCTCGGCTACCTAATGCTGCAGGTGCAGGTCACGCTGGATACCCCGGCGATGTTCATGGCGGTGATCCTGATCACCATGATCGGGGTGGCACTTTACGGCATGGTGCTCGCGCTCGAGCGGCTGCTGGTGGTCAAGGATGCGAGGCTCGACTGAGAGATGAACCGATGACCGAACCGTTCATTCATCTGCGCAACGTCAGGAAGGTCTATCGCAAGGGGCACGAGGAGTTCCTCGCCATATCGGATGCGACCTTCGACGTGATGCCCGGCGAGCTGGTGTCGCTGGTCGGTCCTTCGGGCTGCGGCAAATCCACGCTGCTCAAGATCCTGGCCGGGCTTCACGGCCACGACGGTGGCGAGGTGAGAATCGGCTCGTCCGCGCACGCCTTCGATCCGTCGCGCGACGTCGGCATGGTGTTTCAGGCGCCGCTGCTGCTGAAATGGCGGCGCATTCTCGATAACGTGCTGCTGCCCGCCGAGATCCTCGGGCTGCCGATGGCCGCGGCGCGCGAGCGGGCAAACGGCTTGCTCGCGCTGGTGGGCCTGAGCGGATTCGAAGACAAATATCCCTATGAACTCTCGGGCGGCATGCAGCAGCGCGCGGCCATCGCGCGCGCGTTGGTCCACGATCCGAAGCTGGTGCTGATGGACGAACCATTCGGTGCGCTCGATGCGTTGACGCGCGAGAAGATGAACCTCGAACTGCTGAGGATCTGGAAGGAGTCGGGCAAGACCATCGTGTTCGTCACCCACGGCATCTCGGAGGCGGTGTTCCTCGGCACGCGAGTGGTGGTGCTAACCGCGGGCCCCGCGAGGATGGCCGACAATTTCGAAATCGTGCTGCCCTACCCGCGCACGCTCGAAATGAAGACGCAGGAGCGCTTCGGCGACTACACGCGGCGCATCTACAAGCTGCTTGGCATGGAGTGAGCATGGCCGGGGCGCTGCGCAGGACCGTTCGAAGAACCAATGGCGCCCGCGACCCCGAGCGCTCGCGCGCCGCGATCCTCGACGCGGCGACCGCCGAATTCGCGCGCCACGGCCTCGGCGGTGCGCGCGTCGACCGCATCGCCGTGCGCGCCGCGGCCAACAAGCGCATGCTGTACTACTATTTCGGCGACAAGGACGCGCTGTTCCGCGCGGTGCTCGAGGCCGCGTATGCCGAAATCCGCGAGGCGGAGCAGGCGTTGAAGCTGCTCGACGTGCCGCCCGAGGAAGCCATCGATGCGCTGGTGCGCTTCACGTTTCGCTACTACATCGAGCACCCGGAATTCGTCACGCTGCTGAACAGCGCCAATTTGCACCGTGCGCGCCACATCAAGGGTTCGAAGCGCGCGCGCGCGCTCAACTCGCCGCTGATCGCGCTGATCGGGACGATCCTCGAGCGCGGGGGGCGGGAAAAGCTGTTTCGCCGCGGGGTGGACCCGGTGCAGCTCTACATCACCATTGCGGCGCTCGGCTACTTCTATCTGGGCAATGCCCACACGCTGTCGGCGATCTTCGGGCGCAATCTGACCGCGAAGCGCGAACTGGAGCGGCGCGCGGCGCACATGGTGGAGGTGGTGCTTGGCTATCTGCGGCCGTGACGTGCGCATCGAACGACGCATCGCGATGATTCACACTATGTTCGGCGTGGCGTTCACGCTGTTCGCGTCGGTCGCAACCGCGGTCGACCTGCAGGGTCACCGAGGGGCGCGGGGCCTGGCGCCGGAGAATACGCTCCCGGCCTTTGCGCGCGCGCTGGCGCTCGGTGTCGACACGCTCGAACTCGATACCGGTGTGACCCGCGACGGCGTCGTCGTGATTCATCACGATCTGGCGCTCAACCCCGATATCGCGCGCGACCGGGACGGAAAACGGCTGGAGAAGAAAGGCCCGCCGATCCATGCGCTGACGTTCGCGGAACTCCAGCAGTACGACGTCGGACGCCTGAAGCCCGGCACGAACTACGCCGAGCGCAATCCGGACCAACAGCCGGTGGACGGCACACGCATTCCGCGGCTTGCGGACCTGTTTGCGATGGTGCGGGACAAGGGCGACCAACGCGTGCGCTTCAACATCGAGATCAAGACCCATCCCGCGTTCCCGGACGAGACGCTCGCGCCCGAGCCGTTCGCGCAGGCGCTGATCGCGGAGATCCGCAGGGCGGGAATGGGCGGGCGCGCGACCATCCAGTCGTTCGACTGGCGTGCGCTGCAGGCGGCGCAGCGCATCGCGCCGGAAATTCCGACTGTCTATCTCTCCGCACAACAATCTTGGTTCGACAACGTCGGGGCCGCCGGGCCGGAAGCTTCGCGCTGGACCGCGGGATTTCATCTCGGCGAGCATGGTTCGGTTCCGGCAATGGTGAAGGCTGCGGGTGGCGCCGCGTGGTCGCCCTATTATGGTGACCTCGACGCGGAAAAGATGAAAATCGCGAAACGGCTCGGACTCAAGGTCGTGGTCTGGACGGTAAACGATGCCGAGGCCGGCGGCCGCATGCTCGATCTCGGCGTGGACGGAATCATCACCGACCGGCCGGACCTGATGAAGAAGCTGGTTGAAGAACGCAAGCGGAGGCAACTACCATGAGCAGGTTTGCACGATTCATCGGATTTCTGTTGTTCGCCGCATGCGGCGCCGCCACTCAGGCTCAGGAGTTCCCCAACCGTCCAGTAAGGATCATCGTGCCGTGGCCGCCCGGCGGCAATGTGGATATCACCGCGCGCACGCTCGCGCCGGCGCTCGGCGAGGCGCTCGGCCAGCAGGTGATCGTGGACAACCGCGCCGGCGCCGGCGGCACCATCGGCACGGCCGCGGTGGCGAAGTCCGCGCCCGATGGCTACACCCTTCTGCTCGGATCGAGCGGCACCGTGACCTCGGGCCCCGCGGTGTTCAAGAATCTGCCCTACGATCCGCTCAAGGACTTCGTGGCGATCGGCCCGATCCAGTCGGTCGCGATCGTGCTCACCGCGGCGCCGAAGGCGCCGGCACAGAATTACGCCGAGTACGCGGCCCGCGCACGGGCCAACCCCGGGCAGGTGAGCGTGGCATCCGCCGGCAACGGTTCGTCCAACCACCTCGCGATCGAACTGCTGATGCGCCAGGCAAATCTGCGCCTGCTTCACGTGCCGTACAAGGGCAGCGGCCCGGCGATCACGGACCTGCTCGGCAGCCAGGTGGAGAGCATGATGGATCAGCTCACCGCCTCGATCGAGCACATTCGCAACGGGCGGCTCAAGGCGCTGGCGATATCTTCGAAGCAGCGCTCCGCGCAGCTGCCGAACGTACCGACATTCGACGAACTCGGGGTCAGGGGCTACGAAGCGGCTACTTTTACCGGTATTTTCGCGCCGGCGGGCGTGCCGCCGGCGGTGGCCGAGAAACTGCACGTGGCGCTGAAGAAAGCGATGGCGAATGAGGCGGTGCGTGAGCGCTACCGCTCGATGGGCGTGGAGATCATGGACATGGGCCAGCCCGAGTTTGCCGCCTACGTGCGCGCCGATTATGAAAAGTGGCGCAGCCTCGCGCGCGAAGCCAACATCGTGATTGATTGAGCATGGCCGAGTCTCCCGACGTTCTGGCGCCGGATGCGCGGCTGCGCGCGCCGCAACGGCCGCTTCCCTCGGGAACGGTTGATTGCCACGCGCATATCTTCGACCGTTTCGAGCGCTATCGTCTGGCCGGCGGGCGCAAGTATTCGCCGCCGCTCTGCACGCGCGAAGCCTGGCTCGCGCTGCACGCCTCGCTCGGCATCGCGCGCGGAGTGCAGGTGCACGGCAGCCCGTACGGATTCGACAATTCGATTACCGCGGACTTTCTGCAGGAGCATCCTGGACGTTTCGTCGGGGTTGCGGTCGTTCGGCCGGACGTGACCGATGCTGAGTTGAAAAGCCTCGATGCAGCGGGTTTCCGCGCCGCGCGGCTGATGGACCAGTTTGCCACTGGCGCGACGACGGCCAATCTGGAAGCCATCGCGCGCCGCGTCGCGCCGCTCGGCTGGCACATCGAGATCAACATCGCCCGCTCGAGCGACTGGGTCGGGCTTGAGCCGCGCCTGCGCCGCTGCCCGGTGACGCTGGTGTTCGATCACATGGGCCGCGTGCGCGGCGGCGAAGGAGTCAACGCGCCGGGCTTCACTGTGGTCCGACGGCTGCTCGCGGAGCGCGATGACTGCTGGACCAAGATTTCGAGCTTCTACCGTCTCTCGGACTCGGGTCCGCCGCATTTTGAGGACATGCGGCCCATCGTGCGGACGCTGCTCGCCGAGCGTCCGGACCGCTGCGTGTGGGGGACCAACTGGCCGCACCCGGGGCTCGCGCGCGACATGCCCAACGACGCCGACCTGCTCGAACTGCTCGAATCCTGGTTGCCGGATGACTCCGTGCGCGCGCCGCTGTTTGCGAAGAACGCGGTGCAGCTGTATCGATTTTGACGCGAGGAGAATGGGGGTGAATCTTTATCGCGGGATGGATCGTGCGGCGATCGGCTGGCTGCGGCACGGCCGGAGCACTGACGTCGATGGTGGGTGAACTCGTCTGCCCCCGATTTTCGGGCGGCGATGTGGCGCGTTAGACCGGGTAGATCAGCTCGTCGGGCGCCTCTTCCGAGTCGAGGATCACCAGCTTTTCCTGGAACTTGAGGCGCCCGCCGAGGCTCACCACGCGGTCCTGGTAGCAACCCGAGACGAACAATTCCGAACGCTTCCCCGGGAAGGTGCGGATCACCAGCAGGTTGGCGAACACGCGCAACTCGTGGTCCTCGGTGGTCTGGGCGCGCACGTTGGTGATGAAATGTCGCTGATGGTGCGGCTCGAAGTCCTCCGACTGGTCGAGCGCCACGATGCGATCGAGCATGATCGACTTGCTGTCGAAGCTCACCAGGTCTTCATCGGGCCCCATGCGCATGCCGCGCAGGGTGGTCACACGGTACACGCACGGGTCGGTGAAGAACTCGGGCCAGTGCTGCAGACGGCCGCCGTCGAGGCACTCGGTGTAGCGAAAATAGAACTCCTGCAGGTCCAGGCGCTCCTCGGAGGTCAGCATCGCGTGCTCCAGGCCGGTCGGGGTACTCGCGATTCTAGCAGAGCAGCCCGGCGCCTTGACAGGCGCGGCGCGGAGGCGCGACACTCGCGCGAGTAACCATCCGGTTAACTTCCAGCAACTCGCATGTTGCGAACGGGGCGTGCATGGCGGAAAAGCGCATCGGCATCATCATGAACGGCGTGACCGGCCGCATGGGCACCAACCAGCATCTGGTGCGCTCGATCCTCGCGATCCGCGACGCGGGCGGCGTGGCGCTCGCCGACGGCACGCGCCTGATGCCCGACCCGCTGCTGATCGGGCGAAACGCCGACAAGCTCGAGCGTCTGGCGAAGGCGCACGGCGTCGCGCGCTGGAGCACCGACCTCGATCAGGCGCTCGGCAAGCGGGGCGACACGGTGTTCTTCGATGCCGCCTCGACGCAACTGCGCCCGAAGCTGCTGCACAAAGCGATCGCCGCCGGCAAACACGTCTATTGCGAAAAGCCGGTGGCTACCAGCCTCGCGCAGGCCATGGAGCTGGTGCGCGCGGCAAACAAGGCGGGCGTCAAGCACGGCGTGGTGCAGGACAAGCTCTGGCTGCCCGGACTGCTCAAGCTGGCGATGCTGCGCGATACGGGCTTTTTCGGCAGGATCCTGTCGGTGCGCGGGGAGTTCGGCTACTGGGTGTTCGAGGGCGACTGGCAGCCGGCGCAGCGCCCGTCGTGGAACTACCGCACGGAGGACGGCGGCGGCATCATCCTCGACATGCTGTGCCACTGGCGCTACGTGCTGGACAACCTGTTCGGGGACGTAAAGGCGGTGTCCTGCCTCGGCGCGACGCACATCCCCACGCGCTGGGACGAAAACGGGAAGAAATACAAGGCCACGTCGGACGACGCGGCCTACGCGACCTTCGAACTCGCCGGCGACGTGATCGCGCACTTCAACTCTTCGTGGTGCGTGCGGGTGAGGCGCGACGACCTGCTCACGTTGCAGGTGGACGGCACGCATGGCTCGGCGGTCGCGGGCCTGCGCGGCTGCCGCACGCAGTCGCGCGTCAACACGCCCAAGCCGGTATGGAACCCGGACATCCCGCAACCGATCGACTTCTACGCGGGCTGGCAGGAAGTGCCGGACAACGCCTACTACGACAACGCTTTCAAGGTGCAATGGGAGCTGTTCCTGAAGCACGTCGCGGGTGAGGGCGAGTTCCGCTGGGGACTGCTCGAAGGCGCCAAGGGCGTGCAGCTCGCGGAACTCGGGTTGAAGAGCTGGAAAGAACGCAAGTGGCTGGATGTGCCCGCATTGAAGGTGTGACCTGAAACGCGACGCAATCCTGACGATCAAGCTGCCGAAGGCCGACGGCCGCATGGAGAATTTCTCGGTGCGCGCGCCGCGCGTGTTCGAGCGGCCGTCGAAGCCCTTCACGCGGCGCGCGCTCGGTGCGGCCCACGTCGTCGCCGACCCGTTGTCGACCAGGGATCCCTGGCTCGAGGCGGCGATCGACTGGGACGCGACGATCGCCTACCGGAAGCATCTCTGGTCCTGGGGCCTCGGCATCGCCGAGGCGATGGATACGGCGCAGCGCGGCATGGGCCTCGACTGGACCAACTCGCTCGAACTGGTGCGCCGCACGCTCGATGCCGCGAAGGACGTGCCGGGGGCCTTCGTCGCCTCCGGCGCCGGCACCGACCATCTTGCGCCGACGCAGGACCTGAAGTTCGAGCAGGTCATCGCGGCCTATGAGATGCAGTGCGCGGCGATCGAAAAGCTCGGCGGGCGCATCATCCTGATGGCGAGCCGCGCGCTCGCGGCCTGCGCAAAGTCGCCCGACGACTACGCGCGGGTCTACGATCGCATCCTCTCGCAGGTGAAGCAGCCGGTGTTCATCCACTGGCTGGGCGAGATGTTCGACCCGGCGCTGGAAGGCTACTGGGGATATACGGACCACAACAAGGCGATGGATGTGTGCCTCGACATGCTGCGACGCAACGCAGCGAAGGTCGAGGGTATCAAGATCTCTCTGCTCGACAAGGACAAGGAGATCGCGATGCGCCGGCGCCTGCCCCAAGGCGTGGCGATGTACACCGGCGACGATTTCAATTTCGCCGAATTGATCGAAGGCGACGCGCAGAGCCATTCGGAGGCGCTGCTCGGCATCTTCGATTCGATCGCGCCGGCGGCCTCGGCGGCACTCTCCGCGCTTGCTGCGGACGACCGCGCCGCTTACCACGCGATCCTCGCACCGACGGTACCGCTGTCACGTCACATCTTCTGCTCGCCGACCCGCTTCTACAAGACCGGCGTAGTGTTCATGGCCTGGCTGAATGGACACCAGGAGCATTTTGTAATGCTCGGCGGCCAGCAATCGGCCCGGAATATCCTGCACCTGGCCGAGCTGTTCCGCCTAGCAGACGCCGCGGGGCTGCTTGCCGACCCGCCGCTTGCCTGCGCGCGGATGAAGCAACTGCTCGCGGTGCACGGCATCGCCGCGTAAGATCGGATCCAGACTCTCTAGCGGGCCTTATGGCGACGCCGCGCCCAGAATTGCTGTCTCTTAATACCGCGACCGTGCGGGAGAAATGGAACCTCGCGCAGATGATCGAGGGCTGCGCCCGCCGCGGCATCCGCGGCATTTCGCCGTGGCGCGACAAGCTCGACGCGCTCGGCGTGAACCAGGCGGCGCGGATGATTCGCGCCCATGACCTCACGGTGACCGGGTTGTGCCGCGGCGGGATGTTTACCGCCGTCGACGGGGCGGGGCGCGACGCGGCAATCCAGGACAACCTGAAGGCGATCGACGATGCGGCGACGATCGGCGCGCAGTGCCTGGTGCTGGTCGCGGGCGGGTTGCCCGCCGGCTCAAAGGACATTGCCGGCGCGCGCGAACAGGTGCGCGACGGAATTGCGGCGATCCTTCCCGCCGCGAAGGCGGCGATGGTGCCGCTCGCAATCGAGCCGCTGCACCCGATGTACGCCGCTGATCGCGCATGTGTGAACACGCTGCAGCAGGCGCTGGACCTGTGCGACGCGCTCGGGGACGGCGTCGGCGTCGCGCTCGACGTGTACCACGTCTGGTGGGATCCGAAACTTCGAGTGCAGATCGCGCGCGCCGGTGAGGAGAAGCGGCTGTTCGCGTATCACATCTGCGACTGGCTGGTGCCGACGACCGATTTGTTGCTCGATCGTGGGATGATGGGGGATGGGGTGATCGATCTGCCGAAGATCCGGGGTTGGGTGGAGGCGGCGGGATATGCCGGGTTTCATGAGGTGGAGATTTTTTCTGCCGGGAATTGGTGGAAGCGTGATCCGGATGAGGTGCTCGAGGTGATCAAGCAGCGGCACGCTGAATGCACTTGATCATCTCCTCGGCAACATGCTGAACCAGGGAGGCAACGCATGAACTTCTCATTTCAAGGCGATGCAGCAGGCAAGTTTATTTTGCGTCTTACCGTCGGGATTCTGATCCTGTTTCATGGCGTATCGAAGGTCCTCAACCCGGGAAATCTAGAACCGATCGGCAAGCAACTCGCAAACATTGGATGGCCCACGTTCATCGCCTATGGCGTTTATTTCGGCGAAGTGATTGCACCGCTGATGATTATTTTTGGAATTTTTTCGCGCGTTGGCGGATTGGTCGTCACGGTCAACATGATCTTCGCGATTGTGCTGGTTCACACCGGTCAGTTGCTTACGCTGTCGAAAACCGGCGGGTGGGCGCTCGAACTGCAGGGTTTCTATTTGTTCTGCGGCCTCGCCATATTCTTCCTTGGCAGCGGAAAAATAGCGGTCAAACCCGACTGAATCTCAAGGGGCCGGCGATGCGCGGCGCAGTCTTCCTCGGCAATCGCAACATCGAGATCCGCACCATCCCCGACCCCACCCCGGGACCGGGAGAAGTCGTGGTCCAGATGAAGGCCTCCGGCATGTGCGGTTCGGATCTGAAGTTCTACCGCTCCCCGCCGGGCGCGGCGCAGGCCGCGCTCGGCTTGGGCGGCGACGCCGAGCCCGTCATCGCCGGCCACGAACCCTGCGGGGTGGTGGTGGCGCGCGGTCCGGGCGTCAGCGAGCGCGAGGCGCCGATCGGGCAGCGCGTGATGGACCACCACTACGCGGGCTGCGGCGTGTGCGGCCACTGCCGCGTGGGCTGGTCGCAGCTGTGCCGCGAAGGAATCGTGGTTTACGGGGTGACCGCGAACGGCGGCCACGCCGAATACCTCAAGGTCCCGGCGCGCACGCTGGTGCCGCTGCCCGAGGAGTTGAGTTTCGTCGAAGGCGCAGCGGTCGCGTGCGGCACCGGCACCGCGTATGGCGCGCTCAGGCGCATGCACCTCGCGGGCGGCGCCACGCTTGCGGTGTTCGGGCAGGGACCGGTGGGCCTGTCGGCGACGCTGCTCGGTGCGACGATGGGCGCGCGGGTGATCGCGGTGGAGACCAATGCCGAGCGGCTCGCGCTCGCGACGCAGTTCGGCGCCGATTTCGCCATCGATGCCTCGCGCGAGGATCCGCTGGAGGCCCTCAGGGACCTGACGCGTGGCGAGGGCGTCGATCTCGCGCTCGACTGCACCGGCATCCCCGCGGCGCGGCTCGCGGCGGTGCGCTCGGCGAAGACCTGGGGCACGGTGTGTTTTGTGGGCGAAGGCAACGACGTCACGCTGGACGTCTCGCGCGACCTGCTGCGCAAGCAGCTCACATTGATCGGCTCCTGGACCTTCAGCGCGATGGGCCAAGCCGAATGCGCGCGCTTCGTGGCGGATAACCGGATCGACCTGGAGAGCATCTTCACGCATCGCTGGACGCTAGACCAGGTGGACGAGGCCTACCGGGTGTTCGACACGCAGTCTACCGGCAAGGGCGTGATCGAGTTCTGAGCGCAGTCCCGAAATTCAGAAGTACGGCACGCCCTGCGTGTTGACGTACAGCGCATAGACCGACGTGCTGGCCGCCATGAAGAGGCGGTTGCGGTGCTCGCCGCCGAAGCATAGGTTCGCGCAACGCTCGGGCAGGTCGATGCGGCCGATCAACACGCCCTCCGGATTGAACACGTGCACGCCGTCCAGCCCCTCCTGGCCCATGCCCCAGCCGCACCAGAGGTTGCCATCCATGTCGCAGCGAAAGCCATCGGGCGTGCCGGGGCCTGCGTCGATCAGCACGCGTCGGTTGGCGAGGCCGGTCCCTGCCACCACGTCGTAAGCGAGGATCTTCTTTGGCACCGAGCGCGACTCGACGATGTAGAGGATCGATTCGTCGGGCGAGAACGCGAGACCGTTGGGCTGGTTGATGCCTTCGGCGACGACACTCAGCGCACCCAGTGGATCGATGCGGTAAACGTTCATCGGCAGCTCGGGTTCGGCTTTCCCGCCCTCGTACCAGCCGAGGATGCCGAAGGTCGGGTCGGTGAACCAGATCGAGCCATCGGACTTGCATACGATGTCGTTGGGCGAATTGAGCCGCTTGCCCTCGAAGCGCTCGGCCACCGTGACCACGCGCCCGTCGTGCTCGGTACGCGATACGCGCCGAGCGCCATGTTCGCAGCTGAGCAGTCGTCCCTGCCGGTCGCGCGTGCCGCCGTTGGCGTAGCCGGAGGGCTTGCGGTACTCGACGACCGCGCCGCGCTCTTCATCCCAGCGCAGCATGCGGTTGTTGGGAATGTCGCTCCACACCAGGCAGCGCGCATCGCCGAACCACACCGGGCCTTCGGCCCAGCGGCAGCCGGTGGCGAGGCGCTCGATCTTGGCGAGCGGCAGGCGGTAACGCGCGAACGAGGCGTCTACGTCTTTTACTGCCGGATCGGGGTAACGTGGGCTCGGTTGCCAGTCTGACATGGTCAGAACTGTATCAGGCATGCCATCATGCATCCAGCAATCACCTGGAGGAACGGAGGGAACAATGAGCGACGCCATCCACATCCAGTTCACGCGCTTTTCCGCGTTCTATTCGCCGTTGATCGCCACCATGGCCGGCGGCTTCCTGGAACAGGAAGGACTCAAGCCGCGGCATTCGGTCTCGCCGCCCGGAAAATCGGCGATCGCGGGGCTGCTCGACGGTTCGGTGGACGTGGCACAGTCCGCGCCCTCGCAAGGCTTTGCGTCGCTCGAGCAGGGCAAGCAGCCGCCGGCGCTGCACTTCGCGCAAATCAACGAGAAGGACGGCTTCTTTCTCGTCGGGCGCCAGCCTGAGCCGCAGTTCAACTGGCAGCGGCTCGCGGGCCGGAAGGTCCTCGTCGATCACGGCGCGCAGCCGATGGCGATGTTCAGGTACGCGTGCTTCAAGCGCGGCCTGGAGTTCAAGTCGGTCCAGGCCGTCGACGCCGGTTCGACGGAAAAAATGATCGAGGCCTTTTGCCGGGGCGCGGGCGACTACATCCACTTGCAGGGACCGGCCCCGCAGCAGCTCGAACACGACGGCGCGGGGCACATCGTGGCAACGCTGGGCGATGCGATCGGGCCCTGCGCGTTCTCGAGCCTGGCGGCCACGCGCGAATGGCTCGCAGGGGACATGGCGAAGCGCTTCATGTGCGCCTACCGCAAGGCACGCGCCTGGCTGATCGCGACGCCGGCGGCAGAGGTCGCGCGGGCCGAGGCGTCGTTTTTCCCCGGCATCGACCGCGAGGTACTGGCCGCGACCATCGGCAGCTACCAGAAGCTCGGCAACTGGTCGCCGCATGTGGAGATCACGCGGCCGGCGTGGGAGGCCACGGTGGACATTTTCCTGCACGCGGGGCTGATTACGAAGCGGCACCGCTACGAAGATGTGATCGCACCGCCGCCGTCGGACTAGATCACCACGCGCGGCGGATCGAAGATGGCCCGTATCCTGCTCACCCATTCTCCCGACGCGCTGGCCAACTACTACGGCGAGCGCGCGCTGGCCGGCCTCCAGGCGCTCGGCGAAGTCAGGCTGCATCGCGGCAGCGCGCCGCTCGAAGGCGAGGCGCTCGTCGCAGCCGCCGCCGATTGCGATGTCATCGTTTCATACCGGCAATCGCCGGGGCTCGCGGCGCTGTTCGAGCGCTTGCCCCGAATGGTCGCGTTTGTGCGCTGCGCGATCGACATCCGCAACATCGACGTTCCCGCGGCGAGCCGGGCAGGCGTGCTGGTCACCCAGGCGAGCGCCGGGTTCGTGCCCGCCGTGACCGAACTGGCGTTCGGCATGATGGTGGACCTCGCGCGCGGCGTGTCGCGCTCGGCGGCCGCATACCGCGCCGGCCGCGTCCCGGAGCCGCGCATGGGCCGGCAACTCGCGGGCAGCACGCTGGGCGTGATCGGCTACGGCGCCGTCGGCCGCCGCGTCGCCGAAATCGGCCGCGCGTTCGGCATGCGGGTGCTCGTGAGCGATCCTTACGCGAAGGTGACCGAGCCCGGGATCGAGCAAACCTCGTTTGAAGCGCTGCTGAAAGCGTCGGACTTCGTCGTGCCACTCGCGGTGGCGACGGCCGAGACCGAAAACCTGATGGACGATGCCGCGTTCGCGCGCATGAAGAAGGGCGCCTTTTTCGTCAACGCATCGCGAGGCAACCTGGTCGACGAGGCAGCGCTGGTCCGGGCACTCGACTCAGGACATCTCGCCGCATGCGCGCTCGATGTCGGCCGCGCTCCCGACCAGATGCCGACGCCTCAACTCGCCGCGCGGCCCGACGTGATCGCGACGCCGCACACCGCCGGGTTGACGCCGCAGGCGATCGAACACCAGGCGATGGATACGGTCGCGCAGACCGGCGAGATCCTCAAGGGAATTGTGCCGAAAGGCGCAGTGAATGCGGAACACTGGAAGCGAAAGGAGCTGCTGAAGACATGAAAACCATCCTGATCACTGGCGCCGCAGGCGACGTCGGCACTCACCTGCGACGCGAGCTTGCGGGGAAGTACCGGATCCGGGCTTCCGACCTGAGATCGTTGAAGAAAATCAGTAGTGAAGCGTTCATGCGCGCCGACATTTCCCGAATGGCGGACGCGCTGCGCATTACCAGGGGCGTGGACGCGATCGTGCATCTGGGCGGCTACTCGGTCGAGGGGCCGTGGGAAGGGATCCTGAGCGCCAACATCGTCGGCTGCTACAACGTGTTCGAGGCGGCGCGGCGCAACGGCGTCAAGCGGATCGTCTTCCCGACCTCGAACCACGCGGTCGGCTTCTACCCCCGCACGCAGACCATCGACCACCGCGTCTACATCAAGCCCGACAGCCGGTATGGCGTATCCAAGGTGTTCGGCGAGGCGCTCGGCAGCCTGTACGCCGACAAGTACGGCATGCAGGTGTTCTGCATGCGCATCGGCAACGTCAACGCGCTGCCGATCGACAAGCGGCGCCTCTCTATCCTGCTCACGCCGCGCGACCTCGCGCAGCTGGTGACCATCGGCATCGAGCACCCTGACATACGCTTCGAGATCGTCTACGGTGTCTCCGGCAACAAGCGCAGCTGGTACGACAATTCGAACGCCGCGCGGCTCGGCTACCGGCCCGAGGACGACTCCGAAGAATTCGCAGCCGAGGTGCTGGCGCGCGAGAAGCCGGGCGATCCGGTCGCGGAGATGCACCAGGGCGGCGTGTTCTGTGCGGTCGAAGGTGTGCCGAACCCGGCACCGCTGCCGCGCCGCGCACCGAAGGCGAAGCCGGCTGCTAGCGCCGCAACGGGAAAATCGCGTACACCGCCAATGCGCGCGCGATCACGTCGTCGCCGCTCCTGACCTCGGATTCGATGGTCGCCATGTTGCCTTCGCGGTGCAGCACGCGGCTGTCGCAGACCAGGCGGCCCGGTTTCGGTGGCTTCAAATAACTTATTTTCATCTCGACGGTCGCGCAACCCTCGCCGCGCTCGAGCAGGGTCCACAGCGCCGAGCCCGTGCCGGTATCGGCGAGCGCGAACGCGAGCCCGCCGTGCACCACGCCCTGCGGGTTGGAGTGCGCTTCGACCGTCTGCACTTCGTAGCGGCTGGTGCCGGCGCCGTGCGAGATGTGGCGCAAGCCGAGCAATTCTGCAAATCCCTTGCGGCCGTTCCTGCCTTCCCCGAGGCGGACGCAGAATTCCTCCAGCAGCGCGTTCACCCTGTCCGCCGCTTCAAGTTGCGGAAAGTGGCCGACGCCGGCGACGACCTCGATACGCGCGCCCTGGACGCGGGCGCGCAGCAGGTCGATCCACGGCGAGGTCGCGCCGGGTTCGATTGCGACGCGCACCCGCGCGCTGTTGAGGTAGGTGCTCTGGATCGCCAGCAGCGGCACGCGCACCTCATCGAGCGCGGCGTCCATTTCCCCGGCGTCCCAGCCCGCAATGCGCGGAAACAGCGCCTTGCCGATGGCCTCCGGCAGCCGCAGCGCCTGATCGATCGCGCGCGCTTTCAGCGCAGGGTCCGAATCGGCGACGAACATGTCGGCGAAGAATTTGCGCGCGAACGCCATGTAGCCGGTTGCCGCGAACGCTGCGCGTCCGCCTTCCTCCGCGGCGGCGCGGTCGCTGGTACCCGTGCGGCTGCCATCCACCAGAACCAGGCCCACGACCCGTTTCGGCGCGCGCCGGTACGCTTCGAGCACCACGCGGCAACCCATGCTGTGGCCGATCAGCACCGTGCGCTCGAGCTTCAGTTCATCGAGCAGCGCGGCGATATCGGCGCCGTAGGTTTCGATCGAGCAATCGTCCGCGCCGCCGGGGGTCGCGCCGTGGCTGCGCAGATCAACCGCAACCACCTCGTTGCGCGACCGGAAATGACCGATCTGCTCCCGCCAGTCGCTGTGAGAGCAGGCAAAACCGTGGACGAAGACCAGCGGCGGCGCCCCGCCGGAAAGGCGCTCGAAGTGCATGCCGCTACTTCTTCCCGTCTTCCTTTTTCTGCTCGAGCAGTTCGCTGCGTTTCTTGAGCGTGTCGGCGAGCTTCGATTTCTGCACCAGCAGCACGTAGTCCTTCAGTGCGCGCTCGTGCTCGACGCGCTCCACGTTCTTGCCCGCCGTCTTGTCATCAGGCTTGTCGCTCTTGGCGAGCGCGCCTTCGATCTGCACCTGGAGCGCGTATTTCTCATCCGCGAGCTTGCCGATGCGCAGCGTGTAGGTGAGCCCATCGAACGTGGTCGCGGTCACCACGGCCGGCTTGTCCAGGCCGTTGTCTTCGGGCTTGGCGCTTGCCGCAATATCTTCGATCGACAGGCCGTTCAACGAGTACGAGGCCGCGTTTGCCTTGGACGTATCGAGCTTCTCAGCTGGCTTGGCGCCGGCGAGTTTCCAGTCCGGGCTGTCGCTCGCACGCTCGATCTTCCACGGCTCGCCGTCGGCGAGCGTCACTTGCAGCGACTTGACGCGCTCGACCGAGACGCCCGCTTTCGAGATCCACGTCACCGTCTGCGCGGTGGCCAGTGTCAGCGGGTCGGAGATCGTATAGACGTTTTTCGGGTCTTCGGGCAGCAGCACGAAGCGGCCGTCGCCGAGCGCCCGGGCGGGATTTTCCGGCTCGCGTTTGAAGTATTTCTTGCCCACCAGCAGCTGCGCCAGCGGTTTGCCGTCGGCACCGCGGTATTCCACCAGCGTGCCGGCGCCGTCCTTGCCCGGCTCGGCGAGCTCCAGCCGGACGCGGTCCTTCTCGCCCAGCGGTTCCGATTGGCCGACGCGCAGCCCGATCGCCTTGATCACGAGCTCGCTCACCTTGTCGAGGTCGGCGGGGAAGCCGTTTTTCTCTGCGATGGTCCAGCGTTCGCCCTTGCGCTCGAGGGTCATCGTCGCTTTGGGCTCGCGGATCGAAATCGCCGTCACGTCCGCGGCCTTGAGATTCTTCAGCAGCGGCTGGCCGAGCTGGCCCGAGGGCGTGGTCGCGCTTTCGCGCTGCTGCACCACCAGCGCGGCGCCGGCCATGACCAGACCGAGTACCACCAGGATCGCGACGAAGCGCCGGTTCATGGCATCGGGATCACGCGGCGGCGACGCGCTTACGGCGCGCGGCGGCAAACGCGAGGCCGAGGAGCGCCACCAGTAGCGGCATCAGCGCGATGTTCGCCACCTTGGTCCAGAACTGCAGGCTCTCGGCGTCCTGACGCAGGTTCTTGCGCAGTTCCTTCAGGTCGCGGCGCGTTTCGATTACTCGTTTGCGAAACTTCTCGAGTTCGGCCTGCTGCTCGGGCGAGAGGATCTGCGCGCTCTTCGCGTCCGCGCGCGGTTTCTGCAGTGCCTGGATCTTTTCCGACGCTTGCTGCAGCTCCTTCTCCAGCGCCTGGATCTTGCCGAAATACTGTTGCTGCGCCTGCGCTTCCATCGCGCGGATCACCGTGAGCGGGCGGAAGCCCGAGGCGCGGCTGCGCAAGCCGATCAGCTCGTCGCCCGCGAACATCTGCTCGACCATGTTCTGCGCGAGGTTCAGGTTGCCGTTGGAAGGTACCACCACGCGCTGGCCGAACACCGTCTGGATGTCCACCGCGGCTCCGTCGGCGAGCATGTCCGCATCGGCGACCAGGATGACGGAGTTCTCGGCGGCGGATTCCTTCAGTTGCGCTGCCGCCGCCGGCTTCGGGCCGGCGGGCTTCGCGTCCTTCGCGGCCGGCCTGGACGGTTCGTCGGGTTTCAGGCCGTCGGGGAAGGCGGTCTTATATTTTCCGGTGAGCCGCAGCGCGAGCGGCAGGGATCTTCCGCTCGGCTCGAATCCCTTGGTCGCGGCATCCCCGGACACGGTGGCGACGATGTTGTCCACCAGCATCGATGTGGCCGAACTCTTGATCAGCTCGGTGAGCTTCAGCCCGTCGACGGGCTTGACCTTGAACGCGCCGCCGAACGCGTAAAGCAGGGATTCGATCTGGCTGGTGGTGACGTCCTCGCGGTTGAGTGCAGTGCGGTTGAGCGAGAGCACCGTGGGCGTGTAGCGCTGCCCGCCGCCGGATGCAAAGGTGATGTCGGCAATGACCTTGCCCGGGTCCATCTCGACGCCCCAGGACTTGAACAGCGCAGGCAACGACGACGAGGTGCCCGGCTGCTGCTGCATCGGCATCATCGGGTTGGGCTGCTGGTCGAAATACATGAACGGGTCGACGAAGGCGATCAGCTTGCCGCCGCGCAGCACGAACTGGTCGAGCGCGTACTCGGTCTTCTCGCCGATGTCGCGCGGATGGATCACCAGCAGGACCTTGATCTCCGGATCGATCGCCTGGGCGGTCACGTTGACCGGTTTGACATTGAAGTCGCGCTTCAGCTCGTTGGCGAGCACCCACGCCTCCGAGCCCTGGCGGGTGAACGGGTTGAACTGCTCGCCGAGCACCGGCAACGCGCTCATCAGGCCGAGCACCGGTTTGTCGGGGGTCGCGACGCGCGCGATCGCGCGGATCAGGTCGTATTCGAGCAGCTGCTCGCGCTGCGGCGAGATCGCCGGTATCGCCTGCTTGCGGTCGAGTTGCGACACCGACAGCCCGAGGTAGAAGGTCTCGCCCGACACGAGTTGCTGCGGCTCGACGCCGTCGAGTTGCGCGGCGTCCTCTTCGTCGGAGTCCGGCTTGGGGTTGTACTTCTCGATCGTCAGGTTCGCACCGGCCACCGATTTGAACTCGCGCACCACGTCTTCGACACGCTGCGCGAAACTGCGCAATTGCACCGGCATCGCGCTCTCGCCTTTCGAAATGTAGAGCCGCAGTTTCACCGGCGCATCGAGTCTTTTCAGGATCTTCCGGGCGCCCTCGGAGAGCGTATACAGTTTGCCGTCGGTCAGGTCGGCGCGTAGCGCGACCGTGGAGGCGAGGAAATTGAACGCCACCAGCAGCACCGCCAGCGCCGCGAGTCCCGCCGCGGAGTAGACGAAGGCCTCGTTCTTCTTCATCGCCGGGTTCATCGGGTCAAGCTGAGCGCCGGTTGCGCAGGATCACCGCGGTCGCGAACAGCGCGAAGCCGATCACCGAGGCGAAGAAAAGCAGGTCGCGCGAGTCGATCACGCCTTTCTGGAAGCCGTCGTAGTGGGTCACAACCGAGAACGCGGCAATCGTCTCGACCACCGCCGGGCTCGCCCAGCGCGTGAACAGGTCCGTCACCGGGTTGAAGCCGGCGAGAATCAGGAACAGGCACGCCGCCACGGACAGGATGAAAGCGATCACCTGGTTGCGCGTCAGGGCGGAGGTCATGCAGGTGATGGCGAGGTAGACGCCGGCGAGCATCAGGCTGCCGAAATAGCCGGCGAGGATCTGGCCATTGTCGGGCTCGCCCAGCCAGTTGACCGTGATCACCACCGGAAAGGTCAGCGCGAGCGCCAGCGCAAGGAAGATCCACGAGGCCAGAAACTTCCCGAGGATCGCTTCCCACGGGCTGATTGGCAGCGTCAGCAGCAGTTCCAGCGTCCCCGAGCGCCGCTCCTCGCTCCACAGCCGCATGCCGACCGCGGGTACCAGCACCAGGTAGAGCCACGGATGCCAGCCGAAGAATGCCGCGAGGCTCGCCTCGCCGCGTTCGAAGAACTGGCCCGCGGTGAAGGTGAAAAACCCGTTGAGCAGTAGGAAGATGACCAGGAATACATAGGCCACCGGCGAAGCGAAATAGCTGGAAAGCTCGCGCTTGGCGATGGTCTTGACGTGCGAGGCGGCGCGATTCATCGCTTCACCGTGTCCGGAAGCGTGATGCGGCGGAACACCTCGTCGAGCTGGCCTTCCTCGGTGTGCAGCGCCTCGAGCTTCCAGCCTTCGCGGCTGACCAGTTCGATCACGCTGCGTGCGAGTTCGGCTGCGGCCGCCGCATCCTTCGGGTACGCGCGCAGTTGCGCACCGAGCGTCTCCACCTTGCGCGCGCAGGGGAGCGCCGCGAGCTTGGCGGCCGCATCGGGAGCGCCGGCGAGCTGCAGCGTGATTGCGCCGGCGATTTCCGATTTCGCGCGCAACTCCGCAGGGGTGCCGTTGGCCACGATACGGCCGCGGTCGATGATGATGGCGCGCGTGCACGCGGCATCGACCTCCTCGAGAATGTGCGTCGAGAAGATCACCGCCTTGCTCCTGCCCATGTCGCGGATCAGGTTGCGCACTTCGTGCTTCTGATTCGGGTCGAGGCCGTCGGTCGGCTCATCGAGGACCAGCACCTCCGGATCGTGGATCAGCGCCTGCGCGAGGCAGGTGCGGTGGCGGTAGCCTTTCGAAAGCGTGTCGATCGACTGGTGCAGCACCGACGACAGAAAGCACAGATCGACCACGCGCGCGACCGCCCTTTTCCCCGCGTCGCCGTGGAGGCCGCGCATTTCAGCGGCGAACGCAAGAAAGCCGCGCACCGACATGTCGGGGTACGACGGCGCGCTCTCTGGCAGATAGCCGATCAGCCGCTTGGCCTCGAGCGGTGCTTCGACCACGTCGAAGCCGCCCACCGAAACGCTGCCCGCAGTGGGCGGCAGAAAGCCGGTGATCATGCGCATGGTGGTCGACTTGCCGGCGCCGTTGGGGCCGAGGAAGCCGAGCACTTCGCCGCGCTCCACCGAGAAGGACACGTTGTCGACGGCGTTCTTCGCCCCGAACGACTTGGTCAGGTTTTCAATTCGGATCATGGTGTTGCTGCGCAGACCGCCAGGGCCGGGGCGAATATCAGCATGGCCGGGGCGGGTTTCAAGGGGGCGCATTATCACCTGAAAAGACTGGTTGCGCGCCGAGTGGCGGGATCTTGATGCGACGCAGCGTGAGTTCAGAGCGTTCGCGGTTGGCAGAAGTTCCCGCTCAACGTATCGTTGAATCAAGTCCGCAGGCGCGAAACCGGAGTAGCCCATGAAATTCCTGAACGCTGGGATGACCGCAGCCGTATTGATGATCGTGTCGAGCGCCGCGCTCGGCCAGGCGGCCTATCCGTCGAAACCGATACGCTTCATCGTTCCGTTCCCGCCGGGTGGCGGCACCGACCTGGTTTCGCGGGCGCTGACCCAGAGTCTCGCCAAGGCGAACCACTGGACGTTTGTAGTGGACAACAAGCCCGGCGCGGGCGGCAACATCGGCGCCGAGGCGGCCGCCAAGGCCGCGCCCGATGGTTACACATTGGTAATGGGTCAGACCAGCAACCTCGCCATCAACCCGTTTCTGTACGCGAAGCCCCCGTTCAACCCGCTGAGGGATTTCGCCCCGGTAGCGCTGGTCAACTCGGTGCCGCTGGTGATCGTCACCAGCGGAAGGTCCGGGTTCAGGAATATGGCAGACGTGATCGCGGCGGCGAAGGCTGCGCCGGATCGCATCACCTATGCCTCGCCCGGCAGCGGTACGGTCGGTCATCTTGCCGGCGAAGTGATCGAACAAATCGCCGGCATCAAGCTGGTTCATATTCCGTACAAGGGCGCGAGCCCGGCCCTCACCGACCTGATTGGCGGGCAGGTCGATTTGTATCTTTCAACCCCGCAGGCGGCGGCCGGGCACATCAAGTCGGGCGCGATCCGTGCGCTCGCCGTGACCTCTCCGAAGCGCACGACTGCGCTGCCGGAGGTGCCGACGCTGTCCGAAGCCGGCTTCAAGGGCGCCGAGAGCAATTCGTGGTACGGGGTCCTCGCGCCGGCGAATACGCCACCGGCCATAGTCAACCAGCTGAATGCCGCGATCGTGAAGGCGTTGAAGGAGCCTGACCTGCGCGAGGCGCTCTCGCGTGAAGGCGGCGAGGTGCTCGGCGGCACGCCCGCGCAATTCACCGAGTTGCTGAAGTCGGAGCAGGCGAAGTGGGCGAAGGTGGTCCGCGATTCCGGCGCCAAAGTTGACTGACGCAATGCCAAAACCGCTGCGTGTTCCGCATCCTCGCCAGTTCGGCGCCAAGAAAGTCTTTTTCTTCAGTGGCTTATGGTGCAGTGCACAAAGTCATTGACTTTGAACGGTAAAACATTAGAATATAAATTGCTGCGATGCACCAAATCCGCCGCCAGAGATCCTTAGCTCGACCCAAGAGGAGATTCAAAATGTACGAGACACCTGAGCAAATGCAAGCCCGCAACAAGGCCGGCCTCGAAGCCGCCCTTGCGTCCGCGATGACCCAGTTCGAAGCGATCCAGAAGCTCGCGAGCCTCAACGCGAATGCCGTCAAGGCCGCATTCGAAGACACGATCGCCAACGCCCGCGCGCTCGCTGGCGCGAGAGACGTGCAGGAGTTCGTGAACCTGCAGAGCGGCTTCGCGCAGCCCGCGATCGAGAAGGCGATTGCCTATTCGAAGAGCGTGTACGAATTCGCCACGCAGACCAACGCGGAACTGGTGAAGGGCGCCGAGCGCCGCATTGCCGAGTTGACCGAGAACTTCGTGTCGCTGCTCGACAAGGCCGCGAAAAACGCGCCTGCCGGCTCCGACGTCGGCGTGACAGCGGTCAAGCAGATGCTTGCCGCCGCGAACTCGGCGTACGACAGCTTCACCAAGGTCACGAAGCAGGCGACCGAGATCGCGGAGGCGAACGTTGCGACCGCGACCGAGACGGTGAAAGGCCTCACCAAGGCGAGAAAGGCCGCCTAGGCACCAAGCCGCGCGGCCTGAACGACTGGGCTGCGGAAATGAAGTCAAGGCAAGCCTCGCGTACTGCGGGGCTTTTCTTTTGCGCAATCCGGATACGCGCCGGACCGGTCGCCGGCGTCGAACGCGTGACGTTGCCGCGCCGGGGGCGGTAAAATCACGCCCCCGATACCGGGCTTTACTGAACGAGGACAACTCCGGCAATGGACAAGCAACTCCTTTCCAGAACGGCCGCCGCGATGGTCGCGCGCGGCAAAGGCATACTCGCCGCCGACGAATCGAGCGGCACCTGTGAGACGCGCTTCAAGACGGTCAGGGCCGATTGCACTGAACAGAATCGCCGCGCCTATCGCGGGCTGCTGTTCGGCACGCCGGGTGTCGAGCAATTCCTGTCCGGCGTGATCCTGTTCGACGAGACGATCCGCCAGAAATCCGATGACGGCACGCCGTTTCCGCAGTATCTGGCGAAGAAGGGCATCATCCCCGGCATCAAGGTCGACAAGGGCGTGGTGGACATTCCGCTTTCGCCGGGCGAAAAAATCACCGAAGGGCTGGATGGTCTTTCGAAGCGGCTGGAGGAGTATTTCCAGATGGGCGCGCGCTTTGCCAAGTGGCGCGCGGTGATTACCATCGGCGAGGCCATTCCCACGCACACCTGCCTGTACGCAAACGCGCACGCACTCGCGCGTTACGCGGCGGCGTGCCAGGCGGCCTCGATCGTGCCGATGATCGAGCCCGAAGTGCTGTTGAACGGCAGCCACACGATTGAACGTTGCGAAGAGGTGACCGAAGCCTGCCTGCGCGCGACGTACGCGGCGCTGGCCGCGCACAACGTGTCCTTCGAGCACCTGATCCTCAAGACCAGCATGGTGGTTTCGGGCAAAGAATGTCCGCGCCAGGCAGGCGTGGATGAGGTGGCCGAGCGCACGGTGCGCGCGCTCAAGCGCACGGTGCCGGCGGCGCAACCCGGCGTGGTGTTCCTCTCAGGTGGGCAGTCTGACGTGGCGGCCACCGCGCACCTGAACGCCATGGCGGCGATGAAGAACCTGCCTTGGCCGCTGACGTTCTCGTATTCGCGCGCGCTGCAGAATCCCGCGCTCGCCGCCTGGCGCGGGCAGCCCGGCAACGTCGGCGCGGCTCAAAGCGCGTTCCATCACCGCGCGCAGATGAACGGGCTCGCCGCCCAGGGCAAATGGAAACCCGAGCTCGAGAAACAAGCGGCCTGACAATGGGGTCCGTTCCCATTTACGAACCGAAGCTGAAGAGCCTGCAGCGCATCGGCCGCGGCAAGGTGCGCGAAATCTACGCGGTGGACGACGAGCGCATGCTGATCGTCACCAGCGATCGCCTTTCCGCGTTCGACGTGGTGATGTCCGAGCCGATTCCCGACAAGGGCCGCGTGCTCACCGAGATGTCGAATTTCTGGTTCGCGAAGCTCGGCCACATCGTGCCCAATCACCTCACCGGCGTCGATCCGGAGTCGGTGGTGGATGGCGAGGAGGAAAAGGCGCAGGTGCGCGGCCGCTCGATGGTGGTAAAGAAACTCAATCCGCTGCCGATCGAGGCGGTGGTGCGCGGCTACATCATCGGCTCGGGATGGAAGGACTACCAGAAGACGGGTGCGGTGTGCGGCATCCGGTTGCCGAAAGGCCTGCAGCAGGCGCAGAAGCTGCCGGGCGCGATCTTCACGCCCGCGACCAAGGCGGTCGAAGGCCACGACGAGAACATCTCCTTCGAGCAGGCGGCGAAGCTGATCGGTGAGGATCTGGCGCGCGCGGTGCGCGAGGTCAGCCTGCGTCTGTACAAGGAGGCATCCGAATATGCAGCGACGCGCGGCATCATCATCGCCGACACCAAATTTGAATTCGGCACGGATGCGCAGGGCAATTTGGTGCTGATCGACGAGGCACTCACCGCGGACTCCTCGCGCTTGTGGCCGGCGGCCGAGTACCGCGTAGGCACCAGCCCGCCTTCGTACGACAAGCAATTCGTGCGCGATTACCTCGAGACCCTCGGTTGGAACAAGACGCCCCCTCCGCCGAAACTGCCCGCGGACGTGATCCAGAAGACCAGCGCCAAGTACCGTGAGGCGCTCGAGCGACTGACGGGGAAGGCAATCGCATGAACGCATTGGTGGGCATCGTGATGGGCTCCACGAGCGACTGGGAGGCGATGAAGCAGGCCGCCCGGCAGTTCGAAAACTTTGGCGTGCCCTACGAGGCGAAGATCATGTCGGCGCATCGCACGCCGGCGCTGGTCGAGAAATACGTGAGCGGCGCCGCGGGCCGCGGCATTAAATGCATCATCGCCGGCGCGGGCGGCGCGGCGCACCTTGCCGGCGTGTGCGCGTCGTTCACGACCTTACCCGTGCTCGGCGTGCCGATGAGCTCGAAGCTCGACGGCCTGGATTCGTTGCTCTCGACCGTGCAGATGCCCAAGGGCATCCCGGTCGCGACCTTCGCGATCGGCGAAGCCGGCGCGGCCAACGCCGCGCTGTTTGCGATTGCGATGCTGGCGCTCGAGGACAAGGCGCTGGCGAGCAAGCTCACCGCGTTCCGCAAGAAGCAGGCCGAAGCCGTGGCCAAGGCCGTTCTGCCGAAGCTTTGAGCGACATACGGCGCGCTGCCGAAATCCTCAAACGCGGCGGGCTGGTCGCATTTCCGACCGAGACGGTCTATGGGCTGGGGGCGGATGCATCCAATTGCGCCGCGGTCGAGCGCCTGTACCGAGTCAAGGGCCGCCCGATCGACCACCCGGTGATCGTGCATTCCGGCGATGCAGAGCGGGCATTTGCCTGGGTGCGCGAGGTTCCGGAATCGGCGCGCACGCTGGCCGCGAAGTTCTGGCCCGGGCCGCTCACGCTGATCCTCAAACGCGCCGCGCATGTCGGACAGTTCGTCACCGGCGGGCAGGACACGGTCGGCGTGCGGGTGCCCGCGCATCCGGTCGCACATGCGTTGCTCGTGAATTTTGGCGGAGCGCTTGCGGCGCCGTCGGCCAACCGCCACGGTCGTGTTTCGCCGACCACCGCGCAGCACGTGCGGGACGATCTCGGCGCGGACGTGGATTTCATACTCGACGGCGGCGCCTGCGGGATCGGTATCGAGTCCACGATCGTGGATCTGTCGCGCGGCGCACCGGCATTGCTCCGGCCGGGCGGCGTTTCCGTCGCGAATCTCGAAAACGCGTTGGGCGCGATGTTGACGATGCCGGATGCGGGCGCGCCACGCGTGCCCGGCGCTCTCCCCGCCCACTATGCGCCGAAGACGCCGGTCCGGCTGGTTGGATCCGGTGAGCTGGACCGGGAGATCGCAACGCGCGGCAGCCGTGCCGCGGTGCTCGCGTTCGGCGTTCCGGACCAGCGCGTGGATTACTGGCTGCGCATACCGCGCGATCCGGAAGGCTACGCGCACCGCCTCTACGCCGCGCTGCGTGAACTCGACCGGGCTGAATGCGAAGCGATTCTCATCGAAATGCCGCCGGAATCGCCGGAATGGAGCGCCGTGCTCGACCGGCTACGGCGCGCAGCCCGCGCGTGACTGAGCTCGCGGGAGTAGGATTTCGCCGTGAAGGTCTTGCTCATTCCGTCCTTGGCGTTTGCCCTCGCGCTCGCGGGTTGCTCGACGGCGAGCGTTTCCGGGCAGGGCGGCCGCTTTTCCGCGACCGGCGCGAGCGGAGGCTCGGTCGGGGTCAATATCCAGGGCGGCACGGCTGCCGGCGTGGTGCTCGGGGTCGCGACGATGGCGGCGCTGATCGGAACATGGCGGGATTCTCCAGCGCAGCTTGCCGAGCCCGGGATGCTCGAAGGCCGCGCAATCAGCGAAGTCGATTGCACGCAGCCGATCCCGGATTGGTCGAAGAACCTGAAATGCAAGTAGGCGGAGGAGCGGAGCGATGAAGAAAACGGGTGTCAAAATGGGCGCCGCCGCGAAACAACGGGCGAAGAGATTTTCGGCAAGCCATGCGTCAGCCTCCAAGTTTGTCAAACGCGGGCTGCGCAGCTACTTCGAGTACCGCGATCTCGGCATCGCACGCGCTACGCGCGGCAGGGTGGTCACCCACGTGATCCGCGCGCGACCGGGCAAAGCGCCGCGCGGCGAATGGCACTGGCACGATTGCGACGTCCAGTTCGTGTACGTGCTGAAGGGGTGGGTGAGGTTCGAGTACGATGGCATCGGCGAAGTGCTGATGAAGAGCGGCACCTGCTTCTACCAGCCGCCGCGCATTCGCCACCGCGAGCTCGCGCACTCGAAGGATGTTCAGATGATCGAGGTCGTTTCACCGGCGAAGTTCAAGACGTACTCCGTCGAACCGGCGGTCTAGCGGCTCCATTGGTCGCGCAGTCGCCGCACGGTACCCGCACTGTGCCTGCCCCATATCCATTTGCCTGACCCGACGGGCGCGGTGAGCGCCTTTTGCCGGGAGCCCGCAGACTATGGAACCAGGTCAAGCGCGGCTGATTTTTCTTCACTGTCCGGATCGGGTAGAATGTGGTTACAGATGTGCTTACAGCGAGGCGCCATGTCCGAGATCACCGAAAACTACGCAGGCAAAGTCACCCCGGTCGGGAACTCCAAGGGAATCCGGCTGGACGCGGCCTTTTTCAAGGCGCACCCGGAGTTCAGCGGCGAGGTGCGCGCGACAGTGCTCGCCGACGGACAGGTGCTGCTCTCGGCGAAGTCCGGGGCCGCCAGCGCCCGCGCCCGCGCAGGCGAAGATCCGGTCGTGCTGGGCTTCCTGCGCTTCCTCGAGCGTGAGATGCAGGCGAAACCCGGGGACATCGTCGCGGCCGATGCTGGTCAGCTCAAACGCATCGGCAAACTCGTCGCGGGCGTGAAGACCGACTGAGCGCGCGGCAATGGTCGTCAACGGCTGGAGGCTCTACTACTTCCGCCCGTTTGCGGTCGCCCTCGACGAACTAGAAGCGCACGTCGCTGCGCTCGCGCGGCGTAACCCGGGCGGCTACAAGTCCCACCCCAAGGCCCGCCTGCTCGCCTCCGTTTACAAGGTGATCACTCAGGCGGTTCCCGCCAATCCGGACCATCCGGATTTCCGCCTCGGGAAGTCGCTCGGCGCCGGGTACGCCAACTGGCGGCGGGTGAAGAAGGGCATGCCGGAGCGGTACCGCCTGTTCTTCCGCTTCGCGTCGCGACCGGTGAAGATCGTCATTTACGTCTGGTTCAACGACGAGGACACGTTGCGCAAGGCGGGCTCAAAGAGCGATGTCTACGAGACCTTCAGGCGAATGCTCGCGCGGGGCGAGGTGCCCGACGGGATTGAGGCGCTGTTGTGCAAGAGCCGCGAGTCCTGGCAGTCTTGAGTCTGGGCGCGCTGCGCCCGGGTTGCTCGAAGTACGCGCGATCAGCGAATCAGCCCGGCGAGCTCGTCCAGCCGCGAAATCATGTGGTTGGGCGGGGCGTCGGCGAAGGCGGCTTCGTCACACTCCCCTCCCCGAATGATGGCCACCGGCATTCCGGCCGCCCGCGCGCCAAACACGTCGGCTCGACTGTCACCGATGAACAGCACGTCACCGGGCGCGACCTGCCAATCCGCGAGCACCCGCAAGATACCCTCCGCTCTGGGCTTCATGCAGGTCACCTCGTCGCGGGTTACGACCGGCGACAGCCAGCGGGTAAAGTCGAAACGGTTCAGAGCTTCGGTGAGCGCCCGGCGTCCCACGTTGCTGACCATACCCACGCGCGAACCCCCGGCCACGAGCCCGCGCAGCAGCTCCGCCGCCCCCGGTCGCGGCGCCCATCGGGTCAGCGCGTCGAAATCCCAGCGGTCGTAGACAGGACACAGCGCCTGACGCAGCTCGGCCATGCGCCCCTGCCGCGCGAGCAGATCGGCGGCGGCGTTCCACATGCTCGCGTAATTGCCGTGGGTGAATTCGCCGCCGTCGAAGCCGAGTTCGGCGAACGCACGGCGCAGCTCGGCTTCGGCCGGCTCGAGCTGCCACTGAAAATCGACCAGCGTACCCTCGAAGTCGAAGATGGCCGCCGTGCAGGCTTGGCGCGTTACTGCGAGTGGCACGTTCATTCAGCGCGGGGAACGCATCTTGCGCTTGCCTGAGCTTCAACAGCCCGCCACCGAGCCGTCGGAGCGCGGGTCGGCGGCGCCAGTGATCAGCCCGTTGGGATGCAGCACGATCGCGCCGGCATGGCCCATGCTGTCGGACCAGTCCTCGAGCACTTCAATATCGTGCCCGGCCCTGCGCAGCGCTTCCACCACCTGCGGATCGATACGCCCCTCCAGCTTGAGCGTGACGCTTTCCTGTCCCCAGGTACGCCCCAGCAGCCAGCGCGGCGCCGAGACCGCCTGCTGCAGCGGCTTGCCGAACAGCGCGTAGCGCGAGAATACCGCGGCCTGGGTCTGCGGCTGTCCATCGCCTCCCATGGTCCCGTACACCATCATGCGACCGTCCCGCAGCCTGGCGTGGGCCGGGCTCAAGGTGTGAAACGGTTTGCGACCCGGTGCGAGCCCGATGTGCGAGCTCGCATCGAGCAGGAAACTCGAGCCGCGGTTTTGCCATGTCACGCCGGTATCGGACAACACTACGCCCGAGCCGAATTCCCAGTAGACGCTCTGGATGTAGCTGGCCATGCGTCCCTCGCTGTCGCATACGCCCATCCAGACCGTGTCACCCCTGGCCGCCGGCTCCGGCCATGGCCGCGCCCGGTTGCGATCGATGGCAGCCGCCATCCGATCCAGCGCGGCGGGGGCAAGGAATTCGACCGGATTCACTTTCATCGAGTCCGGGTCGCACAAGTAGCGGTTGCGCACCAGAAACGCCTGTTTGGTGGACTCCACGATTCCGTGGAGGTGCTCGAAGCCATCGGCGTACTCGCAGCCAAGTCGCTCGAAAATGCCTAGGATCATCAGCGAAGCCAGGCCCTGGGTGGGCGGCGTCATGTTGTACAGCGTGCCGCATTCCAGATCGACCGAGAGCGGTTGCACCTGAAGTGCGCGATGCCGCGCGAGGTCATCGCGGCGCAACGGGCTCCCCACGCGCTCCAGTTCCACCGCCATCGAAGCGGCGAGTTCGCCGCGGTAAAAATCGTCCAGTCCGGCGGCGGACAGCCGCTCCAGGGTGTTTGCGAGGGCCGGATAGCGCCGCAGGCTTTCCGGCTGCGGCACCGATCCGTGGTCCAGATACTGGGCGGAAAAACCCGGCTGGGGCGCGAGTTCTTCCAGAAACCTGGCAGTAAACACATGCTGGCTGCGGGTGACCGGCGCGCCGTTCCTCGCATACCACCGAGCATCGGCGAGCAGCCGCGCGAGCGGCAGACGCCCGCCCCAGCGGCTGCTCAACTCGAGCGCCGACTGCCAACCTGATATCGCGCCCGCCACCGTGTTCGCGGCAAGCGGCCCGCGCGACGGGATGGCGCTGCAGTCGCGCGCGCGGTAGAAGCCGATCGAGGCGAGCGCCGCCGAACGCCCGCCCGCATCGATTGCGAGTGGCGGCTTCCCCTGCTCGCTCACCAGCCAGAAGCCGTCGCCGCCGATGCTGTTCATGTGCGGATAAACCACAGCGATGGTCGAAGCCGCCGCCACCATCGCCTCGATGGCATTGCCGCCCTCGCGCAGCACTGCTAGCCCTGCTTGGGCCGCGAGGTGGTGCGGCGCGCTCACCATGCCGCGCGGCGCGCTCAGTGTCTGTCTCATTCAGTCGGCCTCCATGCGCAGACCGTAGGGATTCTACGAATCCCGATCTAGCCGCGCTGCGCGCCGGGCTTGCCGTCCTCCACCACGAAGCGCGCAAGCACGCTTGCGCCGGATTCCGGGCGCTTCACGGTTTCCATTCCAATCAGCTCGGCACTGAAACGCCCGCCGCCGATCTCCGCGCGCACGTAGCCGCGTTTGTCGCTGCGCCCGTATCTGATATGCGGGTTTTCCGGCAGGATCGCATCGACGCTTTTCTGGGTCGCGGCCTGCGACGTGATCGAGGTGCCGACGAATTCGCTCGCCACGACCGGTGATTTCGGGTCATCGAAGTCGGGCATCAGGTCGGCCACCCAGTGCATGTGCACGTCGCCGCCGATCACCACCGGATTTGCGACCTTTTTAGCCGCGATCGATTCGAGCAGCTTGCGCCGCGCCGCGGGGTAGCCGTCCCAGCCGTCGGTCCAGAACTGCTGGCCTTCACCCGGCTTGCGGTCGAGTTGCGCCATCAGCGTCTGCTGCGCAAGGATGTTCCATGCTGCGCGAGTGGCGGCGAACTCGCGATCGAGCCACGCTTCCTGTGCGGAACCGAGCATGCTGCGCTGCGGGGCGCCGATCTCGGCGCACTGGGCCGGATCGACCACGGTCGACCCGCCGGCATACTTCGGGCAGACCTGGTGCGCGCGGTATTGCCGGTCGTCGAGGAGGTAGAAGTTCGCGAGTCTCCCCCATGCAAGTTTCGTGTAAATGCGCATGTCCGGCCCGTCGGGGCGCATGGCCCCGGGCAGCGGCATGTGCTCGTAATACGCCTTGTACGCAGCGGCGCGGCGCGCCAGAAACTGCTCGCGCGGCATGCCGTCTTCGGGCCGGTCGTTCGCGTAATCGTTGTCGACCTCGTGGTCGTCCCAGGTGACAATCCACGGGAACGCCTGGTGCGCCGCCTGCAGGTCCGTGTCGCCCTTGTATAGCGCGTAGCGCGCTCGATAGTCCTCCAGCGTGTAAGGCTCGGGAGCGTTGTGCTTGCGCACGTGCTCGCGCCCCCACGAGGATTCGTAGATGTAGTCGCCGAGGAATACGACCAGGTCGAGGTCGGTGGCGGCCATGTGGCGATAGGCGGCGAAATACCCTTGCTCGTACTGCTGGCAGGAGGCGAACGCGAAGCGCAGGCGCGCAGGCGCAGAATCGAACGCGGGCGCGGTGCGCAGGCGGCCGGCGGGGCTCGCCGCTTCGCCGGATAAAAAGCGGTACGAGTACCCGTGGTCCGGATCGAGGCCGTTCAACTCCACGTGTACCGAGTGTGCCCACTCCGGCGCTGCCTGTACCGTGCCCTCTGCGGCGATCGAGGAGAAGCGCTCGTCGCGCGCGACTTCCCAGCGCACCGGAATCACCGCCGGATCGAGGCCGCCGTCGCCGCGGGTCGGGTCGGGCGCGAGCCGCGTCCAGATGACCGCCCCGTCAGGCCGCGGGTAGCCCGAGGCGACGCCGAGCGAGAAGGGGTCTTTGGCGAAGCGCGGACGGGGTTGCGCGCGCACGGGCGTCGCGGCTGCGGCGCCCAGCGCAGCGAGTGCCCTCAGGAAACTGCGTCGATTCTGCATGTATCGAAACTGTAGCGCATCCGGGTCACGGATTGCTGACATTCGCCGGTCGCGGGACTAGACTCGCTTCTCCCCGCGCAAGGAGAACGGCAATGATTCATTTCGTGGTGCACGACGAGAGCGATTCGGTCGGCGTCGTCGTGGTCGAGGGCGTGAAGGCCGGGCAGGAACTGACCGGCTGGATCATGGACCAGGACAAGGAGATCCGCTTCCAGGCGAGGAGCGACATCCCCATCGGCCACAAGTTGGCGATCAAGGAGCTGAAGAACGACGACACCGTGATCAAGTACGGCGTCGATATTGGCCGCACGGTTGCGGCGATCAAGCCGGGCGAGCACGCCCATGTCCACAACATCAAGACCAAGCGTTGGTGAATCCCATGGCGATGGATCTTTCAAAAGCAACTTTCTGGGGCTACAAGCGCGAGAACGGCCGCGTCGGCGTGCGCAACCACGTCATTATCCTGCCGGTCGACGACCTGTCGAACGCAGCCGCCGAGGCGGTCGCGAACAACATCAAGGGCGCTCTGGCGCTGCCGCACCCCTACGGACGGCTGCAGTTCGGCGCCGACCTGGATCTGCATTTCCGCACCCTGATCGGCACCGGCTGCAACCCGAACGTCGCCGCCGTCGTGGTGATCTGCATCGAGGACGGCTGGGCGAAGAAAGTCGCCGACGGCATCAGCGCGACCGGCAAGCCGGTGTCCTGGTTCGGCATCGAGCAGCACGGCGATCATGACACCATCATGCGCGCGTCGAAAGCGGCGAAGGAATACGTGCAGTGGGCATCCGAACTGCGCCGCGAGGAACGCCCGCTGAAGGACCTCTGGGTGTCCACCAAGTGCGGTGAGTCCGACACGACTTCGGGGTGCGGTTCGAATCCCACCGTCGGCAATGCTTTCGACAAGCTCTATCCGCACGGCGTGACGCTGGTGTTCGGCGAGACCACCGAATTGACGGGCGGGGAACATCTGGTTGCGGCGCGCTGCCGCACGGATGAGGTGCGCAAAAAGTTCCAGTTCATGTTCGACCGCTACCAGGACATCATCAACCACCACCGGACCACCGACCTGATGGATTCGCAGCCGACCAAGGGAAACATCCTCGGCGGGCTCACCACGATCGAGGAAAAGGCGCTCGGCAACATCCAGAAGATCGGGCGCAAATGCCTGGTCGACGGCGTGATCGACAAGGCGGAGGTGCCGACCGGCCCGGGTCTGTGGTTCATGGATTCCTCTTCCGCCGCGGCCGAGATGGTGACGCTGTTGGCCGCAGCCGGATTTGTTGTGCACTTGTTTCCCACCGGCCAGGGCAACGTGATCGGCAACCCGATCCTCCCGGTGATCAAGCTGTCCGCAAATCCGCGCACCGTGCGCACGATGAGCGAGCATATCGACGTAGACGTCTCCGGCCTGCTGCGACGGGAGATGTCGCCGGACGAGGCGGGAGACAAGCTGCTCGAATGCATGTTCCGGACTGCCAACGGCCGATTCACCGCGGCCGAAGCGCTTGGCCACCGCGAGTTCGTATTGACGAGGTTGTACGAGAGCGCGTGAGCCGGCGTGAGAAGGGGGCTGCGCCCCCCTCAGACCCCCCGCAGCTCCTGGTCCGGGTCTGGCGTGGACACGCGGACGGCGAATTCCAGCCGTTCGAAGTTCCCCGCCACGCCACCCAGACGGTGCTCGACGTGGTCATGCATATCCAGCGCAGCCTGGACGCGACGCTTGCCTACCGCTACGCCTGCCGCGTCGGCATGTGCGGCTCGTGCGCGATGACCGTGAACGGCGTTCCGCGCTGGACCTGCCGCACCCATGTGGACAAGGTCGCTGGCGACGGGCGGCTCGAGATCGCGCCGCTCTCCAACCTGCCGGTGATCCGCGATCTGGTTGCCGACATGCGCGAGTTTTTCGACAAATGGGCGCGTTCCAGGGGGCGTTTTGACGGTGGAAATACGCGGCACGACGAGTTCGCGCGGGTCGCGCCGGCGAGCACCGAGCGGCAACAGGTTGAATCCGGCATCGAGTGCATCGGCTGCGGCGTGTGCTACAGCGCCTGCGATAGCGTGGCGTGGAACCCGGACTACCTCGGCCCTGCCGCGCTGCTGCGCGCCTGGACGCTGGTGAACGACGTGCGCGACACCGCCGGCCTCGAGCGGCTGCGCGCGGTATCGGGCGACGCCGGCTGTGCCTCGTGCCACACGCACTTGTCCTGCACCGAGCGCTGCCCGAAGCAGCTGTCCCCGACTGCCGGCATCGCGGGCTTGAAGCGCGCTGTGGCGCTGGCTGCGCTGAAGGGTACGCTATGAGCCCACGCTCGCAGACGTTGCTGTGGGTCGCGCAGCGCGCGAGCGCGGTGGTGCTTGCGCTGTGCGTAGTGGTGCACCTCGCGACCATAATCTACGCGATGCGCGGCGGAATCTCCGCGGCCGAGATTCTCGGTCGTACGAGGGGCAACCCTGGTTGGCTCGCGTTTTATTCGCTGTTCGTGCTCGCCTGCGCGGTGCATGCGCCGATCGGCTTGCGCACCGTCCTGCGTGAATGGGCTGCCTGGCGCGGCCGCGGCTGCGATGCCGCGATGTGGCTGTTCGCTGCGCTCCTCGCGTGGGCCGGCATGCGCGCGGTGCTGGCGGTGACGGGCGCGTTGACCTGATGCGCGGGCGCAACCATCCGGGATGGTGGGCGTTCCTCGTGCATCGGATTTCGGGCATTGCGCTCGCGCTGTTCCTGCCGCTGCATTTCTGGGCGCTTGGCCAGGCGCTGGAAGCTGCGGCGAAGCTCGAAGCGTTCCTGCGCTGGACCGATCAGCCGCTATTTCATATCGGCATGTGGGGACTGGTGGTGTTGCTCGCCGCGCACCTCGCCGGGGGCCTGCGCGTGCTGGCGCTCGAATTCCTGCCCTGGCGGGACTGGCACAAGACCCTCGCTGCCGTCGCCGCTGCGTTTGCGCTTGCCGCAGGACTCGCGTTTGCCCTCGCGTTGTGAGGATAGAATGCGACCCATAACTACAAGGAGGCGGTGATGAGGTCGTTCAAGTCGATCGTCGCGATCATCGCGTTCGCGTGGGCGGCTGCCGCAGGCGCGCAGGGCTGGCCGTCGAAACCGGTGAAATTCATCGTTCCGTTCCCGCCGGGCGGCGCGACCGACATTTCCGCGCGCATGATCGGGCAGAAGCTCTCCGAAATGTGGGGGCAATCGGTGGTGATCGAGAATCGCGGCGGCGCGGGCGGCGGCGTCGGCGCGGCGGAAGCCGCGCGCGCCTCGCCCGACGGCTACACGCTGTTCTTTCCGTCCGGATCGGTGATGACGGCGAACCAGCACATCTACGCGAAAATGAACTATGACCCGGAAAAGGACTTCGTACCGGTGACCAACGTGGTCAGCGGCCCCCAGGTCGTTGTCGTGCCGGCCAACTCCCCCTACAAGTCGGTGAAAGAACTGGTCGAGGCGGCGAAGGACCAGCCCGGAAAATTAACCTTTGGGCATGCGGGAATTGGGTCGCAGACGCATCTCGCGGCGGAAAACTTCGTCAATTCCGCGAAGATCGACGCGCTTGCGATTCCCTACAAAGGCGAAGGTCCCGCGCTGGTCGGGTTGATCGGCGGGGAGACCACGTTCGCAGTGACCAATCTCGCCGCCGCAATCAGCCATATCACCGGCGGGCGGCTGCGCGCGCTCGGTGTCACCAGCAAGACCGAGGCGCCACAGCTGCCGGGCGTGCCGCCCGTCGCGCAGACGCTGCCCGGATTCGAGAACTCGGGGTGGTTCGGCATCGTCGCGCCGGCCGGCACGCCGAAAAACATCATCCAGAAGGTCTACCTGGATACGAAGAAAGCGCTCGAGAGCACCGAGTTCAAGGCGCGCTTCTACGTGCAGGGCCTGGCACCGGTCGGCAACTCGCCCGAGGCTTTCGGCAAGGCGATGAAGGAAGAGACGCAGCTCTGGGCGCGCGTCGTGCGCGAGCGGAAGATCTCGGTCAGGTAATTCGATGCGCATCGATCCGCGCGAGGTCGAGGAAGCGGCCAAGGAACTCTACATCCGCGCCCTCAAGCTGCTGCCGCCGGACATCAAGACCGGGATGGCGGCGCTCAATGCGCGCGAGACCGATGCGACCGCGAAGCGCGTGCTCGGCACGATGATCACCAACATCAGTGTGGCCGAGCACACCGACAACCTGCTGTGCCAGGACACCGGCATCCCGATCTACAACGTGTGGATCGGCCGTGGCGTGGAAATGAACGGCGTGGAGATGAAGGAAGCGATACGGCGCGGCTGCCAGCGCGCGACGCGCGAGTATTCGTTCCGGTCGTCGATCGTGCATCCGACCACGCGCGTGAACGAGCACGATTCGAGCGGACGGCACGTGCCGGTGATCCATATCGATTTCACCGATACGCCCGAGACGCTCGAGATCGAGATGGTGCCGAAGGGCTCGGGTTCGGAAAACAACTCCTGGCTGAAGATGGCGATCCCGGCCGAGGGCGTGGACGCGATCAAGACCTTCGTCGTCGATTGCGTGCTCGAGGCGGGCGGCAAGACCTGCCCGCCGACCATCGTCGGCGTGGGCGTGGGCGGCACCGCCGACCTGTGCGTGCATCTGGCCAAGGTCGCGGCGACGCGAGCGCTCGGCTCGCAGTGCGCCGATCCCGAGGGCGCGAAGCTCGAAGCGGAATTGAGCGCCGCGGTGAACGGCCTGGGCGTCGGCCCGCAGGGGCTGGGCGGGGATTCGACCGCATTCGCGGTGCACGTGGAAACCGCGGCGACCCATATCACGATGAACCCGGTGGCGGTCAACATGCAATGCCATTCGGCGCGGCGCGCGCGCGCGACGTTTCGCGCAGGCGGGATCGAGTACGGTTTTTAAGCACACGATGGCGCACCACGATTTCACCGCACCGGTCAGCGAGCACCAGGTGCGCGCGCTGCGCGTGAACGACACCGTCACCCTGAACGGCACGCTGTACGGCATCCGCGACGCGACGCAGATTCACATGTTCGACCGCGGCCGCAAGACGCGCTTCGACCTGCGCGGCCACGCGGTGATCCACACCGCGCCGAACGTCAAGCGGGTGGACGCAAGCGACGAGCATCCTTCCGGCTACGCTCCGGTCTGCGTCGGCACCACCACCAGCGACCGCATGGAGCGCTTCACGCGGCCGCTGATGCTGCAGTGCGGGGTGCGCATCATCATCGGCAAGGGCGGTCTGCGCGAGGCTTCAGCTGCCGCGTTCACCGATCTGGGCGGTGTCTATCTGGCGATCATCGGCGGCACCGCGGCGCTCGAGACCACCTGGGTCGAAGCGATCGAGGACGTCGATCTCGACGACCTCAATCCGGAGTCGCTGTGGAAGTTCCGCGTGAAGGGTTTCGGGCCGCTGCTGGTCGCGATGGACAGCCACGGCGGCAGCCTCTATACCGAGGTGAAACGCAGCGCCCAGGCGCGGCGAGCGGAAGTGCTTGCGCGGCTCGGGGTGAAGTAAAAATCAAGTAACATCGCGCTCCAGCGGTTCATCGAGGCGCCGATCCCAGAGCGCCCACCAATCCAGGAGGTTTCAATGCAAAGCTTGATTCGATTCGCAGCCGTTGCTGCCGGCGTCGCCATTGCGGGCGTTGCCGGCGGTCAGGAGAAGATCAATCTGTCGATCGCGACGGGTGGGACGGGCGGCGTCTACTATCCGCTCGGCGGCGGCGTGGCCGCAGTGCTCTCCAAGTATGTGCCCGGCATGCAGGCCACGGCGGAAGTCACTGGCGGCTCGGTTGCGAACCTGCAGCTGATCGCGAGCGGCAAGCCCTATATTGCTTTTTCGATGGTCGATGCCGGACTCGACGCCTACAACGGCGTGGACAAATTCAAGAGCGGCAAGGTGCCGGTGCGCACGCTGATGGTCCTATATCCGAACCGCATGCACGTGGTTTCGATCGAGGGTGCCGGGATCAGCAAGATGGCCGACCTGAAGGGCAAGCGCGTCTCGACCGGTTCGCCGGGGAGCGCTACGGAAGTGATGGCGTTTCGCGTGATCGAGGCCTCCGGCCTCGACAAGGACAAGGACATGAAGCGCGAGCGCCTCGGTGTAGCCGAATCGGTGAACGCGATCAAGGACCGCAAGATCGATGCCTTCTTCTGGGTCGGTGGGCTGCCCACCGCATCCATCACCGACCTCGCCGCCACGCCGGGCGTGAAGATCAAGATGATCGATCACGCGGAAGCAGTGAAGGGAATGAACAAGAAGTACGGGAATCTCTACATCGAGGATGTGATTCCGAAGTCCACCTACTCCGGCATGGACGCCGACAACAAGAACGCCACCGTGTGGAACACCTTGGTGACGAATGCCAGCATGAGCGACAAGGCTGCCTACGACATCGTCAAGACCATTTTCGACAAGAAGGCCGAGCTGGTTACGGTGCACAAGGAAGCCGAGAACTTCGATCTGAAGTACCAGAGCAACGACGCGGCGGTGATCCCGTTCCATCCCGGCGCGATCAAGTATTTCGCGGAGAAGGGCATCAAGCTGAAATAGGGCCGCGGGCCGGGGCATGGCGGACGAGAAGAAACCGGCGGACGAGGTCGTCGTCAGCGAGGAATCGCTGAAGAAGGCCGAGGAGTTCATCGAAGCCGAAGAGGGCGCGTCGCGCAAGCCGAGCGGCGCGGTCGGCGTGTTCATCACGTTGGTGGCGCTGGTGATGTCGGTGTTCCACCTCTACGCGGCCTACAGCATCGTGCCGACACAGGCGCTGCGCCCGATCCACGTCGGGTTCGTGCTGTTCCTCGGGTTTCTGCTGTTTCCCGCGTTGCCGCGCTACCGCGCCAGGATTACGTGGTGGGACGTTGTGCTCGCGCTCGCCGGCGTCGCCGCGGTCGTGTACATGCTGGTCGGCGGCGACGAGTTCACCGACCGCAACATCACGCCCGACAACTGGGACATCGTCTTCGGCGCCACCTTCATCGTGCTGGTGCTGGAAGTGGCGCGCCGCACCTCGGGCTGGATCATGCCCGCGGTCTGCGTCGCGTTCCTGCTGTATGCGATCGGCGGGGAGCTGCTGCCTCCGCCGTGGACGCACAAGTCCTACGACATCGCGCGCCTGGTCGGGCACATGTACATGACGCTGGAAGGAATTTTCGGCGTGGCGGTGGATGTTTCCTCGTCGCTCATCATCCTGTTCACGATCTACGGCGCGTTCCTGCAGTTCTCCGGCGCCGGCAAATTCTTTCTCGACTTTTCGTTCGCGGCGATGGGCGGCAAGCCCTCGGGCGCCGGGCGCACGGTGGTGCTGGCGTCATTCCTGCTCGGCGGGCCGTCCGGTTCCGGCGTGGCCACCACGGTGACGATCGGATCGGTCGCCTACCCGATGCTGGCGAAAGCCGGCTACGGCAAGGATGCCGCGGGCGGGCTGCTTGCCGCGGGCGGGCTGGGTGCGATCCTCTCGCCACCGGTGCTCGGCGCGGCGGCATTCCTGATTGCGGAGTTCCTCAAGATCTCGTATCTCGACGTGATCCTGATGGCAACCATCCCGACGCTGCTGTACTACCTGGGAATATTCCTGATGGTCGAGATCGATGCGCGCAAGTTCGGCATGCACAACGTGCCGATCGAACGGCATGCCACCGCCTGGCAGCTCAGCAAACGCCTCGGCTTTCACTTCCTGTCGCTGGTGGCGATCATCTTCTTCATGCTGCTCGGCTACTCGCCGGTTCTGTCGGTGTTCTGGGCCACCGTAGTCTCGTTTGTGGTTTCGTTCCTCAACCGCGATTGCGCGCTGATTCCCTACGACTGGTTCCGCGGGAAGATCCCGGTCGTGAAGGGGCTGTGGAACTCCGGGCTGGTAAAGGCACTGGAGAACGGTTCCATCGGCGTGATCAGCGTCGCCGCCACCTGCGCCGCTGCCGGCGTCATCGTAGGAGTGGTGACCCTGACCGGGCTGGGACTGAAATTCAGTTCGATCGTGCTGTCCTACGCCGATTCCGGCGCCCGCCTGCTCGCGGGCGGCGTGGCCCTGTTCGGCGTCGAGCAGACTGCGGCGCTGCTGCACGACATGAAGCTGCTGCTCACCGCGTTCTTCACCTGCGCGATCGTCTGGATCGTCGGGCTCGCGGTGCCCGTCACTGCCTCGTATATCATCTGCGCGGTAATCGCAGCGCCGGCGCTGATCCAGCTCGGCGTGCCTGATTTCGCCGCGCATATGTTCATCTTCTATTACGCGGTGCTCTCGGAGGTGTCGCCGCCGACGGCGCTGTCGCCGTTCGCGGCCGCGGCCATCACCGGAGGCGATCCGTACAGGACGACGATGCAATCCTGGAAGTACACCATGCCCGCCTTCCTGGTGCCGTTCATGTTCGTGCTTGATCCTTCAGGAACGGGCCTGCTGCTCACCGGTTCGATCAAGACGCTCGGTGGCGCCGACTGGGGATCGATCGCGCTGGTCACGGTCACCGCCGCAATCGGCATCGCCGCGCTCGCCGCGGGCATGCAGAACTGGCTGTTCCGGCGGACCAATTGGATCGAGCGCTGGTTGCTGATCATCGCGGGCCTGATGCTGGTCTATCCGAAGGCACTGTTCGACTGGATCGGGCTCGGTCTGCTCGCGGTCGTTGTCGTATCGCAGTCGCTGCGCGGCCGTGCCGCGCCACAGAGCGCGTGAAGGGGAGTCGATCATGAAGCCAAGCAAGACGGCAATCGTCACCGGCTCAGCAACCGGCGTCGGCGCCGCGGTGGCGCTGATGCTCGCCGGGCGCGGCTGGAACGTGACCATCAACTACGCGAAGAGCGAACGCGAGGCGCGCGAATCGGAGGCGCACTGCCGGGCAACTGGCGCCGAAGCACTGCTCTGCCAGGGCGACGTCTCGGACGACGCCGCGTGCCGCCGTATCGTGCAATCGACGCTCGAGCGCTGGGGCCGGCTCGATGCGCTGGTCAACAACGCCGGCGTCACCACCTTTGCTGGCTCAGCCAACTGGGACGCGCTCGATGCGGCCGCCTTCGCCCGCATCCTCGGTGTCAACGTTGTCGGCAGCTTCCAGATGCTGCGCGCCGCCGCGCCGCATCTGAAGGCAAGCGGCGACGGCGCGATCGTCAATGTCTCGTCGATCGCGGGGTCGCAGGGCATCGGATCGTCGGTTCCCTACGTCGCATCGAAAGGCGGCGTGAATGCGATGACCCTGCATTTTGCGCGCGCGCTTGCGCCGCAGGTGCGCGTGAACGCGGTCTGCCCCGGCATGATCACGACGCGCTGGTTCACCGACGGCATCGGGCAGGAGGCCTACGAGAAGCTGAAAGCCGGCTACGAGCAGACCACGCCGCTTGGCCGCGCCTGTTCCGCCGAGGACGTCGCAGAGGCGGTGGTGTGGCTGATCGGCGCGCGCACGATCACGGGCGAGCTGATCGATCTCGATTCGGGTATGCATCTGGGCGGAATGCGCGCCGTGGTGCCGGCAGGCAAGTGACGGGATGCGCGAGCTTTCCACCGACATCCTGATCCTCGGCTCGGGCGGCGCCGGGCTGTTCGCCGCGCTGCACGCCCACCAGGGGGCGCCGGAACTCTCGATCACCGTCGCGGTGAAGGGCCTGCTCGGCAAATGCGGCTGCACGCGCATGGTGCAGGGCGGCTACAACGTCGCGCTCGCGGCCGGCGACTCGATTGAGCGCCATTTCATGGACACCATCGAGGGCGGCAAGTGGCTGCCTGACCAGGACCTCGCCTGGAAGCTGGTGACGCTCGCGGTCGAGCGCATCCATGAACTCGAGAACGAACTCGGCTGCTTCTTCGACCGCAATCCCGACGGCAGCATCCACCAGAAGGCCTTTGCCGGGCAGACCTTCGACCGCACGGTGCACAAGGGCGACCTGACCGGCATCGAGATCATCAACCGGCTCGCCGAACAGGTGTGGGCGCGCGACATCGGGCGCCTGGAAGAGCATCGCGCGGTGGAGTTGGTGAAAACGAAAGCGGGCGACGCGCTCGCCGGCGTGCTGATGATCGACATGCGCACCGGCGAGTACGTGCTGGTGCGCGCGAAGGCCGTGCTGCTCGCCACCGGCGGGGGGCCGACGATGTACAAATACCACACGCCCTCGGGCGACAAGAGCTGCGACGGGCTGGCGATGGCGCTGCGCGCGGGCCTGCCCCTGCGCGATATGGAGATGGTGCAGTTTCACCCGACCGGATTGCTCGCCGGGACGCATACGCGCATGACCGGCACGGTGCTGGAAGAGGGTCTGCGCGGCTCGGGCGGCTACCTGCTGAATGGCGTCAATCAACGCTTCATGCAGAACTACGACCCGAAACTCGAGCGCGCGACGCGCGACGTCGTCTCGCGCTCGATGATGTCCGAAATGCGCGCCGGGCGCGTCACCCCCAACGGCGGCTTGTACATCGCGATGGCGCATCTCGGGCCGGAGCGCGTGCGCAAGGAGTTCAAGGGTATGGTCGAGCGCTGCGCCGACTGCGGCTTCGATCTCGCCGGCGGCCTGGTCGAAGTGGTGCCCACCGCGCACTACATGATGGGCGGAGTCGAGTTCAACCCCGATTGCAGCACCACGCTGCCGGGCCTGTTCGTGGCGGGCGAGGACGCGGGCGGCGTGCATGGCGCGAACCGGCTCGGCGGCAACGGCGTTGCCAATTCCACGGTGTTCGGCGGTGTGGCGGGCGATGCGATGTCGGCGTGGGTGACGGACGGAGGAAAGTTGCGCGATGCGGATCGTGACGTGATCGAGGCGGCCGTCGCCGCGTGCGAGCGGCCGTTGCGTGGTACACCGGGTTCGCATGGTGCGCTGGAAGAAGTGCGCGAGCGCCTCTACGGACTGATGTGGGACAAGGTCGGGATCATCCGGGAGGGCGGCGAGCTCGAAACAGCCGCGCGCGAGTTGCGCGACATCGATGCCGCGCTCGATGCGCACGCGCTCGGCGTGAACGCCGACCGTGCGTTCAATCTTTCGTGGCACGACTGGATGAACCTGAAGAGCCTGGTCGAAACCAGCCAGGCGATCGCCGCGGCAGCGCTGGCGCGGCAAGACTCGCGCGGAGCGCATTTCCGGAGCGATTTCCCCGAGACCGGTCCGCTCGAGCAGTCGGCCTACACCAGCGTTCGCGCAGGCGGCGGTGGGCTGGAGATCGCGATGAAGGCGGTCGCGTTCAGCCGCGTGAGGCCGGGTGAGACACTGCTGAAATAAGATCGACCGCATGCCGCTGTCGCACATCGAGCACTTTCTCGTCGCCACCGACGACCAGGAGGCGACGCGCGACTGGTACCGTGCGGTGCTCGGCATGGAAGAAGGCCCACACCCGGAGTTCGGCTTTCCCGTGTACTGGATGTACCTCGATGGGCGCGACGTGGTGCACATCGGGCCGAGCGCCGCGAAGGCCGGCGAGGTCCAGAAGAAATTCCTCGGCCGCACCTCGCAGGACGCGGGGGCCGGCACCGGCGCGCTCGATCACATCGCGTTTCGCGCCGCCGGCCTGCGCGAGATGCTCGCTCACCTGCGCTCGCGCGGCGTCGCGTTCACGCAGCGGCGAGCCAACGATCAGGCGCTGTTCCAGTTGTTTCTCTTCGATCCGAACGGCATCAAGGTCGAGCTGAACTTCGCGGCCTCCGAGGCCGAGGGGATCGAGCCCGAGCTGATGGCCTCGGACCTGATTGAAATGAATCAAAGCGGGCGCCGTTCGCGGGAGTAAGCTGCGCGATCGCGTGACCCCCAATCCAGGGCCGTGTTTTGTTCAACAAGGATCCACACCATGGCTGCACCTCCGCAACGCCCAACGCCGGAAATTCCAAAGGGAATGGCTCTGCTGCAGGACCCCCTGCTCAACAAGGGCACCGCCTTCACCGAGGAAGAACGCGACGCGCTGGGGCTGCGCGGCCTGCTTCCGCCGCACGTGCACACGCAGGACGTGCAAATGGCGCGCGTGCTGCAGTACCTGCGGCCGATGGCCGATCCGCTCGACAAGTTCGTCGCGCTGAACGCATTGCACGACCGCAACGAGGCGCTGTTCTTCCGGGTGATCTGCGATCACGTGGACGAAATGCAGCCGCTCATCTACACGCCCACCGTAGGGCTCGCCTGCCAGCGCTTCGGCCAGATTTTCCAGCGCCCGCGCGGCATCTACATCAGCGCCAACGACCGCGGCCGCGTGGCGAGCGTGCTGCGCAACTGGCCGCACCAGGCAGGCATTATCGTCGTCACGGACGGCGAGCGCATCCTCGGCCTGGGCGACCAGGGCGCGCAGGGCATGGGCATCCCCGTCGGCAAGCTCTCGCTCTACACCGCGTGCGCCGGGATCCATCCCAGCCTTTGCCTGCCCGTCACGATCGATGTCGGCACCAACAACGAGACGCTGCTTGCCGATCCGTTCTACATCGGCCTGCGCCAGCACCGAATTACCGGCGCCGCCTACGATGAGCTGATCGACGAACTGATCACTGCCGCGCGGGAAGTGTTTCCCGGCGTGGTGATCCAGTTCGAGGACTTCGCCAATCACAATGCGTTCCGATTGCTGGCGAAGTACCGCGACCGAATCTGCACTTTCAACGACGACATCCAGGGCACCGCATCGGTTGCCCTCGCCGGAATATTCTCCGCGCTGCGCGTCACCGGCGGGAAACTCGCCGACCAGAGGCTGCTGTTCTTCGGCGCCGGGGAGGCCGCCACCGGAATCGCCAACCTTGCCGTGGCGGCAATCGCCGCGCAGGGCCTCGAGCCGGCCGCGGCCCGCCAGCGCTGCTGGCTGATGGATTCCCGCGGCCTGGTGGTGAAAGGACGAACCGATCTCGTAGAGCACAAGCGGCCCTACGCCCACGAACACGCGCCGATCGGCGATTTCCTTTCAGCCGTCAAAGCGCTCAAGCCGACCGCCATCATCGGCGTTGCCGCGGTCGGAGGGACGTTCACGCGCGAGGCGCTCGAGGAAATGGCACGCGTCAACCAGCGGCCGATCGTATTCGCGCTGTCCAACCCGACTTCGAAAGCCGAGTGCACCGCGGAGCAGGCTTATCAGTGGACGGGCGGCCGCGCGCTGTTCGCCTGCGGCAGCCCGTTCGATCCGGTGAAGATCGACGGACGGACGTTCGTGCCGCGGCAGGGTAACAACTCTTATATCTTTCCCGGCGTCGGACTCGGCGTGATCGTCAGCCGCGCGCGCCATGTCACCGACGACATGTTCATGGCCGCGGCGCGCAGCCTTGCGGAACGGGTGGACGAAGCCGACCTCGAGCAGGGCAGCCTTTTCCCGGCGCTGGAGCGCATCCGCGAGGTTTCGGCGGCAATCGCGACCGCGGTGGCCGAGTCGGCATACGCAAGCGGGCTTGCCGGCAAGCCGCGGCCGCAGGACGTTCTCGCCGACGTGAAGTCGCACATGTACGACCCGCGCTATCCGAGCTACGTGTAGGGCTGCGGAAATGACAACAACCTTTGGAGGAGATGAAATGATCCGCAGAATCGCAGTATCCGCGATTGCCGTAATCGCCGTCGCGGCGCTCAACGCACCCGGCGCAGCGCAGGCGCAGGCGGACGATCGCACGGTGCTGTCCGGCGTCAAGGAACTGAAGGTGGCTTTCGACATCGTGGAAGGCGACGCCAAGGGCCTGCTCAACCGACTCAACGTGATCGACGAGACTCGCGCCTCGCTGATCAAGCAGGGCGTGACGCCGCAGTTCGTGATCGCGTTCCGCGGACCGGCGACCAAGCTGGTGCAGACCGACATGAGCAAGGTCAAGCCCGAGGACCGCGAACTCGCCGGCAAGATCGCCGCCAGGATCGGGGAGTTGAGCAAGGCGCCGGGGGTCAACGGCATCGAACAGTGCTCGGTGGCAATCCGGCAGCAGGAAACGAAGGCGGAGAACGTACTCCCGGAGATCAAGGTCATCGGCAACAGCTGGATTTCGCTGATGGCGTACCAGTCCAAAGGCTACGCCTACATCCAGCCGTAGGCGTCCGGGCTGATGGTGCCAAAGGACCCTTGATGTCCGTCATTCTGGGCGCGCGGCTGGGCGGAGAGGACGGTCCCGGCCTGGAGACGGGGAAATTCATCGCCCCGCAAGGCCTCGCGGTCGATTCGAAGGGCGACATCTACGTCGGCGAAGTGAGCTACGTAGAGTTCCCGCGGATGTTTCCGGACCGCCCAATACCTTGGCGCATGCGCTCGCTGCAGAAGCTCCGGCGAGTGATGTGAGTGGAGTGGCGGCGTGCGCCGGCATGCCGGACAATGGCGGCTGTCCCCGATTGCACCACTGGCTGGATGCCGATGCAGAAGACCGCGACCGCCGACGCCGCAATGCCTGCCGCAAACCCTCCAGGGACGGCGGCGCCTGTCCCAGCGCAGGCAGTGGTATTCCCGATCCTGATTTCGCTCAGCTTCAGCCACCTGCTGAACGACCTCATGCAGTCGCTGATCCCGGCGCTGTACCCGATGCTGAAACAGCAGCTCCACCTGGACTTCGCGCAAGTGGGCATGATCACGCTCGCGTTCCAGCTCACTGCGTCGCTGCTGCAGCCGACAATCGGCATCTACACGGACAGGCGGCCGCAGCCCTATTCGCTGGCGATCGGCATGGGTTCGACGCTGATCGGGCTCATTCTGCTTTCGACGGCGGACGAATATGCGACGGTGCTGCTCGCCGCAGCGCTCGTCGGCACCGGATCGGCGGTGTTCCACCCGGAAGCGTCGCGGGTCGCGCGCATGGCCTCGGGCGGGCGTTACGGGATCGCGCAGGCGCTGTTCCAGGTCGGGGGCAACCTCGGCGGCGCGGTCGGACCGTTGCTCGCCGCATTCATCGTCCTGCCGCGAGGCCAGGGGGCGATCGCGTGGGTTTCGCTCGCCGCGCTGCTGGCGATGGCCGTGCTGACGCGCGTGGGCATGTGGTACGCGGCGCGGCTGGGTCCCTCGCACACCGCGGCGCGTGCAGCCGCCGGCGCGACGGGCGTGCCGGGGACACGCGCGATCTTCTTCGTCTTCGTGCTCATGCTGCTGGTGTTCTCGAAGAACGTCTACAGCTCCAGCTTGACGTCGTTCTTCACGTTCTACCTGATCGAGCGGTTTCAACTGTCGGTGCAGGACGCGCAGGTGCAGCTCTTCATATTCATGGCCGCGATCGCTGTCGGCACGCTGGCGGGCGGCGTCCTCTCGGACAGGATCGGCCGTCGGCCGATGATCTGGATCTCGATCCTCGGTGCGCTGCCGTTCACGCTCGCGCTGCCTTATGCGAACCTGTTCTGGACCGCCGTGCTGACGATCATCATCGGCATGCTGATGGCTTCTGCATTCCCGGCGATCCTGGTCTACGCGCACGAATTGCTGCCCGGGCGCGTCGGCCTGGTTTCGGGCGTGTTCTTCGGCTTTGCTTTCGGCCTGGGCGGCCTCGGCGCGGCGGCGATGGGGTGGATCGCCGACGCGCACGGCATAGCATTCGTCTATCAGCTGTGCTCGTACCTGCCGGCGATCGGCCTGGTCGCCTGGCTGCTGCCGAATCTGGAAAAACCGAAACCTGCCGCCTGAGCGGCATAACGGAGAGTGCAGCGCACATGCCAGGCAAAGACATCACAATCCGCGCGGCCGGTGGCGAATTCGATTGCTATCTTGCGGTGCCCGACAGTGCGATGAAAGTTCCCGCGGTCGTGCTCGCCTCCGCGATCCACGGTGTGGATGGCGACGTCCGCGCAATCGCCGACGCATTCGCCGCGCACGGCTATATCGCCGCCGCGCCCGACCTCTTCTGGCGCTCGAGCGCGCCCGGGCCGCTTGCACGCGACGACCCGCGCTCGGCGCCGCGCGGGCAGCCGCGACTGGAAAAGATCCGTGCGGGCGAAGCCGACATGGCCGACACGCTCGCCGAACTGCGGCGGCATCCGTTGTGCAACGGCCGCGCGGCGGCCATGGGATTCTGCTACGGCGGGCCCTACGCGATCCTCGGCCCCGCGCGCCTGGGCTACGACGCCGGTATCGGCTGCCATTCGACGCAGATGAAAGATTTCATCGGCGAGCTGGAAGGTGTCGAGAAGCCCGTGTGCCTCCTCTGGGGAGACCAGGACAGCATGGCGCCGCCCGAGGTGCTGGAGGCCTACCGCGCGCTAGCGGCGCGCAAGAAAAATCTCGATCTCCACGTCTTCCCCGGCGTGCTCCACGGCTACATGATGCCCGGCAACTCCCAGGCATTCGATCCGAAAACACGCGAGTTTTCCATGGCGCGGGCGCTCGCGATCCTCGAAATACTGCGCAGCCCGTAAGGGCGGGCGGCGTGACAGAAACCAGGTTGCGGTGTCACTCGGCACGCGCCCCCGACGCCTTTACGACCTTGGCCCATTTCTCGGTTTCGCTCTTGAGCAGGGCGTGGAATTCCTGCGGCGTGCTCGACTGGATCTCGAAGCCGAGCGAGGCGAGTTTGTCCCGCATATCCGGGGCCTGCAGCACCTTCGCAGTCTCCGCATTGAGGCGGCCGACGATCTCGGGCGGCGTGCCCGCAGGCGCCATGAGGCCGAACCAGTTGATGGCTTCGAAGCCGGGCAATCCCGATTCCGCGACGGTGGGAACGTCCGGCATCGCCGAGGAGCGCCGCGCCCCGGTGACGGCCAGCAGACGCAGACGATCCGCCTTGGACAACGGGACCACCGAGGGGAGGACCGGGATATAGATCGTCACCTGTCCGGCGAGCAGATCGGTGATCGCCGGCTGGCCTCCCTTGTAGGGGATGTGCAGCATGTCCACGCCCGCCATGATCTTGAACAACTCTCCCGCGAGGTGCGCGCTGCTGCCGATGCCAAACGATGCGTAGGTCAATTGCCCCGGCCGCGCCTTGGCGAGCGCGATCAATTCCTGGATGTTCTTCACCGGAAGCGACGGCAGGCTGACGATGCCGTCGGGAACCCACGCCAGCAGACTGACATGCGCGAAGTCGCGCAGACTGTCGAATGGCATTTTGCTTTGCAGCGTGGCGTTGATGGCGTGGCCGGTGATGTTGTCGACGAGGAGTGTGTAGCCATCCGGCGCCGCCTTGGCGGCCGCCTCGGATCCGATGATGCCGTTGGCCCCTGCGCGGTTGTCGACCAGCACGGACTGCCCCATGTTCTCGGAGAGCTTCTGTCCGAGCATACGCCCGAGAATGTCCACCGTACCGGTCGGAGGCCACGGCACGATCAGGCGTATGGGTTTGTTGGGATAGCCCTGCGGAAAAGACGGAAACGCAGCTAAGGCCAGCATGCACGCCATCGCAAGTGCGGCGAGCGAACGGTTACTTGTGCGATGCACGCTTGCGGTTATCGCGTCCGGAAAAAACATCAAACGCGCCGTAGCTTCAAGTTACCTCTGGCGGGTACGGCAATCCCTGTCGGCGCAGCAGTGTCGAGCAAGACCTGTTTCAGCGCGCGCTTGCGCATGGGCTTGGGCTCCGGCGGGCGATTGAGCTCGCGTTCGAGCGCCGCGCCCACGAGATCGCGCAGGCTCGTGCCGCGCTCGACCGCTTCAATCTTGGCCCGCTTCAGGAGTTCGTCGGGCAAATCAAGTGTGGTGCGCATAGCGTCACATTGCTGCCTTCATGATTTCCTGTCAATGTGCCGTCACCCTTGCGCGCCAGTCACCGGTCCTGCGATATCTCCCTGGGTGCGATCGCGGCGCCCGCCTTGTTCCCTGTGTGAGAAATCCGGACTGGAGCGCGCTAGAATGGCGCTGCATTCCACCGATCGGGGAAGCAATGAAGAGTTCTGCTGCAATCAGGCCCGCTCGCTAACATTTTCCGATGCAAAAGCGCGTCTACGTTGAGACTTCGGTGATCAGCTATCTGCACGCCCGTCCGAGCCGGGACTTGGTGGTGGCGGCGCACCAGGAGATCACCCGGCAGTGGTGGAGCAATGAGAGCGCGAAATACGATCTCTACATCTCTGAGGCGGTGATCCGGGAAGCGGGCGCCGGCGACCAACAGGCCGCCGCGCTACGGCTTGCGCGCTTGGAATCGTTTCCAGTTCTCGACATCAACCAGGAGGTCGAGAAATTGGCGCGCGACATTCTGGCCGCCGGGGCGATGCCGCCGCAAGCGACGCTCGACGCGCTCCATGTCGCGGTGGCCGCCTGGCATGGCGCGGACTATCTACTCACCTGGAACTGCCGCCATATCGCCAGCGCGCACGTGCGCCCGCGCATTGACGCGCTGTGCCGCGCCAGAGGCATCGCGTCCCCGCAACTGTGCACGCCTGAAGAACTGATGGAGGCATGAAACCATGGAACCCTGGAACGATCCGATTGTCGAGGAAGTGCGAGCGGCGCGCGCGGCGTATGCCGAGGAAATGCATCACGATCTCGCTGCGATTTGCGCCGACCTGCGTCGGCGCCAAGCGGTGCACGAAACGCGTATTGTCGGATTCCAGCCCAGGCCGCTGCCGGATACGCAACAGGCGGCCTAACAACATCGCGCCAGCAGCGTCCAAGGAGTTCTTCCGCGAGCGCGTTCGGCCCTGAGCGCGCCTGCCCTTGCTTGATCGTGCTCAACAAAGGCAACATTCGTCATAAAGCCGATTTGCATACGACCCGAACGCTCAAAGGACAGCCCATGAGAAGCCAGATCGCTCGCCAACCGCTCCGGCGCAAGCGCGATTCGCGCGCCAGGACGGTCAAGAGCGCGCGCTGGGGCGCATGAGTTTTCCCATCCGTTCCGAAAAGGCCGTAGAAAAGTTCATCGCGCGCTGGCAATCCGCCAGCGGCTCGGAGCGTGCGAACTATCAGCTTTTCGTGCATGAGTTGTGCACGCTGCTCGAACTGCCCACGCCGGACCCGGCCCGCGAGGATACGCGCGACAACGCCTACGTGTTCGAGCGCCGCATTACTTTCCGCCACGGCGACGGCACCGAGTCGCCCGGTTTCATCGACTGCTACCGCCGCGCGACGTTCGTGCTCGAAGCAAAGAAGGTCAAACAGGTCGGGGGCAAGGGTTTCGACGACGCGCTCCTGCGCGCCCGTGGTCAGGCCGAGCAATATGCCCGCGCGCTGCCGGCCGCGGAAGGCCGCCCGCCGTTCCTGCTGGTGGTCGATGTCGGCAACGTGATCGAGCTATACGCCGAGTTCACGCGTTCCGGCGCAACCTACACGCCGTTTCCCGACCCGCGTTCGCATCGCGTTCAGCTTGCCGATCTGCGCGATGACGTCACCCGCCAGCGTCTGCGCGCGGTGTGGCTTGATCCGCTGTCGCTGGACCCGACGCGACTATCCGCCAAGGTCACGCGCGATGTGGCCGAGCGGCTGGCCGAAGTGGCCCGCGTGCTCGAAGCAGCCGGGCACGCACCCGAGGTTGTCGCGGGCTTTCTGAGCCGCTGTTTGTTTTCGATGTTCGCCGAGGATGTCGGTCTGTTGCCCAAACGCGCGTTCGTCGATTTGCTCGAAAGCCTGAAAGACAAGACCGAGCAGTTCATACCGCTGGTGGGCGAAGTCTGGCGCGCGATGGATCGTGGTGAATTCTCTGCTGCCGTTCGCGCTGATCTGCTGAAGTTCAACGGCAAGCTGTTCAAGAACCCGCAGGTGCTGCCGCTAACCCGTGATCAGATCGACCTGCTGCTGGTGGCCGCGCGCGCTAACTGGCGCGAGGTCGAGCCCGCCATTTTCGGCACGCTGCTCGAACGCGCGCTCGATCCCATCGAGCGCCATGCGCTCGGCGCGCACTATACGCCGCGCGCTTATGTCGAGCGGTTGGTGCTGCCGACCATCGTCGAACCGCTGCGAGAGGACTGGAAGATCGCCCAGGCCGCGGCGCTCGTGCTGGCCGGCGAGGGCAAGCTGAACGAGGCCCAACAACAGGTGCGGGACTTTCTAAGGCACCTGTGCGAGGTACGTGTGCTCGACCCGGCGTGCGGCTCGGGCAACTTTCTGTATGTGACACTCGAACACCTCAAGCGGCTCGAAGGCGAAGTGCTCAACCAGCTCGATGAACTTGGCGATACGCGAGGACGCCTTGATCTGCAAGGCGTATCGGTCGATCCGCATCAGTTGCTCGGCATCGAACTCAACCCGCGCGCGGCCGAGATCGCCGAGATGGTGCTGTGGATCGGCTACCTGCAGTGGCACTTCCGCACGCGCGGCCAGGTCATGCCGCCGCAACCGGTGCTGAAAGATTTTCACAACATCGAATGCCGCGATGCGGTGCTCGCGTATGACCGCATCGAATACGTGACCGACGAGCGCGGCGTGCCGGTCACGCGTTGGGATGGCAAAACGATGAAGAAGCACCCCGTCACGGGAGAAGATGTGCCCGACGAGACGGCCCGTTCGCCAGTCGAGAAATACATCAACCCGCGCAAAGCGGAGTGGCCACAAGCGGATTTCGTAATTGGCAATCCGCCGTTTATCGGTGCGGCTTCGATGCGTGCTGCGCTCGGCGACGGCTACACCGAATCGCTGCGCAAAACCTGGCCCGAGGTTCCGGAGTCAGCGGACTTCGTCATGCATTGGTGGGATCAAGCCGCTGAGCTGACGCGGGCCGGTAAGCTGCGGCGCTTCGGCCTAATCACGACCAACAGCCTGCGGCAGACTTTCAGCCGGCGTGTTCTGGAACGACACTTGGGCGGGAAACCTCCGCTGTCACTCGCTTTCGCGATTCCCGATCACCCGTGGGTCGACAGTGCGGACGGCGCAGCGGTACGGATCGCGATGACCGTCGGCACGCTGCAAACTGGCGCGGGTGCGCTGCTCACCTCTGTGGCGGAAACACCTGTTGGTGATGGTGCGATCGACGTTACGCTGGTGGCCAAGCAGGGCGTGATACATGCCGATCTGACTACCGGCGCAAACGTTATAGACGCGGCGCAGCTTGAAGGCAATCGCGACCTCAGCAATCGCGGCGTGCAACTCTTCGGTGCAGGCTTCATCGTTACACAAGAAGAAGCCACAGCGCTTGGCCTAGGTAGCGTGGCTGGGATTGAGCGGCACGTTCGTCCTTATCGCAACGGCCGTGACTTGACCGATAGGCCACGCGGCGTGATGGTGATCGATTTATTTGGGCTGAATGCAGAGCAGGTGCGCGAACGCTTTCCGGCGGTCTTTCAGCGAGTGATCGAACGGGTCAAGCCAGAGCGCGATCAAAATGCTCGAGCAAGTTACCGCAACAACTGGTGGATGTTTGGCGAACCTCGCCGCCAGTTGCGGATGGCCCTTGTTGGCCTGCCGCGTTATGTCGCAACAGTAGAGACTGCGAAACACCGCACGTTCCAGTTCCTCGATGCGTCGATCCTGCCGGACAACAAACTCGTTGCTATCGCGCTAGATGATGCGCACGATCTGGGCGTGCTTTCGAGCACTCCACACGACGCGTGGGCGCTTGCCGCCGGTAGTTGGCTCGGAGTTGGAAACGACCCGGTCTATGTCAAAACAAATTGCTTTGAAACTTTTCCATTCCCTGACGCCAAACTTGAACTCAAGATTCGCATCCGCACCCTTGCAGAAGAACTCGATGCACACCGCAAACGCCAGCAGGCACAACACGTCGACCTCACGCTGACCGGTATGTACAACGTGCTCGAAAAACTGAAGGCTGGCGAAGCGCTCAATGCGAAAGAGAAAGTAATCCACGAGCATGGGCTGGTCGCGGTGCTCAAGACGCTGCACGACGAACTCGACCGCGCGGTGCTCGATGCCTATGGCTGGAGCGATCTCGCGCCGCTGCTGGAAGTGGTGAACGGGAATGCGGCTGCCGGTAAGAACGGCGCGCGGGCGACGCGCGACGACTGTAAGCGCGCGCTTGACGATTCTCTGCTCGAACGGCTGGTCGCACTCAACGCCGAGCGCGCGGCCGAAGAACAGCGCGGCCTGATCCGTTGGCTGAGGCCCGAGTTCCAGGTTCCGGCATCGGGCCAGCCGCAAACGCGGCCGGCTGAGCAGCTTAAGATCGCCACCGGTCAAGAAACTGCGGTTGCCGCCGAGCCAGGCGAACGCCGTCCGTGGCCGGCCACGCTGCCCGCGCAGGTCAAAGCGGTAGCCGAAGTACTGACTGCAGCGCGCGCACCGCTGGCCGATGACGCCATCGCGGCATGCTTCACCGGTCGCGGTGCGTGGAAAAAACGCCTGCCGCAAATCGTCGACACACTGGTAGCCGTGGGCCGCGTGCGCAGAAGAAAAGACGGGCTCGCGTTGATTGCGTGACCCATCTGTCGCAGCGTAACGAAGCAGTGGGCTCTGCATATCAACGTGTAGCTCAGCAGCAGAGATTAGCCGTCCATCGCAGATGCCGGTCGGCTAACTATCTTCTCTACCTCCTCAACTGCACGGTTCGGATCTGAGATCACTGTGCATCTGTAAAGACGATCCAACCCAAGATCAGTCCTTGTGAGTAAGTGGCGAAGACTGCGCTCTGTCAGGAACGTATCGAAGTACGGTAGAGCTACTTCGGCGTGCCCAATATCATGCATATCAGTGGGTTTGTATTTCCTGTTCGGCTCCCAGAGAATCGCAGCTTGGAGTGTGGCCGGTATCCTAATACTGGGCAGTTCGGTAGAGAAGCGCTTGAGTCGGAAGCCGTGATAAATAAGATTTGCGAACTGCTGTGGACCGCCGCTGGCTGAAATCTCCTTCTTCGTCGCTCCCCCTCCAAGACCCTCCTCCAGATAGGAAAACATCTCGCCGAAGTCCGGTTTGAGTGTGTCTAGGATTCCAGCAACTTCCGAGAGGAATGCCGCTTCGAATGAGTCGTTCTCGCTTGCATGGGCCAGCTTGCCTACATTTAAATGCTCAGAAATATCGGGCATCCTCGGCATCTCGCGAATGGCGTTGATCCCTATCGTATCGATCATGTCTGCGAGCGAGGCTTCCCACATCTGGTCGAGAAAACTTTTCTGAATGACAAGCTCTTCCTCCGGGGAGAATCGGGTATCGTGCGGGGCAGTGAAACCAAGAACGTAGGCTAGTTTGGTCCATACGAATACCTCCGGCGAGTGGCAGCTCGCCTCGCCGAAGTGAGTCTTCCGCACGAAGTGTAGCAATTCCATTTGCCCCCTTTCGTCAGGCGCCAGCACTGAAACACCTTCTGACAGCGTGTCGATCAGATCAACCGAGCACTTGAGCGTCACGGGGTCGGTTTGCTTGAGTATCTCCAGAAAGATATCGGTACTAATTGGGCAAATTAGTTTTGCCGACCGCACCCCGTCTTCGAGGAGAACTGAGAGTCTGGCGATTACCGGGTCCTCCGATCGGCCTAGCCTATGGTCCCTGAGCAAAAGCCAATACTTGGTGTCCAGATAGACCATGTGCCGATCAGCGATGCTATTACCCAGTGCCAACCGGCGTTCCTTCAGGTACGCATCCAGTGACTTGTCTGGCTCGTTACGGTGTTTCCAGAATGCATCCACGAAACGCATCTTTGATGGCAGGTAGCTAGAGTATTGCTGTGCGGCGGGCCAGCACAGCAGTTAATGATGGCACGGCGCTCGCGGCCCGTCCGTTCGACCTAAAGTTAGGGGCGCCCTTACATGAGCCTCTTGAAGTTGCAGAGGTGCGCATAGATTCCAGAGATACGTTGCGCGTACTCTTCGCTGAAGCCCTCTTTCATCAGAAGGCGCGCCATCTCATCTTCGGACAAACGCGTTCGGATGCGGCAGTTCCGCACGAATTTATAGAAGCGCGTCCAGTCGAGAGGGTGCAAGGCAGATTTATTGGCAAGGACTGTGAATTGCTGAAATAGCTTGGTGCACTGTGAAGGAAGTTTCGGCTCTAGCTTCTCCTTCGCGGGGATGTGCATGCGGTGCCGCGTACGAGACTGTGAGTTGTACGTGTGAAGGAGCGGTGTGATCAAGTCTCTTGCTGCGGCGCTGTAGGTATCGTAGGTCGGTGGATCTGCTTGGCTCCAGCGCTGTGCGCGCATCTCGACAGCGATAGAACCCTCATCCTCCGAGTCGGCGATAAGTTGGCCACCAACATTCCGGTGTGGAGATTTCCCCGCGTAACGGAGATTAACGACGTCAAAACTCTTCTGGCCGAGGGCGTCATAGCGTTTCTCGACGCGAAATGTCCCGGAGGTCTTGGCGATCTTCGCCATTCGATTAAGAAATCGACGTGGCGGAACGTTGATCTTGATGTGGATCGGCGGTAGATAGTCGTCCATGTTCGTCTCCCTAAGCACCCTAGACCGAAGGGCTTAACTTGAGCCGTCAGGGTCAGCTCACTCTGACCCCTGATCCGCGGCTGGACCGACTACACACCAGAGATGTCGGACGAGGAAATTCTGCGTCCGTTACTTCGCAGATGCTACGTGGAACACTTGCTTGCACCGAGGGTAGTTGCTGCACCCCCAAAAGTCGCCTCGCTCAGATTTGCGCCATACCATCTTGATGCCGCAAGATGGGCATGTAGGAGTAGTGAATTCCCCCTCCGTGGCAACAGCCAACAATTTTTCTTGCTGTTCGGCAGATAGTTTTTGGATCATTCCCATGAAGGTCGAGCCACTGACCAAATCAATGGGATTCGACTTGGCGAATTCGATTGCCTCGTTAGTAAAGGCTCCGGTGGCGATAAAAATACCTTCGGGGATGTTTTGGTGCGTCATAACCCCGAGCAATTCGCGCACAGGCTTGACCCCGACAGGGCGAGCGTTCCATGCCTTACACTGGACAATGGCAGTCGGATCGGGAGAGTCGCCTTTGAACAGTTTGGCGTCTATGCCTCCGTCGGCACCGCATCGGATGGTTTCCGAACGGAGTCCAATCTCACGATAGAAAGCGGCGGTTAGTTCCTCGAATCGCTTCCACTCGATTCGTCGCAGGAGTTCGAGCGACCATATTATCGGCTTGGGTTCCGGCTTGGGAGCCCTCGCCATCATGTCTTCCCAGGTCTTGGTAACTTGGTCGGTAGTCGGAGTGCCTGGCGGTATTGGGGAAGGAACATATTCCCTCGCGGACTCAGATGAAGCGACGCTGTGCATAGGTCGATGCCGGAAGAAATTCACGGCTGCAATCAGACCGAAAATTGCGCCAATGAAGTACCCAAAGAGCTTAAAGGTCGGACCGAAAACCTTCAGGATCGGACTGTTAGCGGTGATGGCAGGAACAATCCACTGGAACGCAATAAAACCCGCCACAGCGACTACCGCTGACACCCACCATGGCGCGGCCAGAAAGACGTGGATTCCGCCTTCTTTTTTTCTTCGAACCATCGGGGCACACTGGAACTATGAGCGATTCGCCATGATGCGCCACCCGGCCAAATTAGGAAACCGGGACAATGCCAATCGTAAAAAATAAACTCAACGTCGACCGACAATGATTTAGGCGTATGAATGGCAACTGATCGCCGCGCGTGACGGCGCCACCGTCGTCGCTATCGGCCGGCAGAGCACGGCGGTGCGGTGAACTGCCGATGCGTACGAAGGGGAACAGCGAATGACTAAGAAACTTTTCGAGCCGGATTTTGATCGGCATCCGCTCAACAAGATTGAGACCGCGCTCGAACCGTTGGAAAAATCGTGGGTCGATTTCTTGTACGGCGTGCGGGTCAATCGCTATATTCGCGCGGAGCGCCGACCCTCGTTTCGATTCTCCGGCTATGACAAGTTGCATCGAATCCTAGACCACTACGAGCAGCAGCTTAAGGACGGAAATCGTACTGCCATCTTTACGGCATTGATCTATTGCGTTCAGGAAAACGTCCCGCTCCCGTACTGGCTGGGCGATGAAATTCTCGACATCAACAAGAAAGTGCATCAAAAGCCGAGCAATCTCCACGAGCTATTCGGATTGGGATCGAAACTTCCGGCACGGGGCGAACGCGCGACGAAGGCTCGCCGGGATGTGCAACTGCGGGGAAAGCTTTGGGATGCCGCCAGCGAGCTGATCGCCAAGTCGAAGATGAGCAAGGACTCCGCAATCAAGCAGGCACGCGAGCAACTTGATTTTCCCTACAAGCAGCGAAAAAGCCGGGAGATGTTCGACGCGCAAGAACGCATTCAGTCCGCGTATATAGACGCTGGGAAAGGAACGACAAAACATCGCATAAAGTAGACGCCTTGCAGGAATTCGCGCGATTCCGTGCAAATCATGATTTACCAACTCCACATGTTTAGTCTGTCCGTCTTGCTTTCAAGGGACGGACATGAACAGCGACAAACTTTGCGCCAATGCCAAACCACCAAAAGGCAGAAAACCTGGCTACGAGTGGCACAAGAACCCGCTCCTGATCATGAGTCTTATGATTGTTGGGGGCGTCCTTGTGGCGTTCGTGGTTTACCTCATAAGGAATCATCTCGGTATACCTCTCTGATCGTCTCGCCATTCGCGCCTGGATCTCGATCGGCTCATGCGGTATAGGCTGCACTGCTGCTCATGCTGGCAATGCCGCCTTGCCGGGTCTGCTCTATCGCCGGGGGCGCATGAGTTTTCGTATCGCTTGAGCTACTCCGAGTGGCCCAGGCTGCTTCCGGAGATTCCGATCGCGAAACTCATGCGCTCGCTGCAGAAGGTCCAAAGAGTTAACCGAAGCAGGCTCACGAAATCTCCCTGCGCACGATCGCGGCGCCGGCCGCCAGCGCCTTCAACTTGCCGAAGGCGACCTCGCGCGCCAGGTACTTCATGCCGCAATCCGGCGCTGCAATCAGGTTTTCGGGCGCGACGAATTTAAGTCCCGCGCGGAGCCGCTCCGCCACCTGCCCGGGGGTCTCGATGGCGGCGTCGCCGAGGTCGAGGACGCCGAGCATGATCTTCTTGCCGGCCAGATCCTTCAGCACGCCCAAGTCGAGCCTCGGCTGCGCCGCTTCGATGGAGATCTGCTGCGCGATACAGTCCGCCAGCCCCGGCAGGAAGGAATAGCCGGTGGGCTTGGCCGCGCCCGGCACCACCGCGGCGTAGCCGAAGCACAGGTGCACCACCGTTGGAACGGTGATCCCTTTCAGCGCGCGGTTGATCGCCTTGACCGCATAGCGATTCGCGCCTTCCGGGTCGTTGCGCAGCCAGGGCTCGTCGAGTTGGATGATGTCGGCGCCCGCTTGTTGCAGGTCGTGCGCCTCCGCGTTGACCGCGTCGGCGAAGTCCATCGCCATCTCTTCGTCGTCGCGGTAGAACTCGTTCTTCGCCTGCTGCCCCATGGTGAACGGCCCGGGCAGGGTGATCTTGGCGGGCAGGTCGGTGTTGCGGCGCAGGAACTGCGTGTCGCGTAACTCGACTGCGCGGCTGCGGCGGATCTTCCCTACCACGCGCGGCACCGGCGTCATCGCGCCCGAGCGCGTCTTCACCTGGCCCGGACGGTCGAGATCGAGGCCCTCGAGCGCGGTGGCGAAGCGGTTGGAATAACTTTCGCGGCGGATCTCGCCGTCGGTGATGATGTCGATGCCGGCGCGTTCCATGTCGCGGATCGCAAGCACGGTGGCGTCATCCTGTGCCTGTTCCAGGAACGGCTCGGGGATGCGCCAGATTTCCCGCATGCGCGTGCGCGGCACGACTTTCGACAGCATCTGCCGGTTCACCAGCCAATCCGGCTGCGGGTAGCTGCCGACGACGGTGGTCGGCAGAAGATGCGGGGGAAGGGGCATGAAGTTCTCCTTGTGGAGCTGGGTCCCCGCTTACGCGGGGACGACTACGGCGTTTTCCGGTCGAGCAGCTTTCGGCGAACGTCCGGCGGACTGCCAGACCACCATGCGGCGCTCGATTGCGCGCGCCAGCATGTAATACGCGACCGACAGGATCAGGATCATCAGCAGCGCGGCGAATACGCGTGGGCTGTCGAGGATCGTGCGGTTGAGCGTCACGAGATACCCGATGCCCGCCGCCGCGGTCAGCATCTCCGATACGACCACGCCGATGATGGCCAGCGCGCCGCCCAGTCGCAGGCCCGCGAACACTGTGGGGAGCGACGCCGGGATGATCACGCGAGTGACCTGCTGCGTCAGGGTCGCCCCCATGCTGCGCGCCGCGACGATGAACTGCGGATCGATGGTGCGGATGCCTGCCGCGGTCGACAGCATGACCGGGAAGAAGGCGTAGATACCGGCGAAGGCGATCTTCGATTCCGGGCCGACCCCGAACCACGCGGTGAACACCGGATAGAGGATCACGATGGGCACCGCGTAGAGGCTGGAGAAGACCGGCAACAGCAGGTCGCGCAGCCGCGCAATTCCGCCCACCACGGCGCCGGCGACAATCCCGCCGCCGCAGGCGATGACCATCGCCAGGGCAACCTCGTAGAGGGTCACCAGAAGCGCCGCCGAGTAGATGCGCCAGTCCTCGTACAGCACCGCAAGCGTGCTCGACAGCGCGGGCAGGAAAAGCTCGGGCAGCAGCCCGGTTCTCGGCACCAGCTCCCATAACAGCAGAACGGCAACGAGCATTCCACGGCGGACCGTGGCGGGCGCGGGAAGCGTCAGGGATCGCCTCATGGGGTTTTGCGGATCTGCTGCCAGATGCGCTCGCGCAGCTGGCCGAATACGTCCGTCGCCATCATTTCGTAGCTGCGCGGGCGCGGCAGCGCAACCGGAATGCGGTCGATGATCCTTCCCGGCCGCGCCGACATCACCAGCACTTCGTCCGCCAGGTAGACCGCCTCGGTCAGGCTGTGGGTAATGAAGACGACGGTCTTCGACGTGGTCGACCAGATTCGCAGCAGTTCGTGACCCATGGTCATGCGCGTCTGCTCGTCGAGCGCGGCGAACGGCTCGTCCATCAGCAGCACCGGCGGGTCCTGGACCAGTCCGCGGGCGATCGACACGCGCTGCTTCATGCCGCCGGACAGCTCGTGCGGATAGCGCTCGCCGAAGCCCTCCAGGCCGACCAGCTTGAGCATCGCCTCGGCGCGCTCGCGGCGCTCTTCCCGGGTTTCCCTATCCCGGGCGCCGCGCAGGCTCAGCGGGAATTCGATGTTGTCCAGCGCCGTGAGCCAGGGATAAAGGCTCGCCTCCTGGAAGATCACGCCGACGCGCTGCGGATCGGGATCTGGAATCGGGCGGCCATGGCAAAGGATCGTGCCCTGGCCCTGCGAGCGCAGTCCCGCCAGCATCATCAGCAGCGAGGTCTTGCCGCAGCCGCTGGGCCCGACGATCACCACAAAGCGCCCGGCGCCGACGCGCATCGAGATGTCTTCCAGCGCCGGTACGGCGCCCTGCGCGCCGGCATAGACGTGGCTCAGGTTCGCGACCTCGATCGCGACTTGCTCTTGCCGCGCCTCCTCGCGCCGGGCTAGGTTCGCCACGTGCTGCACCGCGCCTCCAGGGTCCGCACCGTCTCGTTGAACAGGATCGCCACCGCGGCGAGCAGGATGACGCCGGCGAAAAGCTGCCGCATCTGGAAGTTCTCGCCCCAGCCGGCGATCAGGTGCCCGATGCCGGCGCGCGAGGCATACATCTCGGCGATCATCACCGCGGTGAAATTGAAGATCATCGAGATGCGCAGCGCCTCCAGCAGCAGCGGCATCATGCTGGGCACGTAGACGCGCAGCAGGATCTGCGTGCGCGTCGCGCCATAGGAGCGCGCCACCAGCAGGTAGTCCTGCTTCACCGACTCCACCGCCGCCGCCGCGCTCAGCATCACCACGAAGGTCGTGGTGAAGGCGGCGTAGGCGACCTTTTGCGCGAAACTGATGCCGAACACCAGGATGAACATCGGCAGGAAGATCGACTTCGGAATGCTGAACACGTAGAACAGCACCGGCTTGAACACGTCGCCCAGATATTCGTTCTCGGCGATCAGGACGCCCAGCGCCGCCCCCAGCGGCACCGCGATCACGAAGGCCACCACCACTTCGGCGGCGGTCACGCCGATCGCCAGGTGCACCTGCGGGCGCTGCAGCAACTCGCCCAGCATGCCCAGCACGTCGCCCAGGGGCGGCAGCAGCAGCGGATTGACGATCTGGTGGCGCGGCAGGAGTTCCCACGCCGCCAGCACCAGCGCCAGCAGCGCGAGGCGCGCGACGACTATTTTCACTACGCCGTCGGAACCGGATTGAAAGTGGTGACGTAGATGTCGTTCACCGGCGCGAGGCTGGTCATGCCGATGAGCTTGGCCATTTCCAGCGCGCGATCCATCCATTCCTTCCTGAACTCGCCGGTGGCCGAGAGCCGGACGATGTTCCCGTCCAGCTCGGCCGCAGCGATCGAGTCGGCAATCTCGTCGACCTCGGCGATCAGCTTCACCGCGGCGGCCCGGTTGCGCGGCGCGCGCAGGAAGGCGACCCCGCCATACAGCGCGTTCAGCGCCTTTTGCAGCGCCTGCGGACGCTCGGCGATGAGCTTGTCGGTGGCGATCCAGCTTCCGGTCGAGTGCGCGGGCACCAGTTCGCCGAAATCGGCGATCGAGCGCGCCTGCTTCGCCTGCATCACCTGGTAAGTGAGGGGCGAATAGAGCACGGTGGCCTCGACGTTGCCCGTCAGCAGGTTCGGCACCAGCCCGCCGCCGCCCAGCGGCGCGCGGGTGAACTCGATCTTCTGGTCCGCCAGGGTCCAGCGCGCGAGTATGTCCGATCCGGAACCCGCGGAGGTGATGCCCACCTTCCTGCCCGCGAGCTCGGAGAGTTTCCGGATCGGGGAGTCCGGCTTCACCATCATGTGCCAGCCGTAGTAACCAAGCGCGCCGTTGGCGACGCACTTGGACTTCACGCCCTTGACCAGGCCGGCCGCAACGCTGGAGGAGGAGTTGTAGATCAGATCGGCGGCGCCGGCGGCGAGCGCCTCGAAACCCTCCGCGCCGCTGCGATAGATCGTCAGCTCGGCGTTGATGCCTTCCTTGTCGAACAGCTTCTGCCGGATCGCCGTCTCCGCGATGATGGTCGGGAAATACGTCTTCGTCGGAACGCCGATGCGCACCGTCGGTTTTGCCTGTCCGAGCACGAGGTTCGGTATCAGTAGCGTTGCCGCGCCGCCCAGCAGCATCGAACGGCGAACCGGATCGAAATTCCGCTTACGCAGCGACTTGACCATGCTTGTTTCCTCCTTGGTCGAGATTGGGCATCGGTGCCGGTATTGTCAAGCGTTCGAGCCGTTCAGCCCTCCGCGACCTTGAGCACCAGTTTGCCGAAGTTCTCGCCGCTGAACAGCTTGTTGAGGGTATCGGGAAAGTTCTCGATGCCCGCGACGACGTCTTCCTTCGAGACGAACTTGCCCTCCTTCATCCACTGCGCGATGTCCTTGACTGCAAGCGCGTAGCGGTCGGCGTAGTCGAACACCACCATGCCTTCCATGCGCGCGCGGTTGACCAGCAGCGACAGGTAGTTGCCCGGGCCCTTCACGGGGGTCGTATTGTTGTACTGCGAGATCGCACCGCAGATGACGATGCGCGCGCTGCGGTTGATGCGCGTCAGCACGGTATCGAGGATTTCGCCACCGACGTTGTCGAAGTAGACATCGACGCCTTTCGGGCAGTGTTCCTTCAATCCGTCCCTGACGTTGCCGCCTTTGTAATCGATACACGCGTCGAAGTGCAGCTCGCGCACCACGAAGTCGCACTTGGTCTTGCCGCCGGCGATGCCTACCGCCCTGCAGCCCTTGATCTTCGCGACCTGGCCCACCGTCTGTCCGACTGCGCCGGCTGCACCCGAGACCACCACTGTTTCACCGGCCTTTGGTTTGCCGACTTCCAGCAGTCCGAAGTACCCGGTCATGCCGGGCATGCCGAGCGAATTGAGCCACTGCGACAAAGTCCCCAGGCGCAGGTCGATTTTCACCAGGCCAATGCGCGACAGTTCCTTGCCGTCGATCAGGCAGTATTCCTGGATGCCGAAGCCGCCGCTGACATGGTCTCCCACCGCAAACTTCGGATTCTTCGAAGCGACGACCATGCCTACGCCGCCCGCGCGCATCACCTCGCCGATGCCAACCGGCGGGATGTAGCTCTTGCCTTCATTCATCCAGCCGCGCATCGCCGGATCGAGCGAAAGCTGCAGCACCTTGACCAGTAACTGGCCGTCGGCGGGATCGGCGGCGGGCTCGGTGATGAGTTTCCAGTCGCTGTGCTTGGGCAGTCCGACCGGGCGGGCGGCCAGTCGGTATTGGCGGTTGGATTGAGTCATGGCAGCGTAGCTTCTAACCGACGTGCTTGCGGAAAAACTCCAGCGTGCGCTCGCGTGCAAGCTTCGCGGCCGCGGCGTTGTACGAGCCGCGGTGGTCGCAGTTGAAGCCATGGGCGGCGGCGTAGATGTGCACGATCTGCTTCGGATGCGCCGCTTTCAGCTTTTCCACGCCCGCGAGCGCAATGTGCTGGTCCTTGTCGCCGAAATGCAGCATCGCGGGGCACTTGGGCTGTTCATTGATGTTGTCGGTGACACCGCCGCCATAGTACGGCACCGAGCAGGCGAGGCCACTGGCGCGCGCGGCCGCCATCCACGCGACGTAACCGCCCCAGCAATAGCCGACGATGCCGACCTTGCCGGCCTCCGATGCCGCCTTGATTGCCGGCGCAACGTCCATCAACGCCATGTCGATGCCGACCTTGCTTTTCAGGCCAATGCCGGTCTGGATGTCCTCCGGCGTATATCCGATGTCGACGCCGCGCTGGACGCGGTCGAACAGCGCCGGCGCGATCGCAAGATAGCCGTCCGCCGCGTAGCCATCCGCGACCTCGCGGATATGCTTGTTCACACCGAAAATCTCCTGAATGACCACGATGCCGCCGCGCGGCTTCCCGGCCGGGTCGGCGCGATACGCCGAGAAGGAATGCCCGTCGGATGCCTTAAGCGTGACCGATTTGCCCATGATTCCTCCGTGGTTCGTTGGGGCGCCTATTCTAGCCGCGCCGGGTAGAATTCCGGCGCGATGAGAAAAACCGCTGACCAACTGTTTCACTTGGCCGCTCGGGCGCTGACCGGCACCAAGCCGGTTGCAGCCGCATTTGCGCGCGAACGGATCGAAATGGCGGACGACCTGTTGATGAAGGTCGAGAAGCTGGCGCTACGATGAATGCGGAGCGCTTCGACGCGGTGATCGCGTTTCCTGCAATGCACGTCGGCGTGCGTACCGATGCCGGCGTGCTGGCGGAGATCGCCTTCCTGCCGAAGTCGGTCGCAACGGTTGCGCCGGGCACCACGCTCGCCGAGCGGGCAACGCGCCAGCTCGAGAAGTACGTCGATGATCCCGATGTGAAGTTCGACCTGCCGCTCGCCGAGGTGGGTTCGCCGTTCCAGCGCCGCATCTGGGGCGCGATACGCGCGATCCCGCGCGGCGAGGTACTCACCTACGGACAGATTGCCAAAGCGTTGCGCAGCGCACCGCGCGCGGTCGGCCAGGCCTGCGGTTCGAACTGGTTTCCGCTGGTGATTCCGTGCCACCGCGTGGTGGCGGCCAACGGCCTGGGGGGGTTCGGGCACCACGGCGAGGGTTTTCATCTCGAAATCAAGCGATGGTTGCTCGAGCACGAACGGGCGCGGTAAGACCGGGCGACGCCGATGCGTCGCTGCTGGATTCGTTCTGCGACGCACTGTGGCTGGAAGATGGTTTGTCGAAGAACACGCTCGAAGCCTACCGGCGCGACCTCGCGCAGTTCGCCGCCTGGCTTGCGCGCGATGCAGCGCGCACGCTCGCGCAGGCAACCGAAGCCGATGTGCACGGTTTCCTCGCGGCGCGGCACCGCGGCGCGAAAAGCCCGAAGGCCTCGTCGGACGCGCGGCTGCTCTCCAGCCTCAAGCGTTTCTACCAGTACGGCGTACGTGAAAAAATCTTGCACACCGATCCGACATTGAAAATCGATCCGCCCAAGCGCGCCCCGCGCTTTCCGAAAAGCCTGTCGGAGTCGGATGTGGAGGCGCTGCTCGCCGCGCCGGAGGTGGCTAAACCGCTCGGGCTGCGCGACCGGGCGATGCTCGAAACGCTGTATGCCTCGGGCCTGCGTGTCTCCGAACTGATCGGGCTCAAGACCTTCGAGATCAATCTCGAGGCCGGCGTGGTGCGCGTCCTCGGCAAGGGGTCGAAGGAACGCCTGGTGCCGCTTGGCGAGGAGGCGGTGGATTGGGTGCGCCGCTACATTGCCGACGCGCGGCCGCTATTATTGAAAAAGACGGCGAGCGATGCGCTGTTCGTCACCGGGCGCGGCGCCGGCATGACGCGCCAAGCGTTCTGGCACCTGATCAGGCGCCATGCGGCGCGCGCAGTTCCCGGCAAGGCACTGTCGCCCCACACGCTGCGCCACGCGTTCGCCACCCACCTCATCAACCATGGCGCCGACCTGCGCGTGGTGCAGATGCTGCTCGGCCATGCCGACATCTCCACCACCCAGATCTACATCCATGTGGCGCGCGAACGGCTGAAGCAGTTGCATGCGAAGCACCATCCGAGAGGATGAAAGAACTAGTTCTTCTTTCGCTCGATCGCGACGCCGACCAGCCCGGTGTTCTTCAGGATGCCCAGCTTGGCCACGGAAATCTTCGCCGAGGAGGCGCCGAATTCCTCGATCAGCGCGCGCGCGACGCGCTCGGCAAACGCCTCGACGAGGTTGTAATGCCGCTCGGCGGCGAGCTCGCCGATGCGCATGGTCACTTTTTCGTAATCGATGCAGTCGGCGACGAGGTCCGACGCGAACACGGCCGAGTTCGCAATGCCGATTTCCAGGTCCATCTGGAGGGTCTGCGGCACGTGGCGTTCGCGCTTGTGAAAGCCGATCAGCGTCTCGACGCGCAGCTCGCGGATGAAGATCACGTCCATCGCCGGACATTGTACGCGGTAGAATTCCCGCGCCATGCACACTGCGCTGATAGTCGTCGGTGCATACCTCCTCGGCTCGATTTCGTTCGCCGTGGTGCTGAGCCGCATGTTCGCGCTGCCGGATCCGCACAGCTACGGCTCGGGAAACCCCGGCGCAACCAATGTGCTGCGCACCGGAAACAAGGCGGCCGCGGTGCTCACTTTGCTCGGCGACGCGGGCAAGGGCTGGGTCGCCGTGTTCCTCGCGCAACTCGCGTCGGGCGAAACCGGGATCGGGACCATCGCCGTTCCGCTCGCAGGCGCGGCGGCATTTCTCGGGCATCTGTTCCCGGTGTTTCACCGCTTCCGGGGTGGCAAGGGCGTTGCGACGGCCTGCGGCGTGCTGCTCGGATTCGATCTGTGGCTCGGACTGGGCACGCTCGTCACGTGGATCGTGATCGCAGCATTTTTTCGCATCTCGTCGTTCGCCGCGCTGGTCGCGGCGCTGTTTGCGCCCGCGTACGCGTTCTGGCTGTTCGGGTTCGCCAATGTTCTGTGGGCGGCGGTGCTGATCTCGCTGCTGCTCATCTGGCGGCATCGCGCCAACATCGCGCGGCTGGTCGCGGGCGAAGAATCGCGCATGGGCGCGAAATCCTAGGCGGAGCGCTCGAACTCCGCCAGTTCCCAGCGCGGCCGCACCGAGAAGCTGCTGGTCGTTGCACCTTCGCCGCGCGCGAAGCGCAGCGCTCCCGCATACGCGATCATCGCGCCGTTGTCGGTGCACAATTCGGGCTCCGGGTAATAGACCCCGAATCCGCCGCGCGCGGCCTTCGCATCGAGCGCCTCGCGCAGTTGCCTGTTGGCTCCGACGCCGCCCGCCACCACCAGGCGCTGCAGGCCGGTGGCTTCGAGCGCGGCGAGCGATTTCGCCACCAGCACTTCGACCATCGCCGCCTGGAATTCGCGCGCGATGTCGGCGCGCGCGCTTTCGTCTTGCGGCGCGGCGCGCACTGCGATGAGCACGGCGGTCTTCAGGCCGCTGAAACTGAAATCCAGATTGCCGCTGTGCAGCATCGGGCGCGGCAGCGAAAAACGGCCGGCGCGGCCGCGTTCGGCGAGCCGCGATACCGCAGGCCCGCCCGGATAGCCCAGGCCCAGCAGCTTTGCAGACTTGTCGAAGGCTTCGCCCGCTGCGTCGTCGAGCGTCTCTCCCAGCAGCGCATAACGGCCGACGCCGTCCACGCGCATCAGCTGCGTGTGGCCGCCGGAGACGAGCAGCGCGACGAACGGAAACTGCGGCGCGCCGTGCGCGAGCAACGGCGAGAGCAGATGGCCCTCGAGGTGGTGGATTCCGATCGAGGGTATGCCGAGCGCGAGGGCGAGCCCCTTCGCGAAGGCGGCGCCGACCAGCAACGCGCCTGCAAGGCCCGGCCCTTCGGTGTATGCGATCGCGTCCAGGTCCGCCGGTACCCGTCCGCTGCGCGCGAGCACCGCGCGGGTTAGCGGCAGGATGCGCCGGATGTGATCGCGCGAGGCCAGTTCGGGCACCACGCCGCCGTAGGCTTCGTGCATCGCCACCTGCGAGTGCAGTTCGTGGGCGAGCAGCCCATCGTCGCTGTGATACAGCGCGAGACCGGTTTCATCGCACGAGGTCTCGATCCCGAGGATCAGCATCTCTTTGTTTGGCAAGGGGTTTTGTGTCTTGAGCGCGGCGCGAGTGTGCACTGCGCGGGCACGGGTGTCCAGCGCGCGCACCGCAGGCTGCGCCGCTCCGCTGGCGGGGAGCCCGGGGATTACATTAGAATTCAGACCTTTTCGCGGTCGCGAAAAGATATTTTCGATTTTTTTGGAGAAACATGCCTACCGTACGCATCAAGGAAAACGAGCCGTTTGAAGTGGCGTTGCGCCGATTCAAGCGCACCGTGGAAAAAACCGGGCTGCTCACCGAATTGCGCGCCCGCGAACACTTCGAGAAACCGACCACCGAGCGCAAGCGCAAGGCTGCGGCGGCGGTGAAGCGACTGCACAAGCGCCTGCGCAGCCAGCTCCTGCCGAAGAAAATGTACTGAAGCGCAACGCCGCAGCAGCGTCGTTCCCGCCGTTGTCCCTCAAGCAACAGATCACCGATGACATGAAGGCCGCCATGCGCGCGAAGGACCCGGCGCGCCTGGGGGCCATCCGCCTGCTGCTTGCCGCGCTGAAGCAGAAGGAGGTCGACGAGCGCGTCGAATTGTCCGACGCCGACGTGCTCTCGATCATCGAGAAGATGATGAAGCAGCGCCGCGAGTCGGTGACGCAGTACCAGGCGGCGGGCCGCCAGGACCTTGCCGACGCGGAGAAATTCGAGATGGGCGTGCTCACCGCGTACCTGCCGCAGCAGATGGGCGAAGCCGAGATTGCCGCCGCGATCGCCGCCGCGGTCACCGAATCCGGCGCCGCAAGCGTCAAGGACATGGGCAAGGCGATGGCGCTGCTCAAATCCCGCCTTGCCGGCCGCGCCGACATGGCGAAGGTCTCCGCGCTGGTGAAGGCCAGACTCGGCGGTTGAACGACTAGACTATCGCTGTGCCGCAGCTTGGTTCCGCGCAGTGATACCCGAATCATTCAAGCAGGATCTCCTCAATCGCGTCGACATCGTCGACGTCGTGTCGCGCTACGTCCAGCTGAAAAAGGGCGGAGCGAACTTCATGAGCCTTTGCCCGTTCCACACCGAGAAATCGCCGTCGTTCACGGTCAGCCCCGTGAAACAGTTCTACCACTGCTTCGGTTGCGGACAGCATGGCAACGCGATCGGCTTTCTCATGGCCTATGCCGGCATGGGCTACGTGGAGGCGGTGAAGGATCTCGCCGCGGGCACGGGCATGACGGTGCCCGAGGATGCTTCGCGCCAGCGACCGAAGGAGCAGACGGACCGCGAGCAGGACCTGTACGCGGTCATCGAGCGCGCGATGGAGTTCTATCGCGCAGAGCTGAAGAAATCCGAGCCCGCGATCGCCTACCTCAAGGGGCGCGGGCTCACCGGCGAGATCGCGGCGCGGTTTCGCATCGGCTATGCACCGGATGACTGGCAGGGCCTGAAGGCCGCGTTTCCGGAGTACGAGGACAAGGCGTTGGTCGACGCAGGCTTGGTGATTGCAGGCGATGGCAAGCGCTACGACCGCTTCCGTGACCGGGTCATGTTTCCGATCTTCAATGCGCGCGGCGCTGCAATCGGTTTCGGCGGCCGCGTGATGGGCGAAGACGAGCCCAAATACCTCAACTCGCCCGAGACCGTGCTGTTCGAGAAGGGCCGCGAACTGTATGGTCTCGTGCAGGCGCGCGAGGCGATGCGCACCTCGAGTCGCGTGCTGGTGGTCGAGGGCTATATGGACGTGGTGTCGCTTGCGCAATTCGGGGTGGGCTACGCGGTGGCCACGCTCGGTACGGCGACCACCCCGACGCACGTCGGCAAGCTGTTGCGCCTGGCCGACGAGATCGTGTTCTGCTTCGACGGCGACGCGGCCGGGCGCAAGGCTGCGTGGCGCGCGCTCGAAGTCAGCCTGCCGCTCGCGCTCGATCAAAAGCCGCTCAGGTTCCTGTTCCTGCCCGAAGGCGATGACCCGGACACCTACGTGCGCAACCATGGAAGGGACGCATTCGAGCACCTTGCGGGCGAAGCGCAGACCCTCTCGGGGTTCCTGCTGGGCGAACTGCGCGCCGGCAATGATCTCGCGACACCGGAAGGCCGTTCGCGGTTTCTGTCCGTGGCCAGGCCGCATCTGCACAAGGTCGCGGCGCCCGGATTGAGGCTGCAAATGGTGAAGGAAGTGGCGCAGCTCGCGCGCGTGTCGCAGGAGGAGGCCGAGCGGCTGCTGGAGATGCGCGTCACGTCAGCCTACGCGCGCCCGGCACCGGCGCGCGTGCAAGCGTCGCCACCGCTCTCGCCCGAGGCGCAGTTGCTGAGATCGCTGTTGACGCAGCCGAACCTTGCCGCCGAGCTCGATCTCGAACTGTTCGACCGGAATTTGCCGGAGGGCAGGGCGGTGGCGGCGCTCGCCGCGCACTGCTGTCAGGGCGGATGGGCCGAGCCGCTCACCGAGGCGCAGCTGATCGAAGCCTTTGCCGGCAGTCCGCACGCCGAGCTGCTGGAGCGCGCGCAGGCCTCGCTGCTCGAGATCGAGATGAGCCCGGAAGTGGCCGAGCAGGAATTCCGGCAGATCCAGCTGATACGGCGCATCGAGCGCAAGAACGAGGAAATCACGGGCCTCTCAGGCGCGGAGCGTGCCCGTCGCATTCAGGAACTTGCCGAACTGAAGCGCCAGCGCGCATGAGCCCGCGTGGTTTAAAAAAGCGACAGCGTCCCCATCTGCTTTGCTATAATTTCCGGTTTCCCTTTTTCTCCCGGTGAGGCACTGATGGCCCAAGCCAAGCGCAAGCTCAAAAAGGCCCACGCGGCGAAGAAAAAACCCAAGGCGATCAAGGCGTTGAAAAAACACCCGGTAAAGGCACGCGCGGTCGCGAGGAAAAAAGCCGTTGCCGCCAGGAAACCCGCGACAGCAAGGCCGACGCCGAAGGCGTCGCGCAAGCACCTGCCCGCTCCCTCCGCGGCGCGCGCGAAAGACAAGAAGCCGGGCAAGAAACCCCTGGCCAAGGAAACGCCGGTCGCGAAGGCGCTGCCGGTCAAGTCCGATGCGAAGCCCGTCAAACCGGCCAAGCCGACCATCAAGAGCACCCGGCATGCGCTCGACCTGCTCGAGGCCAAGGTCAATGCGGGGCTGAAGAAAAAGGGGCGCGGCGGCCGCCCGGGGCGCCGCAGCAAGCGCGAGGAGTGGCTTGCGGCCACCGCCGAACTGCCCAAGGAGGATGCCGAGGCGCGCCGTGCGCGGCTGAAGAACCTTATCAAGCTCGGCAAGGAGCGCGGCTTCCTCACCTACGCGGAGGTCAACGACCATCTGCCCGACGACCTGGTCGATGCCGAACAGATCGAGTCGATCATTTCGACCTTCAGCGACATGGGCATCCAGGTGTTCGACCAGGCGCCCGACGCAGAGACGCTGATCATCAGCGAGGCCACGCCCGCGCAGGTCGCCGACGAGGACGTCGAGGAGCAGGCCGAGGCAGCGCTCTCGACGGTCGATGCCGAATTCGGCCGCACCACCGATCCGGTGCGCATGTACATGCGCGAGATGGGCTCGGTGGAGCTGCTCACGCGCGAAGGCGAGATCGAGATCGCCAAGCGCATCGAGGAAGGCCTGAAGCACATGATTCAGGCGGTGGCGGCCTGCCCGACCACCATCCGCGAGATCCTCGACCTTGCCGAGCGCGTCGAGAAGGACGAATCGCGCATCGACGAGGTGGTCGACGGCCTGCTCGATCCGCACGCCAAGGAAACCTTCGATCCGCGCAAGGTTGAAGCCGAGGAAGACGAGGAGGAAGACGACGTCGCCGAGGAGGAGGAACTCGACGAGGAAGCCGTCGCGGCGGCCCAGGCGGCGAGCCTGCTTGCGCTGCGCACCAAGGCGCTGGAGAAGTTCGCGCGAATCCGGCGCCTGAACGAGCGCATGAAAAAGGTGCTCGAGAGCAAGGGCTCGAAGGACAAGGAATTCATGCGGGCGCGCGACCAGATCGGCAACGAGCTGATGAACATCCGCTTCACTGCGCGCACCGTCGAGCGGTTGTGCGACAGCATGCGCAGCCTGGTGGACGGGGTGCGCTCCTACGAGCGCGGCATCCACGACGTCTGCGTCAACAAGGCGAACATGCCGCGGGCGCATTTCATCAAGGTGTTCGCCGGCACCGAGGCTTCCAAGCGCTGGCTCGCCAACGAGATCAACGCCGGCCACCCGTGGAGCGAGGCGCTGGTGCGCCTGGAGCCTGCGGTGCTCGAGATGCTCAGCAGGATGCAGGACGTGCAGCGCAAGATCGGCATCCCGCTGAAGGATCTCAAGGAAATCAACAAGCAGATGTCCACCGGCGAGGCCAAGGCCCGCCGCGCCAAGCGCGAAATGACCGAGGCGAACCTGCGCCTGGTGATCTCGATCGCGAAGAAATACACCAACCGCGGCCTGCAGTTCCTCGACCTGATCCAGGAAGGCAACATCGGCCTGATGAAGGCGGTGGACAAGTTCGAATACCGCCGCGGCTACAAGTTCTCGACTTACGCCACCTGGTGGATCCGGCAGGCGATCACGCGCTCGATCGCCGACCAGGCGCGCACCATCCGCATTCCGGTGCACATGATCGAGACCATCAACAAGATGAACCGCATCTCCCGCCAGATCCTGCAGGAGACCGGCCAGGAACCCGATCCGGCGACGCTGGCGGCG
>JADGRQ010000072.1 GCA_017880775.1 Burkholderiales bacterium | reverse complement strand
TTAAGAATGACATTATATCCCATGTCTCTAATTCCGTCGCATGCCAATAGCGCCCATTGCGCGCTCGCGCGCGCGAACCGTGTTTTTGGTACGGATAGAAAGCGCATCCGTACCAAAAACACGGTTATCGACAAAAGCAACCACGCCTTGGGCTTGTCTTTATCCAAGATCGTCGGTTGCGCACGGATGTGCTTTTCATCCGTGCGCAACCGACGATCCGCGCGGACGGGGCGCCGTCCGCGCAAGTTGGAGCGCCGCAGCTCGATGTATCCGCCTAGGTTCGTCGATGTCGCTGAGCGGTCATTGCGCGCTCGCGCGCGCGAACCGTGTTTTTGATACGGATGAAAAGCGCATCCGTACCAAAATCACGGTTATTGAGAAAAGCAAAAACGTAACTCTGCAACAACGGTCGCCGCCAATCTCAGGCAATGCGCTTGAGCAGCGCCAGCATGCGCTCGAAGGTCTTGCCGTAAGGCGGGTACATGAGAAACATCCCGTTCAGCCGCGGCTGCGTGAATACGGGTTTTTCTTTGCTGAAGGTGCGAAATCCCCATTCTCCATGGTAGGAGCCCGTGCCGCTGGCGCCGACGCCGCCGAAGGGTTGGTCCTCCTGGGCGATGTGCCAGATGCAGTCGTTCAAGGTGACCCCGCCGGAAATCGTTTGGTTCAGCACCTTGTCGCGGCTCGCGCCGTCGGTCCCGAACCAGTACAGCGCCAAAGGCCGGTCGTGACGGTTGATGTAAGAGATCGTCTCTTCGATTCGGTCATAAGCCAACACCGGCAGGATCGGGCCGAAAATCTCCTCCTGCATCAGCTTCATCTCCGGCGTCGCTCCCAGAACCAGCACCGGCGGCTGCTTGCGCTTGGCCGGATCGAACGTTTCGGCGCCTGGATTGATCGTCACGATGCGCGCGCCCTTGGCGCGCGCGTCGTCCAGCAATCCTTGCAGGCGGGCGAAATGGCGGTCGCTGACGATGCTGGTGTAGTCCGGGTTGGCGGCGAGGCGCGGGTACATTGCGGCAACCGCGCGCTGCATGTGTTCGACGAAGCTGTCGATCCGGTCGCGGGGCACGAAGGCGTAGTCGGGGGCGATGCAGGTCTGGCCGGCGTTGAGCAGTTTGCCGAAAGCGAGGCGCGGCGCCACCGTGGCAAGGTCGCTCGAGGGATCGAGAATGGCCGGCGATTTACCGCCAAGCTCCAGCGTCACCGGGGTGAGATTCTTCGCTGCCGCCTGGGCCACCATTCTTCCGACCGCAGTCGAACCGGTGAAGAACAGATGGTCGAAGGGCAATTCGGTGAATGCCTTGCCGGTCTGGGCGTCGCCAATCACTACCGCAATCTCTTCCTCGGCAAAGGACTCACCCACGATGCGCTGCAGCAGTTCGGAAAAGCGCGGCGTCAACTCCGACGGCTTGATCATGACCCGGTTGCCGGCAGCGATCGCCGCCACCGCGGGGGTGACGGATAGCTGATAGGGATAGTTCCACGGCGCCACGATGCCGACCACGCCCAGCGGTTGACGCATCAGGCGGTTGCTGGCGGGGAGGTAGTGCATGGCGGTGGGAACCCGCCGCGCCTTCATCCAGCCCTTGAGGTGACGGCGCGCGTGGCGGATCGTCGCGCCCATCAGAACCAGTTCGGCCATCCGCGTTTCGTGCGCCGAACGGTGGCCGAAGTCGGCATCGATGGCTTCGACGATGCTGGTTCCATGCTTCTCGTTCATCGCCGCGAGTCGCTCGAGGCGATCTTGCCGCGCTGCGATTGACGGATTCATCTCTGCGACAAAGGCTGCGCGCTGGCGCTCCAGAATTTCGAACAGCGCTCCGGCGGGCGAAGTTTCCATAGTGTCTCCTGTAGTCGATGCCCGCTAGAATACACCGTTGGACTCGATATCTGTCCGAGGAGAATCAATCGCGTCTGATCAGCAGCCGGCGCGCCCTGCATCGGGCTGCGCCGCCAACTCGAGCAGCTGCCGCAGCCGCGCATAATGGGTTCCCTCCCAATAGATGCGGCCGCAGCCGGGGCAAAGCTGGAAGCGTTCGTAGGCGGCGCGCACTTTCTCCGGCAGGCGCGCGAGCACTTGGGCTTTGGGCACGCCGTGCAATTCGGCATTGCATTCGCGGCAGCGGCTGAACGGCCGAAGATTCGCCTCCAGCTGGAACGCGCGCACCACCTCGCGCAACTGCTCCTCCGACTCGGTTCGGCGCACGAAGTAACCGTGCGTGACCAGGCGCTGCTTGAGCAGGCCCTTGTCGCGCGTGAGGATAATGCGGCGCTCGGCCAGAGCAGCGGTGATGAGCTCGCTGTCGCGATAGTCGTTGCGATACAGGCAATCGAAGCCTGCCATGCGCAGGTGGCGGGCGAGCTTGCCCAGATGCGCATCGAGCACGAAGCGCGGTTCGCGCAGCGGCCGCGGCCGCAGATGCTGCAGCGGCGCGATATCCAGGCGTTCGAACACCGGGTACACCGCGACGCGCTCCCCGCCGCGCAGCACGCGGTCGAACCCGACCGAATGTCCGTCGACCAGGATCAAATCGACTTCGGTATGCGGCACGCCGATCGCCTCGATCGCGTCCTTGACCGAGCGCGTCCCGGCGACGCTGTAGGCGAAGCTCGCGCGGCGCCGCTCGGGCGGCAGGAAATCGTTCAGCTCCTCGTAGAAACGGAATTCGGCCGATGCCGCGGGAAGCGTCATCGCCAACCTCAGGCGCCTAGAACAAACGGCACAGCGCCCTGATGTCGGCGTTGCCGCCGGAGAGGATCACGCCGACGCGCTTGCCCTTGCAATCGTGGCGGCGGTCGAGTTTGCCCTCGAGCAGGGCCGTCGCGGCGAGGGCGCCGGTGGGCTCGATCACGATTTTCATGCGCTGCCACATCCAGAACATGGTGCGCAGCAGTTCGGCATCGCTCACCGTCGACATGTCGTGCACGTACTGCAGCACCAGCGGGAAAGTGATCTTGCCGAGCGAGGGCGTGCGCGCGCCGTCGGCGATGGTGTCCGGGTTGTGGCAGGTCTGCAGGGTCTTCGAGCGAAACGAGCGCGTCGCATCGTCGCCCGCCTCGGGCTCGACGCCGATCACCTTGCAGCCTGGCGACCAGTGGCTCGCCGCGACGGCGGACCCCGAGAGCAGCCCGCCGCCGCCGCAGGGCACCAACAGATAATCCAGCGGCCCGGTCTCTTCGATCAATTCCTTCGCCGCGGTTCCCTGCCCGGCAACGACCTGCGCATGATCATACGGAGGGATCACGGTCATGCCGCGTTCTTCGGCGATTCCCGCCGCCAGTTCTTCACGCCTGACCGTCCCGGGAGCATAGGTGATGACCTCGGCGCCATAGCCGCGCGTGGCCTCGAGCTTCACCTGCGGCGCGTCCTGCGGCATGACGATGACGCTCTTCACGCCGAGG
>JADGRQ010000014.1 GCA_017880775.1 Burkholderiales bacterium | reverse complement strand
CGCGCGGCCAGCGGCCGGCGGTGCGCGTGCAGGCGAACCCGCGGGCGCTGGTCGCCAACGGGCTCAACCTCGAGGACGTGCGCCTCGCGATCGGGACGGCGAACGTGAACCAGGCCAAGGGCAGCTTCGACGGCCCCGAGCGCTCGTACACCATTGCGGCCAACGATCAACTGCAGTCGGCTGCCGAATACAAATCGGTCATCATCGCCTACAAGAACGGCGCGCCGATCTACCTCTCGGACGTTGCCGACGTGATCGACGGGGCGGAAAACATCCGCCTCGCCGCGTGGATGAATGACGTTCCCGCGGTGATCCTCAACGTCCAGCGCCAGCCCGGCGCGAACGTGATCGAGGTGGTGGACCGCATCAAGCGCCTGCTGCCGCAGCTTCAGAGCAGCCTCCCCGGCTCGGTGGACGTCGCGGTGCTGACCGACCGCACCACGACCATCCGCGCCTCGGTGCACGACGTGGAGATCGAGCTGCTGATTGCGGTGGGGCTGGTGGTGATGGTGATCTTCCTGTTCCTGCGCACCGCGGCCGGCACGATCATCCCGAGCATCGCGGTGCCGCTGTCGCTGGTCGGCACCTTCGGCGTGATGTATCTGGCCGGGTTCAGCATCAACAACCTGACGCTGATGGCCCTCACCATCGCGACTGGATTCGTGGTGGACGACGCGATCGTGATGATCGAGAACATCTCGCGCTACATCGAGGAAGGAATGGCGCCGCTGGAGGCCGCACTGAAAGGCTCCGCGCAGATCGGCTTCACCATCATTTCCCTCACCGTCTCGCTGATCGCGGTGCTGATCCCGCTGCTGTTCATGGGCGACGTGGTCGGGCGCCTGTTCCGCGAATTCGCCATCACGCTGGCGGTGTCGATCCTGATCTCGGCAGTGGTCTCGCTCACCCTCACGCCGATGATGTGCGCGCGCCTGCTGCGCCACACACCCGAATCCGAGCAGGGGTGGTTCTACCGCGAGAGCGGCAGGCTGTTCGATCGAGTCATCGCGCGCTACGGCAGGATGCTCGAATGGGTCCTCGACCGCCAGGGCGCCACCCTGCTGGTTGCGTTCGGCACCCTGGTGCTCACCGTGCTGCTCTACATCGTGGTGCCGAAAGGCTTTTTCCCAGTGCAGGATACCGGCGTCATCCAGGGCATCTCCGAGGCGCCGCAGTCGGTTTCGTTCGCGTCGATGAGCGAACGTCAGCGCAATCTCGCCAGGGCGATCCTGGAGGACCCGGCCGTGGAGAGCGTGTCGTCCTTCATCGGCGTGGACGGCACCAACACCACGCTGAACAGCGGCCGAATCCTGATCAACTTGAAGCCGCTCTCGGTGCGCGGCATACACGCACCAGAGGTGACGCGCCGCCTGCAGGAGCGGCTCGCGGGTGTCGAGGGCATCACCCTGTACATGCAGCCGGTGCAGGACCTCACCATCGAGGACCGAGTCAGCCGCACGCAGTACCAGTTCACGCTCGAAGGGACCAATCCGGACGAACTCTCGATGTGGACGCGCCGGGTGGTGGCGCGGCTTTCCGCGCTGCCGCAGCTTGCCGACGTCGTGAGCGACCTGCAGGACCAGGGGCTGCAGGCCTACCTCGCGATCGACCGCGACACCGCGGGACGGCTCGGCGTTACGCCCGGCGCGATCGACAACGCGCTCTACAACGCGTTCGGCCAGCGCCTGGTCTCCACGATCTTCACGCAAGCGAACCAGTACCGCGTGGTGCTGGAGGTGAAGCCCGAATTCCGCATCGGCCCCGCCGCGCTGAGCGAGCTGTACGTCTCTTCCTCCACCGGAGCGCAGATACCGCTCAGCTCCATCACCCGGCTGGTCGAGAAGCCGGTTTCGCTCTCGGTGAACCACCTCGCGCAGTTTCCCGCCACGACGGTCTCGTTCAATCTCGCGCCGGACGCATCGCTCGGCGATGCGGTCGCGGCGATCGAGTCGGCCCAGCGCGAGATCGGCGTGCCGCCGAGCATCCGCACCGGGTTCCAGGGCGCGGCGCTCGCATTTAGCGCATCGCTCAACAACGAACTGCTGCTCATCCTGGCAGCGATCGCAACCATGTACATCGTCCTCGGGGTGCTCTACGAGAGCTACATCCACCCGGTGACGATCCTTTCCACGCTGCCCTCGGCGGGCGTCGGGGCCCTGCTCGCGCTGCTCGCGTCGCGCACCGATCTGGGCGTCATCGCAGTCATCGGCATCATCCTGCTGATCGGTATCGTCAAGAAGAACGCGATCATGATGATCGACTTCGCGCTCGACGCCGAACGCAACGCGGGCAAGAGCCCGCGCGAAGCGATCACCCAGGCCTGCCTGCTGCGATTCCGGCCGATTCTGATGACGACGTTTTCAGCGCTGCTCGGCGCGCTGCCGCTGATGCTCGGCACCGGCGTGGGATCGGAGCTGCGCCATCCGCTCGGCCTGACCATGGTCGGCGGCCTGATCGTGAGCCAGCTGCTCACGCTGTTCACCACGCCGGTGATCTACCTGTGGTTCGACCGCTGGGCGCGGCGCGCCCAGACCGCAGTGCAGCACTCCGGATGAACCTCTCCGAACCGTTCATCCGGCGCCCGGTCGCGACCACGCTGCTGACCATCGGTCTGGCACTCTCCGGCGCGGTCGCATTCAGCCTGCTTTCGGTCTCACCGCTGCCGCAGGTGGACTTTCCCACCATCTCGGTGCAGGTCGCGCTCCCCGGCGCGAGCCCGGAGACCATGGCGGCCACGGTGGCGACGCCGCTCGAGCGCGCGCTCGGGACGATTGCGGGAGTGACCGAGATCACCTCCTCCAGTTCGCTCGGCTCGACGCGCATCACGCTGCAGTTCGACCTCAGCCGCGACATCGACGGCGCGGCTCGCGACGTGCAGGCGGCGATCAACGCGGCGCGCAGCACGCTGCCCACCGGGTTGCCGCGCAACCCGATCTACCGCAAGGTCAACCCGGCCGACGCGCCGATCATGATCATCGCGCTGACCTCCGACACCCTCACCCGCGGGCAGATGTACGACGCGGCCTCGACCATCCTCGCGCAGAAGCTCTCGCAGGTGAGCGGCATCGGCCAGGTGACGGTGGGCGGCAGCTCGCTTCCGGCGGTGCGCGTCGAGGCCAACCCGACTGCGCTCTACAAGTACGGCCTTGCGCTCGACGACGTGCGCGCGGCGCTGATGGCGGCCAACTCCAACCGGCCCAAGGGGACCGTGGAAGACGGCGATCGCCAGTGGCAGATCTATGCCGACGACCAGGCCACCCAGGCGAGCCAGTACATTCCGCTGATCGTCACTTGGCGCAAGAATGCGCCGGTGCGCCTCGCCGACGTCGCCGAGGTGGTGGACTCGGTCGAGGACCTGCGCAACGCCGGCATGTCCAACGGCAAGCCGTCTGTGCTCGTGATCCTCAATCGGCAACCCGGCGCCAACATCATCGAGACGGCGGACCGGGTGCGCGAGATCCTGCCGCTGCTGGCCGCGTCCATCCCGGCCTCGATCAAGGTCGATGTCGTGCTCGAGCGCACCACCACCATCCGCGCGTCGTTGAAGGAAGTGGAGCGCACGCTGGTCATCTCGATGGCCTTGGTGATCATGGTGGTGTTCCTGTTCCTGCGCAACGCGCGCGCGACGCTCATTCCCGCAGTGGCCGTGCCGGTGTCCCTCGTCGCCACCTTCGGAGTGATGTACCTGTGCGGCTACAGCCTGAACAACCTCTCGCTGATGGCGCTGACTGTCGCCACCGGTTTCGTGGTGGACGACGCGATCGTGGTGCTCGAAAATGTCACCCGACACATCGAGGAGGGCGTCCCGCCGTACCAGGCCGCGCTGATGGGAGCGAGCGAGGTGGGCTTCACCGTGCTCTCGATGAGCCTGTCGCTGGTCGCGGTATTCATCCCGATCCTGCTGATGGGTGGAATTGTCGGGCGGCTGTTCCGGGAGTTCGCGGTCACGCTGTCGGTCGCTGTCGGCGTGTCGTTGCTGGTTTCGCTCACCACCACGCCGATGATGTGCGCGCGGCTGCTCAGGCACGAACCCCGCGAAAAGCGCGGCCGTCTCAACACTGCGGTAGAGCGGGTGTTCGCAGGCTTGCTGAGCGGGTACGCCGCGAGCCTCGCCTGGGCGCTGGATCACCGGCGCACCGTAATGCTCGCGCTCGCCGCCACGATCGGCCTGAACTTCTATCTGTACGCGATCATACCGAAGGGATTTTTCCCGGAGCAGGACACCGGGCGGCTGGTCGGCTCCATCCAGGCCGACCAGGCGATCTCGTTCCAGGCGATGCAGAAGAAGCTGGCCGACTTCATGACCATCATTCGCGGCGACCCGGCCGTGGAGAACGTGGTCGGATTCACCGGCGGTGCGCGCACCAACTCCGGCTTCATGTTCGTATCGCTCAAGCCGCTCGAGCAGCGCCGCATGTCAGCCGAACTGGTGATCGCGCGCCTGCGCGGCAAGCTCTCGCACATGGCCGGGGCGAACCTGTACCTCAATCCGGTGCAGGACATCCGCGTCGGCGGCAGGCCGAGCAACGCGTCCTACCAGTTCACGCTGCAAGCGGACGATCTGGCCCTGTTGCGGACCTGGGCGCCGCGCCTGTACCAGGCGCTGCTGAGCGTGCCCGAGGTGGTGGACGTCAATTCAGACCAGGAGATCAAGGGCCTGCAGACCACCCTGACCATCGACCGCGATACGGCGGCGCGCCTGGGCATCACGCCAAAGCAGATCGATTCGGCGCTCAATCTCGCGTTCGGCCAGTCGCAGGTCTCGACCATCTACTCCGCGCTCAACCAGTACCACGTCGTGCTCGAGGTGGCGCCGCAATACTGGCAGAGCCCGGAAGCGTTGAAGAGCATCTACGTGCTCTCGCCGACGCGGGGCCTTGTCCCCCTGTCCGCGATCACGCGCTACGAACCGGCCAACACCGCGCTCTCAGTCAACCACCAGGGACAGTTCGCGGCGGCGACGATTTCCTTCAACCTGCCGCCGGGAGTCTCACTGTCGCAAGCGACGAACGCGATCAAAGACACCATGGCGCGCATCGGTGTGCCAACGTCGATCCTCGGCAGCTTCCAGGGCACCGCGCGGGCATTCCAGGCCTCGCTCGACAGCCAGCCCTGGCTGATCCTCGCCGCGCTGGTGACGCTGTACATCGTGCTCGGCGTGCTCTACGAGAGCTACGTTCATCCGATCACGATCCTCTCCACGCTACCCTCTGCGGGTGTGGGCGCCGTGCTCGCGCTGCTGTTGTTCAAACCGGAATTCAACATCATTGCGCTGATCGGCGTGATCCTGCTGATCGGCATCGTCAAGAAGAACGCGATCATGATGATCGATTTTGCGCTCGACGCCGAGCGCAAGCACGGCAAATCCCCGGAGGAGGCGATCTTCGAAGCGTGCCAAGTGCGCTTCCGCCCGATCATGATGACCACCATGGCCGCGCTGCTCGGCGCGCTGCCGCTCGCGCTGTTCTCGGGCTATGGCGCGGAAATGCGCCGGCCGCTCGGCATCTCGATTCTCGGCGGCCTGATCCTGAGCCAGTTGCTCACGCTGTATACGACGCCGGTGGTGTACCTCTACCTCGAGCACCTCAGGCTTTGGGGCCTTCGCCTGCGGGAAAGGTTGCGCCCCGTGCGGCGTGTGCCCGCCGCGAAGGGCCGATGAACAGCCGCGTCGTCACTCTCGCCGCGATTGCCGCCGCGACTGCCGTGCTGGGCGGCTGCATGGTGGGCCGCGATTACCAGCGGCCGGCGGCCGAGGCGCCGGCCGTCTATAAGGAAGCGGGCAGCTGGAAGCCAGCGCAGCCTCGCGACGATGCGGTGCGCGGCAGGTGGTGGGAGATATTTCGCGATCCTCAGCTCGATACGCTGGTCGAACAGATCCAGATCTCCAACCAGAACGTGCAGGTCGCCGAGGCGAAATTCCGCCAGGCGCGCGCGCTGGTGCAGTCTTCGCGCGCCGGATTGTTTCCGACCGTGAACGGCAACGTAGCGGTGACCCGCAGCCGGTCGCCCGCGGGAGTGACCGGTGGCACCACGGCCGGCCGCATCTTCACCAACCATTCCGCCGACCTCGAGGCGAGCTGGGAGGCCGACGTGTGGGGCCGGCTGCGGCGCACGGTCGAAGCGAGCGAGGCAGGCGCGCAGGCGAGCGCAGCGGACCTGGTGCTCGCGCTGCTGTCGGCGCAGGCAGATCTTGTTTCGAACTATTTCCAGCTGCGCATCCTCGATGCGCAGCGGCAGCTGCTCGACGATACGGTCGCCGCGTTGCGCAAGTCGCTCGAGCTCACCAACAACCGCTACGTCGCCGGTGTCGCCGGAAAAGTGGACCTGGTACAGGCCGAGACGCTGTTGCGCTCCACGCAGGCGCAGGCGCTCGACACCGGCGTGCAGCGCGCGCAGTTCGAGCATGCGATCGCGGTGCTGCTCGGCAAGCCGCCGGCTGAATTCGCCATCGCGCCCGCGCCGGTCGCAATCGCCATGCCGGAGATTCCGGTCGGGCTGCCCTCGGAGCTGCTCGAGCGACGGCCCGACATCGCCGGCGCCGAGCGGCGCGTCGCAGCGGCCAACGCGCAGGTCGGCGTCGCCAAGGCGGCGTTCTTTCCTTCGCTCATCCTGTCCTCATCGCTTGGCTACCGCAGCACCGACCTGTCGCAATGGTTTGCCGCGCCAAGCCGCTTCTGGTCGTTCGGCCCGGCGCTCGCCCAGGCGATCTTCGACGCCGGTTTGAGGCGCGCGGCCGAAGCACAGGCGATCGCAGCCTACGACGCGAGCGTCGCGACCTACCGTCAGACGGTGCTGGCCGGATTCCAGGAAGTGGAAGACAACCTGGCCGCGCTACGCCTGCTCGAAGAAGAGGCCGACGTGCAGGAGCTCGCCGCGAGCGCTGCGCGCGAAGCCGTGGTGCTCACCATCAACCAGTACAAGGCGGGCACCGTGAGCTATCTGAACGTAGTCACCCTGCAAAGCACGCAGTTGAGCAACGAGCGCGCGGCTGCCGGCATCCTCGGCCGGCGTCTCGCTGCGAGCGTGGCATTGATCCGCGCGCTCGGCGGCGGCTGGCAGGTCCCCGCGAGCGGCGGCGCGCAGTAGCGCCGCAAGCAGATGTCGCGGCACCGCTTCTCGCGAGTCTGTTCAATTCTTCTGCAATCGCGTGTTCGCGAGCACCAGCCGCTCGACCAGGTTGCGCATCAGCGCGCGCGTGAGCTGCAGTTGCGCGCCGAGGCTCATGCGCATGAGCGCTGCCGGCTCGAATTCGGCCAGCAGCAGCTCGGTCATCGATTCCACCGTCGCATGCCGCGGCATTTCGCCGCCGCGGATCCACGCCATCTCGCCGAAGAATTCGTTGCGGGCGACCACGTTGAGCAGGCGCGCCTGGCGAATCACCTTGGCTTCACCCTTCGCCAGGAAAAAGAAGCTCTGCCCGGGTTCGTCCTCGCGCACGATCGCCTGCTTCGCCGCAACGCGCGACCAGCGCCCCACGCCGGCCAGCTCCCACAGTTCAGCATCGCTCAGCGCGGCGAGGGTTTCCACGCTCTTGAGCGAGAGGAATTTTGCGCTGTCGGCGATCGCATCGGGCGGCAGCACCAGTTGCGCCGCGTTGGAGAGCGCCACCGCGAACTCGCTCCAGGTCGGGTAGCGGTGCTCGGGTTTCTTGCCCATTGCGCGCAGCACCACGCGGTCGATCCCCTCCGGCAGCCCCGCACGCAGGCTGCTCGGCGGCGCGGGGTTCTCCTGCAGAATTTTCTTCACCAGTCCCTCGATGTTGTCGGCGATGAAAGGTCGCTTGCCGGTGAGCAGTTCGTAGAGCACGACCCCGAGGCTGTACATGTCGCTGTGGTGCGTGAGCGTTTCGCCCTCGAATTGCTCGGGCGACATGTAGAACGGCGATCCCAGGGGGTTGGTCTGCACCGCCTGGCTCTTGCGCAGGAAGGCCGCGCCGAAATCGGAGATTTTCACCTCTGTGCCCTGCACGATCATGATGTTCGCCGGCTTGATGTCGCGGTGCACGATGCCCTCGCGGAAAGCGTACTCGAGCGCACCGCAGCACTTGAAGCCGATCTGGATCACGTCCGCGACCGGCAGCAGCTTGTCTTCGCTGGCGTACTCCGACAGCGCGCCGCCCACGACACACTCCATCGCGATATAGCCCGAGTCTTCGTGCACCGCCGCATCGAGGATACTCACGATATGCGGGTGCTTGAGCTTGCCCGCGAGCGAAGCCTCATTGAGGAACTGCGAGCGGTACACCGTGCCGAATTCCGGGTCGCTGAACACCTCCGGCCCGATGGTCTTCAACGCGACCTCCTTGCCGGAAAAGGTGTCGATGGCCAGATACACCGTCCCGGTGGCGCCCTTGCCGAGCAGCTTGCGGACGTCGTACTTGCCGATCTGGAAGCTCGGATCGAGCGAAGCGGCCTGTTTTTGATCCACCATGGTTCCGGTTGTTGACCTGCAGCAACCGTCAGTGTAATTGGACGAGGCCGAAGTCGCGCCTGGCGGCGATACAAATTGTTACCAAATGACCCAGCCGGCATTGAACGGTCTTGCTAGGCTGTCGTCCTATGGATAATCCGGACTGCGTGCGGAGAATGAATATGAAACTAGCGAAAGCGGCCTTCGCGTCAACCCTGATTTTGCTGGCATTTGTGGCGAGCGATTCGGCACTTGCCCGTCCCGGCTTCCACCATGGGGGGGGTGGGGTGCGCTTCGGCTTGGCTGTGGGCATCCCGATCGGCTTGGGTTTCGGGTATTACGGTGGTTATTACCCTCCGTACTACCCCTACTACCCGCCCTATTACGCCCCGGCGGTGACGGTACCCTACGCGGCGCCGACCTACATCGAGCAAGGCAGCCCGCAGGCGGGCCCCGCAACGCAGAACTACTGGTACTACTGCGCGGACTCGAAGTCCTACTACCCCTACGTCAATCAGTGCGCAAGCGGCTGGCAACGCGTATCGCCCACGCCGCCGCCCGGTTGATGGCAACCTGGAAACGCGAAAAAATCATGACCCTTTCGTCTCGTTGGTTGCTTCCCGCGGCGGCTCTGACGCTGCTCGCCGCTTGTGCGTCGGCGCCAACCGGCCCGAGCATGCTGGTACTGCCCGGCGCGGGAAAGAATTTCGACCAGTTCCGCGCCGATGACTACGACTGCCGGCAATACGCGCAGTTCCAGGTCGGCGGAACGACGGCAGAGCAGGCCTCCGTCGACAGCGGCGTGAAGAGCGCCGCGATCGGCACAGCGGTCGGTGCGGTCGCAGGCGCAATCATCGGCGGGCAAAGGGGGGCCGCAGCGGGCGCCGGCACCGGCCTGATCCTCGGTTCGGTGGCGGGCACGGGCGCGGCGCAGGGTTCCGCGTACACGTTGCAGCAGCGCTACGACGTCGGTTACCAGCAATGCATGTACGCCAAGGGGCACCAGGTACCGGTGTCGGGGCGTTTCGACAATACGCGCCGTCCGGGCGGTTCCTATGCGCCGCCGCCGCCGCCGGGCGCGCCGCCGCCGCAGTCGTACTCCGTTCCGCCCCCTCCTCCGCCGGGCGCGCCTCCGCCGCCCCCGCCGGGCGCACGCTGAATCTCAGCTACTGAATCAGCCGGCCTCGCTGGCGCGCCTACATCGAGGACGCGAACGCCGCGGGCCTGATCAAGCAGGCGCGCGCATCACGCCCGCGCGCGATTCGCGTCAGGGGTTGCCGATGAAATCGCGCTTGCCGATCTCGATCCCGTTGTGGCGCAGGATGTCATAGGCGGTAACGACGTGGAAGTAGAAGTTCGGCACCGCGAAGCCGAGCAGGTACTGCATGCCCTTGAATTTCACGTCGTTGCCCTGGATCCTGAGGACGATTTCCTTTTCTTCCGTGCCATCGATCTGCGCGGGCTTGAAGGTCTTGATGAAATCGACGGTCTTGGCGATCCGCGCCTTCAGTTCGCCGATGGTCTGTTCGACATCGGGGTGCTGCGGAATCTCCGCACCGGCCAGGCGCGCGACCGCGCCCTTGGCCCCTTCGCAGGCGATCTGCACCTGGCGCGTGAGCGGGAGCATGTCCGGGAACAGGCGAAACGCGGTCAGCGCGGCGGGGTCGAGCTTTTTCGCATCCACATGGGCCTGCGCCTTGTCGAGAATGGCCGACAGATTTCCCAGCGTGTTGACGAAGCGCGGCGCGCTGGTCTGGTACATTGAAATGGTCATGACGGACCCCGCAGAGCCTCATCAGGCGAAGCGCGCATTCTAGCGCGTTCGCCGCAAGCTCTTGCCCGCTGCGCCCGGACGGTTGAGAATTACATTTTTGTAAGAAATCGCATGTCTTCCAAACTGCACGAAATCCCGGTCGATCTGCTCAAGTTCGGGATGTTCGTCGCCGCGCTCGATCGACCATGGAGTGAGACCCCCTTCATGTTCCAGGGTTTCGTTCTGAGGACCGAGACCCAGCTGGTCGCGCTCAAGAAATACTGCAAGCGGGTGTATGTCGACCCGGTGAAGGCCGAGCGTGTCGAAGCGCCGCGCATGGCGCCGGCCGCGCCGCCGCAAGCGTCGGCCGAGATCAGCGAACAGCTCAAGGAAAAGGTGCGCGGCGACGTGGCCTACCGCGTGAGCGCATCGGTCGAGGACGAACTGCCGCAGGCGCACAACGCCTATGCGGAGGCGGGCAACATCGTGGAGAAGCTCTCGCAGATGATCCTGACCGGGAACGTGATCGAGTCGGAACGCGCCAAGGAGGCAGTGACCCAGATCACCGACAGCGTGGTGCGCAACCCCGATGCGATGATGCTGCTGTCACAGTTGCGCGACCAGGCTGCGAAATCGCTCGAACGCGCGCTGCAGGTTTCGGTGCACATGACCGTATTCGGCCGCTTCCTGCAGCTGCCGCGCGAGCGCATCGAACTGCTCGGCCTGGTCGGCCTGCTGCAGGACATCGGCACACTCAAGCTGCCCGCGGGGCTCGCCGAGCGGCGCAGCGCGCTCACCGGCGAGCCGCTTAAGATCTACCAGTCGCATATCGCCCATACGGTCGAGATCCTGAGCAATACTCCCGGGCTGCCCGCGGAGATCCAGGCGTTGGCATCGCTGCACCACGAGCGCTACGACGGCAGCGGCTACCCGCGCGGTTTGAAAGGCAAGGCTATCCCGCAGTTCGGCTCGATCGCGATGATCGTCGACACGTTCGATGCGCTCACCGCCCCGCAGCCCTACGGCGAGATCATGCCTCCGTCGGGTGCGCTCAACTACCTGTTCCAGAACCGCGGCATGAAGTTTCACGCCGGCCTGGTCGAACAGTACATCCAGTGCGTCGGGGCGTTTCCGGTCGGCAGCGTGGTCGAGCTGAACACCGGCGAGATCGCGATCGTGATCGCGCAGAACCTGGCGCGCCGCCTGCAGCCGCGCGTGATGGTGGTGGAGGACGGGGACGGCAACCCCGTCCACCCGCACAAGATGCTCAACCTCATCGACGAGCCGCACGCCGGCGCCGGGGAGATCTACCGCATTCGCCGCACCCTCGAGAGCGACACGGTGCGGATCAATCCGCGGGAACTCTTTCTTTGAAGTCGTTCCTGGAGCGGCTGCGCGCGCGGCTGGAGCAAAGGCGTGCCGACGGGAAAGGCCTGGCATTGCTGCTGGTCGATTGCGGCATCGTCGGCCGCATCGACAGCGTCTGGGGCTATGCGGCAGGCGACGCGGTGCGCGAGCATCTCGGTTCGCGGCTGCGCTCGAGCGTGCTGCGCGCAGGCGATCTGCTCGGCGAGGTCGGCAGGGACGGATTCGCGTGCGTCCTCGACGAGGTGCAGAGCGACGGCATCGCGCTTCTCGCGGCGGAGAAGATCCTGGGTGCGTTCGACGCGCCCGTCTTCGCCGGCGAGGACGAGATCTATGCGCGGCCCGCGATCGGCATCGCGGCGTTTCCCGGGCACGGCGACAGCGAGGTAGCGCTGCTGCGGCACGCCAGTTCCGCAAGCCGCACCGCGCGCGACCGGTCCGAGCGCGTTGCCGTGTATGCCGAAGCGCATGACGGAGCCGAGCTCGAGCAGTTGCGCTGCGAGAGCCGCCTTCGCCGGGCGATCGTCTCGGAGGCGCTGGACGTGGTGTTCCAGCCGCAGATCGAGTTTCGCAGCGGCCTGATCTCCGGAGTCGAGACCCTGATTTGCGCGGGCGGCGGCGAAATGGCCATCGTTGCGACGCGCGAGGCGACCGAGGCCGCGCAGTCCGCCGGGCTGGCGAGCGAGCTGACCAGGCGCATCCTCAACGCGGCGATGCGCAGTTGCGCCGACTTCCGCGATTCGGGCGGCCTCAACCTGCGCTTCGGCGTGAACCTGACGGCGAATAGCCTGCGCCAGCCGGGCCTGACCGACGCGGTCGCGCGTGCACTGGACACCTGGAATCTCAGGCCCGGCCGGCTGGTGGTCGAGGTCAATGAAACGGCAATGCTCGAGGCGAGCCCGGAGTCGTGCACCGCGCTGCGGCAGCTCAAAGAGATCGGCACGCGCCTTTCGATCGACGATCCGGGCGCGGGTTTCGCGTCGCTCGCCTTCCTCGCCACGCTGCCGTTCGATGAAATGAAAATCGACCTGTCGCGCGTTCCCGACATGCTGAACGTGCCGAAGCACGAAGCCCTGGTGCAAGCGATGATCGAGCTCGCGCGGCGCAGCAAGCTCGAGGTGGTGGCCGAGGGCGTGGACAGCGAGGCCGTGGCCGCGCGGGTCAAGGAATTGGGCTGCGACTATATGCAGGGCATGCACGTGAGCCCGCCGCTCGACGCAGCCGGGGTCATCCGGGAGTTCGGCCGATGACGCAGGGCGGCACAACTTACGGTCCAATCTACGACCCGGCCGTCGCGCTCGCGGCGCTACTTGCGGTCCGGGTAACTCACCGCCATCCCGGCGCGCACGTCCTGCTGGATGCCGTACTGCGCGAACGGGTAGCGGAACCCGTTTTTCGCCAGCGCCTCCATGCCCGTAATCGCCTTGTGCAGCAGTTCGGGCGGCAACGCCATCAGCATCTCGTCATCGAGCACGCCGCCGTAGCGGCGCTCGGCGAAGCACGGGATCGACAGGCTCGGCTCGCGCGTCTTCAATGCCCGGCCCCACGAATCGGCGCAGGCCGATTCGCCCACCACGCTCCAGTCGAAGCGCTTGTAGCCCGACCATTGCAGCCCGTTGATGAAGTACATCATGGCGCCCGGCGTGGCGTAGAACAGCGCGATGTCCGGCGGATCGAGCCTTCCCGAGCCGAGCGGCGCAACCGCCAGCGCCTTGAATTTCCCGTACGGGACGACATTCATCGCCGACTGGTGCGCGCGCGTGTCCGCGGGTGTCGCGTACCAGACGCCGACCATGCCCTTGTTGGCGAGCCACTCGTCGTCCTGCGGCCCAAGCCCCACCACCGCGCGGCATTGCGCGCCGACCAGATCGTCGCCGGTAATGCCCACCGTCCAGCCCAGGCGCGCGGCCTGCGCCACCACCTGGTCGAGCGTATGCACCGCCTTCGGACGGCGAATTTTCGGGACCGCTTCCATCTCGGCGACGGACTCGTAGAGCTTCATGCCGAAGGGAATCGCGCGCAGCCTGAGCAGACGCTCGAGCACCGCGGCCGTGTCGGTGTACGGGTGGGAAGCCATGTCGTTCTCCATCGCCGGTCAGGGGTGTGCGCGCAGCATACACGGCGCGCGCCGGAACAGCGCCCGGTACGCCGCCTGTCGCGACTCGCGCGTGCGCCCGAGCGCATAGTAAAGCGGGTGCGGCGTGATGAGCGCGTCATCCTGCCCCAGCGCATTGGCGCGGAAGCTCGACCAGCGGTATGCGCCGGGCCGCGTCACCAGTTGCGCGTTCACCGGGTTGGATTCGATGTAGCGCATGCAGGCGAGCAGATACTGCCGGGCGTGGATCGGCGATGCGTCGAAGCCCTGCTCCCACAGCGGATTTGCGTGCTCGTGCGTCTCGCTGAAATGGCGTGCATAGCGCACGCACAGCGCTGTGACGAGATCCGCGGCAGCGTCCGCGCGCGCTGGCGTGAGCAGCAGGTGCACGTGGTTGCCCATCAGCACGTACGCGTGCACGGCGCACTCGAAGCGCTCGGCGTAGCCGCGCAGCCAGTGCAGATACGCGGGCCGGTCGCGTTCGCCGGGAAAGCACGCTGCGCGGGCGCGCTGGATGATGTGCAGCGCGACGCCTGCGGGTTGGAGGTAGTGCGGGCGCGGCATGTGGAACCACAACGGGCCGCGCCCCCGCGGCGTTGACGCCGCTCAGCCGCCGGCATTCAACAGCCAGCTCGACGATGTCGCAAGTTCGGGCTTGGATTATGATTGCTGCCGGCAAGACCCACCGCGAACCAGATGAAAATCGACCTTGGGAAATTCCGCGTTGCTGCCCGCGAGAAGGTCAAACTCAAGAAGTGGCCGACGCTCGTCAAGCCGTTTTACGCTTCGGACGAGCAGTATCGGGAGCGCCTCGCCGAGCACGTCGCGCAGCTGAGCGAGAGGCAGAACCTGCTTTACGCATCCAACAGCCATGCGCTGCTGCTGATCTTCCAGGCCATGGACGCCGCGGGCAAGGATGGCGCCATCAAACACGTGATGTCCGGCATTAATCCGCAGGGCTGCCAGGTGTTCAGCTTCAAGCATCCGAGCGCCGAGGAGCTGGACCACGATTTTCTCTGGCGCACCACCCGCTCTCTGCCCGAGCGCGGGCGCATCGGCATCTTCAACCGCTCCTATTACGAGGAGGTGCTGATCGCGCGCGTGCACCCGGAGATCCTGCGCGCCGAAGGGCTGCCGGCGACGCTGCTGGACGGAGAGTCCATCTGGCAGCAGCGCTATCGTTCGATCACCGGGCTGGAAAACCATCTGCACCGCAACGGAACCCGCATCGTCAAGTTCTTCCTGCACCTGTCGAAGGAGGAGCAGCGCAAGCGTTTCCTCGCGCGCATCGACGAGCCGGACAAGAACTGGAAATTCAGCCTCACCGACGTCGAGGAAAGGAAGTACTGGAAGCAGTACATGAAGGCCTACGAAGCCTGCCTGGGCGCAACCAGCACCCGCACTGCGCCCTGGTACGTGGTGCCGGCGGATGACAAGCACAACGCGCGGCTGATCGTCTCGCGCATCATCGTCGACACGCTCGACGGAATCGATATGGCTTATCCCAGGCCCGACGCGAAACACCGGCGCGAACTGCGCTTGCTGCGCGCAAAGCTCATGAAGTAAACAGTCGCGCACGCGGACGCTACACTCACCCGCCATGGACGCCCCGCGCCGCATCATCCACATCGACATGGACGCGTTCTACGCGTCGGTTGAACAGCGCGACGATCCGTCCCTGCGCGGCCGGCCGCTTGCGGTCGGCGGTTCGCCGCAGTCGCGCGGCGTGGTGGCCGCCGCAAGCTACGAAGCGCGCGTCTTCGGCGTGCGCTCGGCGATGCCGATGTCCCAAGCGGTGCGCCTGTGCCCCGACCTCGCGATCGTGCGCCCGGATTTCGCGCGCTACCGCGCGGCATCGCAACAGGTGATGGCGATCCTGCGCTCGTGCACGCCGCTGGTCGAGCCGCTGTCGCTCGACGAAGCCTACCTCGATGTCACCGACAACCTGTGGAGCGAGCCGCTCGCCACCACCGTCGCGAAGCAGCTGAAGGCGCGCATCCGCGAGAAGCTGCAGCTCACCGCGTCGGCCGGCGTCGCGCCGAACAAGTTCCTCGCCAAGATCGCGTCCGGCTGGAGGAAACCCGACGGGCTCACCGTGATCGCGCCGGAGCGTGTGGAGCGTTTTCTGCGGCAGCTTCCGGTCGAAGCGCTGTGGGGCGTGGGACCGGTCACCGCGAAGAAGCTGCGCGCGATCGGCATCGAGCGGCTGGTGGACGTGCGCTCTGCCGACGCCGCGCTGTTGCACCGCACCGTGGGCAGCCTCGCCGAGTGGCTCAAGCGCCTCTCGGTCGGCGATGATCCGCGGCGGGTGCAGCCCGACCGGCCTTGGAAATCGATCTCCGGCGAGACCACTTATGCCGAAGACCTCGAGGATGCGCAGGAAATCCGCAGCGAGATCGAGCGGCTGGCGCAGCGCGTGGCAGCGTCGCTTGAGAAGAAGAAGCTATCTGCGCGCACGGTGACGATCAAGGTGCGCTACGCGGATTTTTCCACGGTGACGCGTAGCTACACCGGCACTGCGCCTACGCGCGCGGATGGGGAGATCGCAGCTCAGGCCGTGGCTCTACTCGAACGCACCGAAGCCGGGAGACGGCCGGTGCGCTTGCTCGGCGTGGGCGCGCACGGCCTGGTCAGCGACGAAGAGCTTCCGCCCGCCCCGGAGTCGCTGCCCTTCGGGCCTTGATCCTGGACCGCGTGCGGCGCGGCGCCTCACTCCGGCCTGATGTTCGCCTCGCGCACCACCTGCGTCCAGCGCGGCACTTCGTCGGCGATCAGCTCGCCGAGCGCTTTCGGCGTGCTCGCCTTCGCGATGACGCCGAAGTTCCTGAACCGTTCCTGAACATCGGGCTGTGCGAGCGCCCTGGCCACCGCGTCGTTCAGCTTTGCGACCACTTCGGCCGGCGTTCCGGCAGGCGCGAGCAGCCCGAACCAGATTTCGACCTGGTAGCCGGGCAGCACGGTGTTCACCGTGGGCGCGCCGGGCGCGAGCGGCGAGGGCTGCGCGGTCGAGACGCCGAGCAGCTTGAGCCGGCCTTCCTTGATCGAGTTGTTCATCGCGCCGGAGGACGTGGTGATCAGCACTTTCACCTCCCCGGTCATCACCGCGTTCGCGGTCGGAGCCTGTCCCTTGTACGGAATGTGCACCATCCTGATCCCGGCCGAGCGCGCAAACAGCTCGCTCGCGAGATGCCCGAGCGAGCCGATGCCCGCCGAGGCGTACTCGAGCCCGTTCGGCTGCGCGCGCGCGTAGTCGATGAAGCTCTTCAGGTCATTCGCCGGCACCGCGGCGTTGATCACCACGAATAGCGGCGCCGAGGATACCTGGGATACCGGCGCGAAATCCTTCACGCCGTCGTAGCCCGCATCCTTGACCAGCAGCGGCGTGGTCGAGGACGGCCCGTTGTTGGAGAACAGCAGCGTGTACCCGTCCGGCGCCGAGCGCGCGACCTCGCGCGCGCCGATCGCGCCCGCGGCGCCCGCCTTGTTGTCGACGATCACCGGCTGGCCGAGCGTCTTTTGCATCGGCTCCTGCAGCGCGCGGGCCATGATGTCGGTGGTTCCGCCGGCCGGGTAGGGCACGACGATCCGGATCGGCTTCTGCGGGAACCCCTGCGCCGACGCCGCCTGCGCCAGCAGGAAAAATGCCGCTGCCATCGAGTACCGCATGGCACGCCCTCGACCACGAATTTCCCGAGCTACCGCGTACCGCATAACACGCCCTCCTTCACCAGTCGCTCGATTTCCTCCGGCCGCCGCCCGAGCAGTTCGCGCAGCACCTTGCCGTTGTGCTCGCCGAGCGCCGCGACGAAGCCGCCCGCGCCGGCGTCCCGCATCTTGAAGGGCGTGTTCGGCGCCATGAACGTGCCGGCGCCGTCGCGTACAACGGCCAAGCTGCCGCGCTGCGCCGCCTGCGGCCGCGCCAGCGACTCGCGCACCGTGTAGTAGCGCGAGCACGGCACGCCGCCCGCCTGCATCGCGCGCTCGCACTCCGCCGCGGACTTGTCCGACGCCCAGCGGTCGAGTTCGTCCATCAGCGCGTCCCAGTTTCGGCTGCGCAGCGTAGGGCTCGAAAAGCGCGCGTCGCTCATCCACTCGGGATGGCCGGCGGCGCGCGCCATGGCCTCGAAGTTGGCCGGGCTCACCGGGGCGAGGATAAGAAAGCCGTCCTGCGCGCGCGTCGCGCGGAACAACGGCCGGCGCTGCTCGACCGGGAACTGCGCCGCGGCGCACTCGTAGGCGAGCATGCCGTGCAGCGCGTCCATCAGCGTGCAGTCGATGCGGTCGCCCTCGCCGCTGTGCCCGCGGCGCACCAGCGCGGCGCAGATCGCGCCGAAAGCATGTACGCCGGCGAGGTAGTCCGCAGTGAAGATCCCGGTCAGGAGCGGCCGGTCGGGGTGTTCCTGGTAGCTCATCAGCGCGAGGTCGTAGCCGCTCGCCGCCTGCACGATCGGCGCGTAGGCGGGCATCTGCGCGTCCGGCCCGTCCTGCCCGTGGCCGGAGATCGAGCAGTACACGAGCGCCGGGTTGATGGCCGCAAGCGCCGCGTAGTCGAACCCGAGGCGCTGCATCACCCCGGGGCGGAAGTTCTCGACCACCACGTCCGCTTTCGCCGCGAGTTCGCGCACCAGGCGCTTGCCCTCCTCATTCTTGAGGTCGACGCAGACACTTTCCTTGCCGCAGTTGAGAATGCCGTAATACACGCTGTGCCCGTCGCGCAGCGGCGCGCGGCCGCGCATGTAGTCGCCCTCGGGCGGTTCGAGCTTCAGCACTTCGGCGCCGACGTCGGCGAGCAGCCGAGTGCAATACGGCCCTGCGATCATCGCGGTGAAGTCGAGGACCTTGATACCCTCCAGCGGCGCGCTCATTTTGTTTTCCCGTAACTCGCCAGATGCGAGCGCTGCAGGCGCTTGAGCATCTGCTCCATTTCCTTTGCCGCACCCGCGGCGTCGCCGTCGCGCAGCAGCGCGAGCAGCCGCCGGCGCGAAGGCAGCACGTAGCGGTTCGGCTGGTAACCGATGGTCTCCACGAAATGGCGCGTCATTTCCATCAGCGCGTCGGTGAGCACGATCAGCACCGGGTTCCTGGTTGCGCGCGCGAGCAGCCGGTGGAACTCGTAGTTGATCTCGGCGCGCCGCGCCGTCTCCCCCCTCCCGGTCGCTGCCTGCGCCGCGCGCACGTTGGCTTCGAGCGCCGCCAGGTCCATCTTGTTGCGGCGCTTGCAGGCCAGCCGCGTAACTTCGGTGCCGACCAGGATGCGCGCCTCGGTGAGGTGCTCCGGGCGGATCGCGCCCATGCGGAACAGGTCCGACAGGCCCGCCACCACCGCCTCGCCGCCGCCCTCGCGGATGAACGCGCCGCCGCTGGCGCCCTTCTTCAACTCCACCAACCCGGCGATCTCGAGCGACCTGAGTGCCTCGCGCAGCGTGTTGCGGCTGACGCGGAACTGCTCGGCGAGCTGGCGCTCGGCGGGCAGCCGGTCGCCGCTTTGCAGCGACTTGCGCATCAGCCGGTCGCGGATCTGTGCGGTGATATCCTCGAACGCGCGCCGCGTCGCGACGGGCCTGAATTCGCTCATCGATCAGTGCAAACCAAGCAAGTGCCGCGAAATGACGATGCGCTGGATCTGGTTGGTGCCTTCGAAGATCTGGTTGATCTTCGCGTCGCGCATGAAGCGCTCGACCGGGTAGTCCTTCATGTAGCCGGCGCCGCCGAACACCTGCACCGCGTCGGTGGTGACCTTCATCGCCATGTCGCTCGCGAAGCACTTCGCCATCGAAGCCAGCTCCGAGAGGCGCGAAAAGTCACCCGCGTCCACCTGCCGCGCGCATTCGTAGACCAGCGCGCGCGCCGCTTCCACCTGCATCGCCATGTCGGCGAGCATCCACGCCAGGCCCTGAAAATGCCCGACCGGCCGGCCGAACTGCTTGCGCGTCTTCGCGTGTTCGAGCGCCGCATCGAGCGCGCCTTGCGCCACGCCGACGGAGGCCGCGCCGATGGTCGGCCGGTTCATGTCGAGGATGCGCATGCACGCGATGAAGCCGCGCCCCTCCTCGCCCACCATGTTCTCCGCGGGGATGCGCAGGTTGTCGAAGTACAGCGTCACGTTCGGCACGCCGTTCAGGCCCAGCTTTTTCTCGTTCTTGCCGACCTTGAAGCCCGCCGATCTGGTGTCGACCAGGAAGCAGCTGATTCCCTGGAAGCCCTTCTCTCCGCTGGTGCGCGCGAAGACGAGCACCCAGTGCGCGATATTGCCCCAGGTGATGTAGCACTTCTGGCCGTTCATCACCCAGCTCGCGCCGTCCTTTTTCGCGCGCGTCTTCATCGAGGCGACATCGGACCCGGATTCCGGCTCGGTCATCGCCACCGCGGTGAGCGTGCGGCCTTTTGCCACCAGCGGCAGGAAGCGTTTCTTCTGCTCCTCGGTGCCGAAGTGCAAGAGCGGCAGGATCACGCCGATCGAGTTCTGCCCGGCGATCAGCGCGCAGGCTTCCGAAACGCGCGAAATCTCTTCGCGTGCCATGCACACCGAAGTCAGGTCGCCGCCCGGGCCGCCGTATTCCTCGGGCACCCACAGTTGCATCAGCCCCATGTCGCCGAACAGGTCGAAGATGTGCGGCGGGATCGTGTCGGTGGCGTCGATCTGGGCTGCGATCGGGCGGATTTCCTTGTCCACCATGCGGCGGATCGCATCGCGCATCGCGAGCTGGGTATCAGTGAAGTAGGGCATTCCGGACCTTGCTTTCAATGGTTCTACCAATTATAGTCGCCACACTGCGCGTCCTGTCAAGCGGGAGGAATGAAATGAGCGACTACTCGAAGTACCAGTGTCTGAAAATCGAGAAAGCGGGCAAGCTCGCCAGCGTGACGCTGAACCGCCCGGAGACGCGCAACCAGATCGACCGCCAGTTCCACCACGAACTACAGGACGTCTGGCGCGACCTGGCGCAGGACCGCGACATCAACGCGGTTCTCCTCACCGGCAGCGGCAAGTACTTCAGCGTCGGCGGCAACGTCAAGGGCATGACCGAGCGCCCGGGCGGCGACGTGTTCGCGGAAGGCGAGATGATCGAGCCGCGTAGCGCGCGCAAGATCGTGCAGAACATCCTCGACTGCGAGGTACCGATCGTCTGCGCGATCAACGGCGACTGCATCGGGCTGGCCGCCACCGTGGCCCTGTTTTGCGACATCACCGTCTGCGCCGAGACCGCGCGCATTGCGGACCCGCATGTGAAGATCGGACTGGTGGCCGGCGACGGCGGCGCGGTGATCTGGCCGATGCTGGTCGGCCCCAACCGCGCCAAGGAGTTCCTGATGCGCGGCAACCTGATCAATGGCGCCGATGCGGCCCGCATGGGCCTGGTGAATTACGCGTTGCCGCAGGACCAGGTGCTGCCAAAGGCACGCGAGCTTGCGCAGGAACTGGCCGACGGCCCGACCTGGGCGATCCGATGGACCAAGCTCTCGGTCAACAAGGCGATCAAGGACAAGCTCAACCTGATCATGGACACGTCCTTCGCACTGGAGATGGCGACCTTCCAGACCGAGGACCATCGCGAAGCGGTGCGGGCGTTCGCCGAGAAGCGCAAGCCCAGGTTCACCGGGCGCTAAGCTCAGGTTGCGGCGGGCTGGCCCACCTTGATGCGCCGCACACGTTCGTTGGTCAGCGCGCCGGAGTTGTAGTCGGCGATCGCCTGTTCGATTTCCTCGTGCGTGTTCATCACGAACGGGCCGTACTGAACCACCGGCTCGCGCAAAGGTCTGCCCGCGAGCAGCAGCACGCGCGCACCTTGTGCGCCCGCCTCGATGCGCACGGAGTCGCCGTCGGAAAGCAGCCCCGCCGCTCGGTGCTGCAGCGGCTTGCGATCCGGGCCGACCACGGCCTCGCCTTCATAGGCGTACAGGAAAGCGTTGTGGCCCGCGGGAACCGGAGCTTCGAACACGGCGAGCGGCGCGAGATGCACATCGAAGTAGCGCGGGTCGGTGCTCGCACCCTGCATCGGCCCCGCGGTTTTCTTGCCGTCGTGCTCGAGCGTCCCCGCGATGACTTTCGCCGTGACGCCTTTTCCGAGGCTCGCGACCGGGATCGAAGCGGACGGAATATCGCTGTAGGCCGCGGGCTTCATCTTTTCCTTCGCCGGCAGGTTGAGCCACAACTGGAAGCCGCGCATGCGGCCTTCGGTCTGCTGCGGCATCTCGGAGTGCACGATGCCGCGCGCCGCAGTCATCCACTGCACGTCGCCGGGGCCGAGGTCGCCGGTGTTGCCGCCGTTGTCCTCGTGGCGCATGTGGCCATCGAGCATGTAAGTGACGGTCTCGAAGCCGCGGTGCGGGTGCGCCGGAAAACCGGCAAGGTAATCCTCCGGGTCGTCCGAGTAGAACTCATCGAGCATCAGGAAAGGATCGTGGCGCAGACTCTGGCTCGCGCCGAGGCTGCGGCGCAGCTTCACGCCGGCGCCATCCGAGGCGGCGACAGAGGGGATGATTCTTTGCAGGGTGCGGGTGGTCATGGCTGGCTCCATCTGTTTAGCGCCTCAATTTAACTATTGATTCTGTGGATTAGAAAGCCGAAAATATAGCTCTAAGTAATCTATTTTATCGATATTAATGTCCTCTCCGAGGATCTCGCTCGACCAGTGGAACGTTTTTGTTTCAGTCGTTGAATCAGGTAGTTATGCGAAAGCGGCTGAACGGATCCACAAAAGTCAGTCAACACTCACCTACGCAATCCAGAAACTCGAAAGCCTGCTCGGCGTAAAGGTGTTCGAGATCCGCGGTCGCAAGGCCGTGCTCACCCCCACCGGCCAAGCCCTGTACCGGCGAGGCAAAACCCTGCTCGAGGAGGCGGCCCGGCTCGAGCATGCCGCGGGCGAGCTCGCGCAAGGCTGGGAGCCGGAATTGCGGCTCGCGGCGGACATCGTATTTCCGACCTGGCTGCTGCTGGAGTGCTTCGCGAAGTACGCCGCGGAGCGCCCCGAGACGCGCATCGAGCTGATCGAAACGGTGCTCGGCGGCACCGAAGAGGCGCTCGTAGAGCGCAAGGCCGACATCGCGATCGGCTCCATCGTCCCGCCAGGATTCGCGGGCGACGCGCTGTTTCAGGCGCGCTTCGTCTGCCTCGCGGCGCCGGAGCATCCGCTGCACCGCCTCGGCCGGCCGCTCACGCTGGAGGACCTGCGCCCGCACCGGCACCTCGTGATTCGCGACTCCGGCGCGCAACGCGTGCGTTCCGGCGGCTGGATCAACGAGCTGCGCTGGACCGTGTCGCACAAGGCGACGTCGATTCGCGCTGCGCTGATGGGGCTGGGCTACGCCTGGTATCCGGAAGAAAGCGTGCGCGAGGAGATCGGCCGCGGTGCGCTGAAGGCGTTGCCGCTGCGCGAGGGCGCGGAGAGATTTGCGACGCTGTATCTGGTCTACGCCGATCGCGATGCGGCCGGGCCCGGGACGCTGCGGCTTGCAGCGATCATTCGGGAGGAGGTGAAGAGGACCTGCCGGGAGAAGCAGGCGTAAGGGTGGACCTATAATTCGCGGCATGGAATGTTGTTTCGGCCTGTTGCGCCGCACCCTGTGGATCGTGCTCGCCGCGCTTGTTTCGTTCGCAGCGATGGCCGAAGACCTCGCACCCGGCGACGCGCGCGCCGTGCGCGCGGTCATCGAGGCGCAACTCGACGCTTTCCGGCGCGACGACGCGCCGCGCGCGTTCGCCTATGCCGCGGCGGGCATCCGCGAGGCCTTCGGAACCGCGCAATCGTTCATCGAGATGGTGCGCAGGTCCTACCCCGTGGTTTACCGGCCGAAGAGCGTGCAGTTCGATGCGCCGATCCTGGTCGAGGGCGAAGTCGTGCAACCGGTGAGGATGACCGACGCCGAAGGGCGGGCCTGGCTCGCGGTGTATCCGATGCAGCGGCAGCCTGACGGCGGCTGGCGTATCAATGGCTGCCAGCTTGGCAGGCTGGCGGGCCGGGAGGTTTGAGCGGCAGCTTTCCCGTCAGCGGCGCTTGCCCGCGACCTCCAGCGCCTCCGGATTCACGACGTTGGCCGGCGCGCCGGAAGCATACGCAGCGATCTGGTCGAAGATATCGGAGAACTGAAGCTCGTACTCTTCGCGCGAGACGTAGCCGATGTGAGGCGTGCAGACGACGTTGTCCATCATCAACAGCGGATCGCGGACGTCGCGCAGCGGCTCTTCCTCGTATACATCGACCGCCGCCATGCCCGGGCGTCCCGCCTTCAACGCATTCACCAGCGCGCCGGGATCGATGAGCGGCGCGCGGCTCGTGTTCACGATCAGCGCCGCAGGCTTCATTCGAGCCAGGTCGCCGGCGGTCACGATCCCGCGCGTTGCGTCGACCAGGCGCATGTGCAGGGAAATGATGTCGCATTCCTCGAAGAACGCCTCCTTGGAGCGCGCGGCAGCGAAGCCGTCGGCGCGTGCGCGCGAAAGCGTGGCTTCCCGCCCCCAGACCAGCACTTTCAGCCCGAATGCCTTGCCGTATCCGGCGACCACCGCGCCGATCCTGCCGTAGCTGTATATCCCCAGCGTCTTGCCGCGCAGCGTGCTGCCGACGCCGATCTGCCACTTCCCCGCCTTGAGCGCGCTCATCTGCTGGGGTATCTGGCGCATCGCGGCAAGAATCAGCCCCCATGTCAGTTCCGCGGTCGCATACGACGGCGTGCCGGCATGCATGTTCGAAGACACGATCACGCCGAGCCGTGTGCAGGCGTCGATATCGATGTGCGGGTACACGCTGCGTTGGCTGATGAGCTTGAGTTTCGGCAGCCGCTCGAGCAGCGGAGCGCGGATTATCGTGCGCTCGCGTATCAGCACCAGCGCTTCAGTGTCCTTCAGCCGCCCGGCCAGTTGATCGACGTCCTGGACGTGATCATTCCAGATCTTCACGTCGTGGCCTGAGAGCTTGCTGAAACAGGCAAGCGTGCGCAACGTGTCGTGGTAGTCATCGAGTATCGAGATTTTCATGCGCTGCGGCTCCGTTGTTGAGAGTAGGTGATTCTATTTGAATACCGCGTCACGCCGGCTCGCGCAATTAGCGGCCCCGGGTGCTCGACACGTTCTGCCGGCTCGTCCCACATGCCCCGATGAACGCGACAGGCACCAAGCCGGATGACCTGCGTCCTTCAGCCCGAACAGCGGCCGCAACCAGTGGGTGAAAGTCGCATAAACTTCCAAGAAATGAAGCATTGCCTCTTGCGCCGAAGCCTCGCAGCCTGCGCCGTGGCCTGTGCCCTACCCGCTCTCGGCGCAGGTTTCCCAGAGCACTACGGCGCCGACACCGGAGGTACGGGCTACGCCCCGATCCCGGAGATCTCGCCGGGAAACGTGGGCAATCTCTCGATTGCATGGACCTACCGCACCGGGGATCTCGACAAGCGCGACGCGAAGGCGATGCAGCGCAGCAAGTTCCAGGTGACCCCGATCCTCGCCGACGATCGCCTCGTCCTGTGCACGTCGTTCAATGAAGTGATCGCGCTCGATCCGGGCTCGGGCGCCGAGCGATGGCGTTTCGATCCGATAATCCGCACCGACTACCGCCCGGCGAACCTGTTCAATTGCCGCGGCGTCGCGCTGTGGCGCGATCCGGATGCGAAAGCGGGGGCGGCTTGCGCGGCGCGCATATTCACCGCGACCAACGACGCGCGCGTCATCGCGCTCGATCTCGCGTCGGGAAAACCTTGCGCCGATTTCGGCGCGCAGGGCGAGGTGCAGGTCGACATCGGAAAGCCGCTCCTGGGTCCCGGGGAATGGCAGATCACCTCGCCGCCGGTGGCGGCGGGCGGCGTGGTCGTCGTGGGCTCGGCGATCAACGACAACCAGCGGGTCGCCTCGCCCCGAGGCACCGTGCACGCCTACGACGCGCGAACGGGCAAGCTGCGCTGGCAGTGGGACCCGATTCCGCGCGATGCCGCGGACCCGGCGGCGAAAACCTGGGGCGAAGGCTGGAAGAGCGCAGGGAGCGCGAACGTCTGGGCGCCGATGTCCGTGGATCCCGCGCGCGGGCTGGTGTTCCTGCCGACCTCCAGCCCGAGCCCGGATTTCTACGGGGGCCTGCGGCCCGGCGCAAACCTGTACGCTAACTCCGTCGTCGCGCTCAAGCTCGACGACGGCGCGATGGCCTGGCACTTCCAGACCGTGCACCACGACGTCTGGGATTACGACGTCCCGGCGCAGCCGACGCTGGCCACCATCAGTGTCGCTGGCAAGCCGCGCGACGTCGTCATCGTAGGGAACAAGCAGGCGATGCTGTTCGTGCTCGATCGCGACTCGGGCACGCCCGTGTTTCCGGTCGAGGAGCGCACAGTGCCGCAGGGCGGCGCGGCCGGCGAGGCGCTGTCGCCGACGCAGCCATTTCCCGCCGACCTGCCGCTGCTCGCGCCGTCGCGGCTGACTGCGGACGACGCCTGGGGCCTCACGTTCTGGGACCGGGGCAGATGTCGCGAGCGGATCGCTGGTGCGCGCAATGATGGCCTCTACACTCCACCCAGCGAACAAGGAACCATTCTGTTTCCGTTTACCGGCGGCGGCATCAACTGGGGCGGCGTCGCGATCGATCCCGCGACCGACATCGTGTACGTCAACACCAGCCGGCTCGCGCACTTCGTGACCCTGTTTCCCGCGGGGGAGTTCGACGCGATGAAAAAGCGCTTTCCCGATCGCGAAGTCTCGCCGCAGGCCGGCGCGCCGTTCGGCATGAAGCGGGAACTCCTCCTCTCGCCCTTGGGCATGCCCTGCAACCCGCCGCCCTGGGGCGTGCTCGCGGCGCTGGACCTGCGATCCAAGCGCATCCTGTGGGAAGCGAATCTCGGCACCACCGAGGAAATCGCGCCGCTCGGCATCGCCATGCACCACGGCACGCCCAACTTCGGCGGCCCGCTCGTCACGCGCGGTGGGCTCGTCTTCATCGGCGCGGCGCTCGACCGCTATTTGCGTGCCTTCGATGCCAAGTCTGGTGCTGAACTGTGGACCGGCAGGCTGCCGGCCGCGGCAATTGCGACGCCGATGTCTTACCGGTGGCAGGGGCGGCAGTTCGTCGTCGTCGCGGCGGGCGGACGCTCCGACGCGGGTGGCAAGCTCGGCGACGCGATCATTGCCTTCGCGCTGCACCGGCCGGGCGATCCGGCACCCAGCCTGCTATCGAGCATCACCGACCGCCCCGGCGGCAGGTTTGCAGCCGGTGTCGCTGTCGCCATGTTGCTGCTCGTGCTCGTCGTGTGGATGGTCTTCGCGTGGCGAGCGAGGCGGAACAACAAAAGGAATTGAGCGGAGAATCGCGCTGGCGAGGCGCCGCACGCGCGAAGAGATCGGCTCACCTCACCTCGCCTCACCGCCCTTCCGACGCTTCCCGGATGGCGCTCATCGCGAGAAACATCGCAGTGGGACGCGGCCGCGCATCCGACTGGCCGCTGACCGCCTCCAGCGGGATGAACCCGTGCTTCGCGTAAAACTCGACTGCGCCGCGCTTCGCGTCGACGATCACGCCGGCGCAGCCGAAGTCGGCGGCCATCCGCCCGGCGAGTTGGAGCACGAAGCGCAGGAGCTGCCCACCGAGCCCCTGCCCCTGGGCCGGCTGGTCCACGGCGAGGCGCGCAAGGCGCAGGACGGGCAACGGGTATCGCGGCAGCTTGCGGCGCGCGGCTGCGGGCAGCCCCTCGGTCTCAATATGGCCCGGAGCGACCGTCGCGAATCCGAGGATCCGCCCGTCCATGAGCGCTACGTAGGTGACGCCGACGAAGTGCCTGAACTGGTTCTGCGCCGCGAAGCGGTGGAAGAAGCGATTAAGATCGGGGTCGCCGGAGCGGAACTGGGAGCGCTCGTCCGCTTCGCGCAGCGCCCTAATCTCCATCGCGCATCAGGTCGCGCAGCGCCTTAGTGGGCTTGCCGGTCTGGATCTGCTTCAGGATCGCCTCGCCGGACTTGCGCGTCACGACGAGCTTTGGATGAACGACGACGTCGGCGGGCAGCTGCTCCAGCGCGACCAGATAGTGCTGCAGCGCCTGCTCAACCAGGTGGCCCTTCTTCACTCCGCTCGCGCGCACGTGCCGTTCGAGCAGGTCCCGGGTCGCAGCGGACACGAGCGCGGAAATCTGGGTTTCCTTGCGGTTTTCCTTTTCCATTTCCTTGACTCCTCACAAAATTCTACGTTTTTGTAGATTTCGGGTCAAGCCGTTCCCGCCAGAGGGCGCACGTGACAAAGCGGATGTCGTAGTCGAGAATCCCTTTCCCACTCGAAGGATTCATGACCCGTGAGCGAGCAGACGCCGCCCCTCCTTGCCAACGCAACGCGCGACCTTGCGCGGTTCGGCGCCGCGCTGCGGTACGAGCAGATTCGGGCGGAGGTGGTCGCCCGCATCAAATCGAGCGTGCTGGACAGCCTCGGCTGCTGCCTGTTCGGCGCAACCCTTCCCTGGACCCGCAAGGTCGCCGCGCTGGCCGACCACGAAGGCGCGAAGCCGGTGGCCTCCGTGATCGGCATGGGCCGCAAGACCTCCGTGTCGCTCGCCGCGCTCGTGAACGGAACCGGCGGGCACGCGTTCGAGCTGGACGACATCCACAAGGAATCGATCGTCCATCCGGGCTCGATCGCCACGCCGGTGGCGCTCGCGCTCGCGCAGGAGTCGGGACGCGCCACGGGCAAGGACGTGATCACGGCGATGGTGGCGGGCTACGAGATCGGCACCCGCGTCGGCAACGCGGCGACGATGAGCCTGTTCTTCGGCGGCTTCCATCCGCAAGGCACGTCCGGGGCCTTCGTCGCCGCCGGCACGGCCGCGCGCATGCTCGGGCTGGACGCCGTCCGGTTCCAGCACGCGATCGGCATCGTCGGCTCCCAGGCGGGCGGCCTCATGGCGGCGCAGGAAGGCGCGATGGTCAAGCGCTTTCACAGCGGGCGCGCGGCGCAAAGCGGCGTCTACTCTGCGCGCCTCGCGGCCGACGACTTCACCGGCATCACCGATGTCCTCGAAGCCCCCTACGGCGGATATCTTTCGAGCCACTCGGACCAGCCGGATCCGAAGCGCCTCACGGACGGGTTGGGCACGACCTGGGAGACGCTCAACGTCGGCTACAAGCCGCACGCAAGTGTCACGAGCATCCACAGCGCGCAGGACGGGCTGCTCGCGATCCTGCGGGAAAACGGCCTCACCGCCGACGACGTGGCGGAAGTGGAGGCGGGGCTGAGCCCCATGACGCACGTGCACTGCGCGTGGGAATACAAGGCGCAGGGCGTGACCGCCGCGCAGATGAACCTCTTCTACGGGCTCGCCGTCATCGCGCTTGACGGTGTGGCCTTCACCGAGCAGTACCAGGAAAACCGCCTCGCCGAGCCGAAGACGCTGGACTTCGTGAAGCGCATCCGGGCCCATGTCGACAAGGAGATCGAGGCGATGGGGCCTGCTTTCCGCCATGCCTCGCGGCTGCGCGTGAAGACCCGCGACGGCCGCAGGTTCGAAAAGCTCACGCTGCATCGGCGGGGAAGTCCGGAGAATCCGCTCTCGCCGCAGGAGATCGTGGACAAGTTCCACGCGGTGGTGGCGCCGTGCATGAAGCGCGCGGACGCCGACCGGATCGTCGAGGTGGTCGACCGGCTCGAGACGCTCCCCCATGTGAACGAATTGATGGACCTGATCCAATGACCAAGACCTACGCAGAGAAGCTCGCCGCACGGTTCGCCGGCATGAGGTACAACGACCTTCCCGAGGCATCCCGCCATGCGGTGAAGCGCCTGCTGCTGGACTACCTGGGCGTGGCCATGGGCGGAAGCCAGACGCAGAGCGGCAAGGTGGCGCGGGCTTTCGCGCTCGACCAGGGCGGCAAGGGGCGATCGCGCGTGATCGGCGGCAACGCGCGGGTATCGATGACGAACGCCGCATTCGCCAACGCGATCTCGTCGCACAGCCTGGAGCTGGACGACATCGACGTGCTGGCGCTCTTCCACTTCAGTCCCCCGGTCTATTCCTCGGCGCTCGCCGCCGCGGAAGCTTCGGCGGCTTCCGGCCGCGACCTCGTCGCGGCGCTCGCCGCGGGCTGCGAGATGATGGAGCGCGCGAGCCGCGCGGCCAATCCGTCGCTGCGCAACCGCGGATATCACACCACGCCCACGACCGGCGTGTTCGGCGCGACCGTCGCCGCGGGCAAACTTATGGGTCTCAACCCCCAGCGCCTTACGAGCGCGCTCGGTATGGCGGGCGCGCAGTCCGCGGGCCTCATGGAAATGTACGGACCCTCGATGCAGAAGCGCTTCAATCCGGGCCCCGCGGCGCGCGGCGGCATCACCAGCGCGCTGATGGCGAAGCTCGGCTTTACCGGCACCTCGCTCATCTTCGAAGGCGAGCGCGGCTGGCTCAACGTCTACAGCGACAAGCGCACGCCGCACGCGCTCGACGCGGGGATGGACGGCCCGTATCAGCTCGACATCGAGTTCAAGCCCTATTCGTGCGCGCGCCCGATCCACAACGCGATCGACTGCGCGCTGGAGATCCGTGCCCAACCTGGATTCGACGCTTCGAAGGTGGCCGCGATCGACATCGAACGACACGAGGATTGGTCCAAATACCACCGCAACGCCGAGCCGGCGACGTACCATGAGGCGCAGGTGTCGTTGCCGTTCTCGGTGGCCGTGGCGATGCTGGAGGGCAAGGCGCTGCTCAAGCAGTATTCCGACCGCAACATCCGCAACAAGGACGTGAAACGCCTGGCCGGCCTCGCGAAGTTCGAGACGGTCGGCGGCCTGCCGCGCGGCGTCTCGGTGCGCATCACCGCGACGCAATCGGACGGCAGGAAATTCTCTTCCCAGGTGGACTATCCCAAGGGCTCGATCCAGAACTCGATGAGTGACGATGAGCTGCGCGCGAAGTTCGAAAGCCTCGCCGGGCCGGTGATCGGGGAGAAAAGGTGCGCGGCGCTGGCGGACGCGGCGATGAACGTCGAGAAGATCGCCAATATCGCGGACCTGATGAAACTCACCGCGCTCCGATGAGCCTTCCCGAATACGAAGTCCTCGCCCTCAAGTACGCGTGGCGGCCCGCGCGGCGGGCGGACCTTTTCATCGGCGGCGATCCGCACGATGCGCCCGCCACGATGGACTATTACCTGTGGGTGATCCGCGGCGCGGGGCGGCTCTTCGTCGTCGATACGGGGTTCAACCAGGACATGGCGGTGAAGCGCGGGCGCACGCTGCTGCGCACGCCCGTGGAAGCACTGAACCTCGCAGGCGTCGATCCGCTCGCCGTGGGGCAGGTCATCATCACGCATTTCCACAACGACCACGTCGGCGCCTTCGATTCGTTTCCAAACGCGGTCTTCCACGTCCAGGACGACGAAATGGCGTTCGCCACGGGCCGCTACATGCGCTACGAGCGTTTCGCCAAACCCTACGAACCCGATCACGTCTGCGGCCTCGTGCGCCTCGTATACGCGAACAAGGTCGTCTTCCACGACGGCGACGAAGTGATCGCGCCGGGACTGAGCGTGCACCGCATCGGTGGCCATACCATGGGCATGCAGGCGGTGCGCGTAAATACGAAGCGCGGCTGGGTGGTGCTTGCGTCGGATGCGAGTCATTACTACGAGCACTTCGAGACGGGGCGCGGCTTCCCGCTCGTGTTCCACGTGGGCGACTTGATCGAGGGTTACGGGAAGCTGAAGCAGCTCGCGTCGTCGCCCCGGCATGTCGTCCCGGGGCACGACCCGCTCGTCATGGACCGATATCCCCCCGCTTCGGCACCGCTTCAAGGGATCGCCGTGCGTCTCGACGCCGAACCGATCGCCTAGAGAACTACGAGGAGAAACGATGAAAAAGCTGTTCGTTGCGCTCTGCTGCACGTTGTCGCCGCTCTTCGCGAGCGCGCAGGACTACCCCAACAAGCCCATCAAGCTGGTGGTGGGTTTCCCGCCCGGCGGATCGAACGATGTCGTCGCGCGCATCATCGGGCCGAAGATGGCCGAGCTCCTGGGCAAGCCGGTCGTGATCGAGAACCATCCGGGCGCAAATGCCACGATGGCCACGGACCTGGTCGCGAAGTCCGCGCCCGACGGCTACACGATCACGCTGGGCAGCCTGAGCCCGCTGGTGATCAGTCTCGCCACGTACCCCAAAATTCCCTACGACACCGCGAAGGACTTCGCGCCGATCAACACGGTGGCGCTGACCCCCGAGGTGATCGCCGTGCATCCCTCGGTGCCGGCGAATACGCTGCCGGAACTGGTGGCGCTCTCCAAGAAGAAGCAGGTCACGCTTTCCTCCTCGGGAAACGGCGGCCTGCCGCACCTCGCCATAGAGCTGCTGAAAAACGTCTCGAAAGGCGACTTCCTGCACGTGCCATACAAGGGCGCCGGCCCCGCGGTGATCGATACCCTCGGCGGCCACGTGGAAGGCATCGTCATGGACCTTCCCGCACTCGCGACCCAGGTGAAGGAGGGCAAGCTGCGCGCGCTCGCGGTGACCAACCGGCAGCGCACAAGCGTGCTTCCAAACGTCCCGACTTCCGGCGAGCAGGGCCTCGCGGGCGTGCAAGCGGTGAACTGGTTCGCGCTCATGGCCCCCAAGGGCACTCCCGCCCCGATCGTCGCGAAGCTGAACGATGCGCTCATGAAGACCGTCTCCCAGCCGCAAGTGAAGGAACAGTTCGCCAATATCGGCGTAGAGGTGTTCACGCAACCGTCGCCCGAGGCCTTGCGCAGATTTCTCGACGAGGAAATCGTTCGGTGGGGCAAGATCGCGCGCGATGCGGGCGCGACGGCCGACTAAGGAGGGGACATGAAAACCATCCTCAAGCTCGCCACCGCCATCCTCGCCACTGCGTTCACGCAGCTCGCGGCGGCTCAGCCCGCTGCGCAGCCCTACCCCACCAAGCCGGTCAAGATCATCGTGCCGTTTCCACCTGGAGGCGGGACCGACATCCTCGCGCGGCCGCTCGCGCAGAAGCTCTCGGAGAAGTGGAGCCAGCCCGTGATCATCGACAACCGCGGCGGCGCGGGCGGCAACATCGGCACCAAGGCCGCGGCCGATGCGGACCCCGACGGCTACACGCTCATCCTCGGCGTGCTCGGCACGCACGCCGTGAACCAGAGCCTCTACGCCAACGCGGGCTTCGATTCCACGAAGGACTTCGCGGCGATTACGATGGTGGCGAACACTCCGAACATCCTCGTCGTTCATCCCTCGGTACCAGTGAAGACGGTGAAGGAGCTGATCGACTACGCCAAGGCAAATCCCGGCAAGCTCAATTACGCCACGCCCGGCAACGGTACGCCTTCGCACCTCGCCACCGAGATGTTCAAGAGTATGGCGGGCGTGGACCTCACGCACGTCCCTTACAAGGGCAGCGGCCCGGCGCTTACCGACATGCTGGGCGGCCAGACGCAGGTGTGGATCGCCAACGCACCGGTGGTTCTGCCGTTCATCAAGACCGGCAAGCTGCGCGCGCTCGCCACCACGAGCGCCCGGCGGCCCGCGATCGCAAACGACATCCCGACGCTCCAGGAGGCGGGCCTGCGCGGCTACGAGGCCGATACGTGGTATGGCATCTTCGCGCCGGCCAAGACACCCAAACCCATCCTCGAGAAGCTCCATGCAGACATCGTCGACGTCCTGCGTTCGCCCGAGATCCGTGCGACGTTCGCATCGCAGGGCGCGGAGGTGGTGGCCAACAGTTCGGAGCAGTTCACCCAGCAGCTGCGCGCGGACGTGGCGAGGTGGAAGAAGGTGATCGCCGACCTCCACCTGCGCATCGATTGACGATGCTGGCGGCGGCACTGGGTCGATTCGCCGCGGGGGTACGGCTTGATACGCTGCCGGCCGACGTCGTCGCGGCGCTCAAGCTGCGCATCCTCGACACGCTCGGGGCGGGGCTCGCGGGCGTGGAGCTCGGCCATCATCGCGTCGTGCTCGCGCTTGTCGAATCGTCACACGGAAGCGCCCAGGTCTGGGGTGCGGCGCTCACCGGGACAGCGCGCGAGGCGGCGCTGGTAAACAGCTTCGCCGCACACTCCACCTATCTCGAGGACGGATCGCGTTTCACCGGCGGCCATCCCTCGTCGGTCGTGATCCCGGCGGCCGTGGCCGAAGCCGAAGTGCGGCACCTTTCGGGCGCGGATTTGATCGCCGCCGTGGCGGTCGGCTACGAAGTCTTCCTTCGACTTGGGCGCGCGATCTACCCGGCGACGGTGGTGCGCGGCTTCCAGAGCACCGCCGTTCTCGGCGCGGCGTCTTCGGCGGCCGCCGTGGCGAGCCTGCGCAAGATCTCCGCCGAGGCCTCCGGCCATGCCATCGCGATCGCGGCCAACCTGGGCGTCGGCTTGAAGGAGGCGCTGAAGAGCTCCGCGAGCCAGCCGATCCAGGTCGCGCGAAGCTGCGAGGGTGGAATCGTCGCGGTGACGCTCGCGCAATCGGGACTAGAGGGCGCAGCGGAGATTTTCGAAAAAGGGTTCCTGCCCGCCTTCGCGGGGACGGTGGATGCGCCTTCCATCGTCGCGGGACTCGGCAGCGCATATCGCATCGGCGAGACGTATCTCAAGCGCCATGCAGGATGCCGCGGCAACCACGCGCCGCTCGATGCCACGCTCGAGCTGGTTGCGGCCGAGCGCATCGATCCTGCGCGCGTGCGGCGCGTGCGGGCCAGGGTCGATACGGTCACGCGAGCCGCCGCGATCGAGCCGCCGCAGAACGGCGAGCAGGCGCAGTTCAGCATCGGCTTTTCAATCGCGGTGGCGCTGGTTCACGGTAACGCATCGATCTTCCAGTACACCGCCGAGCGGCTCGCGGATCCGGCAGTGCGCTCGATGATGCGTCGCATCGCGGTGGAGGTGGATCCGGGGCTCGACGCGGGCTATCCCGACAAGCGGGCGGCCGAAGTCGAAATCGAGCTGGACGATGGACGGGCCGTCCGACATGCGGTCGACAATGCGCGCGGCGAGCCAGAATGGCCGCTCGCGCCGCGGGAGGTCGAGGACAAGTTTTTGTCGCTCGCCACGCCGCGGCTGGGCGACCAGGCCGGCGCGGTGCGCGACGCGGTGAACGTCCTCGAGACGATGTCCGACGTGAGCGCGCTCACCCGGCTGCTCGTCCCACGGGGGAATCCATGAGGGCGAATCCATGAGCCTTCCGGCCTACGAGCTGTTCGCGGTGCGCTACGCCACGCGCGGCGCGCGCCGTCCCGCCCACTTCCTAGGCGGCGATCCGCACGATGTCCCCATGCCGATGGACTACTACGTCTGGGCGGCGCGCAGTCCCGAGCGCACGGTCGTGATCGACACCGGGTTCACTGCGGAAACCGGCGCGCGGCGCAAGCGCGACTACCTGCGCCACCCGGCCGACGGCCTCGCCGCGCTCGGCATCGCGGCGGATTCGATCCGCGACGTCGTCATCACGCACTTTCATTACGACCATGTCGGCGGCTATCGATCCTTTCCCAACGCGCAGTTCCACGTCCAGGACGACGAGATGCGCTTCGCGACGGGGCGCCACATGTGCCACGCGCGCTTCAGCCACAGCTTCGAAGTCGCCGACATCGAGGGCATGATCCGGCTGGTGTACAGCGGCCGCGTCACGTTCCACAACGGTGACGCCGAGCTCGCGCCCGGCATCAGCCTGCACCGCATCGGCGGGCATACGGCGGGCATGCAATGCGTACGGGTTCACACGCAGCGCGGGTGGGTGGTCGTCGCGTCCGACACCAGCCACTATTACGAGCACTTCGAGACCGCGCGCTGCTTTCCCACGGTGTTCGACGTGGGCGCGACGATCGAGGGCTACGACAGGCTGCGCGCCCTCGCCGAGACACCCGGCCATATCGTGCCGGGCCATGACCCGCTCGTCATGAAGCGCTATCCGCCTGCGCGTGAGAATTTGCGCGACATCGCCGTGCGGCTGGACGTGGCGCCTGCAATCATTCCAGATGCAGTTGGGTGACGCTCTATCTGGGCGATGCCTGCGGCACCTGAAGGAGTTCCCGAATCCGCTCCAGGAGCGGCTGTTTTTCCGCTTCGAGCGCGGCGCTTCGCGCCAGAATCGCGTCGAGCCGGGCGTTGATCGCCGCATCGTTTTCAATCGCCCGTCGCTGCGCCGCCGCCACATCGTCAAACGATACGGCATCGGGTGAGCGCCCCTGCGCCTCCAGCGGCGTCCGGGAGTTCGCCTTGATCGCCTCTTGCAACGCCATGACCTGATCGAGATTGGCCCTGATTTCCGCGTTGATCACCGACAGCGCGGCTTGGAGTCGCTGCAACTCGAGAGCGCCTTCCTGCTGTTGGGCAAGCAGGGATCCGGAAAACACGATGAAGAGTGAGGCTGCCGCACAGACAGGAAAGCGGATAGACATGGTGGAGCTTATCAATGAACGATCGCAGCGTCGGACTCGGTCATTAAGCAATGAATCGCGGCGGGGAAGTTCTTATCGAACGGGCATTAAGCCCAGAGTGCGCCGCAACATGCAAGCGCCGGCCGATCCGGCGCAAAATAGCCCGCAATGCCAATCATCCCGGGAGGAGCCATGAGATCGTCGTACCGTTTTGCGCTGCTGTTGTTCGCCGTGCTGTTCTGCGCCGCGCTTTCCGCGCGCGCCGCGGACTACCCCGAGCCGAAGCAGGGCGACTGGGTGGCGCGCAATTTCCGCTTCCACGCGGGCGAAGTGTTTCCGGAGGTGAAGCTGCACTACACCACGATCGGCGCGCCCTCGGGCGAGCCGGTGCTGATCCTGCATGGCACCGGCGGCTCCGGGGCCGGCCTGCTGACGAAGGATTTCGCCGGCGAGTTGTTCGGGCCCGGGCAGCCGCTCGACGCGAGCCGCTACTACGTCATCCTGCCCGACGCCCTCGGCACCGGGAAATCCACCCGGCCTTCCGACGGCCTGCGCATGAAGTTTCCGCGCTACAACTACGACGACATGGTGCTGGCGCAATACCGGCTCGTGACCGAGGGCCTGGGCGTGAAGCACCTGCGCCTCGTGCTCGGCAATTCCATGGGCGGCATGCAGGCCTGGATCTGGGGGACGCGCTACCCGGAGCTCATGGACGCGCTGGTGCCGATGGCCTGCCTTCCGGTCGCGATGTCCGGCCGCAACTGGGCGCTGCGCCGCATGCTCACCCAGTCGATCCGCAACGACCCGGAGTGGAATAACGGCAACTACTCCGCGCAGCCGCGCGGCATGCAGACGCACCTGCTCTACTTCAACCTCGCCACCATCGGCGGTAACCAGGCGCTGTACAAGCAGGCGCCGAGCGCCGCGAAGGCGGACGAGCTCATCGACAAGAGGCTCGCCGAGCCCTTCCGCGGCGACGCCAATGACGTCCTCTACCAGTGGGAATCGTCGTACGACTACGACCCGTCGCCGGGCCTGGAGCGCATCCAGGCCACGGTGCTCGCGCTCAACTCGTCGGACGACGAGCGCAACCCGCCCGAGCTCGGCGTGATGGAGCGCGAGGTGAAGCGCATCACGAACGCGCGCTACGTGCTGATCCCGGGCGGCCCGGACACGCGCGGCCACGGCACCACCGGCATGGCGAAGCTGTGGAAGCAGAACCTCGCCGAGCTGCTGCAGCAGGCGCCTCGGCGCTGAGCGTAGAATTTTCTGCAGGCTCCGCCGGGAAGGGGTAATGAGCCAAGTCCGTCGTAGACAGTTCATGTTGAAGCGATTCGCGGCCGTCATCCTCGCGGCTGCCGCCGCGTGGGCGCCGCAACTGCACGCGCAGGGATATCCCGGCAAGCCGATCCGGGTGATGGTCGGCTACGCCCCCGGAGGATCGGCGGATGCCGGCATTCGTCCGTTGGCCAAGGTGCTCGAGACCTTGCTGGGTCAGCCCTTGGTCATGGAATACAAGCCCGTCGGGCGACGCCGTTCAACAGCGTGGCCGATGTGGTGGCCGCCTCCAAGCGAGATCCATCCAAGTGGAGCTACGGCACCTCGGGAGTAGCCGGGCCGCATCACTTGTCGGGCGAATATTTCAAGAGCGTCACCGGGGCGAACCTGCTGCACATTCCCTACAAGGGCGGCGGGCCGGCGATGACCGACCTGATGGGCGGCCAGGTGCCGATGCTGTTCTCGTCGCTGGGCCCGGCAGTGGGCGCGGTCAAGAGCGGCAAGATACGGGCGCTGGCCGTGACGTCCCCCATGCGTTCCGGTGCGTTTCCGGATGTGCCGACCATGGACGAAGTGGGCTTGAAGGGATTCGATTCCACCGCCTGGTACGGGCTCGTCGGGCCGGCCGGCCTTCCGCCCGAGGTGATCTCGCGCCTGACGCAGGCGCTGCTGAAGGCGGGCGAGGACAAGAACCTCCGGGAACAACTCAACGCCACCGGTTGCGATGCGCAATTCCTGAACCCTGCCCAAACCGTCGACAAGATCAAGGCCGATTTCGCCAAGTGGGGGCGCGTGATCAAGGAAGCCAATATCAAGGTCGATTGAATGGCGCGGCATGCGCCGCTTGGCTCCAGGCTCGCAGAGCTATGGCTACTCCCAGAGCCCGGCGGGCATCGGCAGGCCGGCGTAGTCACGCGCGGTGAGCGGCTTGTCGGCGGCGATGCCGAATCGTTCGAGCACGTCGATGAGTTGGCGTGCATGCTGCGCCGAATGCCAGGTACAGCGCTCGAGCAGCTCGTGCAGCGGACGCGCGCCGTAATAGGTCTTCACCGTCTGCCGGCAGGATTTGTCGGGCAGGGAAGCCCACCACGCGTCAAGTCTCCTGCCTGTCTTTTCCCCATAAGAGCGAATCTGCTCGACCGACTTCACATCGGGGGGCGGCGGCGCGTTGTACCCCGTGACGAGATCCTCGACGCCATTCTCCACCGCCTCGAGGAAAACCTCGGGAACCTGGAAGACGTGATAGGCGAGGTCGCGGATGCTGCGGTCGCGGCCCGGCGTCGCGCGCTCGAGCAGACGCTCGCGAGGAATCTGCAGCGCATAGCGCTGCGCCGCCGCGAGCACCCTGAGCCATTTCTCCATCAGCACTCCGGGAGGCAGGTGGTCGGCACGGAACTCGCGGCCGATGAAGCGCGACACATCCTCGAGCGCCTGCGCGAACACGTAATCGCGGCCACGCGCAACGACCGGAACCGTGCGCACGCCCATCTCGCGCAGTTCTTCCATGGCCTGCGGCCGCGCGCCGACGTCGACCGACTCGAACTCCACGCCGAGCCCCGTGAGGTACTCTTTCACCTTCACGCAGCTCGAGCAGCCCTGCCGCCAGTACACACGCAATGCATCCATTTGGTCAGCCCCTCCCCAAGTCCCATCACTGGTAAATGGTACGCCCAAACCGATGAACACCTATAGCGTCCGGGCCTACAACACCGCCCACAGCTCCGAGAACAAGATCCACGACGATACGGTGGCCCGGCGTTTTGGATTTTCCGGCGCGCTGGTGCCCGGGGTCGACGTGTACGCCTACATGATGCATCTGCCGGTGGAGCGCTGGGGCCGCGCGTTTCTCGAGCGCGGGACGGCGCAGTGCCGGTTCACCCATCCGGTCTATGACGGGGAAATTGCCGAGGTGGCCGGGCGCGAAGACGGCGACGCGATTGCGATCGAGCTGACGTCCCGGGGCAGGTGCTGCGCGAGCGGATCGGCGCGCCTTCCGGCAAACGCCGCGGCTGTGCCGGTGCTGGAGCTCTTCCCGCCGGCCAGCCCGCCTGCGACGGAGAACCGTTCGCCTGCGAGCCCGGCGACGCTGCCGGTCGGCGGCTGCCTGAATTCATTTCCGTTGGAGGTGGGCGCCGAGCTCGCCGCCGGCTATCTTCGGGACGTGCGCGAAACCGAGCAACTGTATCCGCGCGAGAACCTCGTGCATCCCGGCACGGTGCTGCGGATGTGCAATTTCGCGCTCCTGCAAAACGTGCGACTCGGGCCGTGGATCCACGTCGGCAGCGCGGTGCAGAACTTCAGCGTTGCTCATGTCGGCGAAACCTTGACGGCGCGCTCGCGCGTGGTCGGAAACTACGAACGCAAGGGGCACCTGTTCGTGGAGCTAGACGTCCTGGTGCTGAGCGAGGGCATGCGGCCGGTCGCGGAGGTGCGGCACACGGCGATCTACCGGCCGAGGGCAGATGGCGGCATCCTGAGCGACGCGGCGAAATGACTCTTTACGCCGTTCTTACCGCAGCGAATCGACTCTTTACGCCGTTCTTACGGCGCGGCTCCTACTATCTTGGCATCGGAAAGGAGTCACGCATGCGTATCGCCAAAAAATTCGCCGCTGTGCTCCGGCGCCTTTGGGCTCCGGGGTTGGTGTTCCTGATTGTGGTGGCGTCCGGCTACTACACCCGGGCGGTCGATCTGCCGCCGGAGGTGCAAGACGCCCTGTACGTCCACAGGCCGCAAAGCTCACAGCCATGAGAACCGCGTCTGTGCCGCGTCCCGAGCGCTACTACGGCGTGGACATCGCCGAGGACGGCACGCTCGTCGTCGCGGAGCGGCCCGGCGGCCATCGCGCGCCGGCGGCGCGGTACCCTGCCGGAAGCGCGGGCGCGCTTGCCCTCCGGAATCACATTGCCAGCGATACGGTGCACTCTCATGTATGCATCCGCTCCGAGGGCAGCGCCGCCCTCGCGCTCGCATCGGCACTGATCCCTCTTCCCGGATCGGAGGTGACGATCGTCGCCCCGCATGCGATCGCGTCGCGCCGGTTCGAATCAGTTCCCCCGAATGCCGAGGAGCGTGCCCGGCGCCTCGCGGAACTTGCTGAACGCCTCTTTTGACGGAGTAAGTCCCGCACCTGCTCTTCGGTTGCACCGAGCGGACAAGCGCAGCTACTTCCTCAAGTGCCGCGCCGTCCAGCCCGGCACGTGGTCCATGCGCCACTGCCACCAGCGCGGCACGTTCGCGGCGGATGCGGCGAGCGCGAGGCCCGCGGCCAGTGCTGCGCGGAGGAGCCCGCGCGTGACCGATGCAACATTCATGGGCGTTCTCCTGCGGACCGGGATTCGTGTGCGTTCGTGTCGTCTAGAACCGTGTTGTGAGCCACATGAGGAGGAGCGCCCAAAAGGCTAACGAAAACAAGACTCCCAGCATCAGTCCCCGAGCAGGCGTGAGTGAATCATCGGTGTTCATGATCGGCTCCGCATATGCCGCGATCCTGGCATCGCGATGCGACCGCATATTGACGCAGGACAAACCCGTGGCGCTCACCAACCCGGGTTTGACCTGGATCAACGCTCCCGCGCAGACCTTCCCCCCCGGCGACCTCGACAAGCGCGGCGAAGGGGACGGAGCAGCCCGCCTACTTCGCCGCGGCGAGCTCCTTCAGCGTGAACACGTAGCTCACCTTGTCCAGCGGCTAGTGGCAGGCGTAGCACTCGGCCTGATTCACGCCGGGCCGCTGCTGCTTGTCGAGCGTGAACACGGCATAGTTCCAGTCTGCGTTGCGCAGCATGTCGGGAACCTCCTTGCCCCACCCCGCGCCGCTCGCCATCGCCGTGTAGAACATCAGCTTTTCCGCCACGTAGAAGCCGTCGCTGCCCGTGACCGGCTTCTGGTCGGAGTCGAGCCTTGCTGCGTGGACCTCGGCGAACAGCACCGAGCCCTCCGGCAGGGTCTTGCCCGCCTTCGCCGCCTGCACCGCGGCGTTTCGCGAGGACCCTCGACATGATCGGGGAGCGCTGGTCGATCCTGATCCTGCGCGACCTGCTGCTGAAAGGCCCGCGTCGCTACCAGGACTTCCAGGAGTCCCTCACGGGCGTCGCGCCCAACACCCTCTCGGCAAGGCTGAAAGCCATGGAAGCCGGCGGCCTGATCGAGCGCAAGCTCTACAGCGAGCACCCGCCGCGGCTCGAATATCACCTGACGGACAAGGGCAGGAGCCTTGGGCCGGTGATGAAGGCGCTGCGCGACTGGGGGCGGCGCAATGCGTAGTGTGATGCGGCCCGGCGCAGTGCCGGCCGGTCAACCGACAGAGAGGAGAACTTCATGGCAATCGAACTTTACTGGGGCAGCGGCAGCCCGTTCGCGTGGCGCGCGCTGTTGACACTCGAATGGAAGCAGATTCCCTACACTTCGAAGCTGATCAATTTTTCGAAAGGCGAGCACAAGGCGCCGGGCTTCATTGCGATGAACCCGCGCGGCAAGGTACCGGTGCTGAAGGACGGCGACGTCACCCTTTATGAAACGCTCGCCATCATGAATTACCTGGACAGAAAACAGCCCGAGCCCGCCCTGTTCGGCCGCACCCCGGCCGAAGCCGCCGCCATCTGGCGGGAAATTTCCGAGTGCATCTACTATTTCGACCTGCCGGCCTTCACGGTGATTGCGCCGATCTTCTTCGGCGGCGTGAACGAGAAGGCGGACGCGATGAAGGCCGCGGCCGAGTCCCTGCACGGCGAGCTCGCCCGCATCGAGAAGATCCTCACGACGGCCGACTGGCTGGCCGGCGCCAGGCCGTCGGCCGCCGACATCTGGTGGTATCCCGAAACCATGCTGGTGGAACGCGCGGGCGTCAACGCCGCAGCGCAGCCACTCGGCCTCGATCTCGGCTCGATCGCGAAGCGCTATCCCGCCATCGGGCGCTGGCGGAAGCGGGTCGAGACGCAACCTGGCTGCGAGCGCACCTATCCGCCGCACTGGAAGCAGGCGGCGTAAGCCGGGCGGACTGCTGCGGGGTCACGCGGCCTTCTTCCCCAGCAGCGCCTCACTTTCGTGTCACGCGCAGGGCGATGAGGACCTGCATTACCACCGACAGCGCGAGCGCGGCCGAATAGCCGCGCGCATCCCAGCCGCCGGCCGCGGCGCGCGGCCAGAGGTCGAGGATCGCGCCGATCGCCGACTGCAGCAGGAACGCCCCGCTCAGTGTGAGCGTGTTGATGGCGGTGGAGACGCGGCCCATCTGCTCGGGCGGGAACATCTGGCCGACGGCGACGTAGCCCGAGGGGCCGCCCGACGCGAAGAAGGCGAACGCCACCCAGAGGACCGTCACTGCCGTGGCGCCGGTCGGCTGCAGCGCGAGGCCGATCTCAGCGGCCACCAAGCCGGCGATGCACAGCGCCGGCACCAGCATCGCCGGGTAGCCGCGTGCCTGGACGCGGCTGGCGACCTGCCCGATCGTGATGCTCCCGGCCAGCATGGCGAGCGTATAGAGCAGCAGCGTATTCGCCCGCGCCGGGCCATCATAGCCAGCGACGTCGCGCAGCCACGGCCCGGCCCACAGGCCGAGGTACGTGAAGTTGAGGATGGACAGCATCGCGACGGCCGGCCCATAGCGCCAGAACCGGCGCGAGCCGAGAATCGCCCCCATGACCGCAAGCTCGGCCTTGAGCGCGCGGCGTGCGGCGCGCGCGGGCTTGTCCCGGACCGAAACGAAGATCCAGACCGCAACCACGACCGACAGGCCGGCGAGCAGCCAGAACACGCCGCGCCAGCCAAGCATCGGCAGCGCCGCCTCGACCGGCGCGGTGGTGAGCACGCTGCCCATCGCGCCCACCGCCATCGCAATCCCGGTCATGCCCGCCACCTGAGCGGGCGCGAACCACTGCGTGTTGGCCTTGAGGATCGCGATCAGCCCCGCCGAGACGCCGACGCCCAGGATCACGCGCGCGAGCGCGAAGCCTGGCAGGCCGTCTGAAAGCGCGAACACGGTGAAGCCGGCGGCGGCCACCAGGCTGAAGGCGGCCTGCACGCGGCGCGGTCCGAGCATATCGAGCGCGATGCCGACCGGCAGTTGCGCGACCGCATACGACGCGAACATGCACGCAGCGAGGAGGCCCAGCTCGCTCGCCGACAGCGAAAACTCCACCGCCAGCACGGGCCCGATGATCGCCATCACCGTGCGCGAGGCCTGGTTGATCGCGTTCAGCGCGGCAAGCGGCAGGGTGACGGTGAGGAACAGGCCGGTAGCGGGGTTCACGCGAGCATGCGTCCGATCACCATCCGCTGGATATCGTTCGTGCCCTCGTAGATCGAGAGCACGCGCACGTCCCTCCAGTACTTCTCGACGGGAAAGTCGTTGAGGTAGCCGTAACCGCCGTGGACCTGGATCGCATCCGAGCAGATGCGCTCGGCTGCATCGGATGCGAAAACCTTCGCCATCGACGCCTCCTGCAGGCAGGGCCGGCCCGCGTCCTTCAGCGCCGCGGCGTGCAGCGTCAGTTGGCGCGCCGCCTCGAGCTTGGTTGCCATGTCCGCGAGGCGGAACGCGACGCCCTGGTGATCGATGATCGGCTTGCCGAACGCTTCGCGCACCCGGGCGTAGCGCAGCGCCGCCTCGAATGCGGCACGCGCCACGCCTACCGCCTGGGCGGCGACGCCGATGCGGCCGTTCTCCAGGTAGGCGAGCGCGATGCGATAGCCAGCGCCCGGCATGCCGATCATGTTTTCCTCGGGGACTTCGAGGCCCTCGAGCGCGATCTGGCAGGTATCGGCGGCCCGGTGCCCGAGCTTCGACTCCTCGCGCGCGACGCGATAGCCGGCGACGCCGGTCGGCGTCACGAACATCGACATGCCGCGCTTTCCGGCGGACGGGTCGGTCACCGCGACGATGAAGGCGAGGTCCGCGCTTCTACCTGCGGTGATGAACTGCTTGGTGCCGTGGATGACGTAGCGATCGCCCTTTTTCACGGCGCGAGTGGTGAGCGCCGACGCATCCGAGCCCGCCTGAGGTTCCGTGAGCAGGAACGCGCTCGATTGCCGCCCCGAGGCGAGCGGCCGCAGGAAGCGCTCCTTCTGCGCGCCGGTGCCGTGTTCCTCCAGCATCGCGCAGTTGGGCGAGTTGTTGACGCACATCATGTTGCACAGGCCGCAGTCGCCGGCGGCGATCTCCTCTGTCGCGAGCGCATACGAGACGAAATCGGCGCCCGCGCCGCCCCATTCCGGGGCGACGCACATGCCCATCAGCCCGAGCGGGCCCATGGCGCGCAGCACTTCGACCGGCACCGTGCAGTCGCGGTCCCATTGCGCCGCGTGCGGCACGATCTCCTTCTGCGCGAACGCGCGCGCGGCATCGCGGATATGACGCTGTTCTTCGCTGGGAATCATCCGGCCTCCGCAAAGCGCGTGTCTCGCGGCGATGGTAACGCACGCTCGCGCGTCATCGAACCGGTAGCGTAGGTGGTTCGCGCTTGGGTTGTGGACTCGACAGCGCGGAACGTGGCGTTAACTAATGTGCTGCCGCGCGCGATACCAGAGCTGGATGCGGACCGAACTGCGCTTCACGCGGTAGTTGATCACATGTCCCGTCCCGGGCACCGGATGTCGCCGTTCGCCGCGCCGGGTCGCCGGCGTACCGATGAATGGATGAGCGAGGATTGCAGAGAGAGACTGTTGCACCCGTTCAACGAACTGCCGGGCCGTGACCGGGTCTTCCGCCGCGATCAATGCGACGGTGCCCAGGTAGGCGTCAAGCGCGCCCGGCGACCACTCAAGCCGCCTTGCGAGAGCGCCGGCGGCCATGGGCGGAGTCGATCAACTGCCGGACCCGTCGCTGCGCCTCACCGTCGGGCACCGATCCGCGCCTCTTCGTCTCCCCATCCGCCGCGCGACTTTCGCGCACTTCCCATTCGCAGAACTCAAACCCGTCCCTTAGAACGAAGCGGAGGGTTTCGCCAGCCGAACGGTCGGCGTCCCTGGAGAGCTTCTCCAGGCGGCGCTGCTGCGCCGGGGTGAGTGCGAATGATGTGGTCATTTGCCTTGACTGGAACACGGCAAGTCTAGCATTCGCGGTAGGAGGACACGTCAGTGAAACGCGAAGGCGCAAGCTTCGTTGACTCGCTGCGCTTGAGTGCAGCGGCTTGCGACGGAGACCTGCGGTGCGAGCGTGGCTAGAATCGGGGCTCCTTCCCGCACCGACGCACCGAGGAATCCTTGCCGCGCAACATCCGCACGCCCACCCTCGACATCGCCTACCTTGAGTACGGGCCCGGCGACGGGCCCGCCGTGGTGTTGTTGCACGGGTGGCCTTCCGACGTGCACGACTGGGACGGCGCAGCACCCTCGCTCGCTGCCGCCGGCTACCGGGTGCTCGTGCCGTGGCTGCGCGGCTTCGGGCCGACGCGCTTCCTCGACCCGCAGACGCCGCGTTCGGGCCAGCAGGCGGCGCTCGGCGCGGACCTGCGCGATTTCCTCGATGCGCTCGGCGTGCGCGAGGCGCTGCTGGCGGGCTACGACTGGGGTGGCCGGGCCGCCTGCGTCGCGGCGGCTCTGTGGCCGGAACGCGTGCGGGGCCTGGTCACCATCAACGGCTACAACATCCAGGACATCGCGCGCGCCGCGCGCCCGGCGCCCGCGGCGCAGGAGCACCGCTACTGGTACCAGTGGTACTTCCACACCGAGCGCGGCCGCGCGGGCCTGGCGCAGAACCGGCGCGACATCGCGCGCCTGCTGTGGCGGCAGTGGTCGCCCAACTGGGCTTTCGACGATACGGAGTTCGAAGCGACCGCCGCGAGCTTCGACAATCCCGACTTCGTAGACGTCACGATCCAGTCGTATCGCCACCGCTACGCCGGCGCACCGGGCGATCCGGCGTACGACGAGCTTGAGCGCCGGCTGGCCGCCCAGCCGGCGATCGCCGTTCCGGCCATCGTCCTGCACGGCGCGTGCGACGGCGTGGGGCCGCCTGAGCAATCGGAGAACGCGGCGCGCCACTTCGGCGCGCGCTACGAGCGCAAGGTGGTGCCGGTGGCGGGGCATTTCCTGCCGCGCGAGGCGCCGATGGCGGTGGTGGAGGCGGTGCGGGCGTTGGGAGACGGGTAGTCGTTCGTGTCGGGCCGCGGCATCTGGATGTGGACCTCGAATCGATTCCGGGCGCGCTGAGATATACTCGTCGCGGAGGCGCAAATGAACCAACGACTGATTGAAATCAGGCCGGAAGTCATGATGGGCAAGCCGGTGATCGCCGGCACCCGGATCACGGTCGAGCTGATTCTGGAAAAGCTTGCGGCTGGCGAAACGATCGAGCAGATCGTCGCGGCGCATCCCAGGCTCAACCGCGATCACATCCTCGCCGCGCTCGATTTCGCTGCGCATGCTCTCAAGGGCGATCACGTCTATCCGCTGGTACCCACGGCCGCTTGAATCTGTACGCGGACGAGGGGGTTGATCGGCAGATCGTCGAAGCCCTGCGCGCCGCCGGTTTCGACGTCGCGTACGCGGCGGAAACCGACCCTGCGGCCGCGGACGATGAAGTTCTTGGGAAAGCCGCCGCCGAGGGCCGGCTGCTCCTGACGAGCGACAAGGATTTCGGCGAACTCGTGTATCGCCTCGGCAAGGCGAGCGAAGGCGTAATGCTGATCCGTTTGGCCGGGCTTTCGGTCTCGTTGAAGGCGCGGCTGGTAGTCGAGGCAGTTTCCGGGCGCGCGGGCGAGCTTCCCGAGGCGTTCTCGGTACTTTCCCCGGGTCTGCTTCGAATCCGCAAGACGCGCGGCACCACCTAGCGCGCCCGGCGACGGCGGCTCGCGGAACTGGTCGCAATATGCGACCAGTTCAATATTTCGCCCTTCCGTTCAGCCCCCCCGCGAAGTGCGAAGATTTCAGAAATGGACCACGGGACGAACGCGCTCGGCTTGTCTGTCCTCCTCGTCTCCGTGCAGCCTGCTCGTGGCGAAGAGGCCGCCGCCGAGGAAGCGCAACTCCGCGCCGAGACCTTGCGCAACCTGCCGTAGGACGCGGCGCGAAGATTGTTTTCGATCCCGGCAAATCCTGCGCAGCTTCCCGCAGAGGCCGTCGGCGCCTACGGCAAGGGTCGCGTCGCGGGCGCGATGCAGCTTGCGTCCGAGGGGCCGGGCTGGCAGGCCATGCGCCTCTCGCGCGCGCGCCATGCCCGTCTTTCAACGCATATCACCACCAGCTCCAGTTGGCATCGTGGCGGTGCCGGATCTGCATGACCGGGTCATAAGCAGGGTCGACGAGCCAGCGGCGAAGCTGGCGATCATTCATGGTGCGTAATCGGTGGTCGAACTCCCGACGGTACCAGCGCGGCGCACTGCTCCGGATGGTGATTTCGGCGTCCGAGTGAAAGCGAGCGATTGCGCGACGGCCCTCGCGCGAATGACGATCGAGCAGCGCGTGCGCCCACCAGTGCGTGGCGTCGCTCCGGTCGCGCAGCACCCAGCGATACTCGTGGCGCTCGCCGCGACGGCGATACGTACGTGACATGACGTGTCTCCTGTGAAGGACAACTACGTCATGGGGCGCGCTCCTTTCCGGTGAAATCGTCTGAACCAGCGGGCGAATTTACCTCACTCGTCGCCAGTATGGAAGCCGATCCGGCGCTTCGGCGGATCCGGCGGAGGTTGCAGCAGCGGCAGCAGCTTGCGATAGATATCGCGCAATGCGGTGTCGTGCCGGAGCAACGTGCCGTCGATCTCCGTAAGGCGGATACTTCACGTGCTGGCCGCGCTTTAAGGTCGCATTTTGCGACCTTAGAGCCACGCGGCTTTCGGCTTGGATGCGCAAGCCGAGGGGCGCGTGCGGGATCGCGGCGGCGGGCCGAAGCGTCAGACCGAGATCATCTGCGTATCGCCCGGTTTCATCACCGTCACCTGCACGCCCGGCGCGATCTGCGCCAGAGCGCTGCGGAACTGCTCGCCCGCCTCGACGCCTCGTACGAGCGGGTTGTGCGCGTAATGCACCGGAATCGCGTGCTGCACCCCGAGCCACTGGCATGCGCGGGCGGCTTGCTCCGGTCCCATCGTGAAGGGGCCGTTGCCCGCGCATATGATCGCGACGTTCGGCTGGTAGCGCTCGCCGATCATCTTCATGTCTCCATAGAGGTCGGTGTCGCCGCTGATGTAGACGCGCGCGCCGCCGATGTCCAGCATGAACCCGGCGGCCGGAAAGCCGGCGAGGTTCGAGTGGACCGCGGGCACCAGCCCCACCGACATTGCGCCGTGCCCGGCGGCGCCGCCGAAGTTCATGCCCGCGCCGCCGTTGACCACGATCTTGGCGGGATCGAGGCCGGCCTTCTTGAAATCGGGGACGAGGCCCTTGCGCATGAGGTCGCTCTGGCCCGCCGTCATCACCGGCACGCCGGCGTCGACCAGCACCTTCAGCATCTCGAAGTAGTCGCCGATGTGGTCGCCGTGGTCGTGCGTGAGCAGAACGAAGACCGCCTCCGGCTTCTTGCCGGCGACGTACTTCGCAAAACCCTCCTTGGAGGCGTATTCCGGCGGCTTCTGCACGTTGAACCGCGTCCAGCCGGCGTTGTTCCAGATCCATGCATCGCCGTAGGCGATCTGCTTGTAATCCGGCGTTGCGAGTTCCACCACGCCACCGCCCAGCCAGCGGACGGAAAAACGCCCTCCGGCAAGGCGCGCGCTCCCGCCGGTGCCCACGCCCAGCTGCGACGCCGTGCCGCACCCGCCCACGGCGAGCGCGCCGCCGAGGGCCAGCATCCCGCGTAAAACCGAGCGCCGGCCGGCGTCCGCCATCGGCCCGATCCGTACTCCTCTTTCAGTGTTCGCTTTCGTCATGGTCACCCCCTCCGTTGAGGGTTGAAGCACAAAGTATCGGCCCGAAAATCACCTTTCTACTGGCGCGGCGACGTTTACAGCTTGTTTCAATTGCCTGCTGGCAATCGGGCGCCGCCGCCCCGATGATGCACGCCATGCGAACATTCACGACAGCAAGGCCATGGGTCCTCGCGATGGCGTTGGCCGCCCCGCTGGTTGCGGGCGCCGCACCGTCCCCCAGCGTGCAACAGGAAGTCGATTACCTGCTCGCCTACGTCGAGACTTCCGGCTGCGAGTTCTATCGCAACGGCTCCTGGAGCGACGCCAAGGCCGCACAGGGGCATATTCGGACCAAGTACGACTATCTCGCGAGGCGGGACAAGATAGGCACCGCCCAGGACTTTATCGCGAACGCCGCGTCGGAAAGCAGCCTCTCGGGCATCCCCTACCAGGTCAGGTGCGGCGTCAAGCCGCCGGTATTGAGCCGCGTCTGGTTGAGCGAGGCACTGGCGCGGTTTCGGGAACGACGCTAGGACAAGGTTTCCACGAACGGTCCGATCCGGGCGCGCGCGAACGCCGGTCGCGCCTGGATCGCCGCCCACCATTGCGCGACGCGGGGATGCCTGCCCGCTCCCGTCTCGTCCGGCGCGATCTCCTCGTCGATGCGCTTGACGAACGGCACGAGCGCGATGTCCGCGATCGAATAGCGCTCCCCGGCGAGCCATGCCGCGGCCTTCAGCGCCTCTTCCATGCGGCCCAGCATCTGCACGAGCTTCGCGCGCGCCTCCGCGCGCTCCTCCTCGGTGTAGGGCCGCCGCGCGACGCGCAGCCAGGCTTCGCGCCGCTCCTTGCTCGGGATCTTCTTCAGCCGCTCCGCCAGCTCCTCGTCCGACCACTTCTCGGCGACCTTCTGCAGGTCGTGGCGCCAGTTGAAGATGATCAGGTTGCCGATCCGCTCATCGGCATACCGGATCCAGTTGCGCATCGTCGCGCGACCCCAGGCATCCGCCGGCCGCAGCGGCGGCTCCGGGAACACCTCGTCAAGGTATTCGCAGATCGTCCCGCTCTCGTAGAGCGCCCGGCCGTCGTGCACCAGCGTCGGTATCACGCCATTCGGATTGATCTTCAGGTATTCCGGCGAGTGATGCTCCAGCTTCGCCAGGTCGACGGCATGGCTCTCGTAGGCGAGGCCCTTCTCCTCCAGGCACAGCCGTACCCGGCGCGACGCGCTCGAGGGCCAGGCGTGGTGCAGGACCAGCATCGGAACCTCGCCGAAGAGTGTTGAAGCTTAAAGCTTCGCCGCGACCGCGTACACGCGCAGCGGCGCATCCTTGCCGCGCAGCGACTGCGGGCCCAGGTCCGTGAGCGCATAGGCCTCCGCGCCCTCGAGACGCGCGAGCGCGTCTTCCGATACGAGGTACGGATGGCCCAGCGTGCGGGTCAGGTTCTCGAGGCGCGAGGTGGCGTTCATCACGTCGCCATGGAACACGATCGCGCGCCGGCTGCCGCCGACTTCGCCGGTCACCACCTCGCCCGCGTGCAGCGCCGCGCGCAGCTTCGGCACCGCGCCGAACACGCGCTCGAATTCGGGCGCCGCCTGCGCCAGTGCCGCCACGATGCCGAACAGGCACGCGAGCGGCCGCGCCTCCGCGCGGCCCTCCGCCACAGTCCAGGTCACCACGATTTCGTCGCCCACGTACTGGTAGACCTCGCCGCGGTGCTCGTCGATCGGGCCGGAGGCCGCCTGGAAGACCCGGTCCAGGTAGCGGTGCACCGACAGCGGCCCCAGGCGTTCCGCGACCGGCGTGGAGCCGACGATGTCGATGAAGAGGAAAAACCGCTCCTCCGCGCGCGGCCGGCGGTAGCGGCCGAGCACGATGTCGCGGAAGCTGCGCTCGCCGATCAGCTGCGCCGCGTGGCGCAGCAGGACCATGAAGAACCCCGTCAGCGCCAACACCGCGGCGACGTAACCGCGCGGCAGCTTCGACTGGAGCTGCGCATCGAAGCCCGCGACGAGGTCCGCGTCGAAGGCGAACAGCGCGATGCGCGGCCCCAGTTTTCCGACCACGACGGCCACCACCACCGCGGAGTAGACGACGGATTTCACCGCCACCACGGCGAAGAAGGGCGCGCGGCCGAGCGCGCGGCCGAGGCGTGTGGTCGGCAGGAAGATTTCCGCCCCGCCCAGCAGCCCCATCAGCACCAACGCGTAGATCGCCGTGCTGAGCGCGCCGAACGCGGCGCCGGCGAGCGGCGGCTCGAAGGAGGCAGCGCCGGCGAACACGCCGAATACCGCGCCGAGCAGCACCGCGAAGCGCATCGATACGCCGAAGACCAGCCACTGGTGCCTGCGTGACACGGGTGTTCCCCCTGCGGGCATTGTATCGGCGGCGGGCGGCGTTCGCGGCTTAGGGCGTCATGGGGGTACGCCTCGGTGGTCGAGGATCACTATCGGGCTCTCGCAGCTCACCACCCGGATGTGGTGCTTGTCCAGGTCGCGCCGGTCGAGCACGCCCTAGTCGGCGAAGTGCCCGGGACCACCTCTGACAGTCACCCTCACCGGCCACCGAACTTCACGGAGATCTTCCCGGAAAGCGGCTTGGACCCGAACTGCGTTGCAAATCCAGCGTTTATGCCCATAGAGGTGACCGTTAACGTGTAAGAATAGATCAGTAAGAATTCAGAGGGGAGACCAATGAGTTCAGTACCGACGGCTTCGACCCGAAGGTATCGCCTATCAGGGCCGACTTCCAAGGATCTGCTTGCGCCCGACGCGAGTAGCACAGACGCGAGCGAGGAACTCGTGCGTCTGCAATCTCTGCTTGCACAGTGGCTACGCATGGAAAACGTCCTTGTTCTTTTGGCGGCCGGGGCTTCAGTGGGACGCGGAGGAAAGACTCTCCCTAACTTAGAACGGTCCGTACTGCAGCTTCTACTGGCGTACTACAGCGACAAAGCCAATAGCGAACTCGCTGCATTCATTGCAGCGCGGCAGGGAGAGGTCGCAACAGGTGGAGCACCCGGCTTTGAAGAATGGCTATCGCAATTGGTGACTGCGCACGCTTTACTGAGTAACGCCAAATCTATTGCGACCAGCATCACCTGGCGCTCAGGCCCAACCCCATCTATAAGCAATCTTCAACTACTGATCGACGACTTGCGTCGCACTATCTTCTTGTTCTGCGCGCTCCCTTTACCTGCCCCGACGACCACACCTACCGCACACCACGCTTTCGTTACAAAGCTCCTCGCGCGAGACCCATCGCTCGGCCGAACGCGAATTTTCACCCTCAACTACGACACATTGATAGAACAGGCATTGGATCATCTAGGAATCCATTATTGGGATGGCTTTGTCGGAAAAGCCCAGCCGAAGTTTGATCCATCGTGCTACTCACTTGACATCTATTTCCCGGGCGACATCGGAGAAGGCAAGGTTCGGCGATACGACAAATTTTTGCATTTGTTTAAACTTCACGGATCGATACATTGGTGGGAAAGGGCATCAAGTCCCGGAATCTTTGCGGCGCATCCGGACCTTGCGAAGTATCAAACGTTCAGAGATAGCTTCTCCAAGACATCGAAGGTTTCGGCCGTTGAGTTCGATACCTTGTCTTCTACGTTACCTGGAACATTGGGCATTCTGCCAACCGCGTCAAAATACATTGAAACACTGGATCTCCCATACGCTCATCTATTCAGAATATTTCATCAGTCGCTGCAATTGCCACAGAGCTTCTTGCTCATTTCCGGCTATGGATTTGGCGATAATCACGTCACGCGAATAGTTGAAGACGCTTTGATCAATCCAAGCTTTGTAATGCTCGTAGTAGAGCCCGCTCCAAACCCAAACCTAAGGAGTCGCCTAGAGGGATATCAGGCAATCGGTGCCCGCGTATATCTTCTGGAAGGTTTCGATACGCCAATGTCGATTGGGCCTACAACCCCCGCCACTTTTGACGATCTCGCGACAAATGTCCTACCAAATGTAGCTTGGCTAGAGGAGTGGGTTCGGGTGCGCAAGATTGCCGACGGATTACGTGGGGTGCCTTAAGCGGGCAACGCATCACATGAATGAAACCACAATTGGCAACGTTGTCGCCGTTCACGGTTTCCGGGTGACCGTCGAACTATCGCAGGAAGTTCGAAGTGCCGTCCGTTCTCACGTCCACGGCACCAGCAATGCCATATCAATAAATGCTTACGTGACATTTGAACTAGGGCCTGGCCAAAGGGCCGTAGGAATCATTACCGATCTGGACTCGCGGGAGACCTACGATCCCTCGGATGAAGAGCTAACGCTTCAACTCGCCCGCCCTCGCCGCACGGCGACTGTCCAACTACTAGGGTCGGTCCGGCCCAAACCCCCATCGGGCGCCCTTCGCTTCGACGCAGGACTAGGCGCGTTACCCACCCTCGGGATGCCGGCTGAACTCGCATCGTCCCCAACACTTAAGTCAGTATTCGAAGATGCACCACTACGAAACCAACCCGAAGGAAACGTATCTGGCGAAGATTACGACTCAGCGATTAGGCTAGGCCTCGCGACCGCTCCTGCGCAGCAACTTGTTAAGGCCTCATATAACGACTTGTTCTCACGACCACTAGCGATTGTGGGAAATACAGGCTCGGGCAAATCAAACACTGTTTGCCAACTTGTTCAAAGTGCACTTCATGACCGCGCCGGTGGGCGTCCCCGCTTTTTTATTCTTGACATCAACGGTGAATATGGAAATGCCTTCTCCAAGGCGGGGGTAGTTGGAGGCAAGAAACCCAATCACCTATACGTCAACGGCAAAGAATTCGGACTACCAATATGGCTGATGAGCACAAGCGAGGTCTGCGAATGGTTGAGCGTCGCCGAACAAACGCAGCAACCTGCTCTTGTGAACCTATGGTCTCTAGCGAAAGGTGGTGGTTCCGTATCGCTATCGAGCGGTGTGCGCGAGTGTGTCATCCGATTAGATAGCCTTGTCGACCTAATTCACTCCGGGAAAGGGCCATACAAGGGAAAGAACGCAGGTCAGATCTGGGATGCCTTTATTGGCTATGCGGGAACGCTCACTCCTTCCTCGTCCGCAAACAGCGATATCGGCGCCATTGGTTCTCTTCTGAAAGCCCATGAATCCGATCACAGCTCGTTCGGTGCGGACGAGGTTGAGCTTACGCAGCGAATTGCCAGCCTAAAGACAGCTCTTGATGAGCAAAATCCTAAGAACTTCGATCTGAGCCAACAATCTGCAGACAAACCAATCTACTTTGATTTGAGCTATCTGCGCGACCCAGCAAAGCTCCTCGAGGCCGCGCGTATAGATGAAGGCGAGCATGGATTTCGGCAGTTTTTGCGCGGCCTCCAACTAAGAATTGGTAATCGCCTTCAAGATCAGCGTTGGTCCTGTTTTCTAAACTATGACTCACTGAAGATAACGTCCTTTGCTGATTGGCTTTCTCGACTGGGCATAGGGGTAAACGAGAGCGGCAATGACACATGCATCATCGATTGTTCAATGATTGGGCACGAAGTGCTCCCATATATTTGTGGAATAATTGGACGTCTGTTACTTGATCTGCGCGAGCACACTAGCTCAGATAAGCGCTTCCATGAGCCTTGGGCGATTGTTCTTGAAGAAGCACACAATTACGTTACTCCGATCCGACAAAATGAAACTCGCGGAGTTGGTGTATCCAGGGATGCGTTTGAGCGAATTGCCAAGGAGGGCAGAAAGTTTGGGCTTTCCTTGATAGTTGCTAGCCAACGCCCCGGCGATGTGAGTGCAACAATACTCAGTCAATGCGCAAACTTCATAATGCATAGACTCCAGAATCCAGATGATATTGATCACTTTCGGCGGATTGTTCCAAGTCAAGCTCGCCGCCTCCTTGACCAAATAACGATTTTGTCGGCTGGTGAAGCAATTGTTCTTGGAAGCAGCATGAACGTTCCTGCGCGGGTCCAAATCGACAAGCCAAGGATAGCTCCTCATAGCCAATCGGCTAGTCCCCATATGTCTTGGCTAAAGAATGCGCAACATCTATTCAACTTGGACGATGCACTGACCGCTTGGGGTCTTGGAAACCCGATTCCGGGCCAATCCCCGGCGCAAGCAAAACCAGCATCAAAGAAGAAGCCTAAGTAGGCAACCTCACGAGAGGGTCTGTCGGCTCCCTGATTGCAGCCTCCTATTCGCCACGCTCATGGACTTACTCGCGATCCAAATTCTGTCAGGGTTGCCGAGTTGAACATACTTCAGACAATCCGTTATTTTCGCTCTCTCCGCAATGAGTTTGTTGAGCCGGCTTCGCTCAATATCCGCGCTGGACGCAATAAACCGGACGGTTCGTTCGTACCATGCCGGTTCGCCAGAATTTATCCAATTGTTAGCCTGATAGCCGATCTTCCTTCGCGCGTCTTCAGACAGAGAGATCCCCCCCGGGGAAATCAATTCTTGTAGAACCTCTGTTACGTAGGTCATTCGCTGCATGCCGCTTATCACTCTGACCCAGGATAACGGGCGATCGAGTTGTTGGGTATGAATCTCGACATATGACTTCATCCTAAACAACAATCGTGCCACAAACATTGAAGATTTTAGTACGTCAATCGGTAACGTAGTGGCAAGAACAGTCAGGGCACCGCAAGCGATCATTCCGTTGCCTACCGACGCGTGTGAACCATCCAGCGGATGTGTATCACAAGCGCCCAAAATCACAATCGGCGGAATTTTGGCCTTGCCGCGAAGACCCCACACATCCAACGGCTGACCTCCAATCATTAACGTTCCAACATCGTCTCGTTGGCCCCAATGTCCATGACAGTCGAATATAACTATCGCCCCCTCGAATCCGTTGAGCGCCGCCCTTAGGCTCTGTTCATTCTCGACATCGACAAACCGATACTTGGGATAGTCCTTACCCGCATCTGCGCTAAAAAGACGGATGGCTCGCTCCAATACGCCGCGAATAGGATCACTCTTTCCGAACGATCGGATTATTAAGACCTCGTCTAGCGCTAACGAATTCAGAACCAATTTGCCGTGTGGGCAGGATTCTCCAAAAAACAGATTGCCAGGCGTAACAGGTATTCGACTGCAGTCCTGCCTCAGCGCTAAAGGGACGCCATTTATCGGAATCCATTCGAGAGGAAGATCCGTGAGCAGCTTTATACTCCCGCGTCCATCGCAGAGCGACGTTATCCGACTCATAAGTTCTTTCGGAACAACCTCTAACATTTGCGCTTCTGCTAGCCCCACTAATTTGTTTAGCTTAAAGCGCCTGTGCGGTGAATTCCCTCGGCTACAGTTTCCAATCTTGAACAATTGCTCGCGAACTTTATTTACTCCGGGGGGAAGCCTCAATGCAGGGGCAAAGCAGCTAACTGTATACATAGCCACAGCGACGGTGAACGCGCTCAACTCTTCGCTACGCATCTGAATTATAAATTGACAGAACCTATTTTCAAGAGCTGGAAGTAAGTCAGTGTCTTCACCCCTCATTGCGAACGTCTCACCCCGGACGAAGTAACGAATCACTTTACGAATTGCATCTCTATCAGCCTTCGCAATGGGATTTTTTAGCGATCGAGCGGGGCCATGGTGAAGCGCGAAGACCGACGGCAATGCAACCACAGCCTTGTACGGCATTTCTGATTCCAAGAACGGCTGCCGTTTCAGAATTTGCTTACGTCTATTTGCAATTGCATCGAAACTCCGTGCGATTGCACTGACGTAGTTGTGGTCCTGCGTTGAATTGATTGGCCGCTCTCTCCGAAATGCAAAGTTGGCAACCTCGAGCGCCAATTCGTTGGGCGCTGTTACGTTGTGGTTTCGTTTCTCGAGACTAAGCGCCCTAGCGGGATTTCGCCTTTGTCCCTGCTTGATCTCATCGTACGCCCGCACTATGGGCTCTCCTGACCCTCGGGCACGAAGGATTTCCACTACGGCAGCGACATATTTGCGAAATGGATCCAACGATTTGTCGGCGACATCAACTCGGGCGAAAGCAGTCTCGGTCGACATGTGCAATATAGGTATAGGGCGCTCTGCGACGATTGCGTCAACTGCGGCCGCCAGAGTAGAATCATTTGATAGAATGCAGGCAAATACAATCTCTCCCATATCCAATACTTGCCTGAGATACGTAATATCAATTGGAGCAATTCGTGGCTGAATCTCACCTGCCACGCGGAGTGGAATTACCACATCAACTTCTTCGAATATCTCTCGCATATCTGCTGGCGCCGCAAGGGCCCGCGCAAATAGATTCACGGTCCGAAGTATTCCTTCCGTGAATCCCTGAAAGTGACTGCTATTTCTCACGTCTTGGGGGAAATGCGGAATAAAATAGTAGATTCTGAAAAATTCCGCGTTAAAGATAGCGGAAGCAATATGCCTTCTAACGCGAGGATCTAAGTCAGCAAATGAGTCTTGCGTCATCGCATGAATTCCCAATAGGGAAACAGCAAACTGATGTTCACACGATAGTCATAAACTGTGACGTCAGACCGGTCGCTCCGACCTGTTGAGCTACCACTCCCGCCGCCGTGCAGGGCGGCGACATCGGCAACTTCAGCTTCGATTCTCTCCCGCACGTTCCTCCTCCGTCGGTAAGGGGTGGGGAGATTTCAATTGTTCTAAGTGGGGAGTTTCGGATTGACCGTGATACCTCCTCCCGCCCCTCATCCACCGTCTTCCACGCCACCGCCTCCGGCGCCGTAGGCAACTCGAAACCCGCCGGCAACCGCCACAACTCACCCGCACGCATCGATTTCTCCACCCCCGACTCCTCCACCCCTGACTCCTCCGCCGCCGCAGGCAACCTCACCCGATCCCCCACCGCCTCCTAGGCCAACCAGCAGCCGAACGTATTTGTACAGCGGCTCCTCAGCCCCCGCCTGCTTCGCAAAATTCGGTGCGCGCCGCTTCACCTCACCCCCGAGAGGTCCTCAGTATGCGTGGCAACGTGCCAGACGTGGCCAAAAGGATCTTCAATCGTGCCCCTGCGGTCGCCGCAAAACTGGTCCTCGACCGGTCGCAGAACCTTGCCGCCCGCGACCGCCGCCCGCGCGACGCTGTTGTCGGCGAGCGTGACGACCGAATCGCCGATGCGCACTTCGGCGTGGCCGAGCTTGCCGTCGGGCCCGGGCATGCGCACGGTCTCGGCACGACTCCTCATTCCGCCCCGCTCTCCGCAAGAAACCACCGCGTCGAAGCAATCACCCGCCGCCGCAACTCCGCCTCCTCGATTCCAACCAGCCTCCCGTCCCGCACCGCGGGCCTCCCATGCACATACACATGCCGGATCGCACGATCCGACATCGAATACACCATGTGCGACTCCAACTGATCCGCCGGCACCAGCGTCAGGTCGGACAGGTCGATCACACAGAAATCCGCCAACTGCCCACCGCAAGACTGCCCAACGGTAGCCCGGCGATCCTCCCGCCCTCGACGGTCGCCATCCGCGTGATGTCCGCCGCGGTGACGGCCTGCGGATCGCCCGCCATGGATTTCTGCACAAGCGCCGCCATCTTCATCTCGTGGAAGATGCTCAGCGTGTTGTTGTCAAGGCCGCTGTCGGTGCGCAACCCCACGCACAGCCCGGCCTTGCGCATGCGCGTCACCCGCGGCCCGGCCTTGGGGTTTCCTTCAAGCCCAGTTCTCGACCTTCAATCCCTCGACGCGGCGAAGGCGCTTCTCGTTGTTCGTCACCAGCACCGCCCCCGCGCTGCGCGCGTGGGCCGCGATCATGAGATCCATGTTGCCGATCGGCGTTCCCGCCGACTCCAGCTTCGCCCGGATACCGGCGTACGGCTGCGCGGCGGCGCGCGACCAGTCGAGCAACAACTGCCCGCTGTCCAGTTCCGCGAACCGTGTCCGCACGAACTCCGGGCGCTTGCGGATGATGCTGCGGCGGCCGGTCGTTGCGGCGAGCGGGGAAACCCTGCGCGCCTTCCGGTGCGGGAGTCGCCTACTCCGCGCCGATGAACCCGACGGCATTGATCTCCACCAGCAGCGCCGGCATGGCAAGCGCGCTGACTTCAACCAAAGTAGAGCACGGGTAATCCCCAGTGAAGAACTGCTCCCGCGCCGGCCAGACTTCCTTGCGCAGCTCGATGTCCGTGACATAGATGTTCAACTGGATGATGTCGTTCATCACACCGCCGGCGGCTTCGACGAGGTGCTTGATCTTGCGGAACGTCTGCATGGACTGCTCGTACGTGCTGGGGTCGCCCTCGACGTTGCCCTGCCCGTCGTGCGCGGTCATGCCGGAGATGAAGAACTGGTTGCCGCAGATCTTGGCGTTGCTCCAGGTGCGCGGCGCGGGTTCCCTGACGGCGGCGGCGTGGATCGTTTTCATCTTCACTTGGTTTTCTCCATGGCAACGATCACGCAGTCGAGCGCGAGGCAACCCTTGCCCTCTTCGAAGACCGCGAATGGATTGATCTCGACTTCCCGCACCTCGTCCGCGAAGTCGGCAATGAAACGCGACACCGCGCTGATGCCCTTTGCCGCGGCCTTCCTGTCGCCCGCCGACCCACCCCGCCAGCCATCGAGCACCCGGCTGATGCGCGTGCAGGCAAGCGCCGCCAGCGCTTCTTCCTCGTCGATCGGCGCGACCCTGACCGCAACGTCCTTGTAGAGCTCGACGTTGATCCCGCCCGCCCCGACCACGATCAGCGGGCCGAAGTCCGGGTCCACGCGCGCGCCCACCAGGATTTCGGCGACCGGGGACATCATTTTCTGCACCAGGAATCCGGGCGCCTTCATCTGTTGCGCAGCCCGGCGCACCGCGTCCGCCGAAGCGAGCCTGAGCTTGACCAGGCCCGCGTCCGACTTGTGGATCATGCCGGGAACCATTCCTTTCAACACTACAGGAAAGCCGATTTCCTGCGCCGCGTTCGCGGCTTCTTCAGCAGTTGCGGCGAAGCGCTCCTCGGGCCCGGCGATACCATAGCTCGCGAGGATCTGCCGAGCTTCGTGCTCCGCGGGCATCCGGCCACGCCTGAACGCCTGCATGCGCTGTACTGCTGCTTTCTTTTCTTCTTCGTTCGTACCTATAGGAGTTCTAACCGGCCGCGTCGCCCACTGCGCATACCTTGCGATGGCGGCCAGCCCCTCCCGCGTGCCGCGCAGGTAGGGCACGCCCGATTCGCGCGCGACGCGCGCGAGCTCGGGGTGCGGCGCATCGGACAGGTTGGTCACGGCGACGAGCGGCTTGCCCGCGGCCTGCGCGCCCCGGGCCACCGCCGCGAGCAGCGTGGCATAACGCCCGGCCTGCTGGGCCCCGAGCCCGGTAGGCGCGTCCTGGAGCAGCACCAGCGTGCCGACGTCTTCCAACTCCCCCATCGCGCGCGCGCAGCCCTCGGCGACCTTGGCGTCATAGAGCCCCGCCCAAGTGAGGTCGAGCGGATTGGACAGATGCGAGAACTCAGGCATTAAGGGCTTGATCTTCGCTTCCGCCTCGCCCAGCGGAGCAAACACGATGCCGTTTTCTTCCGCGGCGTCGAGCGCGAGAGCGATCTCGCCGCCCGACAGGGACAGCGCCCCGATCTTGCGTGCAGTGGGCCTGCGGCGGATCTGCGAGACGAGTGCAGCCGTCTCCAGCAGCTCGTCCAGCGAGAACACCTGCAGCGCGCCGCTCGCGGCGAGCGCCGCGTCGCAGGCCTCGACGCTGCCCGCGACCGCGCCGGTGTGCGCCATCACGGCGGCGCGGCCGCGCTGGGAGCGGCCGCTCTTCAGCACGATCAGCGGCTTCCCGCGCTCGGAAGCGCGCCTCGCCATGGCGATGAAGTTCTGCGGCTTCCTGATCTGCTCGGCGAACACGATGATCGCGTTCACCGCCGGGTCGTCGATGAACGCTTCCAGATAGTCCGCGGTCGCGGTCACCGCCTCGTTGCCGGAAGTCACGAGGTGGGAGAGTCCCAGCCCGCGCGCGGAGTTGAGCAGCGCGATGCCGATCGAGCCGCTTTGCACGATCGCCGCGATCCCGCCCCGCTCGACCGCGTCGGGCAGCGATGTGCCGAACAGGGCCGAGCGCCCGGCGAAATTCAGCAGGCCGAGGCAATTCGGCCCGCAGACGGCGAGGTCGTGCTTCCCGGCGAATTCCGCGAACTCGTTCTGCATGCGCAGGCCGGCCTCGCCGGCGTCGCCGAAGCCGCTCGAGAGGATGGCCATGCCGCCGGCGCGCTTCTCGACCGCATGCTTCGCCACTTCGAGGACGCTTTCCGCCTTCACCGCGACGAACACGGCCTCGACGTCGCCGTCGATGTCGCGCAGCGTGGGGTAGGCCTTCTGGCCGAGCAGCTCCGGCTTGTTCGGGTTGACGAGGTAGATGCGGCCCTGGTAGCCGACATGTTCGAGGGCCTTCCAGGCATTGAACCCGGGGCCGATCTTGTCCGAAGCCCCTACGATCGCGATCGAGCGCGGCTCCAGCAGGCTGCGGATCGCCATGCCGGGTTCCTACGACTGGCCGAAGCGGGGCTCGCGCTTCTCCGCAAACGCCTTCGGCCCCTCGTGGGCGTCGGGATGCGCGAACATCGTTTCGCAAAGCTCGATCTCGAGTGTCACCATGTCGTCCCAGCTGAGGCGAAGGTTGCCCGCGACGGCCTGGCGGGTGGCGCGGATCGCGGCCGGTGACGCCTTGCAGATGCGGCGCGCGATCTTCTCGCACTCTTCCATCAGCTTGTCCCGCGGCACCACGCGCGTCACGAGGCCCATGTCGAACGCTTCCTTCGCGCCGAAGTTTTCGCCGATCAGCAGGATGTCGAGCGCGCGGTTGCGGCCGACGTAGCGCGGCAGGCGCGTGAGCCCCATGCCCCAGCTCGGCAGGATGCCGAGATAGGCGTCGCCCGCGCGGAACACCGAGTTCCCGGCGGCCACGCGGATGTCGCAGACCCACCCCAGCGCCGTGCCGCCGCCGATGCAGTATCCGTGGATCGCGGCGACGACCGGGAGCTTGCCGTTCTCGATGCGGTTGAGCGTGTTGCGGCCGAAGGTTCGGAAGGCGCGCGCGTTCTCGGGATCGCCGAAATCCTTCTCCTCCCGCATGTCGCCGCCGGCGCAGAACGCTTTCTCGCCGGCGCCCGCGAGGATGATGCAGCGCGCGTCGGCGTCTTCTTCCGCGTCGTCGAAGGCCTTGTTGAGCGCGGTGAGCACCTTGGTCGACACGGCATTGACCGGCGGGTTATCCAGCGTGATCGTGATCACCTGGCCGTTCTTCTCCAGCCTTACGAGTTCGGACACGGCGGCTCCTGTTATTGGACCGTGATGTGGGCGTTCTTGATCACCGTGCCCCACAGCGCGGCCTCGTCCTTCATCCGCTTCAGCATCTCCTCGGGCGTGCCGCCAGTCTGCACGAAGCCCTGCTGCAGGAGCTTCTCCCGGGTATCGGGCATCTTCAGGATGTCGTTGATGGTGCGGTTGAGGAGCCCGACCACCGCATCCGGCGTCGCCGCCGGCGCCATCAGGAAGATCCAGGTGGCGAGGTTCACTTCGGGCAGCCCGGCCTCCTTGAAGGTCGGCACGTCGGGGACGTGCGGATGCCGCGCAGGCGAGGCCACGCCCAGGAGCCTCACGCGGTTGGACTGCACCATCGGCTGCACCGCGCCGAGGTTCTCCATGGCGAAGTCCACCTGCCCGCCGGCGAGCGCCACCACTTCCTGGCCGCTGCCCTTGAACGGAATATGGACGGCCTCGATCCCGGTGTTCGCCTTGAACCACTCGGCGCTCATGTGCAGCGTCGTGCCCGGCCCCGCGGAACCGTAGTTCAGGTTGGGGGTCTTCTTCGCCACCTCGATGAACTCGCGCATCGTCTTCGCGCTGTATTTCTGCGTGCTGACAGAAAGGAAGATGGGCAGGTCGGCCAGGCTGATCACGGGCCGGAGCTGCTTCATGGCGTCGTAAGGCAGGTTCGGAAAGAGCGCCGGGCCGTTGATCAGCGACGTGGTCCCCACCAGCAGCGTGTAGCCGTCGGGCGCGGAGTCGATGACATACCGGTTGCCGATCTGCGCGGAAGCGCCGGGCTTGTTCTCGACGATCACGCTGGCCTTGAGCGGCTCCCTCAGCTTGTCCGCGATCATCCGCGCCACGATGTCGGTGCCGCCGCCGGCAGGGAAGGGAACGACCAGGTTGATGGTCTTGGACGGATAGGCCTGGGCAAATGCGGCTGGTGCGAACGCAAACTGTGCCAGGAGCAATCCAAGCGCGACCGTCCTGATGCGGGTGAGATTCATGGTTGGGCTCCCTGGTGAACGGCGAATATACCGCGTGAAGGGCCGCCTCGATGCCCCATTTCGCCAGGCTCTACGCGCATCGACGCATCAGCGCGCGATAGAGGGACGGCAGCCTCACGCCCAATTCTCGACCTTCAGTCCTTCGACGCGGCGAAAGTGCTTCTCGTTGTTCGTCACCAGCACCGCGCCGGCGCTGCGCGCGTGGGCCGCGATCATGAGATCCATGTTGCCGATCGGCGTTCCCGCCGACTCCAGCTTCGCCCGGATATCGGCGTAGTGCTGGGCGGCGGCGCGCGACCAGTCGAGCACATCCAGGCGGCGCAGGAAATCCGCGACCATCGACGCCAGAGCGTGCGGCGAGCCTTTCGCCTTCACGCCAAAGAGCAGTTCGGCCTCGGACACCACGGAGATGCACAACTGCCCGCTGTCCAGTTCCTGAAACCGCCTCCGCACCGGCTCCGGGCGCTTGCGGATGACATAGCTCGAAATGTCCGTGTCGAGCATGTAGCGTTTCACCGGAACAGCCTGCGCTTCTGCGGCAGCCGGTCGTTGCGGCGGCCGAGGAACCCCTGCGCGCCCTCTGGCTTCGCGTCAAAGAAGTCATCCCATGACGACGGCTTGGCCGAGAGCACGACCTTGTCGCCGACCTTGGAGACGAACACCTCGTCGGCGCCCTCGAAGCGGAACTTCGCGGGCAGGCGCACGGCCTGGCTGCGGCCGTTGCGGAACAGTTTGGCGGTGACGGGACGGTCCATCGGCGGTACTCCGGAAAGCAATGCCGCATTCTAGGCCGCCCGTTGGTATAGATCAAGGCATATGCCTAGGTGTCCGTTTCGCGCCATCCCTGGAGCAACGGAAAGTAAAGCCCGCAGCGGACCTTGCCTCCAAGCGCGCCAGCGTATCTCCGCAACTGTTCCGCATACCGCTCCTGCTCCCGCCCAAGAAAACCTTCAACATCCGCCCCCTCGTGCGTACTCGTCTTGTAATCCACCACCCACTGCTTCCCATCCGGAGTTACGAACAACCGGTCAATCACCAGCCTCCTCCGCTCGCCATCTACCATAGCAACCAGCCGATGCTCCGAATACGCCCGCTCATGCGGCCCGAGCAGCCAACGCCCTTTTTCATCCTTGATCGAATTCGCAAGCGCAGCAAGCACCCGATCCGAAGCCCGCCCCAACTCCGAAACCGACACCCCCCGCCCCGCAAGCGCCCCTCTCACCGCCTCACCCATCCCCGCAACCCGCTTCTCATCCCACCCAACCAACGCATCATCCCCGATCCGCTGCAGCCACCGATGCACCACGCTTCCCACATGCCGCGCGGTCTCGCCGACCCAGGAGAATTCGATCTCCTCCTGCACCCGTGCTTCATCGACCGGAGCTGTCCAGGCAACTGAAGAAGGCGCCGCAGGCAACGTCCACCCCGAAGCAAGCCGAACCAAATCCTGATTCGGCATCTGCACGACTGTTCCGCTCCCCGAGTCTTCTCCGTCAATCACCAACGAACCGAACGCCGGCTCCACCACCGGCCAGAGTCCGGCGAGGAGCGAATTCTTCGACGGCTTCCCGCTCTTCGCGCTCACGCCTCCGAGCAAATGCAGCCGCAACTTCGCGCGCGTGGCGGCAACATAGAGCAAGCGCGCGGCCTCATGCCCCGCGCGCTCGGCATCGAGCTTCTTCACGCACGCGTAAATCGGATCGTCATGCGCCCCCGTTTCCTCAATCGGCGCGACCAGCAATTCCTCCCTCTCCCCGCGCGGCCGTTCCATCCACAGGAACAGCCTCTTCTCATCCCCGCGCGGCACGCGCCCCAGCCCGGGAACGATGACGTGGTCGAACTCCAGGCCCTTGGCTTTGTGGATGGTCATGATCTGCACGTCGTTCGCAGCCGCGTGCACGTCGGGCAGCGCCCACAGCTTCTGCAGCCGCTGCTCGAACGCCGCCAGGTCGGCGATCGTGCCCGCTTGTTCGGCTTCCTCCAGCGCATCGAGATAGACCGCGGCATCCTCGAGATCGGTCTCGCCCTCGACGCACGCCGGGCCGCCAAGTGAGAGCCATGCCGATTCCACGCGGTTGCGCAGGGAACCGCGGAGGCGGTTCGCAAGCGCAGCAGAAGAGACCTCCTTAGTCCGCGCAATGCGCGGGAGCATCGAATCTTGAATCAGTTCAAAAACCGTCTGGGTTCCCGCCTTCGCGGGAACGACGAGATCGTGCAGTTCTTCAAGCGTGAGGCCGCACCACGGCGCGCGGAGGATGGCTAGCCACGCGAGGCGGTCGGCGGGGTGCGCGAGCGCGCGCGCGAGCGAATGCAGGTCCTGCACCACCGGACGGCGGTCAAGCGACGTGATCTCTACGGCGCGAAAGCGCAGGCCCGCGTCGCGCAAACCGGGAACGATCTCGGAAAGGTGACTGCGGTTGCGAACGAGTATGGCGACGGTCGATGCGGGCTCTTCGCTCCGCACCCGCGCAACAAGTTCGACCACGCGCTTCGCCTCGCCTTGCGTTTCGCCGTTGAAGAACGGATGCACCCTGACCGCATCCCCGCCGAGCGCCGCATGCACGGCGCTCGAATCGGCATACGGCACAGCGCCCGCGGCGGCGTCCTCCGTCAAGGGCATCACGCGCGCGAAAGCCGCGTTCACCCACTCTACGATGCCCGCCTGCGAGCGGAAATTCGCCTTCAGCCGCACGCGCTCCACGTCCACCTCGCCCAGGCGGCCGCCCGTCCAGGTCTTCAGAAACTCGCCCACCTCGGCTTCGCGGAAGCGGTAGATGGACTGCATCGGATCGCCCACCGCGAACAGCGTGCGAGCATCGCCCGGCTCCCAGCCGGCGGTGAGCCGCGCGATCAGCTCGTACTGGCTGATCGACGTGTCCTGGAACTCGTCCACCAGCAGGTGGCGGATGCGGTAATCGAGCGCGAGCGCGAGGTCGGTGGGCGCATCGTCGCTGCCCAGCGCGTCGAGCGCGCGCCTGGAAACCTCGGTGAAGTCCACCTCGCCGCGCGACCGGAACACGAGCTCGAGCTGCGCGAGCGCGAGCTTGAGCAGCGGCTCGAGCGCGGTCAGCACTTCCCACTGCGCATCCGTATATTGCGCAGGCGGCGCATCGAGCAGGTCGGAAAGCGCTTCGCGCAACGGCTCGTTATTGGAGAGCGCCTGCGCCTCCTTCGATTTCTTGCGCCAGCCGCGATCGGCCTTGGTGAGCAGTGACAGCGCGAGCGATTGCCACGCTGCCACGTCCGCCGGCGCATCGCCCGGGTAGAGCGCCTGCGCGCGCTCAGCGAGGCGCGCGCGCTCGTTCCCGAGCGCGGCTTCGAGCGCCGCGCGGTCCATGTCCTTCAAGTGGCGGATCCAGTGGTCGCGCCGCTGCAGCATGTCAGCCAGCAGTTCCTCTACGCGGGCCGCATTGTTGTCGAGGTGCGCGAGCAGCCGCGCCGCGTGGTGATCGAGCGTCGCAGGCTCGAGCGTGGCGCGCGCGGCTTCGAGGTAGAGCGAGCGAGCGTCCTCTACGATCTCGGGCTGCGCGCCGAAACGCGACAGCATCGGCATCTGGCGCGTGAGCGACGCGCACATCGCATCGATGGTCTGGATGCGCAGCCGCGCCGGGTTCTGCCGCAATTCCCAGCGGTCCTCGGCCTTGCCTTCGGCGAGCGCGCGCAAAACGCGCTCGCGCATCTCGCCCGCCGCCTTCTTCGTGAAGGTGATCGCTACGATTTCTTCCGGATTCTCCACGCGCGCGAGCAGCGCGAGGTACCGCTGGATCAGCAGCTCGGTTTTCCCCGACCCCGCCGGCGCCTGCACGATGAACGAGCGCTCCGGGTCGAGCGCGCGGGCGCGTTCGGTCTGGTCCGGAACCAGGGACCGGTCAGCCATTCTCAGAATCCTCCAGCACATCCGCCAGCCGCTCGTAGATGCGGCAGAACGGCTTCACGTCGCAGTACTCACAGGTTTGCAGCCGCCGCTTAGGGTCCACGGGCGCCTGTCCCTCCGCGAATCCGCGCGCGAGGCGCTCCATCTCGACACGCCACAACCCGACCTGCTGGTCCCAGTCGGGCGCGGCGCCGCTGCGGCCCGCCTTGCCGGGTGTCTTGACGCCCGGCAACAGATCGTCCGCGCGCGCGAGACCGACGAACTTCATATCGCCCGCGCGCACCTGCGCAAAGGCCACGCCCGACGCGTCGGGTTCGGACGCGGTGAGGTAGAGCGGCAGCTGCGGTTCCTCCGGCCGCGCACCGAGCATGCTCGAAAGTTTCGATTCGCCGGTCTTGTAGTCAATCACGATGCGCTGCCCGCCCGCGGTTTCATCCACGCGGTCGAGGCGTACATTCAACTTGAGTCCGCCGACCTCGAGCGCGCGCTTGTCCTCGCGGGCAATCACCGTGAATTCGCCGCGAGCGCGCTCAAGCGCGAGCCAGTCGCGCGCGAGGCGCATCAGGCGTGATTTTTCGATTCCCGCGAAGCGTCCGGCGAGGATCGTCGGCCGGTCGCGGCGCGCGCGCGCGATCGCTGCATCGGCGGCGTTGGCGAGGATGGCATCGAGCGCGGCTGCGCTCGTCGCATCGAGCGCCTGCTTCGTTTTCAGCTCGTTCCATACGGACGCAAGCATGTGGTGAACCAGCGTCCCGCGCTCGAGCGCATCCAGCCCCGAATGCGGTGCTTCGATGCCCTCCGCGCCAAGACGGTAAATCGCGAACGCGCGGAACGCACAGGCGGCCTGGTCCTTGACGACCGACGCACCGCCCCGTACTGCCTCTGCTGCGCCAAGTTCCGGACCTTCGGTGTCGGTGATGCGTTCAAGACTGCGCGTGCGGTGGATTGCGTCGCGCCAGGTATCAAAACGCGGCAGTTCGAGCGACCGAACCGCCACATCGGCGATCAACGGACTCGCACCGAGCATGCGCTCATCTTCCCGCAACGGATGCGAGAGCACCACTTCCCCCGCGCAGCCCAGCCATTCGGCCGTCAAGCGGCGAGAGAGAGCGAGGTTTTCCGCGGGCGAAGCGTTTGGCAGCTTGGCGTCGCGCTGCAGCGCGAGCGGCAGGAACGGATTTGGCCGCGGCGCCGACGGCCAGGATTCGTCCGACAGGCCCATCACCCACAGGTGGTCGAACTCCATTCCCGCCGCCTCCAGCACGCCGAGCACCTGCACCGGCACCTCGGGCGTTTCGGGCTGGAACAGCGCCTCGAGCGCCATGCGTTTCAGGCGCGCGAGCGCCTCGCCGAAGCCCATCTTCGCGGTCACGCGCTCGAGGCGGGCGAACTGCGCGAGCAGCTCGTGCCATTTCCCGAGGGTCTGGTATTCATCCGAATCGAGCGCTCGCTCGCCCGGAAAACCGACCAGTTCGAGCGCCTCGGAAAACGCGCGGCCCCACGCGCCCGGCGATTGCGGTGCGAACAGGCGCGCCTTGCGGAACTCCGCAAGCGCCGCGAGCCTCTGCGCCAGCACGGGCGCTTCGGAGACGAGCGGCAAGAGCCGCTCCAGCGTGATCGAAGGCTCGGCGCGGCGCCGCAGCGCCGCGTCGAGTTGCGCGCGCGCCTGCGACTCGGCATCGCCCGCGGCGAGAAACGGTGAGCGTATGAGCAGGCTCGCGCGCTCGAACTCGATCTCGCGCCAGGCCAGATCGAGCACGAGCAAGGCGTGCGCGGCGAGCGGCCAGGCGCCGAGCGGATCGCCGAGCGAGATGTTGAAAGGTAGCGTCTGCTTTCCTCCGCCCGGCAGCATCGTCTGCGCGAACACGCGGCGGATCGCGTTCTTCCGCTTGCCCAGGTCCGGGACCACCACGGCGATGCGCGCCAGAGCGTTTTGTTCCAGCCGCAACCGCGCCCAGCGGGCCGCCTGGCGGATTTCCTCGCGCGCGTCGGCGCATGCGACGCGCGTCGCCTTCGAGCCGACCCTGCGCGGCGCGCAGGCGCGCAACTCAGCGCCTTGCGCCTGGTGCGCGTCGAACAGCGCCTGCTGCTGCGGCGTGACCATGTCGAAGCCGTAGGCGACGAGTAACGCTGGCTTCTTCACCGAGGGATGCCCGAGCACGCCGGCGACCAGTTCGGGCAGGCGGGCGCGGTCGGTCAGGCGAGCGTCATTCGTGCGCTTGACATAGCGGCGCGACCATTCGGCAAAGGCCTGCGCGTCATCATCTAGCGGGTAGCGCTTCAGTCCGGCAAGCAGTCCCCACTCGTGCGCGAGCTGCCAGGCCTCGCGCGCCAGCGCCGCGGTTTCCGGCACCGCAAGCAGATCGCGTCCGCGACCGGCGCGGATCAATTCCTCCCAGAGCTGCTGCTCTTCATCCGGCGTGACGAGCGACGGGAGCTCGGCCGCCAGGTCCGAATACAGCGCGTCCTCGTAGGCGCGGTCCACGAACGCGGTGAACGGCAGGATGTCGGCCGCTTCCCAGACCTCGAGGCCTTTCTCGACCTGCCTGCGGTCGAACTCCGATGCCAGGGCCTGCGCAAGGCGCTGGTTGGGCGTGACGACGCTGATCCGCGCCGCGTGGCCTGTGACGAGGCGGGCAAAAAGATCGGGCTTGCAGAGCGGCGCGAAAGGCATGCGCCGCATCTTAAGTCAGCCGCCCTACTCTGTGGTCAGGTCAACCGCGGATTGCATTGCCCGTTCCTCTCCAAACGGGGAAGAACGTCAGATCAAGGTTTCGGAGATTCTGGTAATGCTGCGGGAAGACGGATGGTATCTTGTCGATACACGGGGCAGCCATCGGCAATTCAAGCATCCCCTGAAGCCGGGACGCGTTACGGCTCCCGGCAAGCCCAGCAAGGACTTACATCCGGCGACGTTAAACAGTATCCTTAAGCAGGCTGGACTCAAGCGATAGGAACCTGCATGCGCTATGCCATCGTAATTGAGAAAGGTGAAGGCAACTATTCGGCATACGTGCCGGATCTTCCGGGCTGCGTTGCCGTGGGTGACACCGTCGAGGAACTCGAGCGCGAGATTCAGGAAGCAATCGAATTTCATCTTGACGGCCTGCGCACCGACGGGCTTCCGGTTCCCTTGCCGACCAGCCAGGTTGATTACGTCGAGGTCGCGGCCTAGATTCACGCGGGCGACGTCAGCGGCCTTCCTCCGTGGCCGGATCTCCGGCCGGCAGCACGTCGCGAAACTGCGCAAAGCGCTTCCATGCCGGAACCGGCGGCACGCGGCCTTCGCGGGGCGCGTACGGCGAAAGTTCGAGCGTCTGCATGCGGTGGATGTAGCGCGGGCAGTTCGGAAAGATGCGATCCGCGCGCACCCGCACCACCAATTGAGCCCCCTCGAAGGACCCGATCAGAGGATCGTTCTCTTCCAGCGTCGCGCAGCCGTTCACGCGCAGGCGCCGCGGCTGCTCGAAATCGAGGAACAGCAGGCCCACGGCGGGGTTGACCAGCAGGTTGCCCAGGCTGCGGAACATTCCGTTGCCGTCGTAACTCGGGAAGGCGAGCGTGTGCGGGTCGACGACGCGCACGAACCCGGGCAGTCCGCCCTTGTAGGAGCAATCCGGCCTGCCCGCATCATCGGCTGTGGCGAGAAAAAACATCGCCCGGCTTTCGATGAATGCGCGGTCCTCGTCGGTGAACGCCGTGCGCTGCAGCGTCTCGTGCAGGCGATCGGCGAGCCGGCGCGTGTCGTAGCGGTCCTGAAGCGTACGCGCGCCGGCGTGGTACATGCTAGGCGAGGTCTTCGTGCAGGCAGAGGATGTTGCCCTCCGGATCCTGGAACCAGGCGGCCTTCTCCGAGCCGAGCACGCAGACATGCTCCACCGTCTTCAGACCCGGCAGGTCGTAGTCGGCGAACTTCACGCCGCGGCCTTCGAGTTCGCCGATCGCCTTGCCGATGTCCGCGACCCTGAAGCTGAGCGCGGTGTGCTCGGCCTTGGTGCCGCCGGGGCGCGGAAACAGCGCAATCTCGGTACCGCCGCAGTGGTAGATGAATTTTCCGTCAGGTTTCTGCCCGAGCGGTTTGAGCTCGAGCTGTTTCTCGTAGAAACGGCGTGCCCGCTCCATGTCGATCACCGGCAATATCACCGTCACCTGGTTGGTCTGCAGCATGGGGCGTCTCCCGCGATTGGAATGCAACGGCTATACTTGTACTGCTTGGGTGACCCACAGTGAATACGCAAGATTGCGCATCGCAACAGGATTACCGGGACGGCTGGCGCCTGGTGTGCGAGATGAGCGACGCCGCCGGCAGCGCCGTGTCCTTCGCGCAGCACGGCACGCTGGAAATCCCGCGGCTGGTCGCCTCCGAGATCACCACGCTTTCGGTGTGCGACCTGGGGCGCAACGTGCGCAGCGTCGTCAGCACCCCGGCGGGCGCGATCTCCGCCACGGACCGCGCCGCGTTCGACCGCCACTTCGCCGGGCATCCGCTGGTGCGCTATCACGCCGGCCATCCGCAGGGCCGCTCGCACCGCATCAGCGACTCGCTCTCAAGAACACAGTTTCGCGAAAGCGCGCTCTACGACGAGTACTACCGCCGCATCGGCATCGACCACGTGATCGCCGTGCCTCTGTTCGTGGACCGGAGGCTGCTGGTGAGCTTCGTGCTGAACCGCAACGGCCGCGATTTCAGCGACCGCGACTGCGCACTGCTCGACCTGGTGCGCGAGCCGCTGTCGGCGCTGTACCGCCACACGCTGGCAATGCAACGCTCGCGCACGCCGGACGGCTTCGCCGCGCTGCCCGTCACGCCGCGCGAGCGCGAAGTGCTGAGCTGGCTCGCCGGAGGAAAGACCGACCGGCAGATCGCCGAAATCCTCGGCATGAGCCCGCGCACGGTGCAGAAGCATCTGCAGCACATCTACGAGAAGTTCGGCGTCGAAACGCGCACCGCGGCGGTGATGCGCGCGATGGAGATAGGCGCCCGGAGTGGCGGGGTGGGCAAGCCAAGCTGAAGGCGGCGGGATAACCATCCGGGAGTGCGTGTTGCATCGCAGCATCCTCGGGCGTATATTCAGCGCCCCCACGTGGCCATGCGGATCGTCCATTTGGCCCACTCCAACCAGAACGGCACCTCCACCAACGGCAAGACCCCGGTCGCAGTCCTGACGATCGCGGCGCTCGGCGTCGTGTTCGGCGACATCGGCACCAGTCCGCTGTACGCCTTCAAGGAGGCGTTCAGCGGCCCGCACGGCCTGCATTTGACCGAGGCCAGCGTCCTGGCGGTGCTGTCGATGATGTTCTGGTCGATCACGCTGATCGTGTCGCTGAAGTACGTCAGCATCGTGCTGCGCTTCGACAATCACGGCGAGGGCGGCATTCTCGCGCTGCTCGCGCTCGCCTCGCGCCTGACGCGCGATCGCCCGCAACTTGCCTGGACGGTGGGGGTGCTCGGCATCTTCGGCGCGTCGCTGTTTTTCGGCGACGCGATCATCACGCCCGCCATCTCGGTGCTCTCCGCGGTGGAAGGCATGTCGGTCGCGACACCCACCTTCGAGCGCTGGGTGGTGCCGCTCACCATCGCGATCCTGGTCGGATTGTTCGCGATCCAGAGCCGCGGCACCGGAGCGGTCGGCCGGCTGTTCGGCCCGATCACGGTGCTCTGGTTCGTCGTGCTGGCGACGCTCGGCGTGATGTCGATCGCGCAGACGCCCTCGGTGCTCGCGGCGCTCGACCCGCGCTACGCGCTCGGTTTCGCGGCGCGCTCGCCCGGCCTCACCTTCCTTGTGCTCGGCGCGGTGTTCCTCGCCCTCACCGGTGCGGAGGCGCTGTACGCCGACATGGGCCATTTCGGGCCGGTCCCGATCCGCGTCGCCTGGTTCGGGCTGGTATTCCCGTCGCTGATGCTCAATTACTTCGGCCAGGGCGCGCTCGCGCTGCGCGACCCGGCGGCGATGAAGAACCCGTTCTACCTGCTCGCGCCGCAGGAACTGCTGATGCCGATGGTGCTGCTCGCCACCGCCGCGACGGTGATCGCATCGCAGGCGACGATCTCGGGAGCGTTCTCGGTGACGCAGCAGGCGTCGCGCCTCGGTTACCTGCCGCGCCTGCCGACGCGCCACACCTCGGAAACGGAGCGCGGGCAGATCTACATTCCGCAGGTCAACTGGACCATGCTGGTGCTGGTGATCCTGCTGGTGCTGGCGTTCAAGTCCTCCAGCGCGATCGCCTCGGCCTACGGCATCGCCGTTTCGGGCACGATGGTGCTCACCACCGCGCTGATCGCCATCGTCACCGTCACGATGCGGCGCAAGCCGAACCCGCTGTTCCTTGCCTTGCTGGCGGTGATCGGGTTGGTGGAGCTGGTGTTCTTTGCCGCGAACGCCGCCAAGTTCGCCGACGGCGGCTGGTTTCCGCTCGCCTGCGGCCTCGCGCTGTTCGTGATGCTGACCACCTGGAAGACCGCCCAAACGGTCCTTGCGGCGCATGCAGCGGGCAGGCGTGTGCCGGTGGAGGATTTCCCGAAGCTGTTCGGTCCCGAGATCCCGCGTGTGCCGGGGACCGCCGTATACCTGTCGGCCGATCCGAATTCGGTGCCGACGGTGCTGATGCACAACCTGAAGCACAACAAGGTGCTGCACGAACGCGTGGTGTTCCTCGCCATCGTGGACGCGGACGTGCCGAGGGTGCCGAACTTGGAGCGCGCCGAGTTGAACGTGATCGTGCCCGGCAGCGTCTACCAGGCCACGCTGCACTACGGATTCATGGAGTCGCCCGACGTGCCCAAAGCGCTGGCGCTGTTCAAGCGCCTCGCGCTCGACGTCGAACCCGCACAGGCCACGTTCTTTCTCGGCAAATCCACCATCGCGCGCGCGGCGAAGCGGGGGCTGTTCACCTGGCGCCGGGAACTGTTCCGCTGGATGCAGCGCAACAGCCCCGCCGCCGCCGAGTCCTTCAAGCTGCCGCCCGAGCGCGTGGTGGAGCTCGGCACCCGCATCACTCTCTAGGCAGCCGTTACCTTTCGAGCAGGTGTTTCTTGTCCTTGGTCTTCGCCCACTCGTCGGCGTCGGGCGGGCCGGGCTTGCGCTCGATGATCGGTTTCCAGCCTTTGGCCAGTTCGGCGTTCAGCGCAATGAATCCCTGCTGGGAATCGGGCACGTCGTCCTCGGCGAATATCGCCTCAACCGGGCATTCCGCAACGCACAAGGTGCAGTCGATGCACTCGTCGGGGTCTATGACGAGCATGTTCGGGCCTTCCCGGAAGCAGTCCACCGGGCAGACGTCGACACAGTCGGTGTACTTGCATTTGATGCAGGTTTCAGTGACGACGTAAGTCATGTGATCAGTAAGGTTATGTGAATCAACAGTTTAGCATGCGGTTTGGGTTCCGCCCCCGCGACCCCCATAATAGCGGTGTAGCCTCCCCCGGCAAGACCCCCCACCCGATACGAGGAGCCATGAGCAGTTCACAGATACAGCATGTCACCGACGACACCTTCGAACCGGAAGTGCTGAAGTCGGGCACCCCGGTGTTGCTCGATTACTGGGCCGAATGGTGCGGTCCGTGCAAACAGATCGCCCCCGTCCTGGACGAGATCGCCAAGGAGTATGAGGGCCGCCTCAAGATCGCCAAGATCAATGTGGACGAAAACCAGCAGGTACCGGCCAAATTCGGAGTGCGTGGCATTCCCACGCTGATGCTGTTCAAGAACGGCAACGTCGAGGCAACCAAGGTCGGCGCGCTGACGAAATCGCAGCTCACCGCGTTTCTTGACAGCAATATCTAAACACCTTAGTCTTTGATCCGAGCGTCGCGCCGCACAACGGCGCGACGCAAGGCAGTTTCCAGCGCCGCACCCGGCGCATCTTCCCTGGCAGGTCGCAGTTCCCCGGCCCCCAATCGGCGTTTGCAATGCAATTATCCGAGCTCAAGACCCTCCACGTCACCCAGTTGGTCGAAATGGCCGTCACGAACGAGATCGAGGGGGCCAACCGCCTGCGCAAGCAGGACCTGATCTTCGCGCTGCTCAAGAACCGCGCCAAGAAGGGCGACTCGATCTACGGCGACGGCACGCTGGAGGTGCTGCCCGACGGCTTCGGGTTCCTGCGCTCGCCCGACACTTCCTACCTTGCGAGCACGGACGACATCTATGTCAGCCCCTCGCAGATCCGCCGCTTCAATCTGCACACCGGCGACACCATCGAGGGGGAGATCCGCACGCCCAAGGACGGCGAACGCTACTTCGCGCTGGTCAAGGTCGACAAGGTCAACAGCGACGTGCCGGAAGCGGCGAAGAACAAGATCCTGTTCGAAAACCTCACGCCGCTGCATCCGAACGTCGCATTCAAGCTCGAACGCGACATCAAGGCCGAGGAGAACATCACCGGCCGCATCATCGACATCGTGGCCCCGATCGGCAAGGGCCAGCGCGGCTTGATCGTGTCGCCGCCCAAGGCCGGCAAGACGGTGATGCTGCAGCACATGGCGCACGCGATCATCACCAACGCCCCCGATGTGGTGCTGATCGTGATGCTGATCGACGAGCGGCCGGAGGAAGTGACCGAGATGCAGCGCTCGGTGCGCGGCGAGGTCGTCTCGTCGACCTTCGACGAGCCGGCGCAGCGCCACGTGCAGGTCGCCGAGATGGTGATCGAGAAGGCCAAGCGCCTGGTCGAGCACAAGAAAGACGTGGTGATCCTGCTCGATTCGATCACGCGCCTCGCGCGCGCGTACAACACGGTGGTGCCGGCCTCGGGCAAGGTGCTCACCGGCGGCGTCGACGCGAATGCGCTGCAGCGGCCCAAGCGCTTCTTCGGCGCGGCGCGCAACATCGAGGAAGGCGGTTCGCTCACGATCATCGCCACCGCGCTGATCGACACCGGCAGCCGCATGGACGACGTGATCTACGAGGAGTTCAAGGGCACCGGCAACATGGAGATCCACCTCGACCGGCGCATGCACGAAAAGCGCATTTATCCGGCAATCAACGTCAATCGCTCGGGTACGCGCCGCGAAGAGCTGCTGATCAAGCCCGAACTGCTGCAGAAAGTCTGGGTGCTGAGAAAGCTCCTCTACCCGATGGACGAACTCGAAGCGGCCGAGTTCCTGATCGACAAGGTGAGGGGGACCAAGAACAACGCCGAGTTCTTCGACAGCATGCGCCGCGGCTAGAGCAGCGCGCGCTTCTCGTTCCCGCCTCCCAAGTCCTTGCCCCGGAAGCCGTTTTCCGGGATAATGCGCCCCTTTTTCCCAAGGCTGCGGCACAATCCCGCGGCCGCACGAGGACCGTCATGAAATCCGGCATCCATCCCGAGTATTCGGAAATAAGCGTCATCTGCTCCTGCGGCGCCACGTGGAAAACCCGCTCGACCATCGGCAAGGACTTCCATGTCGAGGTGTGCTCAAACTGCCATCCGTTCTACACCGGAAAGCAGAAAATCGTCGATACGGCCGGGCGCGTCGAGAAATTCCGCCAGCGCTACAAGGGCAAGGCGGCCGCAAAAACGGCTGCGGAAAAGACGGCCGACGCCGCCAAGTAAGCCGCTTTCGCGCGCTGGAAAAGGCAGCCAAGGCTGCCTTTTTTCTTCCTAGAATAGACGCATGATCCGCCCGATCGCCCTGCCGCCCTCCCCCGGGCTGCTGGCCCTCGTCGTACTGGCCTTCGTATTGCCTGGACTGGTCGGGCACGATGCGTGGAAGAGCTATGACGCGATCGGCATCGAGATCGTCCACCAGATGCGCGTGACCGGCGACTGGCTGGTGCCGCGCCTCGCCGGCGAACCGTGGCTGGAGGATCCGCCGCTTTACCACTGGTTTGCGCTGGCGTTCGCGACGCTCTCGGGCTGGGCGCTGCCGTTCCACGACGCCGTGCGGCTCGCCAGCGGCAGCTTCCTGCTGGCGGCCTGCGCGTTTCTGTATTGGGCGGCGCGCGGCTTCGCGCGGGAAGACGACCGCGACACGGCGGGCGCCGCCGCGGTGCTGTTGCTGGTCGGCTCGGTCGGGCTGATCGTGCATGCGCACGAGGCGATTACGGACCATGCCGCGCTCGCTTCGGCCAGTGCGGCGTTCGCCGCGCTCGCGCATGTTCCACGCCGGCCGCTTGCTGCGGGTGCCGCGTTCGGCGTGGCGCTCGGTCTGGCCTTTCTCGCGAGCGGAATCGTGGTTCCGCTCGCGCTCTACGTCGCGATGTTGACCGCCTGGGCCGCGTGCCGCGAGTGGCGCACTCGCAAGGCTTTGGGCGCATTCGCGATCGGCGCGCTGCTGCTTGCACTGATGGCCGCGGCGTGGCCTGTCGCTCTGTATGCGCGCTTTCCGGAACTCGCCCATTCGTGGTGGAGGATGCTCACCACCGGACGCGATTTCAGCGCAAACCTGCGCTACTTTCTCGGCATCCTGAGCTGGTTCGCCTGGCCGGCCTGGCCGATTGCGGCATGGGCGCTCTGGTCGCAGCGCCGGCAGCTCGGGGAGCCGCGCCTGTATGCCCCTCTCGCTGCGTTCGTGCTGACGCTTGTCGCGGTGTGCCGTTTCAGTCCGGCACAGGACATCAATGCGCTGGTCCTGCTGCCGCCGCTCGCGTTGCTCGGCGCGCAGGGCGTCGCGCAGCTGCGGCGCGGGGCGGCCGCGGCGCTCGACTGGTTCGGCATCATGACCTTCAGCTTCTTCGCCGGCCTGATCTGGCTCGGCTATGTCGCAATGATGACCGGCGTTCCCCCGCGGGTGGCCAACAACTTCGTCAAGAACGTACCCGGTTTCGTCGCGCATTTCGCCTGGCTGCCGTTCGTGGTGGCGCTCGCGTTCACGCTCGGGTGGATCTACCTGCTCGCGCGCACGCCGCGGGGCGCAACCCGCGGCGTATTGCGCTGGGCCGCCGGCGTGGCGCTGGTGTGGGGACTGTTCGCGACGCTGATCATGCCGTGGGCCGATTACCAGAAGTCCTACCGCAATGTCGCGCTGCAGCTCAAGTCGAAGCTTCCCAGGAATGCGGGCTGCGTGGAGGGGCGCGGCTTCGGCGCGCCGCAGCTCGCGGCGCTCAGCTACCATGCCGGCTTGCCTACCTCGCGAGTCACGACGGGCGCAGCCGTCGAATGCCGCTTCCTGCTGGTGCAGGCCAATCCTCGCGTCGAGCGCGACGCACCCGGCGCGGGCTGGGTGAAGATCGCCGACGAGGGGCGGCCCGGCGACAAGTCCGAGCGCTACCGGCTCTACCAACGCAGCGCGCGATGAATACCGGATTTCCAAAGCAGTGCGCTTCGATCAGTGGGGTGTCGAGCTTGGCAAGGCCCTTGCCGACGACATCCTGAAAAGGAGGACGTGAACGATGGACCAGGAAACCTTCAACCTTTCGATCCGCAAGTTCCTGAAAATGGTGGGCGTGAATTCGCAGCGCGAGATCGAGCAGGCGGTGCAGAAAGCGCTCGATTCCGGCCGCCTGAGGGGCGATGAGTCGCTGCCGGCCAAGGTCACGCTCGAGATCCCGGCGCTCGGGGTGAAGATCCCGTTCGACGCGGAGATCAAGCTAAAATGAGCGCTTCCCCGGCGCGGAGCCGCTAGCATGAACAAAGCCCGAGACTTCGACCAAAGCGTCATCGGCGAGCTGCGCGCGCTGCTCGGCGATCGCGTCAGCACCTCGGCCGCGGTGCGCGAGCACCACGGCAAGGACGAATCCTATTTCCCGTACGCGCCGCCGGACGCGGTGGTGTTTCCCCACACCACCGAAGAGGTGCGCGACCTGGTCAACATCTGCCGCCGCCACCGCGTGCCGATGATCCCGTATGGCGTGGGCACCTCGCTCGAAGGCCATATCCTCGCAATCCACGGCGGCGTGTGCGTCGACATGAGCCAGATGAACAAGGTGCTCGCGGTGCACGAGCAGGACCTCGACGCGGTGGTGCAGGCCGGCGTGACGCGCAAGCAGCTGAACGAATACATCAAGCACACCGGGCTGTTCTTCCCGATCGATCCGGGGGCCGACGCCACGCTGGGCGGCATGAGCGCGACGCGCGCCTCGGGCACCAACGCCGTGCGCTACGGCACGATGCGCGAGAACGTGCTGTCGCTCAAGGTCGTGCTGGCCGACGGGCGCATCATCCAGACCTCGCGTCGCGCGAAGAAATCCGCGGCGGGCTACGACCTCACGCGGCTGTTCGTCGGCTCGGAGGGGACGCTCGGCATCATCACCGAGGTGACGGTGAAGCTGCACCCGGTGCAGGCGGCGATGTCGGCGGCGGTATGCGCCTTCCCCACCATCCAGGGCGCGGCGGACACCGTGATCCAGACGCTGCAGGCGGGCATTCCGGTGGCGCGCAGCGAACTGCTGTGCGCGACCACGATGGCTGCGCTCAACCGCTACAACAAGACCAGCCACCGCGAAATGCCGACGCTGCTGCTGGAGTTCCACGGCACCGAAGCCTCGGTGGTGGAGCAGGCGAAGATGGTGCAGGAGTTGGCCAGGGACAACGGCGGCCTCGACTTCCAGTGGGCGACCAAGCCCGAGGAGCGCACCAGGCTCTGGGAAGCGCGCCACCACGCCTATTTCGCCTGCCTCCAGTTGAAGCCCGGTTCGCGTGCGATCTCCACCGACGTCTGCGTGCCGATCTCGCGCCTTGCCGAATGCGTGGTCGAAACTACCAAGGACATCGAGAAAGCGTCGATGCCGATACCGCTGTTCGGGCACGTCGGCGACGGCAACTTCCACCTGGTGATCCTCATAGATCCGGACAACCCGGCCGACGTGAAGGAGGCGAAGGCGCTCAACGTGCGCTTGGTGAAGCGCGCGCTGGCAATGGAGGGCACCTGCACCGGCGAGCACGGCGTCGGCATCGGCAAGCAACCGTACATGCGCGAAGAGTTGGGCGATGCGGTCGACCTGATGGGCGACCTGAAGCGCACTTTCGACCCGGAGAACCTGTTCAATCCCGGCAAAGTGGTGTCGATATGAGCGCGGAGAAGAAGCTGAAGGCGCTCGGCATCGCGCTGCCGAAGCCGAGTTCGCCGGTGGCGAGCTACGTGAACGCGGTGCAGACCGGGAAGCTGCTGTATCTGGCGGGCAAGGGGCCGCCGTTGGTCGATGGCAAGCGGCCCGCAGGAAAGCTGGGGCGCGACCTTACCGTGGAACAGGGCTATGCATACGCGCGCGCGGTAGGCATCGACCTGCTGGCGGTGATGAAGAGCGAACTGGGCAGCCTCGATCGCGTGGCGCGCGTGGTGAAAATCCTCGGCATGGTGAATGCAACGCCCGATTTTGCCGACCATCCCAAGGTGATCAACGGCTGCTCGGACCTGTTCGTCGAGGTGTTCGGCGACCAGGGCCGCCACGCGCGCAGCGCGGTCGGCATGGGCTCGCTGCCGATGGGTATTCCGGTGGAGATCGAAGCGATCATCGAGATCGCCCCGGCACGCAAGCGCAAACGTCGCTAGCGCTGCCGTAGCGCCCGCCACAGCTTTTCAGGCGTGAGCGGCATGTCCAGCGGGCTCACACCGCGCGCCGCAAGCGCGTCCAGCACCGCGTTGACCACTGCAGGCGTCGCGCCGTGGCAACCGGCTTCCCCCACGCCTTTGGCGCCAAGCGGGTTCTGCAGCGTGGGGACCGTCTGGTCAAACCGCGTTACCAGGTCCGGCATCAGGTCGGCGCGCGGCATCGCGTAGTCCATGAACGAGCCGGTCACCAGCTGGCCGGTTTCGTCATAGAGGGATTGCTCGATCAACGCCTGCCCGAGTCCCTGCGCGATGCCACCGTGCACCTGCCCTTCCGCCATCAGCGGATTGATCACCGCGCCGATGTCGTCGACCGCGACGTGGCGCGCCACACGCACCGCGCCGGTCTCGGGATCCACCTCGACCTCACACATCTGGCAGCCGTTCGGCCAAGTCTGCCCCTTCACCGTCTCGGTGTGCTCGCAGAAGATACGCCGCTCCGGCTGTTTCGCCGCCAACTCCGCCAGCCCGATCGAGCGGTCGGTGCCGGCGATGCGGTAGCGGCCGCCGGAAAACTCGAGGTCGCCGGCGGCCGCCTCGAGCTCGCTCGCCGCAAGCGCGCGCGCCACTTCGATCAGTGCGAAGGCGCCGGCCGCCGCCGCACTGCCACCCACCTGCAGGCCGCGCGACCCCCCGGCGCCGCCGCCTGATTTCACGATATCGGTGTCGCCCTGGATGACGCGCACCGATTCGGGCGCGACGCCCAGATGCTGCGCGAGCAACTGAGCGTAGGCGGTGGCGAGCCCCTGCCCGATCGGCTGCGTGCCCGAGACCAGCGTCACCTCGCCCGCGTCGGATACGCCGAGCTGAACGGTCTCGGTGAGGCGCCCGCTGCCGGTGACTTCGATGTAGCAGGCGATCCCGCGCCCGTATAGCACGCCGCGCCGTTCGGCATCGGCCTTGCGCGCCGCAAATCCGTTCCAGTCGGACGCATCGGCCGCCGCGCGCAGGATGCGCTCGAAGTCGCCGCAGTCGTAGGTGTGGCCCGCCGGGTTCGCGTAGGGCATCTGCACCGCCGTCACCAGGTTCTTCAGCCGCAGTTCGAGAGGATCGACACCCAGTTGCCGCGCCGCATGCGATACCAGGCGCTCCAGAAGATAGCCCATCTCCGGTCGTCCGGCGCCGCGATAGGCATCCACCGGCGCGGTGTGCGTGAACAGCATGCGCACTTCGTGATCAAGCAGCGGGATCGCGTAGACGCCGGTGGGTGCGCGCGCCCCCGACATCGCCGGCACCGCCGCGCCGAAATTCGATACGTAGGCACCGACGTTCGCAAGCGTGTGGATTTTCAACGCGAGGAACCGGTGGTCTGCGCCGATCGCCAGTTCCGCGACAGTGACGTTGTCGCGGCCATGCACCTCGGCGAGAAAATTCTCCGAGCGGTCGGCGAGCCATTTCACCGCACGCCCGGTGCGGCGCGCGGCGAAACACAGTGCCGCATGCTCGGGATAGGCGTACCCGCGCGCGCCGAACCCGCCGCCCACGTCGGTGCAGACGATGCGGAACCGGTCCTCCGGCAGCTTGAACACGCTGCCGGCAAGCTGCGTGCGCACCGTGTGCACGTTTTGAGTCGGGCAGTAGAGCGTAAAGCGGCCGCTTTGCGCGTCGTACGCCGCGGCGAGCGCACGCGGTTCGAGCGGATTCGCCACCACGCGCTGGTTCACGACGCGCAGACGCACGACGTGCTTCGCGCGGGCAAACGCCGCCGCCGTCGCTTCGCGATCGCCTGCATGGTAGCGGGCCGCGTGGTTGCCGTACGCCGCGTCGAAAGCTTGCGGCCAGACGACCGGCGAATCTGCGGTCGCGGACTGTTCCAGGTCGGCAACCGCCGCTAACGGCTCCCAGTCCACCTCGATCAGTTCGGCGGCATCGCGCGCCTGCTCGCGCGTTTCGGCGACCACGATCGCGACCGGATCGCCCACGAAGCGCACGACGCCCGCCGTGAGCGCGAGCCGCGGAGGCACCGTCATCGGCGCGCCGTCGTGGCGCTTGTGCAAGGCGTTGAACGGGATCGGCCCGAGCCCTTCGGCGAGGACGTCCGCACCGGTCAGCACCGCGATCACGCCCGGCGCGGCGAGCGCGGCGGCGGTATCGATCGCGGCGATGCGGGCATGCGCGTGCGGCGAGCGCAGGAACGCTGCGTGCGCCTGGCCGGTGAGCGCAATATCATCGGTGAACTGGCCCTGCCCGCTGAGCAGGCGCTGGTCCTCGAGGCGGCGCATCGGGCGGCCGATCCACTGGCTCGCGCCGGGCTGCGCGAGGGGCATTAAAGGGCTGTTCACGGTTCTATCGATTTCCACGAAGCGGCGCGGATTCTATACTGCACCGTCCAGGACGACTCTCGCACGGAGAATGAAATGGCGGAACAGGCACTAAGTTTCATCGGCACCGGCGTAATGGGCGAACCGATGTGCCGCAACCTGGTCCTCAAGTCCGGCCGGCCGGTCATCGCATTCGATCTGGCGAGCGAGCCGCTGGAGCGGCTGCGGGCTGTGGGCTGCCGGATCGCCAGCACGCCCCGCGAAGTAATCGCGGCAAGCGAAACGGTCCTGCTGTGCCTGCCCGACGGCGCGAAGCTCAAGGGACTGTGCGAAGGTGCGCACGGGATCTTCGCCGCCTCGCGCGCGGGGCAGACCTTCATCGACCTCGGGACTTCGGGCGCAGGCCTGACGCGCGAGATCGCCGGCCGGCTCGCATCCAAAGGTGTCGCCTGGGCCGACGCTCCCGTCGCGCGCACCCGGGAGGCGGCGCAAAAAGGCACGCTCAGCGTCATGGTCGGCGCCGATCCGGAGGTCTATGGGCGCATCGAGCCGCTGTTGCGCTGCGTGGCCAGCGACGTCACGCATTGCGGCGGCGTCGGCGCCGGGCAGATCGTCAAGATCCTCAACAACATGGTGCTGTTCCAGACCGTGAACGCGCTCGCCGAAGCACTCGCGATCGGCCGGCGCGCCGGTATCGACGTGGCGCTGCTGTTCGACACGCTGTCCAAGGGATCGGCGGACAGTTTTGCGTTGCGCAATCACGGCATGAAGGCGATGCTGCCGGGCGTCTTCCCGGAGCGCGCCTTTTCTGCGGAGTACGCGTTGAAGGCCCTGGGTTACGCGCTCGAGCTGGGGCGCGATACGGGCCTGCGGCTGCGCGGCGCCGAGCTCGCTGGTGAAGTGCTGCGCGAGACCATCGCGGCCGGCCACGGTCGCGAGTACTTTCCCGCGCTCGCCAGGATCGTCGATGCGTAGCAAGAACTGGCGCGATGGAGGAACAAATCTGCCTGAAGACGGCGGTGGAATTGCGCGCGCTGGTGGCGTCGCGCGCCCTGACGTACCCGCGTGCTAAAGCGACCTGATCTGCACCTTGCGGAATTTGATCACGCCTTGGCCCCACTGCAGCGCGAACGGCCCGCTCGCGAGTTGGCCGTTTTCGACGTCGACCGTTTTCACGCCGTTGAGCGTGAGCATCAGGCGTGAACCCTTGGCGGTGATTTCATAGGTGTTCCATTGGCCGCCGGCCTTGGGCATGGGCTCGACCTTGGCAACATTGACGATGGCCCCCGTACCGTAGGATGGATCGGGGCGCTGGTCGAAAATGTTCGCCTCGTAGCAGGTCTTGTCCGTGATCTTCGTGGGATCGGCGCAGCGCAGGAAGATGCCGCTGTTGGCGTCGTGGCTGGCCCAGAATTCCACCCGCATTTCGAAATCCTTGTAGGAATTCTTCGTCACCAGGTAGCCGGGGACCTTGCCGCCCCGGTCGGCGTGAACCACGCCGTCCTTGATCGCCCAGTTGGCGTCGCCGACGCGATTGAAGTTTTCCAGGCCGTTGGGGCCGTCGATGAGCGTGGTCCAGCCCGAATCGGGATGGGTTGCGCAGCCGGAGGCAGTGAGCCCCAGCACCAGCAGCCCCGCGGAAACGGCAGACAGGCGTTTCATTGCAATCCCCCTCTCGTTGATGTCGATGGATCCTTCCCCTTACGGCAGACAGCATGGTCCGATGATTTCCCAGCGTCAATACGGATGGCAAGGTCTGCCGCCATGTCCCAACTCGACCGGCAAATGATGCGGGTGAAGGGCGTAAAATTCGGCTGAGCCCTCTCGAATCGTCCCCATGAAAAAGACCAAGCCTGTGCCGGCCAAGCCGCGCCAGCATTTCTCCATGATCCGGGGCTTCCACCTCGCCGATTTCTTCACGCTGGCCAACGCGGCCTGCGGCGTGGCGACCGTTTTATTCGCCATCCTGTACGTGGAGAGCCGTGCGGCGGCGCACTTCTTCGCGGCGGCCGCCATGGCCCCGGCAGCCCTGGTATTCGACGTGCTCGACGGGCGCGTCGCGCGCGCGCGGCATACGCATTCGGCGCTGGGACGCGAACTCGATTCGCTGGCGGACGTCATCTCCTTCGGCGTCGCGCCGGCGGCGCTCGCCTTCGTTGCCGGTATGCGCGGCGGCTGGGACGCGCTGGTGCTGATTTATTTCGTTTGTTGCGGCGTCAGCCGGCTGGCACGCTACAACGTCACCGCGGAGAGCCTCGCGGCCGGCGCCGACAAGGTCGCCTATTTCGAAGGCACGCCCATTCCCGTCAGCGTGCTGCTCACCGCCGTGCTGGCGTTCGCCGCCTGGCAGGAGCGGATCGGCGCGAATATCTACGGCGGCGCGTGGACCATCGGGCCGTGGCAGATGCACCCGCTCGTCCTGCTGTTCGCGCTCTCAGGTACCCTGATGATCAGCAAGACGCTGCGCATCCCGAAGCTTTAGCGGCTAGCGCCGGCGCCGCTCGAGCGCGATGCCGGCGACCTCGACCAGCACGCCCAGGGCCATCACCGCCGCGCCGGCCGGCGTCTGCGCCGCGCCAAACATAAGCACCGCGCCGAGCACGACCAGCACGCCAGCGACGATCCTGCGCGGCTTCACGGCTTCACCCAGGCGAGAATTTCCGGCGCCTTGCGCGGCACCTCGGGCACGCTGCCGCTCGCGTAGCCGAGGATGATGGGCGCCACCGCCGCGCCCTCGGCGGGGATGTGGAGTTCCCGCTTCACCGCGGCCGTGTTCAGGACCGACGCGGCGAAGCCGATGCAGCAGCTGCCGAGGCCTTTGGCCGCGGCTGCGAGCATCAAGTTCTCGGCCGCCAGCCAGCAATCGGCGTCGGCGAAAGGCCCGCCCTGCCTGCGGCAGATCACGATCAGCGTGCCGGCGTCGTAGAAGATGTTGAAGGCCGGATCATCCAGCATCGCGGGATGATCGTGCGGCGCGCGTCCGGCCGAGCCCCAGCCCACCGCGCCGCCCGGTGCGCGCAGGATCGATTTGGCGCGCTCGGAGTAGCGCTTCAGCACCGCCTTGTCCTGGATGACCGCGAAGGCCCACGGCTCCAGGTGCATGGCCGTGGGCGCATGGACCGCGGCGTCGAGGAGTTCGCGCACCAGGGATTCGCCCGGCTGCTTTTCGGCGTAGGCGCGTACCGAGCGCCGCTGGTGGATGACGTCCATGATTCGCTCCATCGCGCCTACTTCCCCGCCAGCAGCCTGATCACTTCGTTGTCATCGACCTGCCGGAAATCGCGGTAGAACTCGCCGACGGCGTAAAAGCCCAGCGGCGTCTCGAGGCACACCAGCTCGTCGGCGTAGTACTTCACCTTCCCGAGCGTCTCGACGGCGGCCACCGGCACGGCGCAGATGAGGCGCGCGGGCTGCTTCTCGCGCGCCGCGTGCAGCGCCGCAATCATGCTCGCCCCGGTCGCGATGCCGTCGTCCACCACGATCACGATGCGGCCGCCCGGATCGATCGGCGGCCGCGACGGCGTGTACAGCGCACGCCGCCGGCGCAGCAGCTCGGTCTGCTCGCGGATCTCGCGCTCCAGGTACTCTGGGGTGGCGCCCGCCTCTGCAGCATGCTCGGCGACGTAGGTCCATCCGGTCTCGTCGACTGCGCCGACCGCGAGCTCCGGATTGGACGGCGCGCGCAGCTTCTTCACCAGCACCACGTCTAGCTCGCCGCCCAGGCGCTGCGCGACGATGGCGCCGATCTCGACCGCGCCGCGCGGAATCGCAAGCACCAGCGGATGGCGTCCGGCAAAGCCCTCCAGCGCCGCGGACAGCCGCCGGGCGGCGTCGCTACGCGAGTCGAACTTCGCGGTCATCGCCTTGTGCCGACCCAGAACGCCGCGGAGCGCAGCGCGCGCTCGGCGACGGCCCGCACCTCGTCGCCCCTGAGGCCGCACAAGCCGATGAAGTCTTCGAGCGAAAACATCGAAAAATGCTGCGCCTTTCCGAGAGCCTCCCTTTGATCCGCGTCAAACCCGGCGGTCGCTGACCACGCGGCCGTCCACGATCTCGACGCTCCGGCCGCGCGGCGCGCGCCTAGTCGAGGTGCATGGTCTGGATGATCGGCCGGAACTGGTCCATCTGCCGTTTCAGGATCGCATCCTGCTCCGCCGGCGAGGATCCCACCACCTCGGCCGCGAGGTCAGCGAACCGCTTCTGCAACTCGGGATGGCGCACGGCCGCCGCCGTCTCCCTCTGCAGGCGCTCGATGATCTCCCTCGGCGTCTTCTCCGGCGCAAACAGGCCGTTCCAGCCGTCCGCCTCGAGCGCCGGAAACCCGAGCTCGCGCACCGTCGGTACGTCGGGCAACTCCGGTATGCGCTTCGATGCGTTGGTCGCAAGCGCCCGCAATGCGCCCCGCTTGATTTCCGCCAGCGAAGACGAAAGCTGGTCGCCGCCGACGTGAAGGCGCCCGGCCAGCAGCTCCTGCTTGAGCGGCGCGGCGCCCTTCAGCGGAATGTGGGTCATCTCGACCTTCGCTTCGCGCTTGAACGCCTCGCCGATCACGTTCATGAACGAGCCCGGCCCGGTCGAGCCGTAGGTGTAATGCAGTTCCTTGTTGTTCTGCAGCAGCGTGGCCAGTTCGCGCAGGTCTTTTGCCGGCACGCTCGGGTGCGCGGTCACCACCAGCGGCACGTTGACCACGATCGAAATGCCGGCGAAATCGGTATCGACGTTGTACGGCGAGCGGCCCGCCAGCGCGAGCGCGACCGAGGCGAGCGGAAAGGTGATGTTGTGCATCAGGATGGTGTAGCCGTCGGGCGCGGCTTTTGCGACCGCGTCGGCCCCCAGCGACCCGCCCGCGCCGCCGCGGTTTTCCACGATCACCGGCTGGCCCATCGATTCGCCCATTCGCTGCCCGACCAGCCGCGCGACGATGTCGGTGGTCCCGCCGGCCGGGAACGGCACGATGATCCTGATCGGCTTCGAGGGGTAGGCTTGCGCGCGCGCGGGCAGCAGAGCAGCGAGCGGCGCGTACGCTGCCGCCTTGAGGAGCTTGCGTCTGTTCATATGCATGGCGAATCGCCTTCGGTCCGTGGCGTGGTTGCGGCATTCTAAGCACCCCGCAGGAGCTGTGCGCGTCAAGTCGATCCCCAGCATTCCTTGCGCACCAACGCGCCGCGCGGTAACATGTCTTACGTTCGTCTTACCTTGAGGTCGTGATGGAGACCACCAAGCTTTCCAGCAAGGGGCAGGTCGTCCTGCCCAGTGCGGTCCGGTCGGCACGCAATTGGAAGCCGGGAATGGAGCTTGCCGTTGAGAACCGGCCGGAGGGCGTCCTGCTGCGGCCGCTCAAACCGTTCGCCGAAACCAGGCTCTCCGAAGTGATCGGGGCGAC
>JADGRQ010000071.1 GCA_017880775.1 Burkholderiales bacterium | reverse complement strand
GTCGAGCAGCACCCACTCCGCCTGTTTGTAGCCCTCGGAGTGCGTCACGCGGAGGCCCAGTGCCTCCAGGCGCTCGTCCACGGCGTCGGCAATCGCCTGGATCTGCCGCGGATTGGTCCCGCTGCACATCACAAAGTAGTCGGTGAACGCTCCCGAATCTTTTTCCAGTTCGAGCACCGTGACATCGTCAGCTTGTTTGTCTTGGCAGGCGAGGATGGCTTCACTTACTTGGCGTTTGAGGTCGTCCTTTTTCATCATACGGGCTCATTGATTGTAACCCGCCCGGTGTAGAGACGCGGCTTGCCGCGTCTCAGCTCCCGCGACCCGCTACAACCCACGTAGGGACGGCCGCCCTCGCGCATCAGCAACGCCCGAGCCAGGCGCCCAGGCTTTCTAATTAGTGAATCGCTTCCCGCGATACAGTCCGTGCTTCCTCACATAATCCGCTACCCGCGCGTCCAGCCATCGCGCCAGCGGCTTGCCCTGCGCCGCCGCCGCCCGAATCGCGGTCGCGGAGACGCTCTGCTGAACGCCTTCCAGCAAGTGCAGCGTGACCCCGGGAAGAACGAGATCGCCTTTTGCCGGCTGCTTATGAAACGGACGAGTCACCGCCGCCGGAGGCCGCAAATCCTCCGGCAACGACTCGGCCACGTCTCGCAACGAGTACCCGGGACGGCTGGCCACGATGAAATCGCATTCCGCCAGAAGTGCGTGTGCCTCGCGCCATTTCGCGATGTCGCGGAAAGCGTCCATTCCGATCAGGAAAAAAAGCCGGTCAGATTTCTTGAGAGTCTGTTTCAGGCGTCGAACTGTATCGATCGAATAATTGACGGCTACGGAGCTTCGCCCCGCTGGACGGCCGAGAGCCTGCCCTGAGCTTGTCGAAGGGGCGGCCGTCCCTACGTGGGGTGGATCAAACTCTGGCGACTCCAGCAGCGACGGCACGAATCCCCGTTCGTCCTGCGTTCCAAGCGCCACCATGGCATAACGATGGATGAACGCGGTGAGCGGCTGTTTCTGTTTGTGCGGAGGAACATTCGCCGGCACAAACAGCACCTGCCGCAGAGAGTAGCGGCTGGCGGCCGCCTGCGCCAGTGCCAGGTGTCCGCGATGGATAGGATCGAAGCTGCCGCCGAAAAGGCCGATATTCATTCCGATATTCTCTGCTATGCCCCGTTAGTTTCGTCGTTTGCCGGTCAATGTTGCAAGTCCTGTTGCAAGACTATGTTCCCCGCTCGCCTTTTTGTACCAGCGGGTTTTGCGATTAGCGGCATCTGAGATTAGGCTGTGGACAAGGCTTTTCCTTCTCTCACGTTGCCCCCAGGTTGTGCCTGGCAGGTGTACCTCTGGCCACTGTGCCGTCAGGAAACTGCGGTGGACTGGCGTAACTCGCTTCTGCGCGCGGCCTGCGCATAGCATGAGGCCATGCGAATGAAGCTCCCCCTCATCCGCAGTTTGGCAGTAACCCCGGCGCGCGCTCCTATTCTGCGCTACGGCGTCGCTCTCCTCAGCACGGTCCTCGCGCTGATCCCAGCCTTGTTCTTCTCCGATATTGCGGAGAGTCGCCTCGTCGTGTTCGCCGTTGCGGTCATGGTCAGTGCCTGGTACGGAGGATGGAAGCCCGGACTCGCCGCCACCTCGTTTGCGCTCACCGTCAGCGCCTACTATTCGCTCACCGGTGAACATACTCCAGGCGAGTATCGCAAAGCGATCGCGCACCTCGCCTTGTTCTTCGCCGTGGCCCTGCTGATCTGCTGGTTCAACGCCGCCCTCCGCGCCACCCAGGAGAGCCTGCGCCGGTCCGAGAGCAACTTTCGCTCGCTGGTGATGAACGCGCCTTACGGCATCTGCCGCTGCGACGCCCTCGGAATCCTCCAGGACGCAAACCCCGCGCTGGTGGCTATGTTTGGTTATGACAGCGCCGCCGAGCTCACGGGCCAACATCTGGGAAGCCTGTACGCCGACGCCCAGCAATGGTTTCAAACCGCCGATTATTTTCACGCCCGAAAGGAATTCAACAACCTGACCACGGAGTGCGTGCGCAAGGATGGCGCGGCCATCGTGGCCCGCATTTCCGGGCGCTCGATCCCGAACGGCAAAGCCGGGGGCACCTTCGAGATCTTTATGGAAGACGTTACCGAAACCCGCATGCTGGAGCTGCAACTCCGTCAGGCCCAGAAGATGGAAGCGATCGGGCGCCTCGCCGGCGGCATCGCGCACGACTTCAACAACCTGCTGATGGTGATCTCCGGCTACTCCGAGTTTCTGCTCGAGCGTCTTGGGCCCGATCCCTCGCTGCGGGGGCCGGCGCAGGAAATCTCCAATGCCACGCAGCGCGCCACTTCGTTGACCCGGCAATTGCTGGCCTTCAGCCGCAAACAGATGCTTGCCCCCAAGGTGCTCGACCTCAACGAGGTGGTTGCCGAAAACCTGAAAATGCTCACCCGCATGATCGGCGAGGATATCGATCTTGTCATGGTCCCAGGCCCCGCGCTCGGCGCCGTCCGCGCCGATCCCGGACAGATCGATCAGGTCATCATGAACCTGGCCGTGAATGCGCGCGACGCCATGCCGCAAGGCGGCAAGCTCACCATCGAGACCGCCAACGTAACCCTCGACGAAAACTTCACGCGCACTCACACCCCGCTCACCGCCGGCGACTACGTCATGCTCGCCATCTGCGACACCGGTGTCGGGATGGACAACGAAACCCAGTCGCGCATCTTCGAGCCTTTCTTCACCACCAAAGGCGCCAAGGGCACCGGCCTCGGTCTCTCCACGGTGTACGGCATCGTGAAACAGAGTGGCGGCTATATCTTCGTCGACAGCCAGCCGCAGCGCGGCACCGCCTTCCGTGCCTATTTCCCCCGAGTCGATGGCCGGGAAGACGCCGCCGCCGCGCAGGACTCGGTCGGCCTTCCCCGCGCCGAGCATGGGCAAGAGACCATCCTCCTCGTCGAAGATGAAACCAATCTCCGCCGTCTCGCCCGCCAGTATCTGGAAACGCAGGGCTACAAGATCCTCGAGGCCGAAGACGGCGCCGCTGCTCTGCAAATCGTATCCGGCCACAAGGGCGCCATCGATCTCCTCCTCACCGATGTCATTATGCCCGGGATGAATGGCCGCGAATTGGCCGCGCACGTGTCCAAGCTGCTCCCCGACGTCCGGGTCCTCTATATGTCGGGTTACACCGAGAATGCCGTTGGTCAAGACGGCACGCTCGATGCTGGCATTAACTTGCTCCAAAAACCATTCAGCCTTCCCGCTCTGAAAGACCGCGTACGAGAGGTGCTGGATTCCGAGCCCATCCCCCTGGAGGTCGCGATGTCATCCCGTGGTTCAAGCGTTCTTGAAAAGAAGGTTTCGCCGTTCCGAGCTCGCCGTTTCAATCTCCATCTTCCGCTGCACTATCGTCCGCTCGGTGAAAAGAGCTGGCGCCCCGGCACCACCGAGAACATCAGCCGCTCCGGATTGCTGTTTCAGGCGCAGGAATTGCTCGATCCGAACGCGCAACTGGAGATTAGCC
>JADGRQ010000070.1 GCA_017880775.1 Burkholderiales bacterium | reverse complement strand
TCCAAAGTAACCGCAGGTTGATCATAGGAGCAGATTAGGGGTTCGCACCGGAGTTTGTGCGCCAGATTGTTGACAAACTCGTGACGCGGGCCGCAGCTGCCCTCAGCGGCTGAAGCCGCCCCTTAGTCGGCGGCACTTACGGCACGACTGAAGTCGTGCCCTTCCCAAGAACCTGCTTGAATCGGAGTTTTTCCGCAGCCTGCCAACGGACAGGAGTGTCCGCGCTACACTCGTTACGCTTCGCCGACGTGCGCGCCGTGCTGGAAGTGGTATTGGAGAATCTTGGCGGCCAAGGCGGGGGTCACACCCTGCCCTGGCACTGCGACGGAGCGGACCACTTCTCCGCGACAGATGACTTCGGTGGCCGCGAGGCCGGCAATTTCCGCCGGCAGCACGAGGCTAATCTCCAGTTGTGCGTGCGGATGGAGCAATTCCTGCGCCTGAAACAGCAATCCGGAGCGGCTGATGTTCTCGGTGGTGCCCGGGCGCCAGCTCTTTTCACCGAGCGGACGATAGTGCAGCGGAAGATGGAGATTGAAACGGCGAGCTCGGAACGGTGGAACCTTCTTTTCAAGAACGCTTGCACCGCGGGATGACATCGCGACCTCCAGGGGGATGGGCTCGGAATCCAGCACTTCCCGTACGCGGTCTTTCAGAGCGGGAAGGCTGAATGGTTTTTGGAGCAAGTTGATGCCGGCATCGAGCGTCCCGTCTTGACCCACGGCATTCTCGGTGTAACCCGACATGTAGAGCACCCGGACGTCGGGGAGCAGCTTGGTGACGTGCGCGGCCAATTCGCGGCCATTCATCCCGGGCATAATGACATCGGTGAGGAGGAGATCGATGGCGCCCTGGTGGCCGGCTACGATTTGCAGAGCCGCGGCGCCGTCTTCGGCTTCGAGGATCTTGTAGCCCTGCGTTTCCAGATACTGGCGGGCGAGACGGCGGAGGTTGGTTTCATCTTCGACGAGGAGGATAGTCTCCTGCCCACGATCGGCGCGGGGAAGGCCGAGAGAGTCCTGCGCGGCGGCGGCGTCTTCGCGGCCATCGACTCGCGGAAAATAGGCACGGAAGGCGGTGCCGCGTTGCGGCTGGCTGTCGACGAAGATATAGCCGCCACTTTGTTTCACGATGCCGTACACCGTGGAGAGGCCGAGGCCGGTGCCCTTGGTGCCTTTGGTGGTGAAGAAAGGCTCGAAGATGTGCGACTGGGTTTCGCTGTCCATGCCGACGCCGGTGTCGCTGATGGCGAGCATGACGTAGTCGCCTGCGGTGAGCGGGGTGTGAGTGCGCGTGAAGGTTTCGTCGAGGGTTACGTTGGCGGTCTCGATGGTGAGCTTGCCGCCCTGCGGCATGGCGTCGCGAGCGTTCACGGCAAGGTTCATGATGACCTGATCGATCTGGCCGGGATCGGCTCGGACCGCGCCGAGCGCGGAGCCTGGGACCATCACAAGATCGATATCCTCGCCGATCATGCGGGTGAGCATTTTCAGGTTCTCGGCCACCACCTCGTTCAGGTCGAGCACCTTGGGGGCCAGCATCTGTTTGCGGCTGAAGGCCAGCAATTGCCGGGTCAACGAAGTGGCGCGCTGCGTGGCATTGGAGATTTCCTGCGCCGGCCCCCGCAGCCCGGGATCGGGTCCGAGACGCTCGAGCAGAAACTCGGAATAGCCGGAGATCACCATCAGCAGGTTGTTGAAGTCGTGCGCGATGCCGCCGGCGAGACGGCCGATCGCTTCCATCTTTTGCGCCTGACGGAGTTGCAGTTCCAGCGTGCGGGTCTCGGTAACGTCTTCCATAAAAATCTCGAAGGTGCCCCCGGCCTTGCCGTTCGGAATCGAGCGCCCGGAAATGCGCGCCACGATGGCTGCGCCATCCTTGCGCACGCACTCCATGGTCAGGTTGTTAAATTCCTTACGGGCGTGAAAGTAATCGGCGGTTTGAAACCATTGCTGGGCATCGGCGTACAGGCTTCCCAGATGTCTGCCCGTGAGCTCGGCGGCGCTGGCATAACCAAACATAGCCACCAGCGCGGGGTTTGCGTCCTGGAGCATTCCGAGGGCGTCGCAGCGGCAGATGCCGTAAGGCGCGTTCATCACCAGCGAGCGAAAGTTGCTCTCGGACCGGCGCAGGCTCTCCTGGGCAGCGCGGAGGGCGGCGTTGAACCAGCAGATCAGCAGGGCCACGGCGAAGAACAAGGCGAGGTGCGCGATCGCCTTGCGATACTCGCTTGGAGTCTGTTCTCCGGTGAGCGAATAGTAGGCGCTGACGGTGAGCGCAAAGGAGGTAGCGGCGAGTCCGGGCTTCCATCCTCCGTACCAGGCACTGACCATCACCGCGACGGCGAACACGACCAGGCGGCTCTCCGCGATATCGGAGAAAAACAAGGTTGGAATCAGCGCCAGGACGGTGCTGAGGAGAGCGACTCCGTAGCGCAGGATAGGAGCGCGCGCCGGAGCTACAACCATGCTGCGGATGAGGGGGAGTTTCATTCGCATAGGGCTCATGCTATGCGCCGACCGCGCGCAGAGCGAGTTACGCTAGTCCACCGCAGTTTCCCGGCGGCACAGTGGCCAGAGGTACACCTACCAGGCACAACCCTGGGGGCAACGTAGCGGAAAGAGCAAACACCTTGTCCACAGCCTAATCTCAGCGGCCGTTTTCGGCAAACTCTCTGGTGCAAAAAGGCGTTCGGGGAACATAGTCTTGCAACAGGACTTGCAACATTGACCGGCAAACGACGAAACTAGCGGGGCATCGCAGTAAATATCGGAATGAATATCGGCCTTTTCGGCGGCAGCTTCGATCCCATCCATCGCGGACACCTGGCACTGGCCCAGGCGGCCGCCAGCCGCTACTCTCTGCGGCAGGTGCTGTTTGTGCCAGCGAATGTTCCTCCGCACAAACAGAAACAACCGCTCACAGCGTTCATCCATCGTTATGCCATGGTGGCGCTCGCAACGCAGGACGAACGGGGATTCGTGCCGTCGCTGCTGGAAGCGCCAGAGTCTGCGCCACCACACGTAGGGACGGCCGCCCTCGGCCGTCCAGCGGAACGAAGCTCCGCAGCCGTCAATTATTCGATCGATACAGTTCGACGCCTGAAACAGACTCTCAAAAAATCGGACCGCCTTTTTTTTCTGATCGGAATGGACGCCTTCCGCGACATTGCGAAATGGCGCGAGGCGCGGGCGCTTTTGGCGGAATGCGATTTCATCGTGGCCAGCCGTCCCGGATATTCGTTGCGGGACGTGGCCGAGTCGTTGCCGGAAGATTTGCGGCCTCCGGCGGCGGTGACTCGTCCGTTTCATAAGCAGCCGGCAAAAGGCGACCTCGTTCTCCCCGGGGTCACGCTGCACTTGCTGGAAGGCGTTCACCAGAGCGTCTCCGCAAGCACGATTCGGGCGGCGGCGGCGCACGGCAAGCCGGCGGCACGTTGGCTGGACCCGCGAGTGGCGGATTACATACGGAAGCACGGACTGTATCGCGGGAAGCACACGTAGGGACGGACGCCCTCGTCCGTCCAGCCGGCAGCGCCTGCGGGCGGGTTACAATCAATGAGCCCGTATGAA
>JADGRQ010000013.1 GCA_017880775.1 Burkholderiales bacterium | reverse complement strand
ATCGTCCAAATGGTGCTGTTCGGATACGCGGCTACGTTCGAGGTGTTCAATGTTTCTACCGCGGTGCTCGACCAGGACCATTCTCAGGAGAGCCGGGCGTTGATCGCCGCGTTCACGAATAGCAGCCGGTTCAAGGTGACGACAGTCGCCAAAACGCGCCCTGACGTGCAGGACGCCATCGAGCGCAGCGACGCACAGGTGGGGGTCGTGGTGCCGCCGGGTTTCGCCCAACTGCTGCGCAAGGGGCAAACCTCACCCGTCCAGATTCTCGTGGACGGCACCAATTCGAATACCGCGCTGATTGCGCTCGGCTACGTCGGCCAGATTGCCGGATCATTCGGGCAGGATTACGCGCTCGATCTGGCGCAGCGGACCGGCCGTGCGCTGGGACGCCCGCTGGTACACGTCACCATGGAGGAGCGGTACTGGTACAACCCGAACCTCAACAGCCGCTGGTTTTTCGTGCCGGGCGTAATCGGAACGCTGACCCTGGTTACGATCGTCAACCTTACCGCCTTCGCGATCGTACGCGAGCGCGAGGTCGGCACGCTCGAGCAAATTCTCGTCACGCCAATCCGCCCGGTCGAGTTTATCATTGGCAAAACACTGCCGTTTTTTCTGATCGGGTTAGTCGAGGTTTCAATTGCCGCGGGCGTCGGCATGCTTTGGTTTCACGTGCCGTTCGAGGGCGATCCGCTGGTTCTACTGCTCGGAACGTGTCTGTTCCTGCTCAGCACGCTGGCCATCGGGCTGCTGATATCGACGTTGTGCATGACGCAGCAGCAGGCGTTTGCGTCGAACTTCTTCGTGCTCAATCCAATGTTCATCCTTTCCGGCTTCAGCTTCCCGATCTCGGCTATGCCCGAGGTCCTGCAGTGGATCACCTATGTGGATCCCCTGCGCTATTTCCTGGTGATCATCCGTGGCACGTACCTCAAGGGCGTGGGCATGGGCGTACTGTGGCCCCAGATGCTGGCACTCGCAGCGCTGGGTCTTGGGCTGCTGGCGATCGCGGTACTGCGTTTCCGTAAATCGCTGGACTGATCCAACCGTATCATCCTATTGATGCAAATCAAAGGCCCCGGGGCGCTCGGCCTTAGGATTCGAAACATGGATGTAGCACGGTGCCTCGCGCGAATATTTGCATCGACCTCCGGATACCCATGAGCCTGCGGCTCATACCTTTCGCCAATCGGTTTTTGGCGCTGATGCTCGCGGCGTCCACGGCGCTCGCGCAGATCCCTCCGCCGCCTCCCGGTCCTCCTCCGGCGCCGCCCCCGTCGGCGAATTTGCCCGCGTTCAGCCAGCAGGAGCTCGACCAGATGCTGGCACCCATCGCGCTGTATCCTGATCCGCTGCTTTCGCAAATCCTGATGGCCGCGACCTATTCCCTGGAAATCGTCGAAGCGGCGCGCTGGGTCAGCGCAAATCCCGGCCTGCGGGGGGATGATGCAGTACGGGCGGTGGCGGCGCAGCCCTGGGACCCGAGCGTGAAGTCGCTGGTCGCATTTCCGCAGATCGTTGCGCTGATGGACCAGCGGCTCGATTGGACGCAGCGCCTCGGCAATGCGGTGCTCACGCAGCAGGCGCAGGTAATGGATACGGTACAGGCAATGCGCAGAAGGGCGAACAGCGCGGGCAACCTGCGCTCGAGCGACCAGATGCGGGTCGAGGATCAGGGCGGCAGCTTCGCGCTGGAGCCTGTCAATCCGCAGCTCGCGTATGTCCCGTATTACGATCCGCTGACCATCTACGGGCCGTGGTGGTGGCCAGACTATCCACCGGTTTATTGGCCGGCATGGCCCGGCTATTACGCCGGCCCCGGATTTCCGGTCGGGTTCGCCTGGAGCGTCGGCGTGCCGATCTCCGCGGGATTCTTCTTCGGCGCGTTCGACTGGCATCACCGTCGCTTCGACGTTGTCAACGTCAACAACTTCTACTACCGTCCGGGCAGGGTAAACATTTCGCCCGGGCCGTGGCAGCACGACGCAGAGCATCGACGGGGCGTGCCTTATCACGGCGAGGCGGTGCGGCAGCAATACGGCCGCCCAGTCGCGCCATCGGTCACCGGTTCGCGGAGCGAATTCCGCGGCCGCCAGTCGCAATTCGTCGAGCCTCCCGCGCGGCCGGTCGTCACGGTTCCCGCCGCGCCTGCGGCGCGTCCTCAGGCGCGGGTTGTGGCGCCGGAACGAGCGCCGAGGGCATTCGAAGGCATCCGCGCCGGGGGCACCCAGACGCGGGAGTTCAGCGCGCGCGGGCAGGCGAGCATGCAGCCGCACGTCGCGCCGGCTCCGCGGTCTGCACCAACGCACGCCCCGCCGGCCGGCGGCGGAGGGCGGCGTCGATGAACGAAATGACAAAGGGCGAGGCGCTGATGAAAGGGATCCTATGCGCGTTGATGTTGTTCGCCGCGGCCGCGTCGGCGCAGACGGGCGTACCGTCGCAACGGCTCTTTCCTTCGCCGGAAGCGGGCGTAGCCGCGCTCGCCGAAGCGATGAAGGCGAACGACGAAGCGGCATTGCGCGGAATCCTCGGCCGGCGGGGTGGCGATCTGATCGGACTGCGGGACTCGGCCGCAGGGGGGGAGCGCCACGAACGCTTCCTCGCGGCGTACGCAGAGTCAAATAAGGTCGCATTCGAGGGCGATCAAAAGGCGGTGTTGGAGGTCGGTAAGGACGCATGGCCGTTTCCGATTCCGCTGGTCAAGGTCGTGGACGGCTGGCGCTTCGACACGCGCCTCGGCGAGCAGGAGGTGCTCGCGCGTCGCATCGGGCGCAACGAGCTCGCAGCGATCCAGGTATGCCTCGCGGTCGTGGACGCCGAGCACGAATACGCTTCGTCGGCGCGCGACAAGGACGGCGCGCTGAAATATGCGCCAAGGTTCGTCAGCACGCCCGGCGAGCACGACGGCCTGTACTGGGAAAGCGTGGGCAGCGAGCCGCTGAGTCCGGTCGGCCCATTCGTGGCCGCCGCCGGCGTCGATCCCGCCGCACGCCGGACCGCGCTTCAGCATGGCCCGTATCACGGTTACTTCTATCGGATCCTCACTCGGCAGGGCAAGAACGCCAAGGGCGGTGCGTATTCATATGTTGTTCACGGCATGATGGTCGGCGGCTTCGCGGTGATCGCATACCCGGCGCGCTACGGCTACACGGGAGTGAAGGCGTTCATGGTCAGCCACGATGGCGAGGTGTTCGAGAAGGACCTTGGCCAGAACACGCGGGCGATTGCCGAAAGAATTCGAGCCTTCGATCCCGACTCGAGCTGGAAGAAGCCCTAGCTTTCCGGACTGTGCTCCCCAAGAAATCTATCCGTGCATGCCTGATACTGCAAGCAGCTCAATCTTCCGAGGTTAGGAGGAACCATGGTTTCCTTTCATCATCTTGCGCACGCGGCCCTCGTCCTGGCGGGGCTGCACTCGGCAGCCGCCGTCGCAGACGAATTCACCGATCCCGGCAGAAAGATCTTCGAGCGCCGCTGCGTCGGCTGCCATGAAGGCACGCCGCCGTCGGCGGACACGCTCGGCCCGAGCCTCGTCGGCATCATCGGCCGGAAGGCGGGCACGGGAAATTCCAGCGTGCATTCTCGCGCCGCCATCGAATCGGACACGGTGTGGACCCGAAGCTCGCTGCGCCGCTACCTCTCCGATCCGGGGCGCGAAATGCCGGGGACGTTCATGCCCGTGCAGGTCCAGGATCCGAAGGAACTCGACGAACTGCTGAATTACCTGCAAACGCTGCGTTGAGCTTCGGCAGTCGCGCTCAAGTCTGCGGATACCCCACGGTCTGCGCAAAGGTGACGTTGAGCGGCGCCGTGGCAACGAAGTCCTGGAGCCCCGTCTGCGCGCGGATGTCGGTCGCGAGATGCAGATGCAGCGCGTGCTGCCCCGGGTCGTACAGCCAGACACCATCAGGCAGCGCTGCGCCCGCAAGCAATGTGGCATTCACCTCGCGTCTAGTCACGGTCCGAGCTCCTTCGTGATTCATACAACCGCGTCAGATCACGCTTCCGCCGCCCGCAGCCAGCGCTTTTTCGATGCGGCGCGCGAACACGGTCATTTCCTTCTCCAGCTGCTTGTCGCCCTTCGCCTGCGCGGCGGCGATGCCGCTGCGGTAGGCTTCGAGCGCTTCGAGCGTCTTGCCCGCGTCTGAGAGGGATTTTCCGAGCAGCTTCCAGGCCGCCGAGTAGCCCGGATCGCGCTGCACCGCCTCGCGCAGATACCCGGCCGCGCATTCGGCGTCCCCGGCCTTCAGGTGCTCCATGCCGAGGGAGTAGCGCAACAGCGCACCGTCGCGCGGCGTGCCGAGCAGCTTCTCCAGGCGGGCTACGAGGGGAGAGGTCATTTCGGCTAATATCGACTGCACGGTCAGGATTGACCGCGCCGATTTTACTCCCCGGGGCCTTTATGAAGACCGCGATCAGAACCGCCGATGCGCCCGAAGCCATCGGCACGTACTCGCAGGCGATCCGCGCCGGCGACACCGTCTACCTTTCCGGACAGATCGGCTTCGATCCGTCGACGATGCAGATGGTCGAGGGCATCGAGGCGCAGATCCAGCGCGTGTTCCGCAACCTCGCGGCGCTCGCCGATGCAGCGGGGCTCGACCTTGGGTGCGCTGTGCGCATGACGGTGTACCTCACCGACCTGGCGCACTTCGCGCGCGTGAACGAGGTCATGGCGCAGTACGTGAAGGAGCCGTACCCCGCGCGCGCCGCGGTCGGCGTCGCGAGTCTGCCGCGCGGAGCGCTGGTGGAGATCGACGCGATACTGTACGCGGGGTGAACGCCGGCGCATTTCCCGAGGCGCTGGCCGCGCGGCTGGCAAAGCTCGGCATCCGCGCGCGTTTCGATCTGGTGCTGCACCTGCCGTCGCGCTACGAAGACGAGACCAGGCTCACGCCGGTAAACGCGGCGCCGGCCGGCACGCCGGTGCTGATCGAGGCGATGGTCGAGCGCGCGGAGATCGTCTACCGCCCGCGCCGCCAACTGATCGTGCACGCGGCGAGCGAGGCAGGTCCGCTCGCGTTGCGTTTTTTCAATTTCTATCCCAGCCAGTTGAAACAGTTCGCGCGTGCAAAGGAGCAGGGGCTCGCGGTGCGTGCGTTCGGCGAACTGCGCGGCGGCTGGTTCGGCGCCGAGATGGCGCACCCGCGCTACCGCGTGGTCGCGCCGGGCGATCCGCTCGCGCAAAGCCTCACACCGGTATATCCCACCACGGCGGGGCTCTCGCAGGCGGCGCTGCGCAAGCTGATCCTCGGGGCGCTCGACGAGTTGCCGCTGGATGACACGCTGCCGCGGGAGTTGTGCGAGCGTTACTCGCTTGAAGCGTTCGACGCGGCGGTGCGCCTGCTGCATCTGCCGCCGCCCGCCGCCGACGTCGTCGCCCTCGAGGGGCGTACCCACCCCGCGTGGCGGCGCGTGAAGTTCGACGAACTGCTCGCACAGCAGTTGTCGATGCGGCTGCATTATCGCGCGCGGCACGAACGGCGCGCGCCGTCATTGCCGGCCGGCGGCGCGTTGATGCGCAAGTTCCTCGCGGCGCTGCCGTTTCGCCTCACGCAGGCACAACAGCGCTGCCTGGGCGAAATCCGGCGCGACCTGGGCGAACGCCATCCGATGCAGCGCCTGCTGCAGGGCGACGTCGGCAGCGGCAAGACCATCCTCGCGGCCATCGCCTGCCTGGCGGCGGTGGACGCCGGCTGGCAGGCCGCGGTTATGGCGCCCACCGAGCTGCTTGCCGAGCAGCACCAGCGCAAGTTCGCCGAGTGGCTCTCGCCGCTCGGCGTGCGCATCGCCTGGCTGCACGGCGCGCTCGCGCGCAAGGAAAAGCGCGCCGCGCTCGAGGCGATCGGGGCCGGCGAGGCGCAGATCGCGATCGGCACGCATGCGCTGTTCCAGGAAGGCGTCGAGTTCGCGCGGCTCGGCCTCGCGGTGGTGGACGAGCAACACCGCTTCGGCGTACAGCAACGCCTGCAGCTGCGCAGGAAAGGCGAAGCTGCGAAGAGCGGCCTGGTGCCGCACCAGTTGATGATGAGCGCGACGCCGATCCCGCGCACGCTGTCGATGACGTACTACGCCGACCTCGATGTCTCGACCATCGACGAGATGCCGCCCGGGCGCCATCCGGTGAAGACGCGTCTCGTTTCGGGTGCGCGCCGCGGCGAGGTGCTGATGCGCATTCGCGCAGCCTGCCGCGCGGGCCAGCAGGCCTACTGGGTGTGCCCGCTGGTCGAACCGAGTGAGCGAAGCGAACGAGTCGCTTCGCGGGACAAACTGGAACTGCAGTCGGCGCTCGATGCGTACGCCGAACTCGCGGCCGAACTGCCCGAACTCTGCGTCGGCCTGCTGCACGGGCGCATGGCGCCGGCGGAAAAGGCCGGGGTGATGCGCAATTTCCTCGCGGGGCGGATCCAGCTGCTGGTTGCAACCACGGTGATCGAGGTCGGCGTGGACGTGCCCAGCGCTTCGCTGATGGTGATCGAGCATGCGGAGCGCTTCGGACTTTCACAGTTGCACCAGTTGCGCGGCCGGGTGGGGCGCGGCGCGCTGGAGAGCATCTGCATCCTGCTGTACCGCAACCCGCTCTCGGCGGCGGCGCGTGCGCGGCTCAAGGTCATTTTCGAAACCGCCGACGGTTTCGAAGTGGCGCGCCAGGACCTGCTGCTGCGCGGCCCCGGCGAATACCTCGGCGAGCGCCAGAGCGGTGCGCCGCTGCTGCGCTTCGCGGATCTCGAACGCGACCAGTCGCTGATCGCGGCGGCGCGCGAGGCCGCCGCCGGCCTGCTCGAGCGGGAGCCGGACGCCGCGCGCGCGCATGTGGAGCGCTGGCTTTCGGCGCGCCAGGATTTCGCGCGCGTATAGTGCAGGGGAACCTGACAGCGATTAGGGCGCGGGAGACGCGTCTCCCGTACCCTAGGCCCGCCACCCCCTCCCTTACGAATAACGAGTGGACATCGGGCTTTTCTTAAGGCGCATCGACGCGTACGAGCGTCTGGTGCGGCTCGACAAGCCGATCGGCAGCCTGCTGTTGCTGTGGCCGACGCTGTGGGCGTTGTGGCTGGCCGGACGCGGCTGGCCGCGCTGGGACGAGCTGCTGATCTTCGTGCTTGGCACGCTGCTGATGCGCTCGGCGGGCTGCGCGGTGAACGACTTTGCCGACCGCCGCTTCGACGCGCATGTGGAGCGCACCAGGAACCGGCCGCTCGCGGCGGGCGAGATCGAGCCCTGGGAGGCGCTCGCGGTCGGTGCGTTCTTCGCGATCGCCGCTTTCGGGCTGGTGCTGTTCCTCAACGCGCTGGCGATCCTGCTGTCGATCGCCGCGCTCGCGATTGCGATCGTCTACCCGTTCAGCAAGCGCTTTTTCGTGCTGCCGCAGGCCTGGCTCGGCATCGCATTCAGCTACGGCGTTCCGATGGCCTGGGCCGCGCTGCGCAACCGGCTGCCGCTCGAGTGCTGGTGGCTGATGGCCGCCGCTTTCTTCTGGATCATGGCCTACGACACCGAGTACGCGATGGTCGATCGCGACGACGATCTCAGGATCGGCATCCGCACCTCCGCGATCCTGTTCGGCCGCTTCGACGTCGCCGCCGTGATGGCGAGCTATGCGGCGATGCTTGCGCTGCTCGCGACGCTCGGCGCGCGGCTCGGGCTGGGCTGGACCTACTATGCGGGGCTCGCGGCTGCGGCCGCCCTCATCGGCTATCATTGGCGCCTCATCCGCGGGCGCTCGCGCGAGAACTGCTTCAGGGCCTTCATGCACAACAATTGGGTCGGCGCGGCGATTCTGCTCGGCATCGTGCTTTCATTTCCGCCGCCCGTGGCGCTGCGATGAGCTCGTGCATGGCCGACGCCCCGATCGCGGACTACCTGTTCCAGCGCGGCGCGCTGCGCGGCACGCAACTCACGCTGCTCGAATCCCGCCTGCTGCACCTCGGAACCGACTGCACCGAAAGCATCGCGCTCGACGCGATCGCCTCGGCGCGCATCGCCTTCGAACGCGACGCGCGCCGCATCGGTTGGGGCGTCGCGTTCGGCGTGTTCGCGCTGATCGTGTTCGCGCTGGCCGGCCCGCTTGGCGCCGCCGTGGGCCGTGCATTGGCGGAAGTTTCCGCGCAGATCGCGCGCGATGCTTCGCAGGCGAGCGCCGTGGCGCAGTTCCTCGAGTCAGCGCTGGGCGCGCTGAAGTTCGCCGTCGGCCTGATGCCGGTGGCGGGTCTGTTGCTTGCGCTCTGGGGTGCGGCGCTCGGCGCTCGCGGCTGGATCGGGCACACCTCGCTTACGCTCGTGCTTGCGTCGGCCGAGCGTGAGTTTCGGACCCCCGGCCGCGAACCGCTGCTCGAGGATTTCGCCGAGAACCTCGCGCAATGCGTTGCGGCAAGGATGCGCCGTTAGCCCCATGCGCTACGCGGATTTGAGGGAGTTCATGACCCGGCTCGAGTCGCTCGGCGAGTTGAAACGCGTGCGCGCCGAGGTTTCACCGCGGTTCGAGATGACCGAGATCTGCGACCGCGTGCTGCGCGCGGGCGGCCCGGCACTGCTGTTCGAGAAGCCCGCGGGCCATGCGATGCCGGTGCTCGGCAATCTGTTCGGTACCGTGAGGCGCGTCGCTCTGGCGATGGGCGTGGACGCAGGCGCCGATCCGTCTGCGGCGTTGCGCGATATCGGCCGGCTGCTCGCGGCATTGAAGGAGCCCGATCCGCCCGGGGGGCTGCGCGACATCTGGGAGAAGCTCCCCGACCTGCGCCAGCTGCTCGCCAAGGTGCTCGACATGGCGCCGAAGGTGGTTTCGTCGGCGCCGTGCCAGGACGTCGTTTGGGAAGGCAGTGACGTGGACCTCTCGCGCCTGCCGGTGCAGACCTGCTGGCCCGAAGATGCCGGGCCGCTAATCACCTGGGGCCTCACTGTGACGCGCGGTCCGGCGAAACCGCGGCAGAACCTCGGCATCTACCGCCAGCAGGTCATCGCGCGGGACAAGGTGATCATGCGCTGGCTCGCGCAGCGCGGCGGTGCGCTCGATTTCCGCGACCACCTGCTCGCGCATCCGGGCAAACCGTTTCCGATCGCCGTCGCGCTCGGCGCCGACCCCGCCACCATCCTCGCCGCGGTGACGCCGGTGCCTGACGCGCTCGGCGAATACCAGTTCGCCGGATTGCTGCGCGGCGCGCGCACTGAACTGGTGAAGTGCATCGGCTCGGAACTGCAGGTGCCGGCCTGCACGGAAATCGTGCTGGAGGGAGCGATACATCCCGACGAGACGGCGGCCGAGGGTCCGTTCGGGGACCATACCGGCTATTACAACGAGATCGAGCGCTTTCCGGTGTTCACCATCGAGCGCATCACGCTGCGGCGCGATCCCGTGTACCTCAGCACCTACACGGGCAAGCCGCCCGATGAACCCTCGATGCTCGGCGTGGCGTTAAACGAAGTTTTCGTGCCGCTGCTCACCCGGCAATTTCCGGAGATCGTCGACTTCTACCTGCCGCCCGAGGGATGCTCGTACCGGATGGCGGTGGTCGGCATGAAAAAGCAGTATCCGGGCCACGCCAAGCGCGTGATGTTCGGCATCTGGAGCTTTCTGCGCCAGTTCATGTACACCAAGTTCATCGTGGTCTGCGACGACGACATCGACGTGCGCGACTGGAAACAGGTGATCTGGGCGATCACCACGCGCGTGGACCCTGCGCGCGACACGCTGATCGCCGAGAACACGCCGATCGATTATCTGGATTTCGCCAGCCCGGTCTCCGGCCTCGGCTCCAAAATGGGCATCGACGCGACCAACAAATGGCCCGGAGAGACGCACCGCCACTGGGGCAGGCCGATCGTGATGGATGCCGCGGTGAGCCGCAAGGTGGATGCGATGTGGAAGGAGCTCGGTCTGTGAACGCGAACGCCGCACCGGAAGGACTGGTCGCCTGGACGCACGTGATCTACGCGCTTCACGCCACCACCGTGCTGATCGGCGCCACCAGCGGGGCGTTCATCGCGACGGTGTTCGTGTTCAGCCTGCCCTCGGTGATCGCGGTAATCCTGAACTACGTCAAGCGCGCAGAGTCGCGCGGCACCTACCTCGAGTCTCACTTCCGCTGGCAGATCCGCACTTTCTGGTTCGCGGCTCTGTGGTGCGTGATCGGCGGGGTGCTGGCGCTCACCATCGTCGGCGTTCCACTCGCCTGGGTCGCCTTCGTCGCGACCGGCATATGGCTCGCCTACCGCGTGATCCGCGGCTGGCTGGCACTGAAGGGCGGGAACGCGATCGCGGTTCCGGCTTAGCTGGGTCACTCAGGACGACGCGTGCCCGGTTAGCGCTTGCGCGGCGCCTTGCGGCAATTCGTTTCCAGCCAGCGCGAAAATTCCCGTTCTGTAAGCTTGCCGCTGGCAAGATCGAGAAACGCAACGACTGCATCTTCTTCGGCGGCAACAAAGCGCCATCCATTCAATTCGAGGAAGGTGACGCTCGCGACCAGGGCGACGCGCTTGTTTCCGTCGACGAACGGATGGTTTTTCGCGATGCCAAAGGCATAAGCGGCCGCGAGATCGAATGCGGTGGCTTCGCCGTAGGCGGCTTGATTCCGCGGCCGGGCCAGTGCGGACTCCAGCAGGCCCTGGTCGCGGATCCCTGCGCTGCCGCCGTGCTCGACGATCTGTTCGACGTGTTGAGCGGCGACGTCCGTGGAATCGAGCCAGATCCAGCGCTTCACTTCGCCAGTTCGCGAAGCGCGTTGCGGTAACGCCGCGCGACGCGCCGAGCGACCATCAGCTTCTTCTCGAATCCCGGATCGTAGGGGGTAAGCTCGATGCCGGAGGTCGTATCGAGGCAGGTCAGGTCGTCGCCCTTGCCGACACGCATGCGTTCGGCCAACTTCTTGGGCAGGATGATGCCGAGCGAGTTGCCGATCTTCACCACTTTGAGTTTCTGCATGCCCATGCTCCGCTGCGTTATAACAGTAATTATAACCTAGCGCGATGCCGATTCGTACACCCAGCGCAGCAGCGCATCCATCGCGCCCTGCGCCGCGTGGGCGTTCGGGTGGTTGACGAGCATTACGACGATCTGGCGGTGGCCGCGCGCGTCGAGCACGTAGCCCGCCATCGAGCGCACGTCCGACAGCAGGCCGGTCTTGATGTGCGCGTTTCCCGACACGCCTTCGCCCTTCAGGCGTCGGCGCATCGTGCCGTCGACCGCGGCGATCGGCATCGATGCGATGAACTCGGGCATCACGCTGCCGCGCCAGGCGGCCTGCAGCACCGCGGCGAGGGTTGCGGCGCTGATGCGCTCGGTGCGCGAAAGTCCCGAGCCGTTTTCCATCACCAGTTCGGGGGCGGCGATCCCGAGCTGTGCGAGCCGCGCCTTGATTGCGTCGGACGATTTCGCGCTGTTGGCCGGCGCGCCTGCGCGTTCGGCGCCGAGCGTGAGGAACAACTGGCGCGCCATCACGTTGTTGGAGAACTTGTTCACGTCGCGCACGATCTCGCCGAGCGGGGGCGATTCGTGCACATGGAACGGCGGCAAGCCCGCGCTCACCCGGGCCTCGCGCACGGTTCCGTTCCACGTCCCGCCCATCTCGGCCCAGAGCTGCCGCATGACCCCTGCGACGTGGTCGTTTGGCTCGAGCAGCGCGACGTTCAGTTCCTTCTCGCCGCAGCTCGCGGGATACTGCCCGGCGAAAATCGCGCGCTGCTTCGCGGCATCGAAGGAAGGCATCAACAGGTCGCGAAACGCGCGTCCTTCCGGGCAGCCGCCCTCGGAAAGCTTCAGCACGTTGACCACCTCGAGTGCGCCCGGTCGAGGCTCGACCGAGAGCCGCACCGCGCCATTCTCGGGTGCGGGAACGAACGTGAACCGCAGCGACTTGTAGTTCACCAGCAGCGCGTCGGGCAGCACGTTGTAGGGGCGGAAGGCGTCGCCGTCAAAGCCGCCCGGATCGCCTTGTACGGGCGCGAAGTAGCTGCGGTCGAGCACCAGGTCGCCGCGGATCTCGCGCAGCCCCTTGCCGCGCAGCGCGCGCAGCAGCATCCAGAACGCCTCGAGATTGAGCTTAGGGTCCCCGGCGCCCTTGAGAACGAGATTTCCCGCCAACACGCCATCGCGCAGGGTTCCTTCGAGCGTGGCCTCGGTTTTCCACCGGTAGGCCGGGCCGAGAATTTCAAGCGCGGCGTAAGTGGTCACTAACTTCATCGTTGAGGCCGGATTCATAGCGACGCCGGCCTGATGCCTGAGCGAAGGGCGATCTGCCCCCGCCTGCTGGATTACGACCGCGACACTCGAGACCGGGACCCTTGCGTTTCGCAGGGCCTCGGCAACCGGCGCCGGCAAGGCGTCCTGGGCGTGGGCGGGCCATGCACCGTAGAGCCCGCAAAGGAGTAGAAGCAGAAAATTTGTATATCGCATAAGCCCTTAGCTCTGAATCTGCCCGATTTTACGGCCTCGGCCGAGAATTCCCTTGAATTGTAAACTTTCTGCAGCTATTATTAGCACTCGCTGGAGGTGAGTGCTAATAGCGCTGCTTTCCGATCGGGGTTGAAGACTAACCCCGTGATTTTTTGAAATTTCCCGCAATGGAGACCCCAATGAAGATCCGTCCTCTGCATGATCGAGTCGTCGTCAAGCGCATCGACGAAGAACGCAAGACCGCGTCGGGCATCGTGATTCCCGACACCGCAGCCGAAAAACCCGACCAGGGCGAGATCATCGCCGTTGGCAAGGGCAAGAAGACCGAAGAAGGCAAGCTCATTCCCTGCGACGTGAAAGTCGGCGACCGCGTACTGTTCGGCAAGTACTCCGGGCAGACGGTCAAGGTCAAGGGCGAAGAACTGCTGGTGATGCGCGAGGAAGACATCATGGGCGTGGTGGAAGGCGCCTGAGCGCGTCAATCCCGACTCCCATCCGATCAAACTAGATATTCTGGAGAGAAACAATGCCTGCCAAGGAAGTACGTTTTCATGAAAGCGCCCGCGCCAAGATGGTCGTGGGCATCAACATTCTTGCCGATGCGGTGAAAGTGACGCTCGGCCCCAAGGGCCGCAACGTGGTGCTCGAGCGCAGCTTCGGCGCGCCGACCGTCACCAAGGACGGCGTATCGGTCGCCAAGGAAATCGAGCTGAAGGACAAGTTCGAGAACATGGGTGCCCAGATGGTGAAGGAAGTCGCCTCCAAGACCTCCGACGTTGCCGGTGACGGCACCACCACTGCGACCGTGCTGGCCCAGGCGATCGTGCGCGAAGGCATGAAGTACGTTGCCGCCGGCATGAACCCGATGGACTTGAAGCGCGGCATCGACAAGGCGGTGGCCGCGGTCACCGAGGAGCTGAAGAAGATCTCCAAGCCGTGCACCACTTCGAAGGAAATTGCCCAAGTCGGGGCGATCTCGGCCAACGCGGACAGCGACATCGGCAAGATCATCGCCGACGCGATGGACAAGGTCGGCAAGGAAGGCGTGATCACGGTCGAGGACGGCAAGTCGCTCAACAATGAACTCGAAGTCGTCGAAGGCATGCAGTTCGACCGCGGCTATCTCTCGCCGTACTTCATCAACAACCCGGACAAGCAGATCGCCGTGCTGGAGGATGCATTCATCCTGTTGCACGACAAGAAGATCAGCTCGATCCGCGAACTGCTGCCGTTGCTCGAGCAGGTCGCGAAGGCCGGCAAGCCGCTCTTGATCATCGCCGAGGAAGTCGAGGGCGAGGCCCTGGCGACCCTGGTGGTGAACAACATCCGCGGCATCCTCAAGACCGTCGCGGTAAAGGCGCCCGGCTTCGGCGACCGGCGCAAGGCGATGCTCGAAGACATGGCGATCCTCACCGGCGGCACGGTGATCAGCGAAGAACTCGGCCTCAAGCTCGAAAACGCGACGCTGAAGGACCTCGGGCGCGTGAAGAAGGTCGAGTGCGGCAAGGAGAACACCACGCTGATCGACGGCGGCGGCGACACCAAGGCGATCGAGGGCCGCGTCAAGCAGGTGCGCACCCAGATCGAGGAAGCCACCAGCGACTACGACAAGGAAAAGCTGCAGGAGCGCGTGGCCAAGCTGGCGGGGGGCGTGGCGGTGATCAAGGTCGGCGCCGCGACTGAAATCGAGATGAAGGAAAAGAAGGCGCGCGTCGAAGATGCGCTGCATGCGACCCGTGCGGCCGTGGAAGAAGGCGTGGTGCCGGGCGGCGGCGTGGCGTTCATCCGCGCCAAAGCTTCGGTCGGCAAGTTGAAAGCGGACAACCACGACCAGGAAGCCGGCATGAAAATCGTGCTGCGCGCGCTTGAAGAGCCGATGCGCCAGATCGTGTCGAACGCGGGCGCCGAGCCTTCGGTGGTGATGAACAAGATTGCCGAAGGCAAGGGTAATTTCGGCTACAACGCGCAGACCGACGAATACGGCGACTTGGTCGAAATGGGCGTGATCGATCCGACCAAGGTTGCGCGCACGGCGCTGCAGAACGCAGCTTCGGTCGCCGGCCTGATGCTCACCACCGATGCGATGGTGGCGGAGCTGGTCGAGGAGAAGGCGCATGCTCACGGAGGTGGCGGCGGCATGGGCGGTGGCATGGGCGGCATGGGTGGGATGGGCGGAATGGATATGTAGTGAACAGGGGAAACCCCAGGTTTCCCCCGTAGCCCCCATCCTTGGGATCAGAAAGCCCCGCTTCGGCGGGGCTTTTTGTTTTTGCTACACTGGTCCGCAGGAGGAGGGCAGATGCGCATACTCATCGCGGAGGACGATGTGATGCTCGCCGACGGCCTGCAGTACGCGCTGCGCCGGTCGGGCTTTGCCGTCGACTGCGTGACGAACGGCACCGAGGCGGACTCCGCGCTCGACGCCAACGAGTTCGATTTGCTGATCCTCGATATCGGTTTGCCCAGGAAATCCGGCTACGAAGTTCTCAGGCGCCTGCGCGGCAAGGATTCCCACCTGCCGGTGCTGATCCTCACCGCGCTCGACGCCGTGAACGAACGCGTGCGCGGCCTCGACCTCGGCGCCGACGACTACCTGGGCAAGCCCTTCGAGCTCGCGGAACTCGCAGCGCGCGTGCGCGCGCTCACCCGCCGCGGCATGGCGGGCAGCCCGACGCTGATCCGGCATGGCATGCTTTCCTACGACCAGGTCGGCCGTGTGGCGCGCCTTGGCGGCGAACCGATCGAACTGTCGGCGCGCGAGATCGGCCTGCTGGAGATCTTCCTGCAGCGCGCGGGGCGCATGGTATCGAAGGACCAGCTGGTCAGCCACCTGTGCGAGTGGGGCGAAGAGGTCTCGTCCAACGCGATCGAGGTGTACGTGCACCGGCTGCGCAAGAAGCTCGAACCCGGCGGCGTGAGCATCGTCACTGTGCGCGGGCTCGGCTACAGCCTCGAGAAACCCGTTTCCCAGTAACTAAAGGGCAACCTGTTTCGCAAAGCGCGCCTCGCGAAGGCTGATTGAAAGCTTCCCGTCAGGCAAGGATCAGAATTGCGCAGTAGTCTTTGAACCGACCCGAAGCGGCGTTCGCGCTGTTCCGGTGTCAACCTCCTTGGACAGCAGCACGTCCTTTCGGGCTCTGCGACTTGGCGCAGAGCCCTTTTTCTTTCCAGATCAATCGGCTGGGCGCAGGCCGGCTCGGCCCCCGTTCGGTTGACGTATAATCCGCCCCTCCCAAAAACGCCCCGGGGTCGCCCAGGTGCGTCCGGCAAGGCCAAGTAGCTCAGTCGGTAGAGCAGCGGACTGAAAATCCGTGTGTCGGTGGTTCGATTCCGCCCTTGGCCACCAAACACCTGTTCAGCAACCGCCCCAGATCCGTGGTGCGAGGTTGCTCAAGCGTCCTACCTACTTTCTTCGGCCGGGGGCGGGTGGCGCTGCAGATCCATGGCGTCATGAAGGAGGCGCAAGACCTCGATCACGTCACGGTCCGGCGCGCTCCCGACGCGGAACATGACGAAATGGCGACCTTTGCGGCCCTTGCGGGCGACGTGAAGCGTGAAAAGCCCCTTCAGGATGTCGTCCCGCTTTTTTGCACCGATGACGGTCGGACCGGCGGCCAGATCATTCAGCGCCGCAGAAAGCGTTTCGGCGTAGATGCGCGCTTGCGCATCGCCGAATTCGGCCATTGTCCAGCGCAGAATTTCCTCGAAGTCGACTTCGGCGGCCGCCGTCAGCCGGGCCGTCCAGGGGCGCGCCGCTGTGCTCACTTCCTGCGTGTCGCCGGCGGTTTCGCGGCGATCGCCTTATCGGCGATCGCGGTCAAATGACGGCTGAGTGCGGCAGGCGATTCGAAGCTGCGAAAGCGTCCGGCGTCGATGTCGGCCATGCCGATGCGGGCGGCCTCGCGCAGCGCGTGGAGTCTGGCGTTGTCCTGCGCCTCGCGGTCCTCGACCAGACGCAGCCCTTCGCGCAGCACTTCGCTGGCGTTCTGGTAGCGTCCGGTGGACACGAGCTTTTCGACGAGGCGTGCCTGGTGGTCGGTAAGGACGACATTACGAGTCGGCATGGGAGTCTCGCGAGTATCTGTGAATGTTGGCATAGTATGCCAAAGGTGCCCGGTTGTAGCGCGACACACTGGCACTTGAGTTCCTCCCCTGACGTATCTACAATGTAGACACATCAATCAGGAGCCGATTCATGGAAGCAGTGATCCGCAAATGGGGAAACAGCCCGGCCGTCCGGCTGCCGGCATCCGCGATCAAGGAGGCCGCATTCAGCCTGGAGCAGAAGGTCAATCTGACAGTCACGCGCGGCCGGATCGTCATCGAGCCTTCGAGCAGGATCGAGTACGACCTCAACAAGCTGATCGGCGGCATTACCGCCGGTAACCTCCACGCCGAGGTCAGCTTCGGCAAGCCGGTCGGTAAAGAAGCCCTTTGATGGCGACACGCGGCTATGTGCCCGACACGGGCGACGTCGTGTGGCTCGAGTTCGATCCGCAGGCAGGGCATGAGCAGGCCGGGCACCGTCCGGCGCTGGTGATGAGTCCCGCGAGCTACAACGGCAGGGTCGGGCTGATGGTCTGCTGCCCCACGACCACTCAGATCAAGGGGTATCCCTTCGAGGTGCCGGCCGAGGTTGATGGGGTCGCCGCCGCCGTACTCGCCGACCAGGTCAAGTCGCTTGACTGGAAGGTCCGCCGTGCGAGGAAGAAGGGCACAGTACCTGCTGATGTCATCACGCACGTGCGTGCGAAGATCAAGGCGTTGCTCATCATCCAGTGAGCCGCAATCGTCGCTCGACACGCAGCCCGCGGATGACGATGATACTCAGCACAAAGTCATTGAAGTAACAGCGGGCAGTTGGGAGGACGCAGAAACTCTTGCGCGCAAGGAGGCTGGGTGGTTATCGGATCGACAGTTCTTTTCTATAGAGATCAAACGTTTCGGCTGAACCTCATTGCCCTAAACATTTTTCCTCTACTCGCTCGCGCTACCGACTCGGATTTACCTTGAAGCGAGATCGGTCCGGGAGGCGGAAGACCGTAAAGTCGCTGTCGATGGTCCACACGTCGCGAAGCTTGGTGGTCCATGCCGCGTAGAGCAACGATGCGTCGGCGAAATCGCAGGGCAGGTCGCCGTAGTCGATCATTTGCTTGCGCATGAACTCAAGACCCGCGTCGATCGAGACGATCTCGACACCTGCCTCGGCGATCCAATCGAGCACACGGACCTGGGCGCGTTCCGAAACGAGGGAACATGCCTCGCTTATGACCGGCCAGGTGGTACAGAGCCGCCCTTCGAAGCCTTCCAGGAGCTCGGTCAGGTCAGCGTGATGGCGGTCGTTGCGGTTGAGGATGGCAACCAGCGCCCCGGCGTCAAGCAGGACGCTTTGCACGCGAGGCGGTACGCAGGTACTTCCTGCGGTTCTCGGCGAGGTCGCGCGGACCCGCGACGCAGCCCACCAACCCGACCTTTACGGCGGCTTGGTAAGGTGTCAATCTTCGCGCTGCACGGCGCGCATGTGCTGTTTTCATCGTAGGTTCGCTTTTAACCAGCAACGACGGCATTTTACCAGTGGAACCGGCCCCGTTCGTTCAGTCCGATTAACCGCCGTGGACGGCGTCAAGCAGCATGGCACGCACCGCTATCCATCCCGGCGAACACCTCGCCGAACAGCTCAAGGAACTCGGCATGAGCGCTGCCGAACTTGGCCGGCAGCTCGAGGTGCTGACCAACCGTATCACCGGAATCCTAAACGGCCAGCGCGCGGTTACCGGCGACAGTGCGCTGCGTCTGGCGCATTTCTTCGGGACCAGCGCAGAATTCTGGCTGAACCTGCAAAAGGTGTACGAGCTACGGCTGGCCGAAGCGAAAGCGGGTGCAATGATCCGGCGCCTGCCGCGACTCCGGGAAAGCGGGAAATCCGAGCCGCGCAGGAGTCAGGCCGGTACCGCCTGAATGAGGGGCCGGCGAGCAACGCCAACCTGCATTACTTCGGGGATCTCGAACGCGGCAACCCGTACGTCATCACCACTTTTCCGACCCCGGATTCGGTCAACGGCTATTAGAAGGTCACGCCGAAGCCGGAACGCCTGATCGCGGAGCAGGTCGGCGACGATTACCTCCACCACCTGGACGGCTATGCGGTGCAACTCGGGGAGAAAAAGTCGACGCAAGGCATCAAGACCCCGAAGCACGAAATCGACTTGATCAAGGACCGGTTGAAGCGACTGAAGGAGATGCTGCGATGAAAAAGGAACCGCTTGAACTCATCCGCGGGAGCGGAAACATCTATCGGGACTTCGACGTGCCGGATGCCGACGTTCGCCAGTTGAAGTCGATCCTGGCGGCAGAGATCATCAAGACGCTCGACAAAAAGGGTCTCACTGTAAGAAAGGCGCAGAGCCTCACCGGGATCGATGCTGGAGATTTCTCGCGCGTCCGCAACGCGGATTTCCGGCGCATCAGCGTCGAGCGCCTCATGGCGATGATCAACGGGCTCGGCTCACGCGTGGAAGTGGCGGTGAAGGTGAGCCGAGCAGAAGTGAGGCACGCAGCGTTGGCGCCCTGATCGATGTCGTCCGGGTGGCAGCGCCAAGAACACAGAATCGGGCGCGGGGGCAACTATGGGGGCAAGTGGCCCTATGCAGCCACCCGATCTCTAGTCCTGGCGCGGCTCTCCGGCCAGTATTCGATTCCGCCCTTGCCACCAAGACCTGTTCCGAGCAAGTCCGAAGAAGTCCAAAGCGCGTTGAATTCTGAAGGTTTTCATAGGGTGTTCGTGCCGCCCGGCCCGATGGTGACAAATTGGCACCACTCTGCTAACCTATCTCTCGGGGGTGGATACCCCGGCCCAACCGTACGACACGCAAATCTCAGACCCACGCTCCAAACCGACGCTTTACGATCCTCCAAGCCCACAACCCGACAAGCGATTGCCAAACCGATGACTCTCTCGATCGACGAACGAGGCCGGATTACGGCCAGGGTGCCGCAAAAAGTGCAGGACACCCTCCAGCAGGCGGCTGAGCTGCTGGGGGCGACGTTGAATCAGTTTGTCGTGCAGGCCGCGCTGAGCGAGGCGCGGCGCGTGATCGAGCGCGACCGGGTGATCCATCTGTCCAGCACCGATGCGGCGTTTCTCATGACTTTGCTGGAGAAGCCGCAGGCGCCGAATACAAGGCTGCGCAAGGCGTTCCAGGCCTACAAGAAGAGGACGCTCGATGCTGAGGATTCAACCTTTAACTGGTCGCCACGACCGAAGCGCGTTCGAGAGCGCAAGCGCGCAGCTTGACGCCTGGCTTCGGCATACCGCGCAGCAGCATCAGCGGCGCAACATATCGAAGACCTTCGTCGCCGTTTCGGACGAGCAGCCTGCGCGCATACTCGGTTACTACGCGTTGACCGCATGCGAGATCCTCACCGAGGAATTGCCCGAGGATCTCGCCAGGAAGCTGCCACGCAGGATCCCTGGTATCCGACTAGGCCGGCTTGCCGTGGACCGCTCGGTGCAAGGACAGGGATTGGGGGAGCATCTGTTGATGGATGCGATCGAACGATCGCGGCGCGTGCTTGAGCACGTCGGCGTCCACGCGCTTTTTGTCGACGCGAAGGACGAACGAGCCGCGGCCTTCTACCGCAAGTATGGATTCCGGCCGCTGCCTGACGATCCCTTGAGACTCGTGCTGCCGCTTGCCGGATTGCCTTGACACCTGACCCGGTCAGGTTCTGCCGTAGACGCGGGCTGTCCGCGTCCCAGTCAGCTACGCAGGGGCTTGTGAACCATCACCTGTGCCGGCCCGGTGCTCGCCTCGGCGCCGCCCTCTGCGGGGTCTCCCGAGCCCAAGCGAGCTTCCGTGTCGACGAACTGCGCAATCGCCTTCTCGAACTTCGGGTCTGAGCGGCGGTACGCCTTTACGCGCATCAGAACCTGCTGGAGGTCGGATTCGACTTCGGCGGTGCGCTTCTCGATGAAGCCCTTCACCGCCTCGTTCACCAACCGGTTCAACGGCTTCTTGAGGACCGCCTGCAGCAGCACCAACCCCTCCTGCAGCGGGGGATCGAGCCTGAACGTGGTGGCCTTGGGCCGCGCCGCGGCGGCTGCCTGGTTTTTAGGGGTAGACAACTTCGCCATATGACAACGATAGAGATTTTGCGGTCTGACGTCAAATCACAATTTTGACATCAAGTTACCCTGCGCCTGCCTAGCCGCCGCAGGCGCGCCGATTGCTGTGTCGCGATGCGGGCCGGTGCCACCACATTGATGTCCGTAGACATCCTATGATGTCTTTCGGACTGCCTCCAGCACCGAATCGCCTACTCAGGGAAGAAGATCGACATGGGACCCACGGACGACGAGCTCGAGATGCTCGATGCGCTTGCCTCTGGCAAGCCGGTTGATCCAACGCACCCCGCAATCACCACGCTTGTGGGCTTTGGCATGGTGAGCACGGACGGGCTCGATCTCACCGCCGAGTCCATCACGGAGAGAGGGTTTGCGGCGCTCGGGGAGCACCAGCGCAAGCGCAAGCTTGGGCCCGTCTAGAGCCGGGCGACCGAACCGATATCCGGGGGCGGTCAACCGGTAGCGGGTGCGCGCGTTATAGGGTTGTCCGAATCCCGTATTCGAGCAATTTTCATAACGACTGGAGAAATGCAATGAACAAACTGTTGACGGTTCTGATTGCTGCGGTTTTCGCAGGCACCACCCTCAGCGCGGTTGCGCAAGCGCCCAAAGCCGATGCGCCGAAAGCGACCCCGGCGACCCCGGCGACGCCTGCCAAAGGCGATGCGCCGATGGCGACCCCGGCGGTTCCTGCGACGCCCGCGCCCAAAGCCATGAGCGCAGCCGAGAAGAAAGCCGACGCCAAAGCGACGGCTCAAGCCAAGAAGCAGGCAAAAGCCGACGCGAAAGCCAAGGCGAAAGCCGACGCAAAAGCCAAAGCCGACGCAAAAGCCGAAGCCAAAGCCAAGGCAAAAGCCGAAGCGAAGGCCAACGCCGACGCCGCCGCCAAGAAGTAACGCTTGCGGATCGCGGCTGAAACCGCGATCGAGTGAAAAAAAGGCGGGGGCCTCCCCGCCTTTTGCATTTCTGCAACAGGGTCGACCGCGAACCAGGTGGCGCGGCGCGCCTGCGCCTGCGCTATTCTGCCGCCCTCCCATGAAGATCTACTACGGCTGGCGGATGGTTGCCGCCGGCGGCGGCATACAGTTCCTGCAGGCCGGTCTGCTGCACCAGGCCTTCGGCGCCTACTTCGCGGTGCTCACTGAAGAACGCGGCTGGAGCAAGACCGCGCTCTCGGGCGCTGCCGCGCTGCAGCCGATGGAGGCGGCCGTGCTCGGCCCGGTGCTCGGCTGGATCATCGACCGCTTCGGGCCGCAGGGGATGATTCGTATCGGCATCATCGCCTTCGGCGTGGGCTTCATGCTGCTCAGCCAGATCGATTCGCTGGCCGGTTTCTACGGCGCATTCATCGTCATCGCGCTCGGCTCGAGCCTGTGCGGTTTCTTCCCGATCAACGTGGCGATCATCCACTGGTTCGAGAAGCACCGCACCCGCGCGCTCTCGGCACTCTCGCTCGGCCTGGCGGTCGGCGGGATCTTCGTGCCGGTGGTCGCCTGGTCGATGCAGAGCTTCGGCTGGCGCACGACTGCGTTTGCGTCGGGCGTGCTCGCGATCCTCGTAGGCTGGCCGCTCGCGCGGCTGTTCCGCCGCCGCCCCGAGGACCACGGCGAGACGGTGGATGGCCTGGCGCCGGTGCTGCGCGCCGCCGAAGGCATCACGCGTCCCGGGACGGGGACGAAGCGTGAATTCACCGCGCGCGAGGCGTTGCACACCAGTGCCTTCTGGCTGCTCTCTCTCGGCCACGGCTTCGCGCTGTTCGTGGTGTACGCGGTGAACGTGCACGCGATCACGCACATGAAGGAGCACCTCGGCTACTCGGTGGCCCAGGCCTCGCTCGTCATCACTCTGATGACGGTCGCCCAGGTCGGCGGCGTCATGCTCGGCTGGGTGATCGGCGAGCGTTTCGAGAAACGCTTCGTCGCCGCGGTCTGCATGCTGATGCACGCGGCGGGCTTGCTGATGCTCGCTTATGCCGCCGGACCTGTGATGCTGGTAGCTTTCGCGGTGCTGCACGGCGGCGCCTGGGGCTTGCGCGGCCCGTTCATGCAGGCGATCCGCGCCGACTATTTTGGCCGGCGCGCCATCGGCATGATCCTTGGGCTTTCCTCCCTGATCATCGTGATCGGCCAGATCGGCGGGCCGATGCTGGCGGGTGTGCTCGCCGATTTGACGGGGAACTACCGCGCGGGGTTTACCGTGATTGCGGTGCTGGCGGGGTTGGGGTCCCTGTTCTTCATGCTCGCGAAGCGCCCGCGGGCAGGCACGCAGCCAGCATGAAATTCCAGATGGCCAAGAATTCGCTGTTCGCGATCCTGCTGCGCTCGCCATGGTGGATCAGCTTCGTCATCGCCGGCGCGTTATTCGCCGCGCTGAGGCTGGTGATTCCCGAGCTCTACGCGCTTTGCGGCACGCTGCCGTTCGTAATCATCGGGGGCTATGCCGGCTGGTTGCAGTTTCGCGCGCCCAGCGCCGCGCAGGTCGCCGACACGCTCGGCACGCTGCGCGCAATGTCGTGGGATGACTTTTCCAGTGCGATCGAGGATGCCTTCCGGCGTGACGGCTACAGGGTGAACCGGTTAAGCGGGGCCGCGGCCGATTTCGAGCTGACCCGGGCGGGGCGCGTTTCGCTGGTCGGCTGCAAGCGCTGGAAGGTCTCGCGCACCGGAATCGAGCCGCTGCGCGAGCTCCATGCCGCCATGCGGGCGCACGACGCGCACGATTGTATTTATGTCGCGGCGGGGGAAATCACCGACAACGCGCGCGCGTTCGCGCTGGAGAAGGACATCCGGCTGGTGCACGACGCCGAGCTCGCAAAGCTGCTGCCCCGGGTTTGGTAGAATTTCCTCCCTCTGAAGGAGGACTCATGGACCGCACCCAGGAACGCACCAGGGAAATCGACGCCGCCGTCGCCGACATCCGCGCGATTGAAAAGCGCGACGGCGTCACGCGCGAAAGTCTCGAACGCATCAAGCAGCGATTGATCAGGCTCGCGGCGCGCACCGATCTTTTCAGCGTCGAGGACTTTCCGCCGCCGGCGCAAGGCGGCACGCGCTTTTCCTGCCTGTACCGGCTTGCCGAAGACGCCGACCAGCGCTTCGCGCTCTACGCGAACTCGGCGCTCGGCGGGCACGGCACGCCGGCCCACAACCATACCACCTGGGCGGTGATCGTCGGCGTTACGGGCGAAGAGCTGAACAAGTTCTACGACCGTGACAGCGAAGGCGGCGTGCGCGAGAAAGGCCGGCACGTGGTGCGGCAGGGCGAGGGCGTGGCGTTCCTGCCCGAGGACCTGCATTCCATCCACATCGACGCGCCGCTCCTGAACTTCCACATGTACGGCCTCGCGCTAGAACAGTTGCACAAGCGCGAGTTCTACAAGGCCGCCGAACACAGCTGGGATGTGTTCCCGCCGCACTCCGACATTCGTGAAGCGCGCGCCGGGCGCGCGTGACCGGAACCATCACTGCCGAGGCGCTGCGAGGGTTGCTCGCCGCGGGCGAAGAACTCGCGCTGTTCGACGTGCGCGAGCAGGGGGTGCATTACAAGGGCCACCCGTTTTTCGCCGGCTCGCTGCCGCTGTCGCGACTCGAGTTGATGATCGAAGACCTCGTGCCGCGGCGCACTGCGCCGATGGTACTGCTCGATGGCGGCGGCGAGGGGCTCGCCGAGCGCGCCGCGGCGAGACTGGCGCAGCTCGGCTACGCCGACGTCGCGATCCTCGAAAATGGCTGTGCGGGCTGGCGCGCAGGCGCGGGCGAGCTGTTCAGCGGCGTCAACGTTCCTTCGAAAGCCTTCGGCGAATTCGTCGAGCACCGTTACGCTACGCCGCGCATCCCACCGGAAGAATTGAAGCGGCTCGAAGCGAGCGGCGCGACGCTGGTGATTCTGGATTCGCGGCCCTACGAGGAATATCACCGCATGAACATCCCGGGCGCCATCGACGCACCCGGCGCCGAGCTGCTGTACCGGGTGCACGATCTGGCGAGCGACCCCGACACACTGGTGGTGGTGAACTGCGCTGGACGCACCCGCAGCATCATCGGCTGCCAGTCGCTGCGCAATGCCGGGATTGCCAACAAGGTGGTTGCGCTGAAGGACGGCACGATGGGCTGGGAGCTGGCCGGTTTCGCTTGTGAGCGCGAATCGACCCGGATGGCGCCGCCGCCATCGCCCGAAGGACGCGCAAGAGCGCGTGTAGCCGCCGACCGGGTGGCGCAGCGCTTCGGCGTGAAGTTCGTCGATTTTCCGCAGGTGATGGCGTGGACCGGCGATGCGAACCGCACGCTTTACCTGCTGGATGTGCGTTCGCGCGAGGAGTTCGAGCAAGGCCACGTTGTCGGTTCGCGCCACGCAGCCGGCGGACAGCTGGTGCAGGCGGCCGATGAGTACGTCGGAGTGCGCGGTGCGCGGGTGGTGCTGGTCGATCCCGAGCGCGTGCGCTCGGTGATGACCGCCTCATGGCTCAACCAGATGGGCTGGAACGACGCGTACGTGCTCGAACCCGAAGGCGAGGACGGTATCGCCGGCTGCCCGGTGGAACGCGGGCCGCGCGCGCGAAGCGTAGCCGGCTTCGCGCCCTGGCAAACCATCGCTGCCGGCGAACTTGCCGCGCGGCCGGCGCGCGGCGCGGCGGTGGTGATCGATCTGTCGACCAGCCTCAAATTCCGCGACCGGCATCTTCCCGGCGCGTGGTGGGCAGTGCGCTCGAGGCTCGATGCGGTACGCGCCCGGGTGCCGGAGTCCGGGACGATCGTGCTCACGTCGGAGGACGGCATGCTCGCCCATCTCGCCGCGGCCGAAGCCGCGGCGCTCTGGCCGAACCGGGCGGTGCGCGTGCTCGACGGCGGAAACGCAGCGTGGTTTGCAGCCGGACTCGCCGGCGAATCGGGCATGGCGAATGCGACTACGTCGCTCGATGATGTCTGGTACAAGCCGTACGATCATGAGCACGGCGGCGATTACGAGAAACACGCGCGCGAATACCTGAGCTGGGAGGTCGCGCTGGTGGACCAGATCAAGCGCGAACCGAGCATCCGTTTCCGCGTCTACGACTGAGCCGACTTCAGCCGTCGGTGACCTTGCCCCTGAGCGCCTTGATCCTTCCGCGCTGGATCTTGCTCTCGAGACGGCGCTTCTTCGCCGCGCGGGACGGCCGGGTCGGCCTGCGCGGCTTCGGCGGCACTGCCACGCGATTCACCAGTTCGTTCAGGCGCCGCAACGCATCGTCGCGGTTCATGTCCTGGCTGCGATGCCGCTGCGACTTGATGACGATGACGGCGTCGCGGGTGATGCGCTGATCCTTGAGCGCGAGCAGCCGCGCCTTGACGGCCGCGGGCAGGGAGGATGCGCGGATATCGAAGCGCAGGTGGATGGCGCTCGAGACCTTGTTGACGTTCTGGCCGCCGGCGCCGGAGGAGCGCACGGCCGAGATCTCGACTTCGCTTTCGGGGATGGCCAGTTGCACGACCGGATTACATCACAGCGACCGGCAATGCCCCAAACTCACGCAGCGGGAGCGCCCGGCATTTCCTGTTCGTTTTAGAGCATGGCAAGCGCCGCGCCACCCAAGGCCGTGACGACCACAACTCGCAAAGGGGACTGCTTCCAGAAGATAAGCAGTGCAAACGCGACAAGCGCCAGGGCAAAATCACCAGTTGAGCGAATGGAACTCGTCCATACGGGGTCGTAAAGGGCTGCGAGGAGGATGCCGACAACCGAGGCATTAATTCCCTGCAACGCTCGCTGGATGGAAGTTCGACGGCGCAACGCATCCCAATATGGCAGTGCGCCGACAGTGAGCAGGAATGCCGGTAGAAAGACGGCAACGAGACAGAACATTCCCCCCCAGATGCCATTGGGCGGTAAGTTCATGGCCGTACCCAGGTACGCCGCAAATGTAAAAAGTGGCCCCGGCACGGCTTGTGCCGCGCCATAACCCGCGAGGAAGGCGTCATCAGTTATCCAGCCGGACGGGACGACCTCATTGCGCAATAGCGGAAGAACTACGTGTCCTCCGCCAAAAACGAGAGACCCGGCGCGGTAAAAACTGTCAAACAGCGCCAAGGTGTGATCCCCGGTCATTCTGACGGTAATGGGCAGCAGCATTAACAGGCCAAAAAACAGAATCCATGCTGCAATCGCAGACCGGTGACCAATCGGAAAACTAAGGCTGGGTGCGACCTCAAGATTTACAGGCCGCAGGTAGCGCCAGCCGAGAAGGGCGCCGATAGCGATCGCAAGGATCTGGCCGGCGGCGGTTGGCCACGCAAAGACGACCACAGTGGAGGCAACCGCCAGTGATGCCCTGAACCGGTCCGGGCACAGCGCTTTCCCCATCCCGAGGACCGCTTGAGCAACCACGGCTACCGCGACGACTTTTAAGCCGTGCAGCCATCCGGCGTCCGCCGAGAAACCCAGCCGTTCGAAACTCAGCGCGAAGAGTATCAAGGCGATGGCTGAGGGCATGGTAAACCCGAGCCAGGCTGCGAATCCGCCCGACAATCCGGCACGCGCGATACCCAGGGCAATCCCGAGCTTGCTGCTGGCGGGCCCCGGCAGGAACTGGCAGAGCGCAACCAGATCGGCGTAGGAGGTCTCATCGAGCCACCGGCGCCGATCAACGAATTCATGACGCATATACCCCAAATGAGCAATGGGCCCGCCGAACGAAGTGCACCCGAGTTTCAGGAAGATCCAGAATATGGCCAAGGGCGAAGCGCGGTGCTTGGTCTGTTGCGGGGAAATCGGCTGCATCGGCAGCTCCTGAGCGCAATACGGCGGTCGCGCCGGTAATTTGACTTGCGTGCGGACAACGCTTAAATTGATTATATCGGGATCCGATAACGATGGACAATAGTATCGTTCGTGGCGTGTTTCTGGCGTTCGTGCGCGTGCACGTTCTGCACCACGCGGCCGAAGGGCGCATCTTTGGCCTCGAGATGATCGAGGAGCTGCACCGCCATGGCTACACGCTCAGTCCGGGCACGCTGTACCCGATTTTTCACAGCATGGTAAAGGCCGGCTATCTGCGATCGGCGGATGAGGTGGTCAACGGCAAGCTGCGGAAATATTACGAGGCCACGGCGAAAGGACGGCGGCTGCTCAAGCAGGTGAAGGGCAAGATCCGGGAATTGTTGGATGAAGTCATCGGAGATTGAGGCGCTCGGGAGCGCAGCGCAATCCGAACTTCAAAGCGGGAGGCTGCGATATGAGACGTAAGCTGTTGGTTATTCTGTCGATCGGCATGTGCAGCGGATGAGTTGCGCTGCAGAACGCTGCGTTTGCTCAAGGCGCGGGTGTGCCGCGATCCGATATTGCGGCGCTGAAGACCGAGCTCGAGGCACTCAAGCGCCTCGTTCCCAGCCAGTCGCATGCCATGGCTGACGTGGATTACCATTTCTCCAATCTATGGTTTGCTGCGCAAAGCGCCAATTGGCCATTATCGGATTTCTATTTGAACGAAGCGAAGTCACATCTCAATTGGGCAGTCCGCATCCGCCCGGTGCGTAAACTCTTTACCGGTCAAGAGTTCGATTTGCGACCAATGATGCTGGGCATAGAGAACTCGTCCCTCGCTCAGCTTTCCCGTGAGTCATTTTCGCGAGGTACCATAGTCCGGGCGATATTCCGCTTCTGAGCATGCATTGCGAGCGCAGTAGTGCGAGAAATGCCGCCTTTCTCCATTGCTGCGTGGTGACGGCGCGGCACCGGTATTTGCCTGGCAGTGAGTAGTGGCGATGGGGGCTACAGCGCGCCTGGGAGATGCAGGGACGTGAACACTTCCAATATCAAGGCGGCAGCATGGTTCATTGCCGCTGGTGCGCTCCTGATGGCTTCACGGGTTGCGATGGCGGGACCACCGTTCCTGACCGACGACCCGGAGCCAATCGAGTACAGGCACTCGGAAGCCTATGTCTTTTCCACCAGGCAGAAAGCGCCGGATGGAAAGCAATATCAATTGCCTGCGTTCGAGTACAACACGAGCCCGGTCGAAGACGTTCACTTGCACGTCGTGGTGCCTTTCGTGAAGTTATTCCCGAACGAAGCCCCCAGGCAGCATGGTCTCGGCGACGTTGAAGTGGGTGTCAAATACCGATTCATGCATGAGTCGGACACCCAACCGCAGGTGGGGATATTCCCGATGCTAGAGCTCCCGACCGGCAATTCCGACAAGGGATTGGGCAATGGCAGGGCGTGGTGGACCTTCCCGATCTGGGTGCAGAAGAGTTTCGGGCCATGGACGACCTACGGCGGCGGCGGGCGCGCGTTCAATTCCGCGCCTGGAATGCGGGACTATAACTTCGGAGGCTGGTTGTTGCAGCGGTCTATCACAGAAAAGCTGATCCTCGGCGGTGAAGTGTTCGCGCAGGGAGCAGCAACTGTCGATGGCAGGCACTCCACCTTTCTCAACTTTGGGGGGTATTACAACGACATTGAAGTCTGTGGCGGATGCAACCTTCTATTTCGAGCTGGCCATACCGTAGCCGGCGCGTCCCAGTCGGGAACGTATCTGGGCTTGTATTGGTCGTGGCCGACTGATCGAACTGCGGAGAAAGGCAAGTAGTAACGGATCACAACTCCAGCCACTGCAGGTCCATGGCCGGCCCCGAACAAAGGCGAATCCCTCCCCCTCTGGCGCCCTGCCGGAAATCGGTCTATAAGTCGGCCGTCCGTTTGTCCCACCCGCAATGGAGGAGGAGTCATGAAGACCACCACTCGCCGTGAGGTTCTCAAGGTGTTCGGCGCATTCGCTGCGCTCACGTCCGCCGGAGGCGCGCTGGCCCCGCTTGCCCGAGCCGCGCAGATCAAGCCCGATGCGAAGAGCGTGCTGATCGTCGTTGACGTGCAGAACTGCTTCGTGCCCGGCGGCAGCCTCGCGGTGCAGAAGGGTGACGAAGTGGTGCCGATCATCAACAAGCTGGCGAAGGTGTTCGACAACGTGGTGATCACTCAGGACTGGCACCACCCGCAGCACGTTTCGTTCGCGTCGCAGCACGCGGGCAAGAAGCCCTTCGAGACGATCAAGCTGCCTTACGGCACGCAGGTGCTGTGGCCGGACCATTGCGTGCAGGGCACCGACGGCGCGGCGCTGTACAAGGACCTGCAGATCCCGAACGCGCAGCTGGTGATTCGCAAGGGATTCCGCCAGAACGTCGACAGCTACTCGGCGTTCGTCGAGGCCGACCGCAAGACACCGACCGGGCTTGCGGGCTACCTCAAGGCGCGCGGCATCAAGACCTGCTACGTGGCGGGTCTGGCGACGGATTTCTGCGTCGCGTGGACCGCGCTCGACGCGCGCAAGGCCGGGTTTGAAGCTGCGGTGATTGAGGACGCGAGCCGAGGCATCGATCTTCAGGGATCGATGGCGAAGGCGTGGGCAAGCATGAAGACTGCGGGCGTCAAGCGGGTACAGTCTGCCGATTTCGCGGCGTAGGCCGGCTTCGCACGCGCCTGCATTTGACGCAGGTCAAGCCGATCCTGCGGCACGGAGCGGGATTGCCGTTATAAAATGACGGGTTCCTTCCACCCATGAGTGCATGATGCTGTTCGCCCTCGGCCTGAACCACCAGACCGCGCCGCTGCCGATCCGCGAGCGCGTGGTGTTCCATGTCGAGCGCATGCGCGATGCGCTCGCCGAGCTGACCCGTGGCAGGCAGGTGAGCGAGGCGGCGATCCTGTCGACCTGCAACCGCACCGAGTTGTATCTTTCCACCGAGCAGCCGCTCGACGCCGCGCAATGGCTCGCCGAATATCACCGCGTCAAGCCGCACGAGCTGTCGCCCTATATTTACACCTTGCCGCGCGAGGGTGCGGTGCGTCACGCGTTCCGCGTCGCTTCGGGCCTCGATTCGATGGTGCTGGGCGAGCCGCAGATCCTCGGCCAGATGAAGCAGGCGGCGCGCGCGGCGGAATCGGCCGGCACGCTCGGCACGCTGCTCAGCAAGCTGTTCCAGAGATCCTTCGCCGTCGCGAAGGAAGTGCGCACCAACACCGAGGTCGGCGCCGCCAGCGTGTCGATGGCCGCCGCTGCGGTGAAGCTCGCCGCGCGCATCTTTACCTCGCTGCACGAGCAGAACGTGCTGTTTATCGGCGCGGGCGAGATGATCGAATTGTGTGCGACGCATTTCGCCGCGCAGAGCCCGGCGCGGTTCACGGTGGCCAACCGCACCATCGAGCGCGGCGAGGCGCTCGCGCACCGCTTCAGCGGCGACGCCATCGAGCTGAAGTCGCTCGCGGAACACCTGCACAGTTACGACATCGTGGTGTCCTGTACAGCCAGTTCGTTGCCGATCCTCGGCAAGGGGCTGGTCGAGCGCGCGCTGCGCGCGCGCCGCCACCGCCCGATGTTCATGGTCGATCTGGCGGTGCCGCGCGACATCGAACAGGAAGTCGGCGAGCTGGACGACGTATTCCTGTACACCGTGGACGATCTCGCCGGCATCGTGGCCGGAAACCTCGACCAGCGCCGCGCCGCAGTCGAGCAGGCCGAAGCGATCATCGAGACGCAGGTCGGGCAGTTCATGCACTGGTTGTCGGCGCGCGAGGCGGTGCCAGCGATCCGCCAGCTGCGCGAGACCGCCGAGCAGGCGCGCCGGCACGAGGTGGAGCGCGCGTTGAAGATGCTCTCGCGCGGCGACGACCCGCAGCAGGTGCTCGAGGCACTCTCCCAGGGCCTCACCAACAAGCTGATCCACGCTCCGACACAGGCGCTGAACCAGGCCTCGAGCGACGAGCGCGCCGCGCTCACCGCGCTGGTTGCGCGCCTGTTTCGCCTGAAATCCTGACGTGAAGCCCTCCGTTCGGGCGAAACTCGAAAGCCTCGCTGCACGGCTCGACGAGTTGAACGGGCTTCTGTCTTCGCAACACGCGACCCGGGACCTGGAGAGCTTTCGCCGGTTCTCGCGCGAGCACGCCGGGCTCACCGGCCTGGTCGGGTTGTACCGCCGGCTACAGGGTGCCGAGGCCGACGCGCAGGCCGCGCGTGAGCTCGCCGCTGACCCTGCGATGAAGAGCTACGCCGACGACGAGCTGAAGAGCGCGCGCGCCTCGGTGGAGAAACTGGAAGCCGAACTGCAGCAGGCGCTGCTGCCGCGCGACCCGAACGATGACCGCAACCTGTTTCTCGAGGTGCGCGCCGGCACCGGCGGGGACGAGTCGGGGCTGTTCGCGGGCGACCTGTTCCGCATGTACACGCGCTACGCCGAGCGCCAGGGATGGCAGGTCGAGCTGATCTCGGAGAGCCACTCCGAGATGGGCGGCTACAAGGAGGTGATCGCCCGGCTGATCGGGCAGGGTGCCTACTCCAAACTGAAGTTCGAGTCCGGCGCGCATCGCGTGCAGCGGGTGCCCGCGACCGAGGCGCAGGGTCGAATCCATACCTCGGCGTGCACCGTCGCCGTGCTGCCCGAGGCCGACGCGGTCAATGACGTGGTGCTCAATCCGGCCGAACTGCGTGTCGACACGTTCCGCGCTTCGGGGGCGGGCGGGCAGCACGTCAACAAGACGGATTCGGCGATCCGCATCACGCACCTGCCCACCGGGATCGTGGTCGAGTGCCAGGATTCGCGCTCGCAGCACAAGAACCGCGAAAAGGCGATGGGCGTGCTCGTCGCGCGCATCAAGGACAAGCAGGAGCGCGAAGCGCACGCGAAGACCGCGTCGGCGCGCAAATCGCTGATCGGGTCGGGCGATCGTTCGGAGCGGATCCGCACCTACAACTTCCCGCAGGGGCGGGTCACCGACCACCGCATCAACCTCACGCTGCACAAGATCGACCGCATCATGGACGGCGAGCTCGATGAGCTGGTGAGTGCGTTGTCTTCCGAATTCCAGGCGGAGCGGCTCGCGCAGGCTGCGGAGGGCGAGGAACCGGCCGTGGCGCGCAGCGGTGTTTGATGAAGCGTATCCTTTAGCTGCTGGGAGTAAGAGGAGTTGCGATCATGAACCAAGCGCCGATTGTCAGCCGCGATCCTGATGTGGTCAGCGGTGCCGTAGTCTTCGCGGGCACGCGCGTTCCCGTGCAGATTCTCATCGATTATTTGAAAGCTGGGGAAACGCTTGACCGCTTTCTGGATGGATTCCCTACGGTGAGACGCGAGCAAGCCGAGGCGTTTCTGGAAGAAGCCCTGCACGCTGTGGGGGCCGAGGCTGGCAGTGCGCGTGCTGCTTGACGAAAACATTGATCGGTTGTTGAAGCCGCTTTTCGCCTCAGAATTTGAAGTTCTCGAATTCGGGTAATGAAGGTTGCAGAGGCGCTGGCGTCGAGCGGCTTGTCGATCGCTGAGGCGCGGCTGTTGCTTGCGAATGCGACTGGCTGGCCGCGGACCACGCTGATCGCGCATCCCGAGCGTGAACTTTCCGGATCCGAAGTGCGTAACTTCGCGGCAATCGCCGCGCGGCGCAAAGCCGGCGAGCCGATCGCTTACCTTCTAGGCGAGCGCGAGTTCTACGGATTGGGGCTTGCAGTGAGCCCGTCGGTTCTGATCCCGCGGCCAGAAACAGAATTGCTGGTCGATCTGGGAATCGAACGTATTCCCTCGCACGCCTCGGTACGCGTGCTGGATCTCGGCACCGGTTCGGGTGCGGTGGCGCTCGCGATCAAGCACGCGCGGCCTCAATCGCAGGTGTGCGCGGTCGAAGCGTCCGCGGCGGCGCTCGAGGTTGCTCGTGCGAACGCAACGCGTCTTGGCTTTGCGATCGAATTCATCGAAGGGCGATGGTTCGAGCCGCTGGCGGCGCGGCGCTTCGAGCTGATCGTCGGCAACCCGCCCTATGTTGCGCAAGGCGATCCGCACCTCGCCGAAGGCGACCTGCGCTTCGAGCCGCGCGAGGCGCTGGTGGCGGGTGCTGACGGGCTCGATGCGATCCGCGAGATCGCCAGAGCGGCCCCGGCGCACCTCGATCCGGGCGGCTGGATCTTTCTCGAGCACGGCATCGGACAGGATGCCGCGGTACGTGCGCTTCTCGCCGAGGCAGGACTTGATAGTGCGCGCTCTTGGCCCGATCTCTCCGGAATTGCGCGCGTAACGGGGGCTCGATTGACGAACCTTGGTGGCACCAGCTAGAATCCGATCAAATTACTCGGGTATTTGGAGACTTCCATGGACGTTCAGCAACTCATCAAGGAACAGGTCAGCGCACACCCGGTCGTGCTCTACATGAAAGGCACGCCGCAGTTTCCCCAGTGCGGGTTTTCGCAGCTCGCGACCCAGGTGTTGCACGCCTGCGGCGTGAACGAGTTCTTCAGCGTGAACGTGCTGGAGAATCCCGACATCCGCCAGGGCATCAAGGATTTCGCGAACTGGCCGACGATCCCGCAGCTGTACGTCGCGGGCGAGTTCGTCGGCGGCTCGGATATCGTGAAGGAGATGTATCAGTCCGGCGAACTGCAGAAGCTGCTCGCCGAGAAACTCGGCAAGCAGCCTGCTTAGCTCCCCATCTGCGCCAGCAGCCGCGTGATCATTCGCGCGGCCTGCAATACATAGCTCCCGCCGAACAGGTTCGCGTGGTTGAGGACGTGGTAGAGGTTGTACAAGTCCTTGCGCGTTGAATAACCCGGATCGAGCGGCCAGGTCTGCGCATACGCGGCGTAGAACTCGCGCGGAAACCCGCCGAACAGTTCGGTCATCGCGAGATCGGCTTCCCGGTCTCCGTAGTACACCGCCGGGTCGAAAATGACAGGTCCCTCGTGCGTAAATCCGATATTGCCGCTCCACAGATCGCCGTGCAGGAGCGAGGCTTGCGGCCGATGATCGTCGAAGAAGACAGGCAGTTGCTGCAGTAGCGGCCCGCAGTCGATCGAGAAGCCGTTCGATCGGGCCACCGCAAGCTGTGGCTCGAGGCGGCGCTCACGCCAGAACTCGCCCCAGTCGCCGCTCCAGCCGTTGTGCTGTGGCGATAAGCCGATCCAGTTGTCGTTCTCCCAGCCGAATTGCTGACCGATGTTGCGATGCAGGCTGGCGAGCATGCGCGCGAGCGCCGGCCAATCCGCGGGACCGCCGAGCTCGAGCCGCTCCATCTCGATGAACGCCTCGGCGCCGTGCACGCCGTGTGCGTACGGCTCGGGCGCGCGCATTCCCGCGGCGCGCAGCGCTCTGAGACCCTCGGCCTCCGCCGCGTACATCGGCGCGAACCCGGGCGGGCCCCGCTTGACGAACTTCACGCGACTGTCGCTTGCGTCACACGCCCGAGAGGCGGATGTTGGCCATCGACAAGCGCTCGACCAGAATCTGCATGAACGCGCGGTCGAACTTGTGCCGGCAGGCGTCGGAGGCCTCCGCCAGCTTCTCGGTCGGAACCGAGATGATCTTCGCGTCGGTCATGACGGTCACGTCGGCGCCGCGCGCCTGGCCCGACTTCGACAGGTAGGCCATCTCGCCGAAGCACTCGCCGGTTCGCAGCAGGTTGAGCAGCTTGCCGTTCTTGGTGACCTTGATCTGGCCGTCGGCGAGGATGCAGAAAAAGGCGCCCGGTTCGCCTTCCTTCATCAGCAACTCGCCCGAGCCGCACTGGCGCCAGGTGCTGAAGCGCGCCACCTCCCAGATTTCCGCATCGTTGAAGTTCTCGAAGAACGGCAGCGAGCGCAGCGTGTTGAATTTGTCCGAGTCGGCGAATTCCTTGGTCTGCGCGCCGAGGTTCTCGTTGCGGAATGCTTCGGCAAGGTCGAGCGAGAAATCCTCCCACTCGGCGTAGCGTTCCTCCAGTTCCTTCGCCATCGCGCGCTTGACGATCGCATCGATGCTCGCCGGGATCTCGGGCCGGTATGACGAGGGCGGCGCGGCATCGACGTTGGTGATCTGGTAGATCAGGCTGAAGTTGTTGCTTGCCTGGAACGGCAGCCGGCCGGTCAGCAGGTGGTACATCACCACGCCCAGCGAATAGATGTCCGTGCGGTGATCGAGCGGGTGCTCCTTCACCTGTTGCGGCGACATGTACGCCGGCGAGCCGATCGCCGAGACCTGGGTCTGCTCGCCGCTGGCGATCAGCGCGGCGCCGAAATCGCTGATTTTCACGTCGGTCCCGCCTGCGTACAGTATGTTCGCCGGCTTCAGGTCCCGGTGGGTGATTCCCATCTGGTGCGCGAAATCGAGCGCGCGGGTGCACTTGAAGATCATCTCCACCACGCGGTCGACGGGCAGCAGGCTCTGCGGGTCGCTGTACTTCTCCAGCGTCCCGCCATTGACGAACTCCATCACGATGTAATGCAGCTTGTCCTCGGCGACCGCATCGTAGATCTCGCAGATGTGCGGGTGCGCCAGCTTGCCCGCAAGCGAGGCCTCGGTGATGAACAGCTTTTCGAACAGCCTGCCGCGCGAGGGGTCGCTGAAAATCTCTTCGAACACCAGCTTTACCGCCACGTCGCGGCGGTTGAACGGATCGTTGCACAGGAACACTTCGCTGGTCGCGCCTTCGCCGAGCTTGCGCACCACCCGGTATTTGCCGATGAGCTCCCGGAGCTGCGCCTCGCTCATGCGGTTGCCTTGCGGGCCAGGCGCTTGCGCGCGCGCGCGACGGCCGCGCGCACTCTGCGCGGCGCGGTGCCGCCGGGGTGATCGCGCGCGGCGACCGAGCCTTCGAGCGTGAGCGCCCGGTAAACGTCGTTCCCGATCGCGCCGCAAAACCGCCGCAGCACGGCGAGCGGCAGCCCCGAAAGGTCGCAGCCGGTGGCTTCGGCCTCGCGCACCGCGCGCGCGACGATTCCGTGCGCATCGCGAAATGCCACGCCCTTGCGCACCAGGTAGTCGGCGAGGTCCGTGGCGGTGGAAAAACCCTGCAGCGCCGCCTCGCGCATGTTCTCCGGGCGAGCTTCCAGTCCGGCGACCAGTCCGGCGAACACCGCCAGGCTGTTGCCGAGAGTGTCGACCGTATCGAACAGCGGTTCCTTGTCCTCCTGGTTGTCCCGGTTGTAAGCCAGCGGCTGCCCCTTCATCAGCGCGAGCAACGCCATCAGGTGGCCGAATACACGCCCGCTCTTGCCGCGCACCAGCTCCGGAATGTCGGGGTTCTTTTTCTGCGGCATGATCGAAGAGCCGGTGCAGAAGCGGTCGGGAAGCCGCACGAACGCGAAGCGCGGGTTCATCCAGAGCACCAGTTCCTCGGCAAAGCGCGAAAGGTGCACCATCACGAGCGAAGCGCAGGCGGCGAACTCGATCGCGAAGTCCCGGTCCGACACTGCGTCGAGCGAATTTTCGGCCACGTCGTCGAAACCCAGCTCGCGGGCAACCTGCGCGCGGTCCACCGGGAAGGTGGTTCCGGCCAGAGCGGCGGCGCCCAGCGGAAGCCGGTTGACGCGCCAGCGGCAATCGGCCAGCCGCTCGCGGTCGCGCTCGAACATTTCGAAATAGGCGAGCAGGTGGTGGCCGAACGTCACCGGCTGCGCAACCTGCAGATGCGTGAAACCCGGCATCACCGTCGCGGCGTGCCGCTCGGCCTGGTCGAGCAGGGCGCGTTGCAGCGCCGCAAGCCGTTCGAGGATCGCGTCGATCTCGTCGCGCAGCCACAGACGCAGGTCGGTGGCGACCTGGTCGTTGCGCGAGCGGCCGGTGTGCAGGCGTTTTCCGGGGTCGCCGACCAGTTCGACCAGCCGGCGCTCGATGTTGAGGTGCACGTCCTCGGCGTCTTCCGACCAGGTGAACGCGCCGCTCGCGATCTCCCGGCCGATGGTGGACAGACCACGTTCGATCGCCGCCAGGTCCGCATTCGCGATGACGCCGCGCGCGGCAAGCATGCGTGCGTGCGCCAGCGAGCCGCGGATGTCGTGCTGCGCGAGCCGCCGGTCGAATCCGACCGACGCGGTGAAGCGCTTCACCAGTGCGTCGACCGGCTCGTTGAAACGACCGGACCAGGGCTGCGCGTCTTTAACGCGCTTCTTTGATTGTCGGGAAGCCATGGGGCATACTGGGGCGGGCTCGCGGACGTGTTGCTGGACGTAGTGCTGGACGTATTGCGTGGCAGCGCCGCGCGCAACATAATGAGTATAAAGCAAAACGCCACCACGGATGCCCTGCCGGATTTCCGCAATCTCGGCGTCATGGCGCGGGTTCTGGTCGGCGTGAACGTCGCCGCGTTCGCGGCCGCGTCGTACGCGCAATCCGGGTGGGCGCAGATCGTGGATCGTTTCGTTCACGATGCCGTCCTGGTGGAGCCCGCGCTGATCGTCACCCTGATGATGCTCTACGTCCTTGCTCCGTGGCTGCGGCGGCTCGCCGGCTCGGCCGGATATGCCGCAGGATATGCGGCCGTCGCAGTGATCGCGCTGGCGCTCGTAACGCTGGTTGCCTATGCGGTGCGCGGACTCGCGCCGCCGGACCCGGCGATCGATCTGCCGAAGCTGTGGATGTTCACGCTGCTCGTCAGCGCGGCGCTGCTCGAATATCTGCGCTTGCGCGCGCGGGCGTTCTCGCCCGCGCTGATCGAGGCGCGGCTGCAGGCGCTGCAGGCGCGCATCCGCCCGCATTTCCTGTTCAACAGTCTGAACGCGGTTCTTTCGCTGATCCGGCGCGACCCGCGGCGCGCCGAAACGGCGCTCGAAGACCTGTCCGACCTGTTCCGCACTCTGGTGTCCGACCAGCGCGGATTCGTGCGGCTCGCCGATGAAATAGCGCTGCTCGAGCGCTACGCCAGGCTGGAGCAGTTGAGGCTGGGTGAGCGGCTGCGCGTGGTGTGGGAGATCGATGCAGCGCCTCTCGATGCGCTGCTGCCGCCGCTGGTGCTGCAGCCGTTGCTGGAGAATGCCGTTTACCACGGAGTCGAGCCGGGCACCGGGCCGGGCGAGGTCGCGGTGCACGTCGCGCTGCAAGGCGATCGCGTACGGCTGCGCCTGACCAACCCCTACCATCGGGAGCATCAGCACCGCGCCGGCAATCACATGGCGCTCGACAACATCCGCGAGCGACTGATGCTGTTCTTCGACGCAGAGGCGCGACTCGGGACGCGGGTGGAGGCCGAGCGCTACGTGGTCGAAATCGAAATTCCGTATATCACCGAGCGTGCCGATCAGCGCGCCGATTCGCCGTGACCGCCCCGCTGCGCGTATTCATCGCGGACGATGAACCGCTGGCGCGCTCGCGCATGCGCGAGTTGATCGCCGACCTGGCGGACGAAGTTCCGTGCGAGATCGTGGGCGAGGCGCAAAACGGCTTCGAAACGCTCGACCGGCTGCCCGGCAGCCGCGTGCAAGTGCTGCTGCTCGACATCGAGATGCCCGGCATGGGCGGGGTGGAACTGGCGCGCCACCTGTGCGCACTGGAGGACGCACCGGCGATCGTGTTCGTCACCGCGCACGACCGTCATGCGGTCGAAGCGTTCGAGCTCAATGCGCTCGATTATCTGCTCAAGCCCGTGCGCGCTGCCCGGCTCGCGACCGCGCTGTCCAAAGCGCGCGAGGCGAGCGCGCCCGCGCGCGCGGCGCTTGCGCTGGCCGCAACCGCCGCGCGCCTGCATATTTCGGTGGTCGAGCGCAATCGCATCCTGCTGGTGCCGCTGCGCGACGTCGCGTATTTCAGGGCCGAACTGAAGTACGTGACGATGCGCACGCGCGAACGCGAGCACCTGATCGAAGAGTCGCTGGTATCGCTCGAGCGCGAGTTTGCCGACCGGTTCGTCCGGTTGCACCGCAACTGCCTGGTGGCGCGCGATGCGATCCGCGGTTTCGAGCGCGGCAGCGCTTCCGAAGTGGAGCCGCACTGGCAGGTGGTGCTCGAGGGCCTCGATGAGCGGCTGCCGGTCAGCCGCCGGCAGTGGTCTTCTCTCCGCGACATCGTCGCGGAGAGAAGAGCTGGCAAGTTCGGAACAGGGGAAACCTAGGTTTCCCCCGTTACCCCCTTCCTCTCACTCCAACCACAGCGGGAAGCGCGAGCGTGCATGATAAAATCGGCACGAGCAGCGCCGCGAAGCACCGTTAGCACCGCTTCCTTCTCCTGGATTCCGTCACCCGATGATCTCTCGCGGACCGCAGGGCCTGGTCATCGCGACCCGCAAGAGCAGGCTCGCGCTTTGGCAGGCTGAGCACGTGCGCGCGCGCCTCGCAGAATTATATCCGGGGCGCCGCGTCGAACTGCTGCCTCTGTCGACGCGCGGTGACGAGCTGCTTGAGGCGACCCTCGCCAGCGCAGGCGGCAAAGGACTGTTCGTGAAGGAACTCGAGGCCGCGATTGCCGATGGCCGTGCCGATCTCGCCGTGCACTCGATGAAGGACGTTCCGGTCGATCTGCCGCCAGGCTTCGTGCTTGCGGCGATCATGGAGCGGGAAGATCCGCGCGATGCGTTTGTCTCGAACGCATTCGCCACGTTCGCCGATTTGCCGGTGGGCGCGGTGGTGGGAACATCGAGTCTGCGCCGGGCCGCGCAGATTGCGGCGCGCCATCCGCGGCTCGAGTTGCGTGCGCTGCGCGGCAATGTCGACACGCGCCTGGCGAAGCTCGATCGCGGCGATTACGCGGCGATTGTCCTCGCCGCTGCCGGTCTGCGGCGGCTCGGCCTCGCCGCGCGCATCCGCGCGCTGCTGGAAACCGGGGAGAGCCTGCCGGCCGCCGGGCAGGGCGCGCTCGGCATCGAGTGCCGCGCCGACCGGACGGATCTTGTTGCAGCGCTTGCACCGCTGGCGCATGCCGCCACCACCGCCTGCGTGCGCGCCGAGCGCGCGGTGAACCGCGCGCTCGGCGGCAACTGCTCGATCCCTCTTGGCGCCTACGCCGACCTCGATCAGGGGGTGGTGCGCCTGCGCGCGCTGGTAGCGTCGCCCGACGGGCGCCGCACTGCGCGCGCGGAATCCTGCGGGCCCGTGGACCAGGCCGAAGCGATCGGCGCCGAGGTCGCGCAGTGCCTGCGCGAGCGCGGTGCGATCGAAATTCTCGCAGCGCTTGCCGCCTGAGCGCCGATGAGACTGGCCGGAGGGCTCGCCGGCAAAGGGGTTGTCGTGACCCGGCCATCCGCGCAGGCCGCGGGCCTCGCGGGCGCGATCGAGCACGCGGGCGGCAAGGCGCTCGTGTTTCCCGCCATCGAGATTCGCGACATCGAGGACCCGGGACCGCTGTACGCGATACTCGATCGGCTCGAAACCTTCGACGTGGCGGTGTTCATCAGCCCCAACGCGGTGCAACGGGCATTCGGTCTCGTGCGCGCCCGGCGGGCCTCGGGCTGGCCGGTGAATCTGCGCATCGCTGCAATCGGGCGCGGCAGCCGGCGGGAACTCGAGCGTCACGGGATCAACCGGGTGCTGGCGCCATCACCTCACGCCGACAGCGAGGCGCTGCTGGCGCTGCCCGAACTGGAGGCGTTGGCCGGCAGACGCGTGATCATCTTTCGCGGTGAGGGGGGACGGGAGTTGCTTGGCGAGACCTTCGCCGCGCGCGGGGCCAAGGTCGAGTATGCCGAATGCTATCGCCGCACTCGGCCGCAGACGGATTGCGCGCCGCTGCTCGCCGCGTGGGCGCGCAATGCGGTCGACGCGGTGACGGTATCGAGCGGCGAGGGGTTGGCCAATTTTTTCGACATGATCGGCGAGTCCGGGCAGCGATGGCTCAAGCGCACGCCTTTGTTCGTGCCTCACCAGCGCGTCGCTGGCGAGGCTGTCGGGTTGGGAGCCGAGACGGTTCAGGTCGCCGGTCCGGGCGACGCCGAGGTCGTCGCGGCGCTGGTTGCCTATTTTCGGGACGCGAAGTAAAAGAGCAGGATGGAAAAAACTACCGAGCCGGTGCCGAGGATGCGCCGGCGGATGGCCGCGGCCCTTGCGCTGGCAGTCGCGGTCGCGGCGCTCGGATGGGTCTGGTACGACGCGCGCGGCCGCATCGGGGCGACCCAGGAGGAGCTTGCGCGGCGGCTGCGCGACATCGAAGCCGAGAGCCGCGACGCGCGCCTGCTTGCACGCCAGGCACAGGAGGCGGTGCGCGACTCGCAGGCCAAGCTCTCGATTCTCGAAAACCGTCTGGCGGAGTCGCAGAACCAGATGGTCGCGCTGGAGGCGCTCTACCAGGAGCTTTCGCGCAACCGCGATGAATCGGCGCTGGCCGAGATCGAGCAGGTGCTCACGCTCGCCGCGCAGCAGTTGCAGCTCGCTGGAAACGTGCGCGGCGCGCTGCTCGCGCTGCAACTGGCCGAGGCCCGGCTGGGCCGTGCCGACCAGCCGCAGTTCGTGCCGTTGCGCAAGGCGCTCGCGCGCGACATCGACCGGCTGAAGGCGCTTCCGGCGCTCGATGTCTCCGGCATCAGCCTCAGGCTGGATGGGCTGATCGCGGCGGTGGACGGCCTGCCGCTCGCGTTCGACGAGCGCGCCGCGGCCGATGCCAATGGCAGCCGCGCGCGGCGCGAAGGCGAGGGTACGCTCGCCCGTCTGGGCGTCGAATTGTGGGACGAGTTGAAGAGCCTGGTGCGCATTCGCACGCTGGATGGTCCGGAGCCGCCGCTGCTCGCGCCGGGCCAGGCGTACTTCCTGCGCGAGAACCTGAAGCTGCGTCTGCTCAACGCGCGGCTTTCCCTGCTGACGCGGGACGAGGCGGGATATCGCGAGGACCTCCGGGTCGCGCAAGCCTGGATCGCCCGCTATTTCGATGTGCGCGCCAAGCCGACCGCAGCCGCTCAGGCGCAGTTGAAGCAGCTCTCGCAGGCGACGGTGAGCATCGAGCCGCCGACGCTCGCGGAGAGTCTCGGCGCGGTGCGCGCCACGAAGTCGCGCCGCGAGCGCGGCGGCTGAAGCCGCATGCCGCACCGGCGCAACTCATGAGAGGGCTGTTCTGGCTGCTCGCGCTGTCTGCCGCGGCGGTCGTGCTCGCCATCGTCGGCCGGGCGCACGAAGGCTATGCGATGTTCGTCTGGCCGCCTTACCGCATCGAACTGTCGCTGGTCCTGTTCGCGATCCTGCTGGCCGCGGCATTCGGCACGCTGTATGCGCTGCTGCGTCTGTTGTCGCACACGCTGCGCCTGCCCGAATACGTTCGCGACTATCGCGCCCGCCGGCGCCGCGAAAAGGCGCTCGATGCGCTCAGCACCGCGGCCCTTACCTACATGGAAGGGCGCTACGCGCGCGCGGAAAAGCTGGCCGAGACCGCGTTCGAGGCGGGCCATTGGCCGGGACTTGCCGCTTTGCTCGCGGCCCGCGCGGCGCACCAGTTGCGCTCGCATGAGCGGCGCGAGGCGTGGCTCTCTCGCGCCGAATCTACAGGAGACGAGGCGCAGACGGCGCGGCTGATGACGCAGGCCGAGATGCTTCTCGATGAACGGGATTTCGCCGCCGCGCGCGATGTCCTGCAACGACTTCATCTGGCCGGGCCGCGCCACATCGCATCGCTGCGCCTGCTGCTGCGCGCGGAGCATGGCGCGAAGAACTGGGACGAGGTGCTCAGGCTCGCGGCGCTGCTCGCCAAGCGCGGCGCGCTTTCGCCCGCGGTGGCCGGGGAATACCGGGCGCACGCGACCCTCGAACTGCTCGATCGCGCCTCGGGCGATGCGCGTTCGCTCGGTGAGCGCTGGCGGCGGCTTTCCTCCGAAGACCGGGCGATCCCGCGGGTGGCGGCCGCCGCCGCACGGCATGCGCTCGCGCTCGACGCAGCAGCGTTCTCCCGCGAGATCATCGAGAAGGCGCTTGCGAAGGAGTGGGACCCGAGCCTGGTCGAGCTCTACGGCGAGGCGCCCGTCGAAGAATCCCTCGCGCGGATCGAGCGCGCCGAGCGCTGGCTGCCGGAGCATTCCGACGACGCGCGGTTGCTTCACGCCCTCGGCCGCCTGTGCGTGGGTGCCGAGTTATGGGGCAAAGCCCAGAATTATCTGGAGACCAGCCTGTCGTTCGAAGCCAGCCGCGCCGCGCACCTCGATCTCGCGCGGCTGTTCGAGCGCCTCGGAAAGTCCACCGACGCGGCGCGGCATTTCCGGCTCGCCGCAGAACTTCCCTAGATTGGGTCAGGCAGACCCGGGGCCAGACTCCGTCTGGCTAAACCCAATCTCGAGGTCTCAGGAAGTCGGTGTAGAGCTTTTCTTCCGGCGATCCCGTTTCCGGTTTCCAGTCGTACTGCCAGCGCACGATCGGCGGCAACGACATCAGGATCGCCTCGGTGCGGCCGCCCGATTGCAGGCCGAACAGCGTGCCCCGGTCCCACACCAGGTTGAATTCGACATAGCGCCCGCGCCGGTAGGCCTGGAAACGGCGTTCGCGCTCGCCATACGGCGTAGCGCGGCGCCGCTCGGCGATCGGCAGGTAGGCCTCGAGGAAGTGATCACCGACCGCGCGCGCGAGCGCGAAGCTGTATTCGAACCCGCCCTCCGACAGGTCGTCGAAAAAGATCCCGCCGATGCCGCGCGGCTCGTTGCGGTGGCGCAGGAAGAAATATTCATCACACCACTTCTTGTAGCGCGCGTGGCGCCCGGGCCCGAACGGTTCGAGCGCGCGCCGGCAGGTCGCATGGAAATGCCGCGCGTCCTCCTCGAAGCCGTAGTACGGCGTGAGATCCATGCCGCCGCCGAACCACCAGACCGGCGCCGTGCCTTGCGCAGTCGCGGCCAAGAGGCGCACGTTCATGTGAACCGTCGGCACATGCGGGTTGCGCGGGTGGAGCACCAGCGACACACCCATCGCGTCGTAGCCGCGCGCGGCGAGCTCCGCGCGCGCGGCGCTCGCCGAGGCGGGCAGGCGCTCGCCGCGCACGCGCGAGAAGTTCACGCCGCCGCGCTCGAACAGATCGCCTTCTTCGATCAGACAGGTCAGGCCGCCACCGCCCTCCGGGCGCTGCCACGCGTCCCGGCGGAACGGCTTGGCATCGAGCGCGTCGAGCGCCGCTACGATGCGCTCTTGCAGGACGGTGAAGTACGCGTGCGCAGCAGCGAGGTCCATCAGCCGCGCTTGAGCGCCCGGTGTCCGATGTCCCGGCGGCACTGCATGCCATCGAAACGGATGGCGTCGACGCACTCGTACGCGCGCTTCCGGGCGATGCGCAGGTTGTCGCCGAGCGCCGTGACGCACAGCACGCGGCCGCCGTTGGTCACCAGCTCCTTTTCCTGCAACCGCGTGCCGGCATGGAATATCCGGCACTCGGGTGAGGGCGCGGCCAGGCCTGCGATGCGATCGCCCTTGCGCGGCTCGCCCGGGTAGCCGTGCGCGGCGAGCACGACGCCGAGCGCGCACCTCCGGTCCCATTCGGCCTCGGCCTGATCGAGCCTGCTGTCGAGCGCAAGTTCGACCAGGTCGAGCAGGTCGGACTTGAGGCGCAGCATGATCGGTTGCGTCTCCGGATCGCCCATCCGGCAGTTGAACTCGATCGTCTTCGGATTGCCCGCGCGGTCGATCATCAGGCCGGCGTAGAGGAAACCGCAGTAGGGGCTGCCGTCCATCGCCATCCCGGCGACCGTCGGCAGGATGATTTCACGCATGATGCGCGCGTGGATTTCCGGCGTGACGACCGGCGCGGGCGAGTAGGCGCCCATGCCGCCGGTGTTGGGGCCCTGGTCGCCGTCGAGCAACCGCTTGTGGTCCTGGCTGGTGGCGAGCGGCAGGACATGCGCGCCATCGCACATCACGATGAAGCTCGCTTCTTCGCCCTGGAGGCATTCCTCGATCACCACGCGCGCACCCGCTTCGCCCAGTTTGTGCGCCCCGAGCATCGCGTCGATCGCGCGTTCCGCGTCCTCGACGCTGGCTGCCACGACGACGCCCTTGCCCGCCGCCAGGCCGTCGGCCTTGATCACGATCGGCGCGCCGTTGGCGCGCACGTGGGCCTTGGCCGCGTTCAGGTCGGTGAAGCTCGCGTAGCGGGCGGTCGGGATCGCGTGGCGCACCATGAACCGCTTGGCGAAATCCTTGGAGGCCTCGAGTTGCGCCGCCGCGCGCGTCGGGCCGAAGATCTTCAGGCCGGCGTCGCGGAAAGCGTCCACAATTCCGTCGGCGAGCGGCGCTTCCGGCCCGACGACGGTCAGCTGGACTTGTTGCCTTCTTGAAAAATCGATCAACTCTCCGATCGCGTCGAGCGGGACGTTCTCGAGCCCGGACTCGGTGGCCGTCCCCGCATTGCCCGGAGCGACGTACACCCTCTGCACGCGCTGACTTGCCGCGAGCTTCCACGCCAGCGCGTGCTCGCGACCGCCCGATCCGATGACAAGCAGCTTCATGTCAATGCCGGAAGTGGCGTACGCCGGTAAATACCATCGCGATGCCGCGCTCGTCGGCCGCTGCGATGACCTCGTCGTCGCGCAAGCTGCCGCCCGGCTGGATCACGGCGACGGCTCCCGCGTCGATCACCACGTCGAGGCCGTCGCGGAACGGGAAGAATGCGTCCGACGCGGCGCATGAGCGCTCGAGCGACAGGCCCGCATTGTTCGCCTTGATCGCGGCGATGCGGGCGCTGTCCACGCGGCTCATCTGCCCCGCGCCGACCCCCACCGTCGCGCCGTCCTTCACGAACACGATCGCATTCGATTTCACGTATTTGGCCACCCGCCACGCCATCAACAGGTCCTTCATCTGCGCTTCGCCGGGCGCCTTGCGTGTGACCACCTTGAGTTCGCGGGCCTCGAGCACGCGCGCATCCGGCGACTGCACCAGCAATCCTCCGCCGACGCGCTTGTAATCGTGCTCGGCCGCGGCGTGCGCGAGCGGCACCTCGAGCACGCGCAGATTGCCTTTGGCGGCAAACGACTGGCGGGCCTCCGGCTCCACGCGCGGCGCAATGATCACTTCTGCAAACTGCTTGCCGACTGCGTCTGCGGTCGCGCGGTCGAGCGCGCGGTTGAACGCGAGGATGCCGCCGAAGGCCGAGGTCGGATCGGTGGCAAACGCCTTGCCGTACGCCTCGAGCAAATTCTCACCGAGCGCGACGCCGCAGGGATTGGCGTGCTTGATGATGACGCAGGCCGGCTCGTCGAAGCTCTTGACGCACTCCCACCCCGCATCGGCGTCCGCGATGTTGTTGTAGGACAGTTCCTTGCCTTGCAGCTGACGGAAGCCGGCGATGGCGCCCTGCACAGGCTCCGCGTCGCGGTAGAAGGCGGCCGACTGGTGCGGATTCTCGCCGTAACGCAGGTCGGCCAGTTTGACGAACTGGAGGTTGAGCAGGTCCGGGTACGCCCGGCGCTTGCCACGCGCATCGAGCGAGTAGAGGTAATTGGCGATCGCTCCGTCGTAAGCGGCCGTATGGGCAAAAACCTTCCTCGCAAGTTCAAAGCGCGTCGCGTCGCCGACCGCGCCGCCGGTGCGGATCTCCTCGAGCACCCGCGCGTAATCCGCGGGATCGACCACCACTGCGACGCCGCCATGGTTTTTCGCCGCGGCGCGCAGCATCGCGGGGCCGCCGACGTCGATGTTCTCGATCGCGTCGCCGAGCCGGCACTCGGGGTCCGCGACCGTGGCCTGGAAGGGATACAGATTGACGGCGATCAGGTCGATCGGCGCGATCCCGGCCGCCTCGATCGCCTGCATGTGCGCCGGGGTGTCGCGCCGCGCAAGGATGCCGCCGTGGATCTTCGGGTGCAGCGTCTTGACCCGGCCGTCGAGCATTTCGGGAAAACCGGTGTAGGAGGAAACCTCGGTGACGGCGACGCCCGCCTTCTCCAGCAGGCGCGCGGTGCCGCCGGTGGAGAGGATCTTCACGCCCAGCGCGGACAGTCCTTGCGCGAACTCGACGCAACCCGATTTGTCGGAAACGCTGATCAGCGCCTGGCGGACCCGGTTCATCTCCTCAGTGCTTGATGCGCAACTGATGCATTTTCTTGCGCAGCGTGTTCCGGTCGATGCCAAGCATCGCGGCCGCGAGGGTCTGGTTGCCCTCCGCATGGCCGAGCACCGTCTCGATCATCGGCTTCTCGACGTTCTGCAGCACCATGTCGTAGATGGAAGTCGGCTTTTCGCCATCCATGTCCTTGAAGTAGCGCTCGAGCGAGCGCTTGATGGCGTCCGATATTTCGTTGTTGCGGCTCATGCGGAAAGCCTCTCCCCGCTCTCGGCCAGCCGGTCGAAATAGGCGCCGACCGCGGCGATCTGCTCAGCGGCATTCTCGATGGCGTTGACGCATTTGCGCAATTCATCGCCGCCGTCGAGCCCTCGAACGTACCAGCCGATGTGCTTGCGCGCGATGCGCACGCCGCCTTCCGCGCCGTAGAACTCGTGCAGTTCACGCAGATGCTCGAGCAGCACCGCACGGATTTCGGCGACGCGCGGTGCCGGCAGCCGCTCGCCGGTGGCGAGGTAATGCTCGATCTCGCGGAACAGCCAGGGTCGCCCTTGAGCCGCGCGTCCGATCATCAGGCCATCGGCGCCGGTGAATTCGAGCACCGCGCGCGCGCGTTCGGGCGAGGCGATGTCGCCGTTGGCGATTACCGGGATGCGCGCGGCGGACTTCACCCGCGCAATCGTTTCGTATTCCGCGTTGCCCGCGAATCCGCAGGCGCGCGAGCGGCCGTGGATCGAGAGCATGCGGATCCCGGAGGATTCGGCAATGTGTGCGACACGCAATGCGTTCGACCGGCCGCGGTCGGGCCCGGTGCGCATCTTCAGCGTGACCGGCACGTCGACCGCGCCGACCACCGCTTCGAGGATGCGGGCGACCAGCGGCTCGTTCTCCAGCAGCGCGGAGCCGGCCATGACGTTGCACACCTTCTTCGCGGGGCAACCCATGTTGATGTCGATGATCTGCGCGCCGCGCTCGACGTTGTAGCGCGCGGCGTCGGCGAGCATGTGCGGGTCAGCGCCTGCAATCTGCACCGCGATCGGCTCGACCTCGCCGGCATGGTCGGTGCGCAGACGCGATTTGCGCGTTTCGCGCAGCTCCGGCCTTGCCGACACCATCTCCGACACGGCCAGCCCGGCGCCGAAGCGCTTGCACAACTGGCGGAACGGGCGGTCTGTCACGCCAGCCATCGGAGCGACGAACAGAGCATTGCGCAGCGTGTGCGCGCCGAGTTGCATCAGTTGTGGCAAGCGGGTTTCAATCGAAAGGATGCGAATTCTATACGCTTTCGTTACGGAAAAGAATCACGATCTGGCGAATCGTGTCGCGCGCGCAACGGCGCGGCGCGTGTGACTTTTTTCGCGCGCCGCGTACGAAAGGTCAGGGCAGCGCGGAGGCGCCGTAAGTCATCCGTCGCGCGAAGAACCGGCGCGCCGGAGGAATCAGGTCGAGCGCTGCCAGCGCTGCGCCACGCGTCGCGCCGGCGAGTGGATTGCTGCTGACGTACAGCGTTGCGAGCAGGTCGGTCACGCGCAGCGTCGCTGCCGCGTCGAGCCTGCGGATCCGCGCAAATCGCCCAAGCATTTGCGCGGACCCGGCCGCGGCGGGGTCCGCGAGGATGCAGCGCGCGAGATCCCAGGCATCGCGCAAGCCGAGGTTGAGTCCCTGGCCGGCCACCGGATGCAGTGTCTGCGCGGCATTGCCGATGTAGGCCGCGCGCGGCGCGATGCGCGAGGCGCGATAGCGCAGCGCAAGCGGCGCGCGGCCGAGCGATCGCAGCGCGGTGAACCGGCCGGCGCGCCTGCCTGCCGCCGACTGCAGCGCGGCGAGAAATGCATCCGCGCCGGCCCCGGCAAGTGCGTCCGCGGTGCGCACTGAGCACCCCCATACCACTGCATAGCATCCGGCGAGTGGCAGCAGCGCAAGCGGTCCTTCGGCGGTAAACCGCTCGTATGCGGTGCAATCCGCATTGGGTGTGCACTCGACCAGTGCGACCAGCGCCTGCTGATCGTAGTCACGGCCGAGCCTCTGTTCTTCCGAGCCGCCCTCTGCGTGCACCACGAGTCCCGCGTCGAGCACTCCCGTCCTGCCGTCGTGCGAGTAGTGCACCTGTGCGCGATCGGCGAGCGCCTGCGTTGAATCAACTTCGGCCGGCGCGATCACGCGGATTGCGCGCTGTCGGACATCCTCGAGCAGCTTTGCGGCAAGCGGCCCGTACTCGAGAACGTAGCCAAGTTCCGGCGTGCCGGTGTCTTCGGTCCCGATCAGCGTGCGCCCGAAACGTCCAGCCTGGGAAACGTGGATGCGCCGGATCGGCGTGTGCGCGCGAGCGCTCCACGCGCCGAGACGCTCGAGGATCATGCGGCTGGAGTACGCCAGCGCGATGGGACGTGATTCAGGAGGTGATTCGGGCCGCCCTGCGCGCCCGGCCGGGGCGCCGCGCTCGATCAATGCGACCGACACTGGCGCTTGCGCCAGCGCCAGCGCGAGGCACGCACCGACCGGCCCGCCGCCGATGATCGCGACGTCGCAGTGTTCAGTGCTTGCCATCGCGCATCAGCGCTTCGACATCGGCGACCGATTTGGCCGCGTTGCGCGTCAGTACTTCGCAATCCCCGTCGGTTACCAGCACGTCGTCCTCGATGCGAATGCCGATATTGTGGAATTCCGCCGGCACGTCGTGCGCCGCGCGGAGGTAGATGCCGGGCTCGACCGTCAGCGTCATGCCCGGGCCGAGCGCGCGCCAGTTGCCGCCGTGCTTGTATTCGCCCGCATCGTGCACGTCGAGACCCAGCCAGTGGCCGGTGCGGTGCATGTAAAAGCGACGATAGGTTTCCTTCTCGAGGGTTTCGTCGAGCGAGCCGCTGAGCAGACGCAGATCGAGCATGCCCTGCGCGAGCACGCGCACCGCGGCGTCGTGCGGCGCATTCCATGGGTTGCCCGCGCGCACCTGCGCGATCGCCGCCGACTGCGCGGCCAGCACCAGTTCGTAGGCGGCGCGTTGTGCGCCGGAGTAGCGGCCGTTGACCGGAAAGGTACGCGTGATGTCGGCGGCGTAGCCGTCGAGCTCGCAGCCGGCGTCGATCAACAGCAGATCTCCATCGCGCAGCGGCGCATCGTTGTCTCGGTAATGCAGCACGCAGGCGTTCGCGCCACCGGCGACGATCGGCCAGTAGGCCGGGAATTGCGCGCCATGGCGGCGGAACTCGTGCTGCAGCTCCGCCTCGATTTCGTACTCGAAGCGCCCCGGGAGGACGGCTCGCATCGCGCGTTGATGAGCCCCGGCGGAAATCCCGGCGGCGCGGCGCATCGTCGCGAGTTCGGCCGCGTCCTTCACGAGGCGCATCTCGTCGAGCAGCGTGCGCACGTCGTGAATCTGCGCCGGCGCCGACACGCCGGTGCGCGCCTGCGCGCGCACCGCGTTCAGCCAGCGCATCACGCGGGCATCCCAGTCGGCGTCGGCGCCGGGCGCATAGAACAGCGACGGCTGGTCGGCGAGCAGCGTCACGAGGTCTTCGTCGAGCCGCTCGATCGCTCGTGCTTCGTCGACGCCGAACCGCTCGCGCGCTGCCGGCGGACCGTAACGGAACCCGTCCCAGATCTCGCGCTCCTCGTGTTTCTCCCGGCAGAAAAGGATCGAGCGCGGCGACTCCCCGGCAACCAGCACCAGTACGGCTTCGGGCTCGGGAAATCCGGTGAGATAGAAGAAGTAGCTGTCGAAGCGATACGGGTATTGCGAGTCGCGGTTGCGCGTTCGCTCCGGCGCGGTCGGAATGACTGCCACCCCGGCGCCCATGGCGTGCGACAGGCGTTGCCGCCGCGCTGCGTACGCGGGCGCTCCGTGCGGAGGTTCGTTCATGTTCATTCCGGCATCCTCGTTCCTGCAGTAGCCGCACGCAGCCGCGCGTCGAGCGCGGCCAGACGCTCGGCGCTGCCCACGTCGGTCCAAGCCCCTTCGTACAACTCGCCGGATACACGCCCGGCGTCCGCCGCCGCGTGCAACAGCGGCGCAAGCGCAGCGCGCGTCCCCGGCGTCACCGAATTCACCAGTTGAGGGGAAATCACGGCCACTCCCGCGTAAGTGTAGCGCGGCGTCGCGTCGTTGCCGACTCGCCCTGCGTTCAGCGAGAAATCTCCGCCGGGGTGGAACGACGGATTGGCGACGAGCAGCAGGTGGGCAAGGGCCGAATTCGATAGTCGCGCGCGCAGCGCCGCGAGCGGATACTCGCAGTACACGTCGCCATTGACGAGCAGGAACGGTTGCTCGCCCAGGTGCGCGCGCGCCAGCGCGAGACCGCCCGCAGTTTCGAGCGGCTCGGCCTCTCTCGAATAGGTGAGCGACAGGCCCCATGCGCGCCCGTCGCCGAGGGACTGCTCGATCCGGTCGCCGAGGTGGGACAGGTTGATCACGACCTCGCCGATCCCGGCGTCGGCCAGCCGCTCCAGATGCCAGACGACGAGCGGCTTTCCGCCCACCTCGATCAACGGCTTGGGGAGACGGTCGGTGAGCGGGCGGAGCCGCTCGCCGCGCCCGGCCGCGAGGATCATGGCCTTCATGCGAGCGCGCCGCCGCCGGCCGATCGCTCGTGCAGCCGGTCCAGAAGCGCGGCGAGCGGATTCAACTCGCGATAGCGCCGGCAGGCCGCGAGCAGGTAATCGAGCACCCGCGGAATGTCGGCGAGGTAGCGCCGCTTGCCGTCGCGGTGGCAGAGCCGTGCAAAGATGCCCGCAACCTTGATGTGGCGCTGCGCGCCCATCCACTCGAAATCGCGGTAAAAATCGGAGAAATCGCGCGCGACCGGCAACCCGGCGTTGCGCGCCTTCTCCCAATAGCGGATCGTCCAGTCGAGCACCTGTTCCTCGTCCCAGCGGAGGTAGGCGTCCTTGAAGAGCGACGCAAGGTCGTAGGTGATCGGCCCGAATACCGCGTCCTGGAAGTCGAGCACGCCCGGGGACGGGTCGCACACCATCAGGTTGCGCGAATGGTAGTCGCGATGGACGTAGACCCTGGGCTGGGCGAGATTGTTGGCGAGGATGATCGAAAACGCCGCCTCGAGGGTCTCGGTTTCCGCGCCGGAAAGCGACTGCCCGAGTTGCCGCGCGACGTACCATTCCGGGAACAGCCGCAGCTCACGCTCGAGCAGCGCCCGGTCGTACGCGGGCAGCGCGTCCGGCCGGCTCGCGAGCTGGATGCGCAGCAGCGCGTCGGTGGCCGCTGGATACAGCGCCGGGGCGCTGCCTGCGTCGAGACGCTCGAGGTAGGTGGTGCTGCCGAGGTCCTCCAGCAGCAGGAAACCCGATTCGAGGTCGACCGCGTGTACTTGCGGGACGTGCACGCCGGCGGCCGCAAACAGCTTCGCCACGTGCACGAACGCACGGCAGTCTTCCTTTCCGGGCGGCGCGTCCATCACGATCAGAGAGGACTCGCCTTCGACGCGCAGGCGAAAATAGCGCCGGAAACTCGCATCTTCGGATGCCGGCGCGACGCACACCGCGCGCCCGGAAAAGCGCGCCGCCAGCCAGCGCTCGAGGGCGGCCCTGCGCAGATCAATGCTCATTGTGGGCGAAGCGCAGTCTGACGGCGCGCGCAAGTTTCGCGCGCGCCGCGACGGATGCCGGATTTGGATTGCGTAACCGGGGGAATTGTGCGATTTTAGCACTCAAGCAATCCGCCTCGTTCCCTCCATGCAGTTCCATTTTGCGCGCTGGCGCGTGCCCGTTGCAGCCTTCGTGGCGGCCTTTGCGCTTGCCGGTGCCGCGCAGGCGCAGCTGCGGGCGCCGAAGCCCGCAGCCACTCCCGCGCTGCCGCGCGAACCGGGCCCGACCACGATCGACGCGGATTACATCGAAGGCATCGGCGGCCAGGAAACGACGGCGCGCGGCAACGCGGAGTTGCGCCAGGACGACACGGTGATTTTTGGCGATTTCCTGCGCTACAACGAGGAGTTCGGGCGCATCGAAGCCGACGGAGGCGTGCGGCTGCAGCAGGACAACGACCGCTTTTCGGGGCCGCGCCTGCGTTACGACACCCGCAATCACACCGGCGTGTTCGAGGAGCCGAGCTACCTGCTGCGCGGCGACCAGCCGGCGCGAGGCAAGGCCGAGAGAATCGAATTCCTCGGCCCAGGGCATTTCAAGATGAAGAACGGCACCTACACATCCTGCGAACCGGGGAACGACGACTGGCGCTTCGATATGGGCGAACTCGACATCAACTACGACACCCAAACCGGCACGCTGCGCAATGGAACGCTCAGGTTTTTCGATGCGTCGATCGGGCCGATCCCCTGGATCTCCTTCCCGCTCGAGAACCGGCGCAAGAGCGGGTTCCTCTCGCCCACCTACACGCAATCGACGCGAGGCGGCCTCGAGCTGTCGCTGCCGTTCTACTGGAACATCGCTCCGGAGCAGGATGCGACGATCACGCCGCGCTACATTTCACGTCGCGGCCCGATGCTGCTGAACGAGTACCGCTATATCGACCGCCGCTACGCGGGCGAGATGCATTACGAGGTGCTGCCCGACGACAAACTGGCGCAACTCACGCGCACCGGCTTCTCGCTGATGCACAACCAGACGTTTATGCCGGGGCTGACGGGTTACCTCAATCTGAACAAGGTTTCCGACGATCGATACTTCGTCGACCTGTCCTCGCGCGTGAGCCAGACCTCGACCGTCAACCTGTTGCAGGAGGGATTCCTGTCCTACTCGGGAAGCGTCCTCGGCACCGGGTACTACCTGACAAGCCGCGTACAGCGCTTCCAGACGCTGCAGGACCCGCTCAGCCCGGTGGTCAGCCCGTACCAGCGCGTGCCGCAATTGTCGTTCGGCACCTCGAAGAACGATATCGCCGGTTTAGGCGATGCAGTGCTGCCGATCGAGTATGTGCGGTTTACCCACCCGACATTGGTGGAAGGGCAGCGCGTGGTCATGGATCCGACCTTCAGCGCGCCGATCGTCGCGCCCGGCTACTTCATCACGCCCAAGGCCGGCCTGCACTACGGCGGCTACAACCTGCTGAACGCGCCTGCGGGGACACCCGACCGCCAGTCGGTCACGATTCCATGGTTCAGCGTGGACAGCGGCCTGGTGTTCGAGCGCAACCTGAAGCTTGCCGGCGAGAGCTATGCCCAGACGCTCGAGCCGCGGTTGTACTACGTGCGTATTCCATTCCGCGACCAAAGCCAGATTCCGGTGTTCGACACCGGACTGTCGGATTTCAATTACACGTCGATTTTCACCGAAAACCGTTTCGCCGGCGGCGACCGCTTCGGCGACGCCAACCAGCTCACCGCTGCATTGACCACGCGGCTGCTGGGATCTTCCTCCGGGCGGGAGGTGCTGCGTGCGACGATCGCGCAGCGCTTCTATTTCAAGAATGAGCAGGTCGGCCTCACACCCACTTCGGATCTGCGCAGCTACGGAAGTTCCGATCTGCTCGCCTCGGTGGGCGGAAGGATTTCGCAGGCGTGGTCGTTCGAAACCGCCTACGAGTACAACCAACGGGAAACGCGCACCGAGCGCTTCAACGCCGCGATGCGCTACTCGCCTGAGATCGCCAAGGTCATCAACCTCGGCTACCGCTTCACGCGCGATACGCTGAATCAGGTCGACATCTCGGGCCAGTGGCCGCTGTGGCCCCGCTGGTACGCCATTGGACGCTACAACTACTCCTTCCAGGACTCGCAACTGCTGGAAGGCATCGCCGGGATCGAGTACAACGCCGGCTGCTGGATCCTGCGCGTTGTGGGGCACCGCCTCCAGGCGGCCACGCAGGTCGCCTCGAGCACGTTTTTTGTCCAGATCGAACTCAGCGATTTCGGGCGGGTTGGCTCGGATCCGGCCGAGCTGCTCAGGCGCACGGTGGCCGGCTATACCAGCACCCACCTGACGCCGGACCAGCCGGTTCCGCTGAGTCTGCAGCAGAAGCTGCCGTTCCAAATGGTGTACTGAGGTGCAGATGCGCGGGCCCGCCATGATTGCCTGTCTCGCGCTCGCGCTGGTGCTCGAATCGGCGGGGCACGGGCAGGGCCGCATCGCGCTGGTGGATCGCATTGTGGCGGTGGTGAACAACGACGTGGTGACCGCCTCCGAGCTCAACGAGCGCGTCGCCTCGGCGTTGCGCGAGCTGCGCAGGCAGGGTACGCCGGCACCGGAGCCGGCCGCGCTCGAGAAGCAGATGCTCGAGCGCCTGATCCTCGAAAAGGCGCAGCTTCAGCTCGCGCGCGACACCGGTCTCAAGGTCGACGAGGTGCAGATCGATCGGGCCATCGAGCGCATCGCCGAAACCAACAAACTCACCTTGCTTGCATTCCGCAAGGCGCTGGAGGCCGACGGGGTCTCGTTCGAGCGTTTCCGCGAGGACCTGCGCCTGCAGATCGTGCTGACGCGTTTGCGCGAGCGCGAGGTCGAGGACAAGATCCAGGTCGGCGACAGCGAAATCGACCTGTATCTCGCGGAGGCGGGGGACGCAGATTCGAAGGCTGGAAGCCCCGGCGCCGAGTACAACCTGGCCCACATCCTGGTGCGCCTGCCCGACCAGGCCGCGCCGGAGCGGATCGAGCAGGCGCGCGCGCGGGCCGAGAAAGTCGTCGCCGAGGCACGCTCAGGCGCCGATTTCGCGAAGCTCGCGGCGAGTTATTCCGACGGTGGCGATGCGCTTCAGGGCGGAGCGATGGGCTGGCGGCAGCAGGACCGCCTTCCCGAGATCTTCGCCACCGCGTTGAAAGAGCTGCGCCCCGGCGAGGTCAGCGGCGTGTTGCGCAGCCCGGCGGGCTTTCACGTGCTCAAGGTGCTCGACCGGAGAGGCGCGAGCGCGGCAATCGGGGGGGCGCCCGTGACGCAGACGCACGCGCGCCACATCCTGGTGCGAACCAACGAGATCGTTTCCGAGACCGATGCACGGCGGCGTCTGACCGACCTGCGTGAGCGCGTCGTGACCGGCGGGGCCAATTTCGCCGACCTCGCGCGACTGCATTCAGAGGATGGTTCGGCTGCGCGCGGCGGTGATCTCGACTGGGTGTATCCGGGCGACACGGTCCCGGATTTCGAGCGGGCGATGAACGCGCTCAAGCCGGGCGAAATCAGCGAACCCGTCAAAACCCCTTTCGGCTGGCACCTGATCCAGGTGCTCGAGCGTCGCACCGCGGACGTGAGCGCCGAGCGGCGCCGGCTGACGGCGCGCCAGGCGCTGCGCGATCGAAAGATCGACGAGGCGTACCAGGAGTGGCTGCGCCAGCTGCGCGACCGCACTTACGTAGAGATCAAGCTGGAAGAGCGGTAGCAGCATGGGTTCTCGTTTGCCGGTGATCGCTCTTACTTCGGGCGAGCCGGCGGGAATCGGGCCGGAGTTGTGCGCCATGCTCGGCGCGCGCGAGTTCGCCGGCCGCCTGGTCGTGATCGGCGATGAGGATTTGCTTGCCGAGCGCGCGCGCAGGAACGGCGTGAACGTTCCGCTGCGGCGTTACTCGCGCGGCGCGCTGCCTGCCTCGGGCGCGATCGAGGTCGAGCACGTCCCGCTCGCGCATCCGGCGCAGGCAGGACGCCTCGATCCGGCCAACGGCCGCTACGTGCTCGCGCTGCTCGACCGCGCGATCGACGGATGCCTGGCCGGGGAGTTCGACGCGATGGTCACGGCGCCGGTGCACAAGGGCGTCATCAACGATGCGGGGATCGCCTTCACCGGGCATACCGAATACCTCGCGGCGCGCACCCAGGTTCCCCCGGCGGTGATGTTGCTGGTGGGTGGCGGCATGCGGGTGGCGCTCGCGACCACTCATCTGGCGCTCGCGGAAGTTGCGGCTGCGATCGGGCGTACGAGCCTCGAACAGACGATACGCACGCTGGATCGGGGCTTGCGCGAGCAATTCGGGATCGCGCGGCCGCGCATCCTCGTCGCGGGCCTCAACCCGCACTCGGGCGAGGGCGGCTATCTCGGGCGCGAAGAAATCGAGGTGATCGAGCCGGTGGTGCGTGAACTGCGCGCCGCCGGCCTCGCGCTGGAGGGCCCGCTGCCCGCCGACACGCTGTTCCTGCCCGAGCGGCTGGAGCGCGCCGACTGCGTGCTCGCGATGTACCACGACCAGGGCCTGCCGGTGCTCAAGTACGCGAGCTTCGGGCACGGCGTCAACGTGACCCTCGGCCTGCCGATCGTGCGAACGTCGGTCGATCACGGCACTGCGCTTGATCTTGCCGGCACCGGGAAGGCCGATCCCGGCAGTCTTGAAGCGGCGCTTCGCCTCGCGCTCGAGATCGCCGGCGTGCGCCAGCACCGCGCGTGAGCCGCGCGCGCATTGTTCCCAGGAAGCGCTTCGGCCAGCACTTCCTGCACGAGCGCAGCGTCATCGAGCGCATCGTGCGCTCGATCAACCCGCAACCCGGCGACGTGCTAGTTGAGGTTGGTCCAGGCGAAGGCGCGCTCACGCGCCCCTTGCTCGAATGCGTGACGCGGATGGATGCGATCGAGATCGACCGCGATCTCGCAGCGCGGCTGGCGGCGGAGTTTCCGCCGTCGCGGCTGACCCTGCACATCGCGGACGTCCTTGAATTCGATTTCTCGGTATTCCACGAAGGCATGCGGGTGGTGGGCAATCTGCCCTACAACATCTCGACGCCGATGCTGTTCCACCTCGCTCGCTACGCCGCACGCGTGCGCGACATGCACTTCATGCTGCAGCGGGAGGTGGTCGAGCGCATGGTGGCGAAGCACTCGACCAAGGAGTACGGGCGGCTGTCGGTGATGCTGCAGACGAAGTTTCGGATGGACAAGCTGTTTCGCGTCCCGGCGGGGGCTTTCACGCCGCCGCCGAAAGTGGAGTCCGCGGTGGTGCGGCTGGTGCCGCGGTCCGCGCGGGGGTTCGCGGAGGTCGATGAGAAAGTATTCCGAACCATGGTTGCTGCTGCGTTCAGCGCGCGGAGGAAAACGTTGCGCAATGCGCTGGCGAGATGGTTTGACGAGGCGGCATTGCGGGCGCTTGGTTTCGATCCGAAGCTGCGACCGGAGAATCTGTCACCGGAGGATTATGTGCGCTTGGCCCGGCATGCGGGTCCGGCTGCTTTCGCATATCCGCAGGCCCCGTGTTAGTGTCACGGGAGATTGGTAACAACCGCCGGTGTGGGTGGAACGTAATGATTGGGCTAAGGATGGATTGGAAGAAATCGATTTGGCAATATTTACAGAGATGGCATTCGACAAGCCAACTGATTTTTTGATTGCGTCCGGCACCCCTTAGAGGAGAATTGTATGAGCATATCAATATTCCGCACGAGTGATGATTTCTTCGGTGTTGCCGGGTGGTCGTTCATTGTAGTGCTGGCCGCGTCAATGACTTTCGCTGCAACTGAGGCGCGTGCGCAGAGTTGGGAGTATCAGACATACTACGGTCAGCAAACTCGTAGTGCACGAGGAACCCCCGGCGGACCCGCAGCGCTCGGTTATATCACCGTTGAGGACCGCGGCGGAAAAGCGATTTTTAGGATGGTAGGGGGCAACCTCGACATCTGTTATAACCGCGAACTAGACGCAACAGTTGTGAAGACCGAAGCAACCACGACCATTACGATTGTGCCCGGTCTCCAAGGTTGCGAAGAAGTTCGATTTGTCATCAGGAATGACGGCACAGGCGGGCGAAGAGAAATCAAACAAAAGTCGGATTGGGTTTGGGATAGCTTGGATCGCCGCCTTATTCCAAGAAAATAGGGAGCGTCCGAATATCTGTGGTTGAGCCGGTCCAAGATGCTCGCCCGCCGGCGAGCCGTTACTCCCGTGCGTTCCGCCCGGCTTCCTACCGGTTCATGGCCAGATTTCTTTGCGCTGCGCGCCAGAACCCGCGTGCCCGAAGATTTCCTTTCCGCCAGGCCGCTGAATGAGACAAAGAAAGCGCGTGATCCGTTCGCCACTCCGCAGGCCCGCAAGGCCGCGCGGAGAAAATAGGGTGCCATGCACACACATTGAGCCGTCTGCTTCAACCATGGTGTAATACCGCTGGTAATACCCGAGGGTTGATGAATATGCTTACCGTCAAAATGGAAGCCGAGTTGGAACGTGAGCTGGCGGCGGCGGCACGGGCCGCGGGTTTGACCAAGAGCGAGTTCGTACGCCGCGGTTTGCATGACGCAATCGCGCGCGTCAGGAAAAGCGCCAAACCGACCCCGTGGGATCTCGGGAAGGATCTCTTCGGCAAGGTGTCCAGCGGCAATCCGGATCTGTCGCGGATGCGTGCGTGCGATATCATCCGCGCGCGACGCGATGCAAAAACTGCTGGTTGACAGCGGACCGCTCGTCGCTCTGTTTGACGCGAGCGACCGATGGCATGTGCCCGTTGCGGCATTCCTGAAAGAATATCGCGGGGAGTTGGTCACGTCCGCCGCGAATGTCACTGAAGCAGCGTGGATCACATCCAGCGCATCTCACCCGATGCTGATTAATTTGCTGACATGGCTGGATCGCGGAGCGGTCACCGTGCACAACGTCGAGCTGGGCGATTTCGGCCGGATCGCCGCGCTGGCGACGCGCTACCGCACACTGCGCCCGGACTTCGCCGACCTTGCGCTCCTCGTGCTCGCGGAACGGCTGAAAACCGATCGACGTATTGACGTTAGCGTAGGAACACTTGGTCAAGGACGCACACAGTAGGAACCGCCCGGCCTACCGCAATGGAACTACTTCACGCCAATGCCCCAGCTTCATCCCCGTAGCGACGCCTCAGGGGAAACGAACACCGAAAGTCCGTTGGTGGCTTGTATGCTGATGTTCGTTAGCTCGAACGCGGCTTGGTCTTCATCATCGCGTCAAGTGGCGGCCCGCTTGCGCGCCGTTCTGCTTGATCGTGATGTCACGCGCCCCGACGGCTTCGCCTTGAGCACGGACCTCAGAGCGTCGTTCACGGCAGCGGAGTTCGGAAACGCTCTTGCAACGTCGGGCTCCAATACCGCAACGTTTGAGCCTTCCTTCAGAAGCCGTCGAAAGTACTTACCCCGGACGGCCTTGGGGTAGTCGAAATCGTATTCGGGCCGAAGTTCATCCGCGGAATCCTGTGCCTTATGTTTCATGACGTTTACGCTCTTGCGAGGTTGCCAGTCTTGCGTTGATGATTCTGATCCATTCTCCGCGCTCGGTATGGGCTATGACGATCAAGCGACCCTGCGACGAATAGCCGATCGTAACAAGTCGCTGCTCGCCGGTCGGAATGAAACAAAGGAGCGCCGCCAGCCCGATTTGCCGCTGAAGCGATTGCACGCCATAATCGCTTCATTTTGTGGAGCGAATAAGACATGCCGTCGCTTCTCCCGTGGATCTGGCAGCAACCCGGCTGGCCGCGCTTTCGATGGGATGCGGCGCGTCTGGCGCCGGCGCTCGCGAGCGCGCGGCTCGCGCAGGGCAAGGTGCTGGGCGCGGCGCGAATGCTCGACCCCGGCCTGACCTTGGAGGCGGTGGCTGCAATCCTGGTCGAGGACGGCGTCACCACCAGCGCGATCGAGGGCGAGCGGCTCGACTTGAATGCCGTGCGCTCTTCGGTGGCCCGCCACCTCGGGCTTGCGACAGCGGGAATGCGCGTGCCGCCCCGTGCGGTGGATGGCCTCATAGAGGTCCTGCTGGATGCGACCAGAAACTATGCGCAGCCGCTGAGTCCCAAGCGTCTGTTTGGCTGGCAGGCGGCGCTCTTCCCGACCGGCCTTTCCGGGCTGCACTCAATACGGACGGGGGAGTTGCGCGGGCAACAGCCCATGCAGGTCGTCTCGGGCGGCGTTGGCCGGGAGCGGGTCCACTTCGTCGCGCCACCCCGCAAGGTACTGAAAGCGGAACTCGATCGCTTCCTTGGCTGGTTCAACACGCCGCAAGCCGAACCGGACGGCCTGATTCGTGCCGGGCTGGCCCACCTGTGGTTCGTCACGCTGCATCCGTTCGAAGACGGCAACGGCCGGATCGCGCGCGCCATTACCGACATGGCACTGTCGCAGGACGAGCGCCAGCCGATGCGCTGCTTCAGCCTTTCCGCGCAGATCCTGCGCGAACGGGAGAACTACTACGCGATCCTCGAACGCACGCAACGCGGTGGGCTCGAAGTCACCGACTGGCTGGTCTGGTTCATGAAGCAGGTCGAAGCCGCGGCCGGCGCGGCGGAAGGTACCGTGGCGAGCACGCTCGCCAAGGCGCGGTTCTGGCTGCGTCATCAGGCGACGGTGCTCAACGAGCGCCAGCGCAAGGCGCTCAATCGTTTGCTTGACGGCGGCCGGGATGGATTCGAGGGGGACATGAACACCCGAAAATACATGAGCCTGAACCGGACCAGCCGGGTTACCGCCTACCGGGAGCTGGCCGATCTGGTCGACAAGGGCTGCCTCACGCCTACCGGCAAGGGGGGGCGCAGCAGCGGGTACCGGCTTGTGCGGGAACCAGCTTCCCGGTAATCGAACCGCGACCTACCCGCCCTTGCGCTCGATAAACTCGATCTTGTACCCGTCCGGATCCTCGACGAACGCAATGACCGTAGTCCCGCCTTTCACCGGACCAGCCTCACGCGACACCTTCCCGCCCTTGGCGCGAACCGCGTCGCAGGCCTTCGCCACATCAGGCATCTCTAAAGCGATGTGACCGAAGGCGGAGCCGAGCTCGTACTTGTCCACGCCGTAGTTGTAGGTCAGCTCGAGCACCGAGGCCCTGTCTTCAGTGTCGTAGCCGACGAAAGCGAGGGAGTATTTCTGCTCGGGACGGTCGGTGGTACGCAAGCGTTTCATGCCGAGTACCTCGGTATAGAACTTCACCGAGCGCTCGAGGTTGCCTACCCGCAGCATCGTATGCAGAAGTCTCATGGTAGTCCTTTGATCAGTGGAATGGTCGCGCCGGCGAGCCTCAACTCGCGCCGCGCGTTGCGGACATCAGGATACATCGACTCGACGACGCTCCAGAAGCGACGCGAATGGTTGAGTTCGACCAGGTGCGCCACTTCGTGGGCGATCACGTAGTCCGCGAGGTGCCGGGGAACATGCACCAGGCGCCAGGCGAGCCGGATGCGCCCGTTCGCGGCGCAACTGCCCCACCGCGAACGCGCCGACGACAGCGCCACCCGGGGAGGGCCGAGGCCGATGCGTGCCGCGTACTCCGCGGCGCGCGGCTCGAAGGCCTCGAGGGCGATGCGTTTCAAGGATCTGACCAGCGCCCGGCGCACCGCAGCGCCATCGAGCGGATCGCGCACCGCCAGCACCAGCGCCCCGGGTTCGCGCGGGACGGCACGGGCACCGCGGCGCACTTCCAGTCGCAGTTGCTCGCCCGCCACGCAAAGCGTTTCCCCATCCACCCCGGCGAGTCGCGCGGCGCGCGGCGCATCGCGCCACTTGTCGAGCCGGGTGAGGATCCAGCGCGCCTTTTCGGCGAGGAACGCCTCGATATCGCGCATGCGCGCTGCGTTGGGAGCCCTGACCGCCAGTCCCTCGGCACCGACGGTGATCGAGATGGTGCGCCGCCGGCTGCGGCTGATGCCGTATTCGACCCGCCGCCCGAGCAGGGTCACCTCGCGCGGGGCGGACAGAGTTCGGCCTGCTGTGCTTCTATCCATGCTTCGGCTTCGGCGTTGATCGCTTCCGGTTTGCGGTTCGCGGTCGCTATGGGCGGGCCGACGCGCACCGTTATCAGCCCCGGGCGCTTGAGAAAGGCGTTGCGCGCCCATACCAGGCCTGCGTTGTGGGCGACCGGCACGACCGGTACGCCGGCCTTCGTCGCAAGCCACGCGCCGCCCGGCTGATAACGCCGGCGCTTGCCGGGCGCAACGCGCGTGCCCTCCGGAAATACCACAACCCAGAAGCCTTGCGCGATGCGCTCGCGCCCTTTTCGCACCATCGCCTTGAGCGCCGCCGCGCCCTTTGCGCGGTCGATTGCGATCGGGCTCATCAGCGCAAGGCCCCAGCCGAAAAACGGGATCCACAGCAACTCGCGCTTGAGCACATGGACCTGCGGCGGGAACAGCTTCTGGAACGCCATCGTTTCCCATGCGGACTGGTGCTTCGACAGGATCACCGACGGCGTGGCCGGCAGGTGCTGGAGTCCCTCCACGCGATAGCGGATTCCGCACAACCACCGCGCGAGCGGTACCACCGCGCAGGCCCAGCCGGAGATGACGCGGTAGCGCAGCATGCGCGGCAGCGCAAAAGTGGCGAGGGCGAGCAGCGCGTAGGGCGGGGTGAACAGGACCAGCGCGAACATGAACAGGCTCGAGCGCAGCAGGATCATTTAAGGAAATCGTCGACGAAGGCGGCGAGATCCGGAAACACGCGCGTTCCCTCGGGCAGGCCGCCTTCCTTGTGTGTCCTGCGACCCTTGCCGGTCAGCACCAGCACCGGCTGCGCGCCGACCGCCGCGGCAGCCTGCAGGTCGCGCAAGCCATCGCCGACCATCGGCACGCCGGCGAGCGCAACGTTCAGGCGCCGGCCGATCTCCAGCAGCATCCCGGGTTTGGGCTTGCGGCATTCGCAGTTCGCGTCGGCGGCGTGCGGGCAGAAGAACACCGCATCGATGCGTCCGCCGGCCAGCGCAACCGCCTTGTGCATCGTGTCGTCGATGGAGTTGAGCGTCGTCATGTCGAATAAGCCGCGCGCGATGCCCGACTGGTTGGTCGCCACCACCACCCGGTAGCCACTCTGGGTGAGCCGCGCGATCGCCTCGAGGCTGCCCTTGATCGGCTTCCATTCCGCGGGCGACTTGATGTACTGGTCGCTGTCGTGGTTGATGGTGCCGTCGCGGTCCAAGATGACGAGTTTCATGCGGCGAGCCTCGCGATGTCGGCGACGCGGTTCATCGCTTCGCGCAGGTCCGTCAGAAGCGCAAGGCGGTTGCGGCGCAAGGCGTCGTTCTCCACCATGACCGTGACCGAGTCGAAGAACGCGTCCACTGGGGCCTTCAGGACTGCGAACGTCATGAGGTAGCCGGTGTAGTCGCCGCGATCGAACGACGCGTTTGCGGCGGCGGACGCGGTGCGAAGCGCGTCGAAAAGCGCGCGTTCCGCCGGTTCAGTGAGCGTATCCGGATCGGCATTGCGGAACGATTCGCCCTTCGCCGCGGCCTGCTTCAATATGTTCCCAACCCGCTTGTTCGCCGCCGCCAGGCTTGCGGCTTCCGGCAGGGTCAGAAAGGCGCGCACGGCGGCGAGCTGCAAAGGCACGATATCAAGTCTTGTCGGATGGAGGCAGAGCACCGAATCCACTTCGAGTTTCGAGAATCCCTGTTCCTTGAGATAACTGGCGAACCGCTCGAAGATAAACATTTCCAAGTCGATGTGCGCATCGCCGATCCGCTTGCCAAAGCCGGCAAACGCCTCATTGACCAGCAGGAACAGCTCGAGCGACAGTTGCTTTTCGACCAGGATGCGGACCACGCCCAGCGCGGCGCGCCGCAAGCCAAAGGGATCCTTGTCGCCGGTCGGCTGCTGACCGATGCCGAACAGGCCGGCGAGCGTATCCAGCTTTTCTGCGAGCGCGACTGCGATCGCGACCGGCCCTTCCGGCAGCGCATCGCCAGCGAAGCGCGGCCTGTAATGCTGCTCGATCGCGTCCGCGACCTCCAAGCGCTCGGCGTCGTGCAGCGCGTAATGGCGACCCATCACGCCCTGCAGTTCCGGGAACTCGCCCACCATTCCGGTGAGCAGGTCGGCCTTGGCGAGCCATGCCGCGCGCCCCGCGAGCATCCCGTCTCCGCCAAGCCCGCGCGCGAGACTGCCCGCCAATAATTGCATTCGCTCGACGCGCTCGAGCTGGCTGCCGAGTTTCGCGTGGTAGACCACCGCCGCGAGCCGCGGCACGCGCGCCTCGAGGCGCGTCTTGCGGTCCTGGTCGAAAAAGAAGCGCGCGTCCTCCAGTCGCGGGCGGACGACGCGCTGGTTTCCATCGACAATGTGGCGCGGGTCGTCGAGCTGCATGTTGGAGACAATCAGGAATCTGGGCAGCAATTTGCCATCCTCGCCAAACAGCGGGAAATACTTCTGGTTCTTCCGCATGGTGAGGATCAGGCACTCGTGCGGAACGTCCAGAAACGCCGGGTCAAACTCCCCGACGTAAACGCTCGGGTGCTCGACCAGCGCCGTAACCTCATCGAGGAGGTCCTCATGTGCTCCGAGGTCTGCGTTCTGCCGGGTCGCTTCGGTCTTCAGGGCGTCCTCGATCCGGGCGCGGCGTGCAGCGAAACCGGCGATGACCATGCCATCTTCGCGCAACCGCGTTTCGTACTCGTCTGCGGAGGCGAGGACGATGTCGATCCTGCCCATGAAGCGGTGGCCGCGCGTGTGTTTGCCCGATTCAACCCCGAGCACCTTGCCGGGAACGATGCGGGCGCCATGAAGCATCACGAGACCGTGAACCGGTCGGACGAACTGTGCGTCGCCCGAGCCCCAGCGCATCAACTTCGCGATTGGCAGCGCCTTGAGTGCGGCTTCGACTTTGCCGGCGAGCACATCGGTTAGCGCCCGACCGACCGTCGTCACGTGCGCGAAGTAGACCTCGCCCTTCGGTGTCTGTTGCTTCTTCAGGGCTTCGATCGCGATGCCGCATTTCCGCGCAAAACCTGCAACCGCCTGCGCCGACGCACCGACCGAGGGCCCTTGTACGTCACGCGTGACGTCCGGGGATTTCTCACGTACGTTTGGAATCAGTACGGCGAGACGCCTTGGCGTCGCGAAGAATGTAAAGCCCACAACCGAGTCAATAAAGCCGAGCGCGGCAAGACCGTCCAATGTCTTGAGGGCGAATTCGTGACCAAGCTGTTTTAGAGACTTCGGCGGCAACTCCTCGGTCAGCAACTCGACCAGCAGCGTGGCTTCCATCTAGGCCGCCTTTGCCGTGCCCGCGACCATCGGAAAACCGAGTTTCTCGCGCGAATCGTAGTAGGCCTGCGCCACCAGCCGCGCAAGCGCCCGCACCCGCCCGATGTAGGCCGCGCGCTCGGTCACCGAGATCGCGCCCCGCGCATCGAGCAGGTTGAAGGTGTGCGAGCACTTCATCACCATCTCGTAGCCGGGCAGCGCGAGGCCGGCTTCGATCAGCCGCTTGGCCTCGCCTTCGAAATCGACAAACAGGCGCAGCAGCAGTTCGACGTTGGAGTGCTCGAAGTTGTATTTCGACTGTTCGACTTCGTTCTGGTAGTAGACGTCGCGGTAGGTCACCCCCGGCGTCCACACCAGGTCGAAGATGCTTTCCTTCTTCTGCAGGTACATCGCCAGCCGCTCGAGGCCGTAGGTGATTTCGCCCAGCACCGGCTTGCAGGCGAGGCTGCCGACTTCCTGGAAGTAGGTGAACTGCGTGACCTCCATGCCGTCCAGCCACACTTCCCAGCCGAGCCCCCAGGCGCCCAGCGTGGGCGATTCCCAGTCATCCTCGACGAAGCGGATGTCGTGCTCGCCTGCATCGATGCCGATCGCAGCCAGGCTGTCGAGGTAGCGCTGCTGGATGTCGAGCGGCGAGGGCTTCATCACCACCTGGTACTGGTAATAGTGCTGCAGCCGGTTCGGGTTCTCGCCGTAACGCCCGTCCTTGGGCCGGCGCGAAGGCTGGACATAGGCCGCGTTCCACGGTTCCGGCCCGATCGCGCGCAGGAAGGTCGCGGTATGGAACGTGCCCGCGCCGACCTCCATGTCGTAGGGCTGCAGCAGCACGCAGCCCTGGCGGTCCCAGTATTCGTTCAGCCGCAGGATGAGTTGCTGGAAGGAGAGCATGGCCGGTGTATTCGCGCGAGTTTCCCGCTACTACGCGAGTTTAGCGTTTCGGGCCTATGCGGAGAAGCGCGGCCGCCGCCAGCATCAGCAGCGCCAGCGCGAGCACGGCGGCATTGCCCGCGCGCACGTACGGCGTCGCGCCGCTGCGACCGGTGACGTAGGAATCCAGGCGTCGTTCGACGAACGGCGGCACGCCCGCGTACGTGCCGTCCGGCGCGATCACCGCGGTGTGTCCGGTATTGGTCGCGGTGAGCATCGTGCGCCGCGTCTCGATCGCGCGCATCTGCCCGATCTGCAGGTGCTGCGCCGGCGCGAGCGAATCGCCGAACCAGGCCACGTTCGACAGGTTCACCAGCATCGTCGCCTCGGGCAACTGTCTGAGCACTTCCTCGCCAAATGAGTTTTCGTAGCAGACGCTGACCGCGATCTTCTGGCCGGCAATCCCGAGCGGCCGTTGCCGGGGCGAACCGGAGGCGAAGTCCGAAAGCGGGATGCGCAGCACCTGCAGCACCCAGCCGAACCCCGGCGGCACGAATTCCCCGAAGGGCACCAGATGCACCTTGTCATAGCGTTGGCGCGGCGAAACGCCGAGGCTGATGGCGCTGTTGAAGTAACGGTCGGGCGCGTCGCGCAGCGGGACGCCGAGCAGCACGTCGCCGCCGTTGCGCACGGCGACGGCTTCCAGCCGGGCGAGATAGCCGGGCTCGATCCGGTCGAGAAAACGCGGCAGCGCGGTTTCCGGCATGACGATCAGTTGCGCGCGGCTGTCTTCTGCGAGCCGCTCGTAGGTCGCCAGGATGCGCGCGTAGTGCGCCTCGTCGAACTTCATCTGTTGCGGGATCGCACCTTGCAGCAGCGCAATGCGCAGCGGCTCGCCGCTCGGCCGGGTCCACTCGATACGGTCGAGCGCGGCACCGAGTGCAATTGTGGCAACGGCCGCGGCCAGCGCCCAGCCTAGCCCGCTCCGCGGCTGCCGACACGCGAGCCAGAGGAATCCTGCGACGAGCCAGGCCGCCAGCGTAACGGCGAACACGCCGCCCACGGGAGCGAATCCGGCGAGCGGCGTCGGCACCAGTGCGTAGCCCGTCGCGAGCCACGGAAACCCCGTGAGCACCCAGCCGCGCAGCCATTCGGAAAGCGTCCACAGCGCCGGGATCGCGATGCAGACGCGCCGCGCGTCGTCCTCGAACAACCGCGCCTGCAGGTAACCGACCGCGGCGGGATAAAGCGAGAGCACGGCGCAGAACCCGAGCGTTGCAGCCGCGGCGATCGGGGCGGGCATCCCGCCGAACTGGTTGAGGCTCACATACACCCACGACACGCCGACGCCGAACAGCCCCAGTCCGAACGCGAAACCGGTTAGCGCAGCCGAGCGGGCATCCGGTGCGGCAAGCCAGAGGTGCACAAGCGCGGCCGGGGCGAGAAGCGCGAGCGGCCAGAGGCCGAGCGGCGCGAAGCCGGCCACCATTGCCGCGCCGGCCGCGAACGCAAGCGCGAGCGCAATCCACCGCCGCTCGCGCAACCAGGCGCGCGAGAGCATCCTCAAGCCTTCGGCTTCTCGACGATCAGCGTATAGACGCGCCGGCCGTCGGCGCGCAGCACGTGGAATTTCAGGCCGTCGATGACGATGGTCTCGCCGCGCTTGGGCAGGCGGCCGAGGCGCGCGATGATTAGCCCCGCGACGGTGTCGTGCTCCTCGTCGGAAAACCGGGTGTTGAAGGCGGCGTTGAAATCGGCGATCTGCGTGAGCGCCTTGACCCGGTAGCGCCCGCTCGACTCGGCGAGGATGTTGTCGCTCGCCTCGTCGAAGTCGTATTCGTCCTCGATCTCGCCGACGATCTGCTCGAGCACGTCCTCGATCGTCACCAGTCCCGCCACGCCGCCGTATTCGTCCGCCACGATCGCCATGTGGTTGCGGCTGGCGCGGAATTCGCGCAGCAGCACGTTGAGCCGCTTGGACTCCGGAACGAAGATCGCCGGCCGCAGCATCTCGCGCACATTGAATTCCTCCTCGCCGGCGTAGTAGCGCAGCAGATCCTTGGCGAGCAGCACGCCGACCACGTCGTCGCGGTTGCCGTCGAACACCGGGAAGCGCGAGTGCGCGGTGGCGATCACCGAAGGGATGAACTGTGCGGGCGTTTCCCTGATGTCGATCGCGTCCATCTGTGCGCGCGGAACCATGATGTCGCGCACCTGCAGGTCGGACACGCCGACCGCGCCTTCGACGATCGATAGCACGTCGGCATCGATGAGATTGCGCGCGTAGGCCGAGCGCAGCAGTGCGATGAGCTGTTCGCGGTCCGTCGGTTCGCGCAGCAGCAGCGACGACAGCCGCGCAAGCAGCGAAGGAGGGGACGGTTCGCTCACGGGAGCGGGAGGCGCGGGCCCCGTCCGGCGGATGCATTCGGGGCCTTCCCGCGCCCCCCGCACCCCCCGAGGGAGGCTAACGCAGGAGTACTCATGCAACTGCCATTCTACCCGCGGCCTGCGGCCCGATACGGGTTGGCGATTCCAAACGCGCGCAGGATGCGGATTTCGGCGCGCTCCATGCGCGCGGCTTCACGCGCGCGCGCGTGCCGATAACCGCGCAGATGCAGCACGCCGTGCACCGTGAGATGGGCGAAATGCGCATCGAGCGACTTGCCCTGCTCGCGCGCTTCGCGCGCGAGCACGCGCGGGCACAGCACCACGTCGCCAGCCAGCGGCGAAACGCCGTAACCGAAACTGAGCACGTTGGGCGCGTGATCCGCGCCGCGGTAAGCGGAATTCAGCGCGCGCGCTTCGGTGGCCGACACCAGGCGGATGACGAGCGTGGCAGGCCCGCCTGCCGCACTGCGCGCCCAGGCGCGAAATCGCGCCGCCGAAGGCAGCCCGCGGCTCGCGCAGGCAAACTGCACCGCCACCGAGGCGCTGCTATTCGCCGGCTTCGCCGTTCGCGCGCTGCTTGTGGCGCTCGTAGGCATTGACGATGCGCGCCACCAGCGGATGGCGCACCACGTCCGCGGCATGGAACTCCGCAAACGCGATACCGCGCACGCTGCGCAGGATCGCGCGCGCCTCGATCAGCCCGCTCTTCTGCCCGCGCGCGAGGTCAATCTGCGTCACGTCGCCGGTGACCACCGCCTTGGCGCCGAAGCCGATGCGTGTGAGGAACATCATCATCTGCTCGGGGGTCGTGTTCTGCGCTTCGTCGAGAATCACGAACGCATGGTTCAGCGTGCGCCCGCGCATGTAGGCGAGCGGCGCGAGCTCGATGGTGCCGCGCTCGAGCAGCTTGCCGACCTTGTCGAAGCCCATCAGGTCATACAGCGCGTCGTACAGCGGGCGCAGGTAAGGATCCACCTTCTGCGCAAGATCACCCGGCAGGAAGCCGAGGCGCTCGCCGGCCTCCACCGCGGGGCGCACCAGCACGATGCGCTTGACCTTGTCGCGCTCGAGCGCATCGACCGCGCAGGCGACCGCGAGATAGGTCTTTCCGGTGCCGGCCGGGCCGATGGCGAAGGTGATGTCATGCGCGAGGATGCTGGAGATGTATTTGACCTGCCGCGCGGTGCGGCCGTGCAGATCGGGACGGCGAGTCAGCAGCTGCGGAGAATCGGTCCCTTCGCGCGCGCGGGGGAGCTTCGGTGCCAGGCCGTGCAGCAGTTCGGCGAGCCCGAGCTGCAGGTCATCCACCGACAACTCCGCGCCCGCCCTGGCGTAGAAATGCTCCAGCGCGTGCGCCGCGCGCTTCGCCTGCGCGGGTTCGCCCTGCACCGCGAAGCGCGCGCCGCGGCGTGCGATCGAAACGTCCAGCGCTGACTCGATCTGGCGCAGATTGGCGTCGAGCGCTCCGCACAGCCGGGCCAGGCGCTGGTTGTCGACCGGCTCGAGGCGGACTTCGACGGGCTTCGCGCGCAAGGCTGTCAGGCAGGGACGATCTGATGCACGAGCAGTTCGCCGCGCAGGGAATGCGATCGCGCCCCGGTGATGCGCACATCGGCGAAGCGGCCCGCGAGATTCGCGTCGCCGCGGAAATTGACCACGCGGTTGTTCTCGGTCCGGCCGGCAAGCTCGGCGCCATCTCGCGCAGAGCGGCCCTCGACCAGCACGCGCTGCACGCTCCCGATCATGCGCTCGCTGATGGCGCGCGCGCCGGCCTCGAGCGCGGCCTGCAGCCGCTGCAGGCGCTCGAGCTTCACCTCGTGCGGGGTGTCGTCGGGCAGGCTGGCCGCCGGCGTGCCCGGACGCGGGCTGTAGAGGAAACTGAACGAAGCGTCGAATCCGCACTCGCGCGCGAGCGTCAGCGTGGCGTCGAAATCGGCGGCGGTCTCGCCGGGAAAGCCGACGATGAAGTCTGACGAAATGCTGATCTCGGGCCGGACTCTGCGCAGGCGTCGCAGGATCGACCGGTATTCGAGCGCGCTGTAGCCGCGCTTCATCGCCGCGAGCACGCGGTCGGAGCCCGACTGCACCGGCAGATGCACGTGGCCGACCAGCTTGGCGGTCTGGGCGTAGGCATCGATCAAGCGCTGCGTGAACTCGCGCGGATGCGACGTGGTGTAGCGAATGCGCTCGATTGCGTCGATCTCCGCGACGTGCAGCAGCAGCTCGGCGAAGTCCATTGCGTCGCCCGTGCCGCGCCAGGCGTTGACGTTCTGGCCGAGCAGCGTCACCTCTTTCACCCCCTGTGCGGCGTGTTGCGCGATCTCGGCGATCACGTCGTCGAACGGGCGCGACACCTCGGCGCCGCGCGTGTAGGGAACCACGCAGAAGCTGCAGTACTTGCTGCAGCCTTCCATGATCGAAACGAAGGCGCTCGCGCCCGTGACGCGCGCCGGCGGCAGATGGTCGAACTTCTCGATCGCCGGGAAGCTCACATCGACCTGCGGCGCGCCGGTTGCCCGGCGCCGCGCAAGCAGCTCGGGCAGGCGGTGCAGGGTTTGCGGTCCGAACACCACATCGACGTAAGGCGCGCGCTTGACGATGGCCGCGCCCTCCTGGCTCGCCACGCAGCCGCCGACTGCGATCATCAGGTTCGGATTGGCGCGCTTCAGGTGCTTGACGCGCCCGAGGTCGGCGAACACCTTCTCCTGCGCCTTTTCGCGCACCGAGCAGGTATTGAACACGATCACGTCAGCCTCCTCAGGCCCGGGGGCGGGGACCAGCCCGTCGGCTTCGCGCAGCACGTCGGCCATCCTGTCCGAGTCGTACTCGTTCATCTGGCAGCCGAAGGTCTTGATGTACAGTTTGCCTGCCAAACGCTTCGCGCCTAATTCCAATTGCGGCGGCCCTGCGCCGCCTCGGCGGGCGACAGGAGCCAGACGCGCCTGACTTGGCCCTGCGCGTTGAGCAGGTACCTCGCGAGCGCGCCCTCGGGTATCGCGGTCGGCACGATCATGCGGTTTTCGGCGTCGTAGATCAGCGCACCCGGCGCAAGGCGCACTCTCGCGCCGCCGAGATCCACGATCATGTCCTGCACGTGGCGGATCTCTGCGCGCTTCGCATCGCCGGGGATCGAGCGCATTTGGGCCGCCGCGCTCGCGCAGACGAGCAGCAGGGCGGCGAGGGCGAGCGCACGGCTCATCTGGGGAAATAGCTTGTCAATTGGAGGCGAATCTTAGCATTCGGGGGAACCAAGCCTGGCATGATCCAAGCCGCCGACTTGCGATCGAGAGGCTCGAAGGAATTTGGTGGCGAATCAGGGACTCGAACCCCGGACACACGGATTATGATTCCGCTGCTCTAACCAGCTGAGCTAATTCGCCATTTTGAGCATGCGCGCCGGACGGACCGCCGCGGGGGGCGAATTGTCGCTTTTTCGGCCCTTGCAGGTCAAGGTGCGCCGCGCGGGCGCTAGAATTCGACGATGGAGCACGATGTCATCGTCGTCGGCGGCGGGCTGATCGGTGCGAGCTTCGCGCGCGCCGCGCGCGGCCGCAGTATCGCGCTGGTCGAGCCGGCGCAGCGTACTGTGCACACCGGAGCGGATGCACCCGAAGGGTTCGATGCGCGGGTCTACGCGCTGAGCCCGGGCAGCGTGGCGTTTCTCGAGGAAATCAAAGTCTGGCAGGCGATTGCACCCGCGCGCAAGACGCCGGTGCGCGCGATGCGCGTGCGTGGCGACGACGGTGCCGCCCGCCTGGAGTTCGATGCGTACGACGCCGGTGTGCCCGAGCTCGCGTGGATCGTCGAGGACCGCGAGTTGCAGAACGCGCTGTGGCGCGTGCTGGGTGCGCAGGACGAGTTCGAGCACTGCTCCGGCGCCGTCTGCGCGAGCCTGGCCGTGGATGCCGATGGCGCGCGTCTCGCGCTGGCCGACGGGCGCCGCCTTTCGGCGCGCCTCGTGGTTGGCGCCGACGGCGCGCGATCGTTCGTGCGCGGTGCAGCCGGCATCGCGGCGAGTGAGCGCAGCTACGGCCAGACGGCGGTGGTGGCCAATTTCACCTGCGGGCGGGCGCACGGCAACGTCGCGTACCAGTGGTTTCAGGCAGGGCCGGTGCTCGCGTTGCTGCCGTTGCCGGGCGATCGAGTATCGATGGTCTGGTCGGTGGGGGACGCGCGTGCGGCGGAACTGATGGCCGCGACGCCGGAGCAACTCGCGCGCGAGGTCGCGGAAGCCTCGCGCGGCGAGCTCGGCACGCTCGAAACAATCACTGCGCCGCAGGCCTTTGCGTTGCGCTGCGTGGTTGCGGCGCGGGTGGTCGCGCCGCGCATCGCGTTGATCGGGGACGCGGCGCACGTGGTCCACCCGCTTGCGGGGCAGGGCGCCAATCTCGGGTTTCAGGATGCGCGCGAGCTCGCGGCGGTGCTCGCCTCGGGCGCGCCGCTGCGTGACGCGGGCGACCTGCGTCTGTTGCGCCGCTACGAGCGCTCGCGCCGCGAGGCGGTTCTTGCAATGCGTGCCACGGTGAACGGCCTGTTTGGACTGTTTGCTGCCGAAAGCGCGCCCTTACGCCGCGTGCGCAATCTTGGATTGAACCTCACCGGCTGTCTGCCTGTCCTAAGAAACGTCCTGGCGCGCCACGCGCTGGCCTGAAGCGGAGCGTCGATGCGCAAAACCTGCATGTTGCTTGCCCTGCTGTGCGCCGCCACGGGCGCTGCAGCGGCCGACGAGAACCTCCTTCGCAGGACGATCGAAGCCAAGCTCGACGGTGCCCGCGTGGAGGGCATACAGCCCGCGCCCATGGCGGGCTGGTACGAGGTCCGGTTCCGCACCCCGGACGGCGTTCGCGTCATCTACACCGATGAGAAGGCGACCTACCTCATCTCCGGCAACGTCTTCGACCTCAAAACCGACCGCGACCTCACCGAGGAGCGCCTGCGCACGCTGAATGCGATTGACTTCAAGGCACTGCCGCTTGATCTCGCGGTCAAGGTGCAGCGCGGCAACGGCAAGCGGGTGATGGCGATGTTCTCCGACCCGTACTGCCCGGCTTGCCGCAGTTTCGAGCGCGAGTTGGTGCAGGTGAGCGACGTCACCATCTACGTGTTCATGTTTCCGGTGATCCGGCCGGAGAACGCGGATCAATCGCGCAGCGTCTGGTGCTCGGAGGACCGCTCGAAAGCCTGGCTCGACCTCGCGCTGCGCGGCAGACCGCCGGTAGCGAAGGCGACCTGCGACAACCCGGTGGACAAGGTGCTCAGCCTCGGCCGCTCGCTCAACGTCGGAAGCACCCCGACGCTGATCCTTGCGAACGGCGTGCGCTACAAGGGCGGGATGTCCGCCGACGTGCTGCGCTCCGCGCTCGACGAAGCTTCACGCACCGCGGCGGCAAAATAATCCCGCTACTGCGCGGGCAGCGGCTCGCCGCGCGGCCACACCAGCCACATCGCGCCGCGCTGGCGCATGCGCCCGGCCTGCGCGCCCGCCTCCGCACCGCTGCCCCAGAAAAAATCGGCGCGTACGGCGCCGCGGATCGCTCCGCCGGTGTCCTGCGCGATCACGAGCTTTTCCAGTTTGCGTTGGCTCAAGGGGTAGGTCGTGGCGAGGAACACGGGCGATCCCAGCGGAACGTAGCGCGGGTCGACCGCGATGCTGAATTCGGCCCTGAGCGCGACACCCGCCGCGCCGGGCGGGCCATCGGCGGTGCCCGCGGTCGCGCCCGCGATTGCATCCGGCGCAGGCAACTCGCGAAAAAAAACGTAGCTCGGGTTGTGGTCGAGCGCGGCGCGCAGTCTGTCAGGATTGGCTTCGGCCCAGGCCTTGATCGCCTGCATCGACGACTGCTCGAACTTCAACTCGCCGCGATCGATCAGGTACCTGCCGAGCGATCTATATGGATGCCCGTTCTGGTCTGCATAGCCGATGCGGATGCGCGCGCCTGAGTCCAGTTCGAGCTGGCCCGAGCCCTGGACCTGCAGGAAGAACAACTCGACCGGATCGGCCACCCACGCAATGACCGCAGCGTCGACGCGCCGGCCCGGCGCCTCGATTTCCGCGCGCTCGTAGTACGGAACGACACGCCGCCCGTCGAGGCGCCCGCGCAGGCGCAGGTTCTTCAGCTCCGGATGCAGGCTGGCGAGATCGACCACGATCAGGTCTTCCGGAACGCCATATACCGGGTAGCGATAGGCGCCGGTCGCCGCGCGGCTGCCGGGCAGGATCGGCTCGTAGTAGCCGGTGACGAGCCCGTCGCGCAATCCATCCGGGGCGACGATGCGGTAGGGCGCGAAGCGTGCCTCGAAGAATGCTCGCACATCGGCTTCATCGGCGTTCGACAGGACGGCTGCGGCGTCGCAGGCGGCGCGCCAGCGCGTTGCCTGCAGCCGCCGGCAGCTCGACGCGAACGCACGCAGTGCGGGCAACTGTGGCGCGTTGTTCCAACCGGGCAGGTCGCGCCAGTCGGCAAGCTCGTAGTTCGCGGCGCTTGGCGGCGGCTTGAGCGGCGCGCACGGCGCCTCCGCGGCGCAGGGCGGACAGCTCACCGGGCATGCGGCCTGCGGCGCGGGCTCCGGCGCGAGCGGCGCGCAGTCGGCAAGCGCCAGGCAGGCGCACAGTAGAATGCAACGCGCCGCATTTGTTCGCAGGGTCAACAGGCCAACGCCGATGTGGTTCGTTTTTCTCGAAATGGGGGTCGCACTCGGGCTGCTGATCCTGATTGTCTGGTGGACTCGGCCTAAAAACCGCAAACCCGGCGATGAATAGTCAATGCAGGACGCGTGGAACCGAGAGCGTGAACTCGGGGATCGTGGCTTCGAAACGCGTTCCGTCTTCGGCCACCATCTGGTAGCTGCCGCGCATCGTGCCCACCGGCGTGGAGAGCGCCGTTCCGCTGGTGTATTGGTGGCTCTCGCCCGGCCGCAGCACCGGCTGCGCGCCGACCACGCCCAGCCCGCGCACCTCCTGCACCTGCCCCTGCGCGTCGGTGATGATCCAGTGCCGGCTGATCAACTGGGCCGTAGCGCTGCCGGTATTGCGAATCGTGATGGTATACGAGAACACGAAGTGCTCGGCACTTTCGTCGGACTGGTCCCTCAGGTACCGGGTGGCCGCGCTGACGGAAATCTCGTGACGTTTTTCCTGCGCCATGCGCGCATTCTAGATCGGGTGCGCATTTTTGGCTGGCGGGGCTGCGCTAGAATCCCCGCCAAGTGCAAATCGCAACGGGGACCCCATGACCTTTCGCATCGCGCCGAGCATCCTGTCCGCGGATTTCGCCCGGCTCGGCGAAGAAGTGCGCGCGGTGCTGGCCGCCGGCGCCGACCTGATCCACTTCGACGTGATGGACAACCATTACGTGCCCAACCTCAGCTTCGGGCCGCTGGTGTGCGAGGCATTGCGGCCCCACGTGAAGGCGCCGATCGACGTGCACCTGATGGTCAGGCCGGTGGACCGCATCGTGCCGGATTTCGCCAGGGCGGGCGCCGACATAATCAGCTTCCACCCGGAGGCCTCCGAGCACGTCGACCGTACCCTCGGGTTGATACGCGAACATGGTTGCAGGGCCGGATTGGTCCTCAATCCGGCCACGCCACTTGCCTGTCTCGACTACACGCTCGACAAACTCGATCTGGTGCTGGTGATGTCGGTGAATCCCGGTTTCGGCGGCCAGAAATTCATCCCCGGGGCGCTCGACAAAGTTCGCGCGGTGCGCCAGCGCATCGACCGGTCAGGGCGTGACATCTGGCTGGAAGTCGATGGCGGGGTGAAAACCGAGAACATCGCGGAGATTGCGCGCGCCGGAGCCGACACCTTCGTCTGCGGATCGGCGATCTTCGGCGCGCGCGACTACGCTGCGACCATCAAAGCGATGCGGCAGGCGCTTGCGCGCAGCGCTGCTTGATAAAGTCGAATCGCTGCTGCACGCCGCACAACTTCCCGCGAGCTGAACGTGACTGAGGGCCATGACTGAGCTCGAATTCGAGCAACTGGCCCGCCAGGGCTACAACCGCATCCCGGTGGTGGCCGAGATCCGCGCCGATCTCGACACGCCGGTGGCGCTTTACCTGAAGCTCGCCCAGCGGCCGTACTCCTACCTGCTCGAGTCGGTGGTCGGCGGCGAGCGCTTCGGCCGCTACTCGTATATCGGCCTGCCGTGCTCCGAACGCATCGAGGGGCGCGGCAGCCGGCTGCGCATCGTGCGGCGCGGCGCCGACGGCGAGGAAACGATCGAGCGCGTCGCCGAAACCGACCCGTTCGCGTTCGTGCGCGAGTATCTGGCACAGTTTCGCGCCGCCCCCCTCGAAGGCCTGCCGCGCTTCGCGGGCGGGCTGGTCGGATACTTCGGTTACGAGACGGTGCGATTCATCGAACAGCGTCTCGCCCACGTCGAGAAGCCTGATCTGCTCGGTTTGCCCGACGTGCTGTTGCTGCGCTCGGAAGAACTCGCGGTGGTGGACAACGTGCTCGGCAAGCTTTACCTCGTCGTCTACGCCGACCCGCGCCATAGCGACGCGCTGCGCGCTGCGCGCAAGCGCCTGGCCGAGCTGCAACACCAGCTCGACCGGCCGATCCATGGCGCGGGACGCAGTTACCCGGCGCCGGGGCCGGAGCGCTCGAGCTTCACGCGCGAAGCGTTCATCGACGCGGTATTGCGCACCAAGGAGTACATATTCGCGGGCGACGCAATGCAGGTCCAGATCTCGCAGCGCTTTTCGCGCCGCTTTGCCGCGCCGCCGTTTGCGCTTTATCGCGCGCTGCGCGGCCTCAATCCGTCGCCGTACATGTTCTACATGGACCTGGGCGATCATCACGTCGTCGGCGCATCGCCCGAGATTCTGGTGCGGCTCGAGGGTGACAGCGTGACGTTGCGCCCGATTGCGGGGACGCGCCCGCGCGGCAAGACCTATGCCGAGGACCAGGCGAGGGCCGCCGAACTGCTGGCCGATCCCAAGGAACGCGCCGAGCACGTGATGTTGATCGATCTGGGCAGGAACGACGTCGGACGCGTGGCGAAGACCGGCAGCGTGAAAGTGACCGAGACGATGGTGATCGAACGCTACTCGCACGTCATGCACATCGTGTCGAACTGTGAAGGCAGGCTCGCAGACGGGCTCGACGCCTGCGACGTGCTCAAGGCGACGTTCCCGGCGGGCACCGTTTCGGGTGCGCCGAAGCTGCGCGCGATGGAGATCATCGCCGAGCTGGAGCCGGTGAAGCGCGGCCTGTACAGCGGGGCGCTCGGCTACCTCGGGTTCAACGGCGACATGGACCTCGCCATCGCGATCCGCACCGGCGTGGTGAAGGACGGCACGTTGCATGTGCAGGCAGCGGCGGGAATCGTTGCCGATTCGGACCCGGCGGCGGAGTATGAGGAGACGCTGCACAAGGCGCGCGCGCTGATGCGCGCAGCCGAAATTGCCGCCGGCTGACGGCGAGGTTATTCGATCACCTCGATCGCGCCGCTCGCCGCGACCGTTACCAGGCTGACGCCGGCTTCGAGACTGGGTGCGGCCACCTCCTGCACGTTCGCGGCCATGCGCGCCATCGCCGGGCGCGGCGGCGGCCCGCTGTAGCCGTTGACCAGATTCAGGCGCTGCAGTTTGTAGCTGCGGCCGGCGAGCGCGGCCTTGACGATCTCGGCACGCGCCTTGAATGCCGCAATGGCCTCGGCGATCAATTCGTTCTCCGTGGCGCGGCGGGCCTCGGGCGAGACCGTGAAACCGATGTTCCCGAGCTGCATGCTCGCCTGCAGCGTGCCGATCAGTCCCGCGGCGGCTTCGAAGTCCTTGCTCTCGATCCGGATCTCGGCGCGGCCGCGCCAGCCCTGCAGCAGGTTGCCCTTGGCGTAGACGGGATAGGTCTGGTTGTTGCCGGAGCGCGCCGTCACGCCCTTGTAGTCCCTGGCCACGCGCAGGGCCTCGTTGACCCTCCGGTTGACGGCGTTGGCAAGCGCCGCCGGGCTGGCATCGTTCAGTTCCACGTACAGGCTTGCATTGAGCAGATCGTTCGGGACCTCGCGCTGCGCCTCGGCCTGCAGTTCAACCGTGTTGTAGCGCGGCGCGGGCTCGGCCGCGGCAGCCGGCACGGCCGCCAGCAGGGAACACCCGGCCAGACAGCCGGTCAGCATTCGTTTCATCATGGCGTCTGACCTCGTCATCGCGAATCGGGACAGGGACATATCATGCATCAGTCCGGGCCTGAGCTGACCGGCTTTTTCTGTACCAGGTTGAGCGTTGTAGTGTTCAATTTGGACACGTGGACGGCGCCTCTTGTGGCAGCGCTTCGCCAAAATCTTCGCACGCTATCCACTCTTGAAACCGCGTATCACACACGCTTGGCCCACCCGGTGAGCCAGCCTGAAGAACCCATCGCGGCAATTCCGCACGGCGGGGTCTGTGAGGAGCGAAGGGGGCAACCCTCTCGCTTACTCGGACAAACCGAACCTACTGCCACCGCGCCACATCTCGACTCTACCGAAAGCAGACGTTCGCTAATTGCCGGTAGCCGCCATCTCGGAAGCCTAGACCAATGCCTTAGCTGCGCTTTCGCCGTGTGTCGAAGTTGTGACGCAATCTCTGGAAGGTATTTTGGTTTGGCCGCGTGCGACGCATATTTTGAGATGGCTAAGCGTCGCAAGTGCCTGATTTGCAATAGCCCATAGTTCGTAAGGCAAATTTGTAAACCGCTACCCTCTCCGGGTAAAATTAATTCGCCACATCAGCCTGGGATTTCGGCTGATGGTGGCAACAAATAAGGGTTGCAGCACTTCAGTTTGAGGCCAAAATGTCCATCTTTGTCCAGTGGTATCTACGTTCAAACATTCACTAGGGAGGATCCAATGGTTGCACGTAATCAAACCGTAGCTGTGAGTATCGCCCTACTAGTTTTCTGCGCGAGTTCGTATGCCCAGCAGGAATTGATAGGAACCTATCAGGGTTCATACAAGTTCCCTTTACAACGACACAAACCTCAGACGGACATAGTAACGCTCGAAATAACGAGTGTGGATAATGGGACGGTAGCAGGTAAGTTAAAAGCCGAGGGCCACGACTGCCCGGGTGACTACTCGATTAGTGGCAAGTACAAAAATGGCAAGTTTCAGCTTCAGCGGAGCGCGGGGATCATACATGGCTGCGGTAACGACGAATTGGTATTGAATGCTGAAGGCGGTAAGTTGGTCGGTCGCGTCGGCACCTATCACATCGAATTATCAAAGTAAGAGAAGCGAAGCAGATTCACCCGGTTGTCGCCAAATCGGTCCTCAAGAGGACGTCTCCCTTCCATGCCGTGTCAGGAAGGGGCGTCCATCCCACTAGCCTTGCGCCAGGTGGGGAGCCGTCGCATCCGGCGACATCTCGCGCTGTCTGCAAAGAGCCGCGCGAATGCGGTTTGCCCTTCCTGGGGACAAAGCAGTGAGCCATGCTCGTTGCAGGCGAGCTACTGGGATCGGCCGGTCGCTACTGGTTTGCGCAACTGTACCGCCCATCCCACCGGCGGAACGCTGTGATCCGAATCTAGAAACACCTCTTGCACGGCGTCCACCGCGAACCCGTAAGTGCCAAGCCATTTCAGCATGTCTTGCCGATCAGTCGGAATGCGCGACATGTGAGAGATCAGAAACCGGTCTCTTTCATATGTCCAACGCAGGTCCGTCTCGAATCGCTGAATGAGCGCGTAGGCGTCGGCCGGAGCGGAGTGCAGCTTCTGCATCGCTTCGGGGATCCCCTGCATCACGCGACTGAAATATCGCACGAACTGTTTATCCACCTTCCTCTTCTTCAGCTCCAGGAGTTGTCCGACGAGCTCGCGCTCGATCGCCTCACTCCCGCCGTCGAGGTAAAGCCAGCTCAATGCCAGCGTCTCCATGAGGAGGGTGCTGTCCAGGAATTCAATGAACTTCCTGGCTCTTGCGACAATCAGGGAGTCCGGCCGATGCAGGACCAGCGCGGCGCGCGCGCCTGGCTGCATTACCCTGCGCATTTCTGGAAAAGCGCGGTCTACGTCCGCGTATTCGATGCCATTTACCGACATCACGGCCGTGAACGCCTCGTTGGGAAATCCCAGGCTTTCCGCGCTCATCTTGAAGGACTGGATCCGCGCCACTTCTGGAGGCGCTGGAATATCGGCGATGTCGATACCGATCAACTCGAATTCGGTAGACACTTCTCGCGCAAGCAAGATGGCCGCATAGCTGCCCGTTCCGATATCGAGGATTCTCGCTCGCGGATCGAGGTCACGAACGCGGCACAGAAAAGTTCCAAGGAAATCCTTCACGTCCGCAGGATAGTCGCCGCCGTAGCCGCTTGCACCTTCGTACTGCCAAAGAAGCGTCCAATCGGGAGACGCCGGTTCGGAGGGGCCTGTTGCAGCCGGCGTTTCAAAGACAAATACCGGTGCATAGACCTTCTCGAATGCGTCGAAATCGGGGAAGGAGGCTTCTACCCTCTCAATGCGGCGATGAAGTTCGCGCAGCGAGCGGGGACGCCAGGCCGCAATCGCGGCAATGATCCATTCGAGCCTCCCACGTGTACCCGCAAAATGGGTGCTCCACAGCACCCGGAGGAATTTGCTCAAGTCCGCTCTGGAAGTCGTCGCCACACTGACGCTGTTTTCCGCTTGGCCACGCTCGAGCGGCAAGGAAAACAGTTGCGGCCACAACCGATTGGCCTGCCCCATTCCATTGATCCGCAAGCCTTGCAGGCGGCGAAACAATATCGCCATCGAGACATCGGTCGCGCTCACCGCGTCCAACGCCACGTTGGCGAGGCGATCAACGATCGTGTCAAGCTTCTTCGCATCCGCCGGAATCTGCGGATAAGATTCCCGAAGGGCGAAGAGCGTCTGACGAAGCCGGCGTTTCGTCTCCTGCAACGTCAACGTCCCGACACGAAGCCCGGAGATGTCGATCGGCCGTACACGCGGCGCCTGCCGACTTCGCGCGGGAGCGTCGTTAGCATCCTGAATCATCCTGGGTTCTTATCACATATACAATCAATTGCACAATCGGCCCCCTCTTTAGGAAGGGACATTCATGAGCGCAGCGTCCTCCTCTAGCTACGATGAGGTGCCTTACAGCAAGAAACCCTATGCACAGTCGCATCCCGACCGGCTGGCGGTCCTGGCAACGCTGTTTGGAATGAATCCCCCTCCCATCAATCGTTGCCGGGTACTGGAACTCGGGTGTGGTAGCGGGGCGAACTTCATCCCGATGGCATCTTCGCTTCCTGAAAGCCGGTTCCTGGGAATCGAACTGTCGGCACGTCAGGTAGCCGACGGCCAATCGACGATCGACGCGTTGGGTTTGAAAAACGCTGAGATTAAGCAACTCGATATCTTGCGCGTAACCAAAGACATCGGGACGTTTGATTACGTGATCGCCCACGGAGTGTATTCCTGGGTCCCAGACGTGGTGCAGGCGAAACTCCTGCAGATCTGTCATGAGAATCTGTCTCCCGGCGGCGTCGCGTACGTGAGCTACAACACGTATCCCGGGTGGCATTTCCGCGGCATGATCCGGGAAATGGCGCGATATCACACCAGGGAGCTCTCCGAACCATCGGAGAGGATCTTGCAGGCACGTGCGCTACTCGGCTTTCTAGCTCAGTCCGCTCCAGCCGACCACCCATACGCGAGCGCTCTCAAGACCGAGTTGGAACAATGGCGCAAATACTCCGACGCGGAACTATTTCATGAACATCTGGAAGATATCAACCAGCCCGCCTATTTTTACGAGTTCGCCGACCGCGCGCATCGTCACGGGTTGCAGTATCTCGCCGAAGCGGATTTCAGCGCCATGCAGCCCGCCAGCTTTCCTCAGGAAGTTGGCGAAACGCTACGCCGAATCTCCAGTGATTTAGTGAGAACTGAACAGTACATGGATATTCTGCGGAACCGAAGATTCCGCCAAACTCTACTCTGCAAGAAGGAAATCGCTCTTGATCGAAGTTTGACGCCCCAGAGCATCGTGGGATTCAACATTGCCTCGGCCGCCAGACCGCGCTCCGACCAGATCAATTTTCATTCTTCTCAGCCTGAGGCATTTCAGATACCAAACGGTGTTTCGTTCACGTCGACGAATTCACTGGTCAAGGCCGCGTTCCGCCTTCTGTCAGAGATTTGGCCGCAATCGATCTCTTTCGATGACCTCGTGAAGACGGCCCGTAGTCGAATTGCTGAGATCGTGTACGGCAAGCCAGAGTCCTCAAGTCTCGACAGTCAGACATTAGCCGCTCAAATCCTCAAGGGCTATGCGCAGAACTTTGTAATCCTTCGATCGCAAAAAGCGCCGTTCGTAATGGAAATCAGTGATCGTCCCGCTGTGAGCACTCTTGCCCGGCATCAGGCAAAGATCGGCGATCCCGTGACCAATCAACTGCATGAGTCGGGACTTGTGGATAATTTCGACAGGCATATGCTGCAACTTCTTGATGGAAAAAACAACCGCAATGATATTGTGGATCACCTGGCCAAACTGGTAGAGAATGGAACCTTACGATCCGCCTACCATGGAAGCGAACTCTCAAGGGGCGAATCGTTGCGGAGGAACCTTGCTCAAGCTGTGGAAGATAGCCTTAATCATTTCGCAAAATTGGCCTTGCTTTCAGGCTAAGGCCTTCGGTTTCTCTTAAACGACTGAAAATGAAAAAGGGTGACAATGGGCGTGAGGGACGTGTAAAACCTAAATGGTTGTGCGGAAGTTGACTTTGCGTTATGCGACATTTAGAGGGAGGACACCATGGCGAAGCGACAGTTTCTGTTCTGCTTGTGCTTTGTATCGATGCAAGTGTTTTCACAGGAGGCGACACGACCCACCCACAAGGTCGGCGACAAATGGCTGGTGGAACGCTTTGATCTTCGGAAAAAGGAGGTCACGAGCTCGCGCGAGAATCGCGTAGCGGAAATTTCCGCTTCATCGCTAAAAATAGAGCTCAAGAACCCTATTTCGGGCAACGTCACGACGTGGATTACGGATCTTGATGGGAACACCCTCGAATTGGGGGGCCGCAAATTTGATGCGCCCATGATGGCTTACTCGTTTCCGCTAGCCGTTGGTAAGAAATGGAAGAGTAAGTTCAGCGGGCCCAATTTGGCCCGAAACGGAGATTTCAGCGAAGAAAGGGCGTGCGAAGTGCTAGCGTTCGAGGATGTCGTCACGAAGGCGGGAACGTTCAAAGCCTATAAGATCAAATGCGATGGAACGTATACAAATACCGATGGCAACTACAGATGGGGCGGCGAGACATTCTCAACGCGCTGGTATTCCCCTGAGGTAAGGTATTCCGTAAAGCATGAATACAAAGACACCGGCACGCACGGTGTGTGGAACCAGTACGTTGATCAGTTGGTTTCGTTCGAACTGCAGAAATAGATAACCTCCGCGATCCGCGGCTTTTCGCGTTTTCTGACGGCGTATCATAGACACTGGAGGTGGCGCATGAAGCCGAAACAGTTTGTCATTTGTGGCGCGATTGTCCTGCTTGCGGCCTGCGCCTCGTACGACGGCCGCGGGCTCGTGCCCGGGCAGTCGACGGCGAACGACGTGCAGGCGCTGATGGGCGCCCCCGCGGAGCGCCTGACGGTGTCCAACGGCGACACCGTCTTGTACTACCCGCGCGGTCCGGCGGGAATGCACACCTTCGCGGTCCACATGTCCTCCAGCGGCGTCGTGCAATCGATCGACCAGTTGCTGACCGTGGAGAACCAGCAGAAACTCGTTCCGGGGGTGACCACGACCGGCCAGGTGCGGGAACAATTCGGTCCGCCGGGGCGAATCAGCCGCCTGGACCGCCAGCAGCGCGACGTCTGGGAGTACCGGATGTTCGGTCCCAGCCAGGAGCCGTACAACCTGTACGTACAGATTTCGCACGACGGCGTCGTACGCGAGGTGCTGTTTCTGAAAGACTACAACAGGGAACCGGGCGGCGAAGGCAAAGGCTAGCAAAGCGATATCAGACCACCGATTCCGTGCGCGACGCGTCCAGTGCGCGAGTCTGAAAAAATGGAATGGCGGAGCGGCGGTAATTGTCTTGGTGGCGGTGCGACAAGCATTCCCCTGCAAATGGTCTTGTCCCGCTACTCCTCACAGGGCGGCTGCGAGCCGATCCTGATCCGTCCCGCCCGGGGATTGGCGGCGCCGGCGAGCGGTGCAATAATGGGCGCGTGATTTCTCTCCGCAATCCTGCTGTTTTCCCCTGCTGGCGCTGGCGCAAGCCTGCCGCCTGATCTGCCTTATCGCTGCGCCGAGCGCATCGGCGACCAAGGCCCGGAATTTCGGGGCATTATCCGAGGCCATCCAAATAATAAGTGCGGGTATCAAAGGACGGTAATCTTTGATGCCATCACTGAAAACAGAGGGTTAAGTGAATCATGCTGCTGATGATCGACAACTACGATTCCTTCACCTACAACCTGGTGCAGTACTTCGGCGAGCTGGGCGAAGACGTGCGGGTGTTCCGCAACGACGCGATCACCCTCGATGCAATCGGCGCAATGCAGCCCGACAGCATCGTGCTCTCACCCGGCCCGTGCACGCCGGACCAAGCGGGCGTGACGCTGCCGCTGATCAAGCGCTTCGCCGGCCGCATCCCGATCCTCGGCGTGTGCCTCGGCCACCAGGCGATCGGCCAGGCATTCGGCGGCAAGGTGGTGCGTGCCGGCAAGGTGATGCACGGTAAATGCTCGAGCGTGCAGCATGACGGCAAGGGTGTGTTCGCGGGACTGCCCGGGGGATTCAACGCGACGCGCTACCACTCGCTGGTAGTCGAGCGTTCGAGCCTGCCGGACTGCCTGGAGGTAAGCGCGGAATCCGAGGACGGCGAGATCATGGGCCTGCGACACCGCGAAAGCCCGGTCGAGGGCGTGCAGTTCCACCCCGAGGCCATCCTCACCGAGCATGGCCACCAGATGCTGAAAAATTTTCTGCAAGGGAGAAGGCAATGAAGATCACCGTCGCCGAAGCCATCCAGCGCACCGTCGAGCACCGCGAGCTGTTTCACGACGAGATGCTCGACATCATGCGCCAGATCATGCGCGGAGAACTGACCTCCGCGCAGATCGCCGGTTTCATCATCGGGCTGCGCGTGAAGAAGGAGACGGTCGGCGAAATCGCCGCGGCCGCGCAGGTGATGCGCGAATTCGCGACCAAGGTCGATGTGAAGGACGTGAAGGACCTGGTCGACGTGGTCGGAACCGGCGGCGATGCCGCGCACACCTTCAACGTCTCGACCGCCTGCATGTTCGTCTGCGCCGCGGCCGGCGCGCATGTGGCCAAGCATGGCGGCCGCGCGGTATCGAGCCAGTCGGGCAGCGCCGACGTGCTCGAGGCCCTCGGCGTCAACATCGCGCTCGCACCCGAGCAAGTCGCCGAGTCGATCCGGAAGCTCGGCTTGGGCTTCATGTTCGCGCCGGCGCACCACAGCGCCATGAAGCACGCCGCGCCGGTGAGGAAGGAACTCGGGGTGAGGACCCTGTTCAACATCCTCGGACCGCTCACCAACCCTGCCGGCGCGCGCAACCAGCTGCTCGGCGTATTCCACCCGGACCTGGTCGGCATCCAGACGCGCGTGTTGCAGCGCCTGGGCAGCAGGCACGTGCTGACGGTCCACGGACTCGATGGCCTGGACGAGATCTCGATCTCGGGCGAGACGCTGGTGGGCGAGCTGCTGAAGGACGCAGTGCGCGAGTACAAGATCCACCCGTCGCAATTCGGGCTCGAACTCTATGACCGGCGCGCGATCCAGGTCAACACGGTGCAGGAATCGAAGGAAATGATCCGCGCGGTGCTGGAGAACCAGCGCGGCCCGGCGCTCAACATCGTGCTGCTCAATGCGGGCGCCGCGATCTATGTCTCCGGGCACGCCACATCGATCCAGACCGGCATCGAACACGCGCGGCGCGCGATCGCGAGCGGCGATGCGAGGAAGAAGCTCGAGGACTACGTCGCCTTCAGCAACGCGTGCAAGAAGGTTTGAGGGTGTCGCCGGAGTTCCTTGGCCGAATTCGTCAGGCGATTCGGCGCATCAGACGGCTTCGACGGTATAATTTTCCATCGTGAGCTACAAAGACGTCATTACCATCGAGCCCGGAAAGCGGGGCGGCAAGCCTTGCATCCGCGGCTTGCGCGTCACGGTGTACGACGTCCTGGGATATCTGGCCTCTGGCATGTCCCAGGAATCGATCCTGCGCGACTTTCCCTATCTCACGGCCGAGGACATTCGGGCCTGCCTGGAATACGCGGCTGACCGCGAACATCGCGTACTTGCGGCAGACGCTTGAAGCTTCTGTTCGACGAGAACCTCGCCCCCAGCCTCGTATCGGCCCTTGGTGCGCTTTTTCCGGATTCAGCGCACGTTCACGCGCTGGGTCTGGGCAGCGCCGACGACGCGGCCGTCTGGTTGCACGCCCGCGACCACGGGTTCACGATCGTAACGAAGGACGCCGACTTCCACGAGCGTGCCACGATTCTGGGGTATCCGCCCAAAGTCGTGTGGATCCGGCGCGGGAACTGTTCGACCGGCGAGATCGAACGCATTCTGCGGGATCATGTCGATGCGCTCCGCGAACTCGAGGAAGACAAGGACGCAGGAGTGGTCTCGCTCCTGTAACGCTCAATGTCCGACATCCTGCAGCGCATACTCGAAACCAAGCGCGCCGAAGTGGCGGCGGCCAAATCCGCCGTCCCGAACACGTTAATGCAAGCGCGCGCCCGCGCGGCGCCGCCTCCGCGCGATTTCGTCGCCGCGCTGACGGCGAAGATCGCCGCCGGCCAGCCGGCAGTGATCGCCGAAATCAAGCGCGCGAGTCCCTCGCGGGGCTTGCTGCGGGAGCACTTTGATCCTGCCGCGATCGCGAAAAGCTACGAGGCGGGCGGCGCTGCCTGTCTTTCCGTGCTCACCGACAGCCAGTATTTCCAGGGCGCACCGGAGCACCATGTCGCCGCGCGCGCGGCGTGCAGCCTGCCGGTGCTGCGCAAGGATTTCATCGTCGATGCCTACCAGATCCACCAAGCGCGTGCGATGGGCGCCGACTGCATCCTGCTGATCGTGGCGGCGCTGCGAGGTGAGCGGATGCGCGAGTTCGAATCGCTCGCGTATGCGCTCGGCATGGCGGTGCTGGTCGAGGTGCACGACGGCGAGGAACTCGAGGCCGCATTGCGGCTTGCGACGCCGCTCATCGGCATCAACAATCGCGACCTGCGCAGTTTCGAGACGCGGCTCGAGACTACGTTGGACCTGCTGCCGCGCATACCCGCCGGACGCGTCGTCGTGACCGAAAGCGGAATTCTCGCGCCGGTGGATGTCGAACGGATGCGCTCGCACGGGGTCGCGGCGTTCCTGGTCGGGGAAGCCTTCATGCGCGCGGACAACCCGGGAATGGCGCTTAGAGACCTGTTCGACCTTGACCGGACTGCCACGCCGGAAGGACAATTGAACGGGAGGCTGTAAGCCATGATATGGGTACCCATATGAAGACAACCGTTGAGATTTCGGACGCCTTGCTGGGCGAGGCGAAGAAGCTGGCCGCGCGCGAGGGAACGACCGTGAAGGCGCTCATCGAACAGGGCCTGCGGCAGGTGGTCGCGGAGCGCAAACGCGCCCGGCCGTTCCGCCTGCGTAAGGCGGCGTTCAAGGGACGGGGGTTGAGCGCGGAAGCCGGGAAACTGGGCTGGGAGCGGCTGCGCGAACTCGCCTACGAAGGGCGCGGCGGGTGATCGCTGTTGACACGAACATCCTCATCTATGCGCATCGCGAGGACGCCGAGTGGCACGAGGCGGCTTCTTCCCGGGTGGCCGGTCTTGCCGAAGGTCGCAGCGCGTGGGCGATCCCATGGCCCTGCGTGCACGAGTTTATTGCGGTCGTGACCCATCCGAGGATCTTTGCACCGCCCACCCCGCTCGGCGCGGCGCTCGACCAGGTTGACGCCTGGCTCGAGTCGCCGACACTGGTGCTGCTTTGCGAGTCTGACGGCCACTGGCCGGCGCTGCGTGATCTGCTGAGAAGCGGCCGGATTGTAGGGCCGAAAGTGCACGATGCGCGCATTGCGGCCCTTTGCATGCAGCATGGCGTGAGCGAGTTGTGGTCCGTGGATCGCGACTTCGGGCGCTTCCCGCACCTGAGCGTCGTCAACCCGCTTGTCGCCTGACCCCGGGCGCGCCCGCCCGAAATCTATGCCAGCCCGATCCAGACTGCGAGCGCGCGATTGACGCGCAGCAGCGCTTCATCCTCGATATTGCCGAACGGCTTGCCGATCCTGTCGCGTCTGACCGAAACGGGCTTGTCCACCATGACCTGCGAGACTTTTTTCAGGCCGTTCGCCTCCGAGGGCTCCACCGTGACGCGAAAAAGCGGCGCGCTGCGGATCTCGCCGGTGACGGGGAGCAGCGTTACCGTAGGGTGCGTTTCGTTGAACAGGTCGGATTGAATGACCAGCGCCGGGCGCGGTTTGCCGGGGTCGCCCTGCAGCGCGACCGTTACCAGTTCCCCGCGCCTCATTTCCACCCCTCGACCTGCCGCGCCGCGGTTTCGAGAAAGGCCTCGATATCGCCCTCGGCGTTGCGTGCGACCAGCAGGGACTGGCGCCGGCATTCGGCGGCGAACTTCGGCGACCGGGTGTCGGGCACCCAGAGCTGAATCGGTCTGAATCCCCGGGCGCGCATTCTCGTGCGGTAGCGGCCGGCGGTTTCCCGGGCCGTATGGCGTTTCGGCTGCATCGCAGATTTCCTTGAATGAGTAAAGATAGCCATATTACATGTAATCATCCATGCGCATCGATTCCTGGCTTAAAGTCTCTTTTCCAGAAGTTTTTTCAAGTAGTTGAAATAATGGGGAGTTTGCGCATGCTATGTTGCATAAAAACAACAACGCCATGCCGGAATCGCCTAAATTCCTCCTCCGGTGTTGCGCCGCGTTCGTGCGGTTCGGCACAATCGCGTCGACTTCTCTGGAATTAGAGGGGTTGTGGCTGGCGGCCTCCTCTGCCGGTCGGTTTCTACAACTAACTGGAGATTAGGGATGCAAAAGAAACTCTTAGCAGTTGCAGTCGCCGGCGCCTTTACCGTCGCCCCTCTCGCAGCTTTCGCACAGTCGTCCGTAACGATCAGCGGCTTCTTCAAGGCCAGCATTGAGAGTATCAACATCCACAGCTTCGGTGGAACCGCTGGAACTGGAACTCCGGCGCCAGCCGGGGGGCGGCTCAACGGCCTCAACTCGAGCGAAGGCCGTTTGGCCGACGACTCGTCGAGGATTATATTCAACGTCACGGAAGACTTGGGTGGCGGCCTGCAGGCGGTCGCGCAAGCGGACATGCGCATCAACATCGTCAACCCTTCCAGCGGGCTGCCGCCGATGTCCGGCAACACCTGGGTGGGACTGAGGAGCAAGAGTTGGGGTCAAATCCGCATGGGCTTGCAGGATCTGCACTACGGCGCCCGGGAGAGCTACCTGACCGACAAGGGCGACCTCAGGGCTGACAGCATCTCGATCCTCGCTTATGCTGGCGGGGGTGGTCAGTCGATCGCGAATGCGACGCGCACCCCGAATGTGGTGTTCTACGACACCCCGAGCTGGAGCGGATTTACTCTGAGGGCTGCTTATTCGTTCAGCCCGCAGAATAACGGGGCGACCGGGTTGGTTAACGCCGCGGGACTCATTACCGGCCAGGGTGTATTTTCAGGTGTGCCTCCGTCGACTTCGGCCGATATTGGCTCCAATGCGCGCCGTGGCCAAGCTTGGAACTTCAACCCGAACTACGCCAATGGCCCGCTGGTTCTCGGTTACAGCTATTGGACCGCGAAGCAGGACAATCCGAACGGCTACGTGACGGGGTCGACGGCTAGTATGGACCAGCGCTCCGACCGGTTGTATGGCTCCTACAAGTGGGCTGGCTTTAGATTCGGCCTGGCGTGGGACAAGTCGAGGCTGATTGGCGCGCAAAGCTTCGGTGGAAACGGGTTGCTCGCCACTGGAGCAATTGCCACTGCCGCCAATATTACGAATGCAGCAGCGTCTAGCGGTGCGACGCTTGGCAACCGCAATGCATGGTCTGTGCCGTTGTCGTACGAGTGGGGCCCCCACGAAATCCACGTGCACTTCAGCAAGGCGCAGAACGATAAGGCTGCGGGAAATGTAGCCGCCGGCACGCCAGGATCGATCGCAGCGGGTGCGGATACGAGCGCCCGCATGTTCGCGGCTTCGTACCAGTACAACCTGTCGAAGCGTACCTCGCTGGCTCTTAATTACGCCCAGATCAATAACGGGGCGCAGGCGACGTACAACTTCTTTACTTCGACTTCGCTCGGCAGCGCTGATGCGGCCGTCAAGGCCGGCGAGGATCCGCGCCTCTGGTCGTTGACGGTGCGGCACGCGTTCTAAGCATCGCAATCGCGTAAGCAGTCGAAACAGAAGCAATCTCCTGAAACGCCCGGTGGCAACACCGGGCGTTTTTTTTGTGCGCCCGGCACGGGCGCACTCTTGTGGGTGTAAGTCCCACCGTAAGTTGATCACAGCGAACGGAGCGAAGCGCAACTGCATGAGGGTGACTGA
>JADGRQ010000069.1 GCA_017880775.1 Burkholderiales bacterium | reverse complement strand
GACGCCCGGCACGCCGGTCAGCCGCGCCACCGCGTCGGCGGCGAACACCGCGGTCGCCTCGTCGCGCACGTCGACGATGCGGATGCCGCGCGCCTTGGATGCAGTGAGTATGGGCGAGATATGACCACCGCAAAGGGTGAAGACGAAGCGCACGCCGTGCGCCGCCAGCGCCGCGCCGACGCGGTCACCGCCATGCAGGGCAATCGGTTCCATTTTCATCTAATTTTTTCCTTGTTGTCCTGCCGGGCCGAGTATTCCTGCACCAGCACTTTGTAGTCGGTCTTGCCCACGCGCGTCTTCGGCAACGCGGCGCGGAATTCGATTTCGCGCGGGCACGACCATTTGATCAATTGCGCGCGGCAGTGCTCGATCAGCTTCCGCTCCGTATCCGCGTTCGCCTGCGCCGGGTCCTTGAGCACGACGAAGGCGTGCACCCGCTCCACCTGCGCCGGGTCGGGCACACCGGCCACGCAGGCTTCGGCTACCAACGGATGTTGGTACAGGACGGCTTCGACCTGCGCCGGGTAGACGTTGAAACCCGAGGACTTGATCATGCGCTTCAGCCGCACGGTGAAATAAAAAAAACCGTCCGCGTCCATTTTCCCGAGATCGCCGGTGTGCAGCCAGGTGCGGCCGTCGGCATGCACGCGCAGCGTCTCGCGCGTCGCTTGCGGATCGTCGAGGTAGCCGAGCATCACCGCCGGGCCGGCGACGCAGATCTCGCCCTCCTCGCCGGGCGCGAGTGCTTCCTCGCTGCCGACGCGGCAGATCTTGGCCAGCATGTCGGGAAAGGGAATGCCGATCGAGCCCTCGCGATACTCCACGAGCGGCATCGCCATGATCGCGGTGACTGCCTCGGTGAGGCCGTAACCTTCGAGCAGCTTCACCCGGGCGCCGCGCTCGGCGACGAGCTTCTCGAAGCGCTCCTTCACCGGCCGCGGCAGCGTATCGGCACCGGAGAAGGTGGCGCGCAGGCAGGACAGGTCGGCCTTCGCCAGCGACGGGTCGCGCGTGAGCGCGTCGTACAGCGTGGGCACGCCCACCAGCAGATTTGGCCGTTTCGTGCGCAGCAGCTTCGCCACGATCTCGGCGCTGAACATCGGCACCAGGATCGATTTGCCGCCGGCCATGAAGGCGGCATTCACGCACACGCCCAGGCCGAAGCCGTGGAATATCGGCAGGATCGCGAGTATCGAGTGGCCCTCCCCCATCCCGCCCCAGGCGGCGGCCTGCATGCCTTCGGCAATGAAGTTGCGGTTCGACAGCAGGATGCCCTTGGGCATGCCGGTGGTTCCGCCCGAAAACAGGATCGCCGCCGGATCGTGCGTGCTGGTCGCGCCGCGCCGCGCCTCGGGTTGCAGGCCGGCCATGAGATCTGCCCACCAGCGGACGCGCGCATCGGCGCTCACCCTGGGAATCTTGCGTCCCTTGGTTAGCCAGAAGCCGAACTTCTTCAGCGGCGAAAGATAATCGGGAATGCGCGCGAGGATCAGCGTTTCCAGCGGCAGCTTCGGCTTGATGCTCGCGAAGCGGTCGTAGAATGCGTCCAGCGTGAGCGCGATGCGCGCGCGGCTGGCGTCGAGGTAGTGCTCGATTTCAGGCGCGGTCGACAGCGGATGGATGAGCGCGGGCACGGCGCCGAGCTTGTTCGCCGCGTAGAACGCGATCACGCCCTGGGGCGAAGTCGGCATCGAGATCAGGATGCGCTCGCCTGCCACGAGGCCGAGCGCGGCAAGTGCATTGGCGCAGGCGTCGATGGACTCAAGAAACGCGCGGTAGGTCGAGGTCGTGTCGAGGAAATCCCAGGCAAGCGCATCGGGCACGCGCGCGGCCGTCGCGGCCACGGCCTGGTACAGCGTGATCTCGGGATAGCTCAAGCTGGGGGGCACGTTGCCGTAAAAGCGCAGCCAGGGACAGGTCTGGGTCATCGGGGCCTCGAGCGCGGTGGGGAGCCGGCGCACCGCTCGTGCCGGCGGGCACAGCTTTTTTCCGCGATGCCATCCTACACCCGGTGCGCGGCAAGGGATAGGACGCTGGCGTTCGCCAGTCGACCTGCTGTCGACGCCAATATCGCTGCAATTGGAAGCAGCTTGTTCTATGATCGCGATGTTTCCACACGAACGGTTGACGATAATCAAAGTGCCGGGGCCGATTCCGGTCAAGACTGCGATCTGATCAACAGGTACTCACGGTGAAGATCGAGAAACCCGGCAACTTGGCAGGCGACCTGTGGGGCGGCCTGGCGGCGATGCTGGTCGCGTTGCCCTCCGCGATCGCCTTCGGCGTGACGATTTTCTCGCCTCTCGGAGGCACTTACGCGGCGCAAGGCGCGATCGCCGGCATTCTCGGGGTCACCGCGCTCGGCCTGGTCGCCGGCGCCTTCGGCGGGACCAACCGCCTGATCTCGGCGCCCTGCGCGCCGGCCGCGGCGGTGCTGTCGGCGCTCGCCATCCAGTGGTCTCAAAACGGCATCTCGGCGGAATCGGCGGTGCTGTTGCTGAGTCTGATGGGACTCATTTGCGGTCTGCTCCAAGTGGCTTTCGGCGCCGTCGGCCTCGGGCGTCTGATCAAATATGTGCCCTACCCCGTAGTCAGCGGCTACCTGAGCGGCGTCGGCCTCATTATTATCATCAGCCAGGTGCCGAAGTTTCTCGGCCTGCCGAAACAGGCCGGCTTCTGGGAAGGGCTGGCCTCGCCGTCGCTGTGGCAGTGGCAAGGCGTCGCCGTCGGCGCAGTCACGGTCGCGGTGATGGTGACCGCGCCTATGCTCACCAAGGCCGTTCCGGCCGCGATCCTCGGGCTGGCATCCGGCGTCATCGCTTACTTCGGCCTGGCTCTTGCAGATCCAGCCCTGCTCACGCTCCCGGGGAACGCCCTGGTCGTAGGGCCGCTAGGCGGCTCCGGCGTCAGCTTCGGCGAAACGATCGCCGGACGCTGGAAGGCGATCGGTGACCTGGACTACGCCGAACTCGGCCAACTGCTGGTTCCGGCGGCAACGCTGGCCGTGCTGCTGTCGATCGATACGCTCAAGACCTGCGTCGTCCTGGACGCGCTCACGCGCTCGCGCCACAACTCGAACCGGGAACTGGTCGGACAGGGACTCGGGAATCTGGCCTCGGCGTTCATCGGCGGCGTGCCGGGCGCCGGCCAGATGGGCGCCACGTTGGTCAATATGTCGAGCGGCGCGCAGACGCGCCTGTCGGGTCTGATCGAGGGCGTGCTCGCGCTGCTCGCGTTCCTCATCCTGGGAACGTTCATCGCGTGGGTGCCGATCCCGGCGCTCGCCGGCATCCTGATCGTGATCGGATTCCGCATGTTCGACCGCGCGAGCCTGCACCTGCTGAAATCGCGCGCGACCATCCTCGATTTCTTCGTGATCGTGACAGTGGTGGTGGTTGCGCTGACGGTCAGCCTGATCGCGGCTTCGGGAGCCGGCATCGCACTTGCCGTCGTGCTGTTCATCCGCGAGCAGATCCGCGGTTCGATCGTGCGCAGCAAGGCCTACGGCAACCAGATGTTTTCCAAGCGCGTGCGCCTTCCGGACGAGATGGCGATTCTGGAAAAGCGCGGCGATCATACGGCGATTTTCGAGCTGCAGGGAAGTCTGTTCTTCGGCACCACCGATCAGCTATATACCACCGTCGAACCCGAACTCAAGACGCGAACCTACATCATCCTCGACATGCGGCGCGTGCAATCGGTGGACCTTACGGCAGTGCACATGCTGGAGCAGATCGAGGGCATGCTCGCCGAGCGCGGCGCGTTCCTCATTTTCAGCCATCTCCCGGAAAACGTCCCCAGCGGCCAGGACATGCGCCAGTACTTCGATCAGGTCGGCCTGGTGAAGTCGGAGAGCCAT
>JADGRQ010000038.1 GCA_017880775.1 Burkholderiales bacterium | reverse complement strand
GCAAGGAAAAACCGGGCAATGGTTGATCGACCCGGCCGACTACACTATCGCTGCATCGGACGGTGACATTACCGGAGCGACTCTCGCCACCCAACTCGGCAGCACCGACGTCACCATCCTGAGTTCCCAGGGCACAGTCAATCCTAGTGGTGGCAATGGCGATATTTTTGCCAATGATGCCGTTTCGTGGAACAGCGCCAACAGCCTTACGCTGAATGCCATCCGCAACGTCAACGTCAATCAACCTATTACCAATGCTGGCTCGGGTGGCGTAAATCTCTACGCCACCGGCGACGTAACCATCAGGAGCAGCAATGTCTCCACCAATGGTGCGGTCGCGGTAACCGGGACCAACCTCAACGTAGCCCCGTACATGGTATTTGGCGTTGATGTCGATGGTAACGGTGTCTGGGACAGCAGTCTGACCAACGACGCGTTGGTCATCGCGTTTATCAGTGGGCCTTTTAGCGCAGACACGTGGTTCCAGACCGGGTTGAGCAGCAGTACGCTGGTGCACGTTGTCGGTAATCGGCTTGGCCTCACTCCTGGCGAATACTCTTCCAGCGGTACGCAGGACACGCTTGCGGCCCTGTCGGCCGAGTCAACGGGCTCAGGGCTGTGGGGTGACTTGGGCCTGCTGCGGATTTACGTGGAGATAGGATCGTGGCCCGGGGTTACCACCTACAACTCTTACGTCGATGACATCAACGTCAGCGCGGTGCCCGAGCCCGCGACATTGGCCCTTTTGATGTTCGGGCTGGCCGGACTTGGACTGAGCCGGCGGAAGCAAGCGTAGTCGCGCAAGCGCGGTGACCGACGACAAACCCCGCTTCGGCGGGGTTTGTCTTTTTGAGGCATCCTTCGACCATCATGCCGCGGGTCGTCGCTCTTTTCTGTCGACCGCCGTTGCGCAGGACGTGGAGACCGGAACCCGCCTCGGCGCTGATGCTCGGCGTCGGACTTGCGGGCATCGGATTCGCCGCCCGTCGCCGTAAGATCGCCTAAACACCAGCCGGACTGTTTCGTAAAAAGCCCGGCAATAGCGGGGCTCTTTTTGCCGGAAGCGGTTAGCGCGACACCCGCGTCCAAACCCAAGCCACCGCATCGAACGGATCGAAGCGGCTCGCGCGACCACCGATGCACCCGTGCAGGAACTCTTCCGTCCTGCGCAGCACCGCGAGCCGGTGCGCCCACCAGCCCATCGCGTGGCCCATGTCCTCGATCCGCAGATATTCGACCGGTTTGCCCGCGCGGCGCAGCGCGTCCACCATGCGCTCGGCCTGGTCGATCCCGACGCGCACGTCCTTCGCGCCTTGCACGATCAGCACCGGCCGCTGCAGTCGTTGCGCATGTGTGAGCGGCGACCTGCGCGCCATCTCCTCGCGATCCTCCGGATTGGCCGGCTCGCCGACATAGTCGTGCCACATCGAAAGGTCCACTGTCCAGTACGGCGGGAACGACTCGATCAGTGTGGCGAGATTGGTGGGGCCGCCGACGGATACCCCGCAGGCAAATGTCTCGGGCGTCATGGTCAGGCCGACCAGCGCGGCGTACCCTCCGTAGCTCCACCCCATCACGGCGATGCACGACGCATCCGCAATACCGCCGTCCACGGCCCAGCGCACTGCATCGAGCAGGTCGTCCTGCATCTTTTCCGCGAACTCGCCGATGCCGGCCGCCAGAAAGCGGCGCCCGTACCCGGTCGAGCCGCGGAAGTCCACCTGCAGCACCGCGTAGCCGCGGTTGGCGAGGAACTGCGCGAGCGCCATGTCCTCCGATCGCATCGGATCGCCCCAGGTGGTGCGCATCCACGGACCGCCGTGCACCAGCAGCACCATCGGCAGGCGCTTGGGCTCGACCCCGCGCGGCAGCGTCAGATAGCTGTGCAACTCCAATCCGTCGCGGCTCGTGATCGTGACCGGCTTTACCGGCACCATCGCCAGGGCGAGGTCCGGTTCGATGCCTTCGCCGAGCAGCGTGTGGCTGCGGTTCGACCGGTCGACCAGGTAGTAGCGGCGCTGCGTGCTGGTGTAAATCGAGACGATCAGGCGTCGCTCGGCGTTGTCCGCGCTCACGCTCTCCAGGCCGAACGGCCCGTCTCCCTGTGCCGACAACAGGCCGTCGACGTCTTCTCGCAGCTTCGGATCGAAGATTTCTGCACGCGGGTATCCGGGCCGTGGCGGCCCACATCAGCGCGCCGCCCAGGACGATCAGCGCCGCTCCAAGCGCGTGGCGCGCAACCCGGATTCGGATCATGAGGGGATGATGTCGCCTAACCGCAAAGGCCAGTCGACGTCGATCAAATTCGCCGAACAGCGGAGGCCGCGCGAGGACGCAGCCCCGCCAGCAGCTTCTTCAGCCTCTTCGCGTCTGGCACCGACATTCCGCCGAACTTCGACTTCCACCTATAGTAGCTCGCCTCCGGGAACGCGTGCGGGCGGCACGGGTCCTTCACCGGCAGACCTGCTTCAGCCTCCCGCAGAAACCCGATCTAGAATCGCGAACCCCGTCGGCGCATGAACAACCCAGGAGAACCCCCATGGCAATGATCGAACCCATCGCCCGCCTGCAGGAAGAGATGACGCGCTGGCGGCGCGACATCCACGCGCATCCCGAACTCGGCTTCGAAGAGAACCGCACCGCGGACATCGTCGCGGACAAACTGCGCGGCTTCGGGCTGGAGGTGCACCACGGCATCGGCAAAACCGGCGTGGTGGGCGTGCTGCGCGTCGGCGGAGCCAAGCGCTCCGTCGGCCTGCGCGCGGACATGGACGCATTGCCGATCCTCGAGGCGAACACCTTCGCGCACCGCTCGACGCACGACGGGTGCATGCACGCCTGTGGACACGACGGGCACACCACCATGCTGCTCGGCGCGGCGAAGTACCTCGCCGCGACGCGCAACTTCGACGGCGTGGTGAACTTCATCTTCCAGCCTGCCGAAGAAGGCATCGGCGGGGCGCGCGCGATGATTGCGGACGGGCTGTTCGAGAAATTCCCGTGCGAAGCGGTGTTCGGCATGCACAACCGGCCGGGCCTGCCGCTCGGCAAGTTCGCGGTGCGCGCCGGGCCGATGATGGCGGGCGGCGCGTTCTTCGACATCGACGTCACCGGAAAGGGCTCGCACGGCGCCCGGCCGGAGTCGGGCGTCGATCCGGTGCTGGTGGCCTCGCATATTGCGATTGCGTTGCAGAGCATCGTCTCGCGCAACGTGCGGCCGCTCGATGCGGCGGTGGTATCGGTGACCAAGATCCACGGCGGCGACGCCTACAACGTCATTCCGCAGACCGCGCAACTCTCCGGCACCGTGCGCGCATTCACGCGCGAGGTGATGGGGTTGATCGAGACCGGGATGCACAGGGTGGTCAAGGGGACCGCTGAGGCCTTCGGCGCCAGGGCAGAAGTCGATTTCCGCGTGATGTTTGCGCCCACTGTGAACGACGCAGCGCAGGCCGAGTTCGTGGCCGGCGTGTGCGCCGAGGTGGCGGGCGAGGACAACGTGAACCGCAATCCGAACCTGATCGTGGCCTCCGAAGATTTTTCGTTCATGCTGGAAAAGGTGCCGGGCTGCTATTTCAACATCGGCAACGGCGCGGGCGAGGGCGCCTGCGAGGTGCACAACCCCGCGTACGACTTCAACGACGCTGCGCTCGCGCTCGGCGCGAGCGTGTTCGCGCGCATCGTCGAGACGCGGTTGGCGAAGACCGCCTAGGAATCCGAACGTCACGGGCCGGTGCAGCAAGCATGCTCAGCCGCCGAGACGCGCGATCAGCCCCTCCAACCCGACGAACTGCACCGCCAGCCCGGCCAGGGTAGCGCGATAGGGGCGCTTGACGTCGCGGCTGACGACGAAGTTCTCGCCTGCAGGATGGAGCTTCCTGAACGCGGCCAGATTGCGGGCGTCGAATCCATCGGCCGACCACTTGCATTCGATCGCGATCGGGGGTTTGCCACGCCTTGCGATCACGAAATCGATCTCGCACTGTTTCTTGTCGCGCCAGTACCGTATGTCCCGGCTCTGCAGCCGGCCGTGCATTTCGTTCAGCACGAAGTGCTCCCAGAGCACGCCCAGATCATCGTTGCGCAGCGTGTTCCAGCCGCGGGCATGGCACAGGAACCCGGTATCGAAGGCATAAACCTTGGGTGCGGCGATGATCTCGGTCGCGCGGCGCGAGCTGAACGGCCTGAGCACGTGAGCGACATACGTCGCATCGAGCACGGCTAGATAGTTGGTGATGGTGGTGCGGCTCACCTCGCAATCGCGGGCGAACCGCGTCGCCTCGAACATGCCGCCGCTCTGGATGAGGAGCAACTCCACGAACCGCTGGAAGGAATGGCGGCGCTCGAGCCGGAACAATTCCTGGATGTCCTTAGCCCAGTAGGCGTCCATCCATTCCTGGAGATCCCGCTCGGGGAAGGAATCGGCCAGGAAGAACGGCGGCAATCCGCCGTACAGCAGCCGATGTTTCAAGTCCGGCGCGCCGAAGTCGGCAAGGTCCGCCGAAATCATCGGTGTCAGCCAGACCTCGGCCTTGCGTCCGGCCAGCGTATCGCGGAACCTGCGCGATGCACCCAGCGTGGACGAGCCCGTGGCAAGCACGCGGACCTCAGGGAAGTGGTCGGCGGCAAGCTTGAGCAGTTGCGCCGGATCGGACAGCCGGTGGATCTCGTCCAGGACGACGGTCTTGCCGCGCAGGCCTTCGAGAAAGGTCTCGGGATCGGCGAGTTCCCGCCGCACGCTCGGCAACTCGCAGTCGAAGTACTCAACGGACGGCAGGGACCGCGCGAGCGTGGTCTTCCCGGTGCGTCTGACGCCGGAGAGCCAGACCACCGAGCGCCGCTTCCACGCGCTGGCCAGCATCCCGAGCCAGAAGCTCCGGTTTCTCATCGCAGACAGTATTGCACATGGTATTACCAAACGCAAACAAGAATGTGATTAGTAAAGATGCTCCTCTTCAGCAAGACCAATGTTTGCGTTGGTGTTTTTTCTCGCGGCCATGCTTCGCTCCGTTGCACTGCACCCGCAGGGCAATATACCGCAACTCGCGTTATGCTCGCGCTCCGCGAATCGCCCACGGGATGAGGCAATGCAGGCGGAGAATTTCGATTACATCATCGTCGGCGCGGGCTCGGCCGGCTGCGTGCTTGCGAACCGAATCACAGCCGGCGGACGCCACACCGTGCTGCTGCTTGAAGCCGGTCCGCGCGACACCGATCCGTGGATCCACGTGCCGCTCGGCTACGGCAAGCTGTTCACGAAGAAGTCCGTCAACTGGAGCTACGAGTCGGAGCCCGAGCCGACGCTCGGCGGCCGGCGCATCTTCACGCCGCGCGGCAAGGTGCTGGGCGGCTCGTCCTCGATCAACGGGCTGGTGTACATCCGCGGCCAGCACGAGGACTTCGACGGCTGGGGCGTGCCGGGATGGGGCTACGACGACTTGCTGCCTTACTTCATCAGGTCGGAGGATCAGCAGCGCGGTGCGAACCCCTGGCACGGCACTGGCGGCCCGCTCGCGGTTTCCGATCCGCCCGACACGCACGAACTGGCGGACGCGTTCATCGCCTCCGCGCAGGCGCTTGGCATTGCGCGCAACGACGACTTCAACGGGGCAACGCAGGAAGGCACCGGCTACTACCAGGCGACGGCGCGCAATGGCCGGCGCTGCAGCACGGCAACGGGTTACCTGCGGCCGGCGGAGAGGCGCCCGAATTTACGCGTGGAAGTGAACGCGCTTGCCACGCGCATTGTCTTCGACGGGCTGCGCGCAACCGGTATCGAGTTCCGGCAGGGCGGACAGACGCATCGCGCGGACGCGCGCGAGATCATCCTGTCGGGCGGGGCCTTCAATTCGCCGCAATTGCTGCAGCTCTCCGGCGTCGGGCCCGCCGAGCATCTCCGGAGCAAGGGCGTGGACGTCGTTCTCGATGTGCGAGCGGTCGGCGAGGGTCTGCAGGATCACTATTACGCGCGCACCTTCTGGAAGTGCAACCGGCCGATCACGCTGAACGACGACATGATGAGCCTGTGGCGGCAGATGGGTATCGGGCTGCGCTACCTGCTCTCGCGGCGCGGGCCGCTCACGGTGAGCGCCGGCTACGCCGCGGCGTTCGTGCGCACGCGGCCCGAGCTCACCCGCCCCGACGCGCAGATCTATTTCATCAATTTCTCGACTGCGAAGCGCGGCGGGGTGCTGCACCCGTTCTCGGGCTTCACCTGCTCGGTATCGCAGCTGCAGGCCGAGTCGCGCGGCTGGGTGCGCATCGCATCCAGCGATCCCGCTGCGCCGCCTTCGATTCGCTACAACTACCTCGATACCGAGGTCGACCGTCGCATGATGGTCGAGGGCTTGAAGATCGTGCGGCGCCTGGTCCGGACGCCGCCGCTGGCGGGTTACGTGACCGGCGAGGAGTTTCCCGGGCCGCTGGTGCAGACGGACGAGGACTGGCTCGCTTTCTGCCGCGAGTACGGCGAAACGGTGTTCCACCCGACTTCCACCTGCAGCATGGGAACCGGTGCCGCGTCCGTGGTGGACCACCGACTGCGCGTACGGGGTCTGGCCGGCTTGCGGGTGATCGACGCCTCGGTGATGCCGGCGGTGCCCTCCGGCAACATCAACGCAGCGGTGATCGCGGTCGCGGAGAAGGGCGCGGACCTCGTCCTGCAGGATGCGGCGACCATAGTTGATTGAAACTGTCAGGTATTGTATACTTGAACAGTTTAGTCAAGTATTGGAGGCGAGCAATGAGATTGACGACCAAGGGGCGGTTTGCTGTGACCGCGATGCTCGATCTGGCGATGCAGCCCGGCAATGGTCCGGTGACCCTGGCCGGCATCAGCCGACGCCAGAGCATTTCGCTTTCCTATCTTGAACAGCTGTTCGGCAAGTTGCGCCGCCGTATGCTGGTCGATTCGGTCAGAGGTCCTGGCGGAGGTTATACGCTGGCCCGAAACCTCGACGCGGTTTCGGTCGCCGACATCATTACCGCGGTAGACGAGTCTGTCGACGCGACCCAGTGCGGAGGCAAGGAAAACTGCCACGACGAGCAGAAGTGCATTACCCACGATCTGTGGGTCGTTCTCAACCGGCACATCCTCGATTACCTCGGTGGGGTGACCCTCAGACAGCTGGTTGACGAGCAGAAGGCCAAGCAGGTCGGCGTGGCCCAGGTGCACGACATGCGCGAAACGCTGCCCGCGCGCGGGCGCACGACGGTTGCGGTTTGATTCCCATACGGGTGAAACCATGACGATTACAGTGACTGAAAACGCGGCAAAGCAGATCCGGAACCAGCTCGCGAAGCGCGGCAAGGGCCTGGGCCTGCGCGTGGGCGTCAAGAACGTCGGCTGTTCAGGCTTTGCCTACACGTTCGACTACGCCGATGAAATGCACCCGGGCGACCGGTTGTTCGAGGCGCACGACGCGAAAGTCGTGGTCGACGCCGCGACTGTGCCGCTGCTCGACGGTTCACGCCTCGATTTCGTGAAGGAAGGCTTCAAGCAGGTATTCAAGTTCGACAATCCCAATGTCGACAGCTCCTGCGGCTGCGGCGAGAGCTTCAGCGTGAAGGAAACCCTCAAGGCCTGAGCGGCGAGGGACGCCGGGGAATCGCGATGAGCACGGTACTGCAGAATCTGGTCAACCAGCCCTACAAGCACGGATTCGTCACCCACATCGAGTCCGATGTCGCGCCGAAAGGCTTGAGCGAGGACACCATCCGGCTGATTTCGGGCAAGAAGAACGAGCCCGAGTGGCTGCTCGAGTTCCGGCTGAAGGCCTACCGCCATTGGCTCACGATGCAGGAGCCGAAGTGGCCGAACGTGCATTACCCGAAGATCGATTTCCAGGCGATCAGCTATTACTCGGCGCCGAAGCCGAAGAACAAGCTCGCCAGCATGGACGAAGTCGATCCGGAATTGCTGCGCACGTTCGAGAAGCTCGGCGTGCCGATGAACGAGCGCGCAAAGCTGGCCGGCGTCGCGGTCGACGTGATTTTCGACAGCGTGTCGGTGGCGACCACCTACAAGGCAAAGCTCGCCGAGGTCGGCATCATTTTCGGTTCAATTTCGGAAGCCGTGCATCAGCATCCCGAGCTGGTGAAGCAGTACCTCGGCACGGTGGTGCCGGTCGGCGATAACTATTACGCCGCGCTCAACTCGGCGGTGTTCACCGACGGCTCGTTCTGTTTCATCCCGAAGGGCGTCAAGTGCCCGATGGACCTGTCGACCTATTTCCGCATCAACACCCAGGAATCGGGCCAGTTCGAGCGCACGCTGATCGTCGCCGAAGAGGGCGCGTCCGTGTCTTATCTCGAAGGCTGCACCGCGCCCAAGTTCGACACTAACCAGCTGCACGCGGCGGTGGTCGAGCTGATCGCGCTGGACAACGCCGACATCAAGTACTCGACGGTGCAGAACTGGTACGCGGGCGACGAGAAGGGCGTCGGCGGGATCTACAACTTCGTCACCAAGCGCGGCCTGTGCAAGGGCGTCAATTCGCGCATATCGTGGACCCAGGTCGAAACCGGTTCGGCGATCACGTGGAAATACCCGAGCTGCATCTTGCGCGGCGAGAACTCCGTCGGCGAGTTCTATTCGGTCGCGCTCACCAACCATTTCCAGCAGGCCGATACCGGCACCAAGATGATCCACCTTGGCAGGAACACTCGCAGCACCATCGTCAGCAAGGGCATTTCGGCCGGTCATTCCAACAACAGCTACCGCGGGCTGGTCAGGATTGCGCCCACCGCCGCCGGCGCGCGCAATTACTCCCGGTGCGATTCGATGCTGATCGGCGACAGATGCGGCGCCAACACCTTTCCGTATATCCAGGTAAGCAATCAGAGCGCCCAGGTCGAACACGAAGCATCGACGTCGAAAATCGGCGAAGACCAGTTGTTCTACTTCGCGCAGCGCGGCATCGGCGCCGAGGAAGCGGTGTCGATGATCATCAACGGGTTCTGCAAGGACGTGTTTCAGCAACTGCCGATGGAGTTCGCGGTCGAGGCGACCAAACTGCTCGGCCTCAAACTCGAAGGAAGCGTCGGATGATTCGCCAGGACAGCCGGATACTGCTCGAAGTGCGCGGGCTGCGCGCGACAGTCAACGGCATCGAGATCCTCAAAGGCATCGATCTCACGGTCAGGAGCGGCGAAGTGCACGCGATCATGGGACCGAACGGCTCGGGCAAGAGCACCTTCGCCAAAGTGCTGGCCGGTCATCCCGCGTATGCAGTGAGCGCCGGGACGGTCTCCTTCGAAGGTGGCAACCTGCTCGAACTGGCGCCCGAAGCACGCGCCCGCTCGGGTCTCTTCCTCGGCTTCCAGTATCCGATCGAGATACCGGGCGTCGCCAACAGCCAGTTTCTGCGGCTGGCGTACAACACGGTGCAGGCACAGCGAGGCAAGGAGGAGCTCGATCCGCTCGAGTTCGACGATTTCGTGCGCGAGAAGATGAAGCTGCTGGAGATGAATCCGGAGTTCCTCGAGCGCAGCGTCAACGAAGGCTTCTCCGGCGGCGAGAAGAAGCGCAACGAGATTCTGCAGATGGCGCTGCTCGAGCCCAGGCTCGGCATCCTCGACGAGACCGACTCCGGCCTCGACATCGACGCGCTGCGGGTCGTCGCCGGCGGGGTCAACCAGCTCGCCACCAAAGACAACGCGATCGTGCTGGTCACGCATTATCAGCGGTTACTCAACTACATCATGCCCGATTACGTGCATGTGATGGACGGCGGCCGCATCATCAAGACCGGCGGCAAGGAGCTCGCGCTCGAGCTCGAGTCGCGCGGCTACGACTGGGTCGGCGCCGAATACGAGGCGAAGGCCCGCGCAACGGCATGAACATCGCAACCGGCGACGGCTATCTCGAGAGTCTGCTGCAGGGGCAGCCGGCGCTTCCCGCCAGCCCCATCGCGTGGCTGAACGGGCTGCGTGCGGACGCGGTCGACCGTGTCGGCGCGCTGACGGTACCGACCACCCGCGACGAGGAGTGGCGCTTCACCGATATCTCGCCGCTCACCGGGATGCGGTTTCAGCCGGCGCGCAGCGCATCGCCGCTCGATGCCGCGAGGATCGACGGTTTCGTGCTGGCCGAAGCGGGCGCGCGGCTCACGTTCGTCGACGGCGTGTACGCGCCGCAACTCTCTTACAACAAGGCCGGCATCGTGGTCGAGAACCTGGCGGCGGGCGTCGGCAAGCATGCGGCGGAGATCGAGCGGCATCTGGGAAGTCACGCCGGTTTCCAGGACAACGTTTTCGCAGCGCTCAACACGGCATTCCTGCACGACGGCGCGTTGATCGTCGTGCCGCGCGGCGTGACGGTTGCCGCTCCGGTGCATCTGCTGTTCGTTTCGACACAATCGGAAGCGGCCAGCTACCCGCGCTGCCTGGTGGTCGCCGAACCGGGGAGCGCGGTGACAGTGGTCGAGGATTTCGTGGCGCTGCAGGATGCGGCGTATCTCACCAACGCGGTGAGCGAGATCGCGCTCCTGGACAACTCCAGCGTCAGGCACGTGCGCGTGCAGCGCGAAAACGGTGCGGCAATCCATATCGCGAACTGTGCGGTGTCGCTTGCGCACGCCAGCCGCTACCAGTCGGTCAGCGTTGCGCTCGGCGCGCGCATTTCACGCTACAACCTGAATGTGCTGCAGGCGGCCGAGGGCGCGGAGTGCGCGATCGACGGGCTCGCGCTGATCGCGGACCGCCAGCTTGCCGACTCCCACACCTGCATCGACCACGCCCAGCCTCACGGGGTGAGCCGGCAGTTGCACAAGTGCATCGTCGACGGCGCCGCGCATGCGGTATTCAATGGCAAGATCATGGTGCGTCCCGGCGCGCAGCGCACCGATTCATCGCAATCCAGCCGCAACCTGCTGCTGACCGGCAAGGCGCGCGTCGACACCAAGCCACAGCTCGAGATTTTTGCCGACGACGTCAAGTGCGCGCACGGCGCGACGGTCGGCCAGCTCGACGCCGAGGAAGTGTTCTACCTGAGGAGTCGCGGGCTGTCGGAGGCTGCGGCGCGCAACCTGCTGACTTACGCGTTCGGCGCCGAGATCATCGACCGCATCCCGGTCGCCACCCTCAAGCGGCGCCTCGAGCAGATCGTGCTCGCACAGACCAACCGTTAGAACCATGACCGCAGCCCCGACAACGCGCAAACTCAGGCTCGCGTCCGCTTTCGACGTGGAACGCATCCGCGCCGACTTCCCGATCCTCAATCTCAAGCCGGGCGGCAAGCCGCTGGTCTATCTCGACAATGCGGCCTCCAGCCAGATGCCGCAGCAGGTGATCGACCGCTTGGTGCACTACCGGACGACGCAGCACGCGAACATCCACCGCGCAGTGCACACGCTGTCGGAGATCGCAACCTCGGAGTACGAGGAGGCGCGTCGCAAGCTCGCGCGTTTCATCAACGCGCGTGAAGAGCGCGAGGTGATCTTCACCAGCGGCACCACCGAGTCGATCAATCTGGCGATGCACGGGTACGGGCGCAAATTCATCGGCGCGGGCGACGAAATCATCCTGACCACGCTCGAGCACCATTCAAACATCGTGCCATGGCAGATGCTGTGCGAGGAGAAGGGCGCCAGAATCCGCGTCGTACCGGTCAACGACGCCGGCGAACTCTTGATCGACGAATACGAGAGCCTGTTCAACGAACGCACCAGATTCGTCGGCGTGATGCATGTGTCGAATGCGCTCGGCACCGTCAATCCAGTCAAGCACATGATCGCGTTCGCGCATTCACGCGGCGTGCCGGTGCTGGTCGACGGCGCGCAGGCCGCGCCACACATGAAGGTCGACGTGCAGGACCTCGATTGCGACTTGTATGCGTTTTCGGGTCACAAGCTATGCGGCCCGACCGGCATCGGCATCCTCTATGGCAAGGCTGCGCTGCTCGAGCGCATGCAGCCCTTCAAGGGCGGCGGCGACATGATCCTGTCGGTCACGTTCGAGAAGACTACCTACAACACGATTCCGCACAAGTTCGAGGCCGGCACACCGCCGATTGCCGCAGCAATCGGGCTGGGTGCCGCGGTCGATTATCTGTCGGGGATCGGCATGGACGCGATCGCCGCGCACGAACTCGACCTGCTCGACCATGCGACCGCGCAGCTGAGTCGCATGCCGGGCGTGCGCATCATCGGCACGGCCGGCAAAAAGGCCGCGGTGCTGTCGTTCATGGTCGACGGCGTGCATCCGCACGACGTCGGCACGCTGCTCAATCAGGACGGCGTCGCAATCCGTACCGGACACCACTGCGCGCAGCCGGTGATGCAGCGCTTCAGACTGCCGGCGACCGCGCGCGCCTCGTTCGCGTTCTACAACACCACGGCCGAAGTCGATGCGCTCGTCGCAGGCATCCGCAGCGTGCAGAGCGTTTTCTCGTAATGGCCGACCCGAAATCGCTTTATCAGGAGGTCATCCTCGACCACAACCGGAAGCCGCGCAATTACGGCACGCTGGCGCACGCAAGCCACAAAGCGGAGGGCCACAATCCGTTGTGCGGCGATCATCTCAGTCTCACGATGAATCTTGACGGCGACCGCATCGACGGCATCGCATTTCACGGCGAGTCATGCGCGATCTGCAAGGCGTCGGCGTCGATGATGACGGCAACGGTCAAGGGCAAAACGCGCGCGGAGGCCGAAACGCTGATCGGGGAATTCCGCGACATGGCGACCGGCAAGCTCGATCTCACCGGCCGACCGCATCATCTCGGGCGGCTCACGGTGTTTGCGGGCGTGCGCGACCTGCCGACGCGCGTCAAATGCGCGATCCTGCCGTGGCATACGCTGCATGCGGCGTTCAACTCGGTCGTGAGCGCCTCGACCGAATCCGAAGACGACCCGATGCACGCGCCGATCGGCGATGCCTGAGCGGAAGCCGCCATGCCCAAGATAGCCGATATCGAAGACACGCCGAATCCCAACGCGAAAAAGTTCGTCCTCAAGGAGCCGCTGACCTGGGGCATCACGCGCTCGTACGATGACGCGGCGCAGGCCATGGGCGACCCGCTCGCCTCGACGCTGTTCGACATAGAGCACGTGACCAACGTGTTCTACGTCGACCACTGGATCACGGTCACGCAGGACGGCCGCGCCGACTGGCAGGAATTGATGCGCAAGCTCGCCGATCCGATCCGCGCCGCGCCGGCGGCAAGCGAGCAATCGGCACAACTCGCGTCCGCCGCGGCCGCCGGCGCGATCGCCGATTTGAGTCCCGAAGACCGGGACCGGCTCGACAGGATCAACAATTTGCTCGACGAGCAGATTCGCCCGTACCTGCAAGGCGACGGCGGCGATCTTCATGTGCTCGGCCTGGAGGGCAATACGCTGACCGTGCATTACCAGGGCGCGTGCGGCAGCTGCCCGAGCTCGCTGTCGGGCACGCTCTCCGGCATAGAATATCTGGTGAAATCGATCGAGCCTGATGTCGAAGTGGTGGCTGTCTGAGGGCAGGCCCGACGCAAGATGCGCACTTGACAGGGCGGTGGGGTATTTGAAAGACTGCGTCAAACAAGAACCATACCCTAGTGAACCTTAGAGGAGGATTTCATGCGTAGATCGGTACTTCGTAACCGCGCACTCGTTGCGGCCCTTGCCGCCGCGGGCCTGTCCAGCGCCGCGTTCGGCCAGGCCAAGGACGTCACCATCGGCGTGATCTACGACTACACCGGCCCGTTCGCGGCGGGCGGCTCGCAGGCCGCCGGCATCGGCACCAAGATCGCAATCGACATGATCAACGAGCGCGGGGGTGTCGAGGGCCGCAAGATCAAGGCCACCTATGCCGACGCGCAATCCAAGACGGAAGTCGCGATCAACGAGATGACGCGCCTGCTCGACCAGGAGAAGGTGGACCTGATCATGGGCGTGTTTTCGAGCGCGCAGTGCGTGCCGATGGCGCAGAAGGCCGATGCCTCGAAAAAGTTCATGTGGGCAGACGTCTGCGTGGCGTCCGCGGTATTCAAGGACAAGAATCTGCACTACGTGTTCCGTCCCCAGGTGCATTCCGACCAGTTCGGGCAGGCTTCGTGCACCTTCCTCAACGAGAATTCGAAGGCAAAGTTGAAGAAGGACCCGAAGGACCTCAAGGTCGCGATCATCTATGAGGATGGTCCTTACGGTACCGGCGTCGCCGCGGGCAACGACGAGCAGTGCAGGAAGTACGGCATGCAGGTCGTGCTGAAGGAAGGCTATGCCGCCACCGCGCCCGATCTTTCATCGCTGGTCACCAAGCTGCGCCGCGCGCGGCCCGATGTGATCCTGCATACCGGCTACAACCCGGACATCACGCTGTTCTGGCGCCAGTCGCGCGAGCAGGGCCTCAAGTGGGCGGCGCTGATCGGCCACGGCGCGGGCTACGGCCAGTTCGACAAGCTGAAGGAGGCCCTGGGCAAGGATGCCGATTACATCTACGACGTCGATCCGGTCGCCGCGCAACTGCTCGATGCGAAGACGCTTGCACCGGGCGTGGGCGCGCTGACGCAGGAAATGGTCAAGCGCTACAAGGCCGAGACCAAGGCCGACCAGGTGCCGCCGCACGTTTCGATGGGATTCAACCAGACCTGGATCTTCCTCACCGACGTGCTGCCGCGCGCGATCAAGAAATACGGCGGCACCGATCCCGAGGCGCTCAGGAAGGCCGCGCTCGACGCCGACATCGCCGAAGGCGGGACCATCCAGGGCTACGGCGTGAAGTTTTTCCCGCCGGGCAATCCGATGTCGGGCCAGAACGAACGTTCCTCGCCGGTGGTGATGCAGTACATCGGCGGCGAGACCAAGATCGTCTGGCCGACCAAGCTGCGCACGGCCGACCCGGTGCTGCCCTTGCCGAAGTCGAACTCCTACTCGAACCAGTAACGCGATGACACCGAGCCCCCGCCGCGTGAGCGGCGGGGGTTTTTCATGCCCGGTCACCTGCTCAGCGTCCGCGACCTGACGAAGGCCTTCGGCGGCTTCGTCGCAGTCAACCGGGTGTCGTTTGAGCTGGCCGAGGGCGAAATCCTCGGTCTGATCGGGCCGAACGGCTCGGGCAAGAGCACCACCTTCAACCTGATTGCCGGCGCGCTCGCGCCGACCTCGGGCTCGATCCGCCTGCGCGAGCGCGAAATCGGCGGCTTGTACGCGGACCGCGTCGCGCACATGGGCGTCGGGCGCACGTTTCAGATTCCACGGCCGTTCCGCAAGCTGTCGCTGGTCGAGAACGTCGCGCTTGCGGCGTATTACGGGCAGGAGCGACGCCCCGGGCGCGAGCGCGCCTACGCGCAGGCGCGCGAAGCGCTGGAACTGGTGAACCTGCCCTCGGAGCCACTGGCGCGCGTCGACGGCCTTGGCGCCGCGGGGCTCAAAAAACTGGAACTCGCGCGCGCGCTCGCGACCCAGCCGCGGCTGCTGTTGGCGGACGAATCGCTCGGCGGCCTGGATGAAACCGAGATGAACCAGGCCGCGGACATGCTTTCGGGCATCCGCGACAAGCGCGGCGTCACGATCATCTGGGTCGAGCACATCATGGGCGCGCTGATGCGCGTGGTGGACCGCTGCGTGGTGCTCGACCACGGCGAGGTGATCGCCGCGGGCAAGCCGCACGAGGTCGCGCACGACCCGAAGGTGATCGAGGTCTACCTCGGTACCGACGCGGCTCAGGTGCAGGCAAACATCGCGGCGCGCGAAACCTGATGCTCACGCTCGAAAACGTCTCCGCCGGCTACGGCAGCTTTCAGGTGCTGTTCGGCGTCAGCCTGGAGGTGAAGGCGGGCGAGTCGGTCGCGGTTATAGGACCCAACGGCGCGGGCAAGACCACGCTGTTGCGCGTGATATCCAAGCTGATCGACGCCACCGCGGGAGAGATCCGCATGGAGGGGCGCTCGCTCAACGCGGTGCCGGCCCACGAGGTGATCGGTCTCGGCATCGCGCAGGTGCCCGAGAACCGTCGCCTGTTCCCGCGCCTGTCGATCGAGGACAACCTGAAGATGGGGGCCTATCTGCCCGCCGCGCGAGCAAGGTTCGCCGAGCGGCTGGAGATGGTGTTTGCGCTGTTTCCGCGCATGAAGGAGCGGCACGCGCAGCTTGCCGGCACGCTCTCCGGCGGCGAGCAGCAGATGTGCGCTATCGGGCGCGCACTGATGTCCGGGCCGAAATTGCTGCTGCTGGACGAACCCTCCGCAGGGCTCGCCCCTGTCGTGGTGCAGGCGATCTTCGAGGTGGTGAGGAAGATGTCCGCCGAAGGCTATACCGTGCTGATCGTGGAGCAGAACGTGCGGCAGGTGCTTAAAGTGGTGAACCGGGCATACCTGCTCGAGACCGGCCGCATCAAGTCAAGCGGCAGTGCCGCCGAACTGCTCAATTCGAGCGAGATCAGGAAAGCCTACCTGGGAATCTGACATGGACATCTTCGACGTTTTCCTGCTGGAGGCGGTGTTGAATGGCCTGTTGCTCGGCGGCATCCTCGCGCTGCTCGCGCTGGGCCTGAACCTGATTTTCGGCGTGATCGACGTGGTGTGGATCTGCTATGCCGAGATGATCATGATCGGCATGTACGCGGTGTACTACCTGCACAACGTCTACCACTTGCCGCTGTGGTTCGCCTTCGCCGGCGCGATTGCGATCGTTGCCGTGGGCGGCGCGGCGCTGCACCACCTGGTAATCCGCCCGGTGCTTGCCGCCGAGCCGATCAACCAGCTGCTGGTCACCGGCGGAGTGCTGTTCTTCCTGCAGGCGGGGGCGACGCTGGTGTTCGGCGTCGAGTTCAGGAACGTGGGCATCCGGCTGCCGCAGTTGCAGGTGGGCGAGATGTACCTAAGCATGGCGCGCCTGATCGCGTTCGGCGTGGCGCTCGCCGCGATGATCGGCATGTCGGTGTTCCTCAAGCGAAGCTACCTCGGCACCGCGATCCGCGCGATCTCGCAGGATCGCCGGATCATGCCACTGATGGGCGTCGATCCGAACCGCATCTTCCTCGTCACCTCGGCGCTCGGCGGCGCGCTGGCCGGCGTGGCCGCCTGCCTGCTGGTGCTGCAGTACGACATCCATCCCGCGATCGGCCTGTCGTTCGGGCCGATAACCTTCCTCATCTGCGTGCTCGGGGGCCTGGGCAACATGATGGGCGGTTTCATCGCCGCCTTCATCTTCGCGCAGTTCATCTCGGTGGGCGGGTTCTTCCTGCACGTCGAGTGGGGCTATGTGCTCGCGTTCCTGTTCTTCATCGCGGTGATGTTCTGGAGGCCGCAGGGCATCCTGGGCGGCAAATGAGCTGGGCGGAAAATGAGCGGCAAATGAGATGAAATACGCCGCGCTCGCGCTGCTCGCCGCCGCCCCGCTGCTCGGGATGGGCAACTACCCGCTGCACCTGCTCATCATGTGCGTGCTGTGGGGCTACGTGTACACCAGCTGGTCGGTGATGGGGCGGCTGGGCATGGTGAGCTTCGGCCACGGAGCGTTCATGGGTATCGGCGCCTACGTGGTGGTGATGGCCTGGAACCACTACGGGCTGTCGCCGTGGATCGGCGCGCCGATCGCACTCGTGCTCACCGCGATCGTGGCCCTGCTCATCGGCTATCCGTGCTTTCGCTTCAAGATCGTCGGGCATTACTTCGCATTGGTGACGCTCGCGCTCTCCGAGGTGACGCGGCTGATCATCGTCGCGCTGCGCGACCAGACCGGAGGCTCGCTCGGGGTCACGCCCAATACGGCGCTCGCCGAAACATCGTATTCCCTGGGTGCGCTGCAGTTCTCATCCAAGCTGGTGTGGTTCTACGTCATCCTCGCGTTCTGGCTTGGCGGCCTGTGGATCTGGAAGAAGGTGGATGAGAGCATGGGGCGTCTCGCGCTCGAGGCGATCAGCCAGGAAGAGGACGCCGCCGCTTCGATCGGCATCAACGTCACCAGGCTGAAGCTCCGCGTGACTCTAATCTCGGCGCTGATGACCTGCATGGGAGGAGTGCTCTACGCGCAATACCAGGCGTACGTGAATCCGGAGACCGTGTCGGGCATCGGCATCTCGCTGCAGATGGTGTTCGGGGCGATCGCAGGCGGCATGTTCGTGCGGCTGGGTCCCACTGTCGGCGCAGTGTTCACGTTGCTGCTGGCTGAGGGACTGAGGCTGTGGTTCGGCAACCTGTACCACGGGCTCGACTTGACGGTGTACGGCCTGATGCTGGTGCTGTTCATCATCTACATGCCCAAGGGGATCCTCGGCGCGGCGACGCAGGCGTGGGAGAAGCGGCGCGGCGGGGTGGCGCGGGCGGCTTAGCACATGGCGTGCGGAACGTGAGTCACGTACTATTCATTTGCACCGGCAACATATTCCGCAGCCTGACCGCAGAGTACGCGCTGCGTGATGCCCTGCTGCCTCGCCGCGACATTGTCGTGTCATCGGCCGGAACGGACGATTTTCCCCATGTCGTGAGACCGCTAGTTCGCGACTATCTTCTCGCGAAGGGAATTGACGTGCGCAATCATGAGCGAAGGACGGTCACGCGGGTGCTGCTCGACGACTCCCGACTGGTGGTCGCCATGAGCACCGACCATCGCTCATTTCTGAGTGAACGGTTCGGGATCGACGTACCACTCTTCACGGAGGCTTGCAGCGGCACTCCGGAACCCTTGCCGGACATTGAGGAAGTTGTTCCGGACTATCAGACCAACACTCCTGCGGTGGAAGCCCACGTTCGGCACACCATCGATCGGATCGTCGCGCTTGCTCCGGAAATGGTGAAGCGAATTGACGCGCTACTGGAGAGATACGGCCCGCCTGTGCAATGAGGAAAGGCGTGCGGTCGTCAGACTTCGATTTCTTCCATCAAATCGTGCGCTCCACGGCAACCCCGCGCAAATCCATCTCGTACTCCAGCCCCGCGATCGGCGGACGGCAGTAGTGCCAGGTGAGACCCGCCGGAGCGGCGCCGCGGCGCAGGATCTCGTCGCCGAGGAAAGGATGCAGGTCGCGCACCGTGTAGACCTGCGTCGCGCTCGCCTCGGACCACGAAACGCCGAGCCCGCGCATGCGCGTCTCCATCATGCCGAGCACCCAGCGCGCCTTGGTGCGCATTCCCGCCGGGGACACGTCGCCGCGCGCGACGATGTCCCCGGGAAAACGCCCGCCCTCCGGCCATTCGCCGCTGCCCGCGACGACGAAGGATTTCGGCGTGTTGGACGGAACCGTGTAGCAGAACGCGTAGAACGAAACTTCGGCGGGCGCGTCGATTTCGGGCGCGACGTTCGAGCGCGCGACCGGGTTGAGTTCGTTGCGGTAGATGTTCCACTCCTTCAGCACCGCGACGTAGCCCTTGTTGAAATCACTGAAGCCGCCGAAGGAGAACGGTTTGGGCGAGCGCAGTTCTGCCGCGCACAGGGCGGTAAGCGGCCTTCCAATCGACTTCAGATGGCTGGCGATTCTTTCAAAACCTTGCAGCATCGGCAGCGGCCGCGCGAGCCGCGCCCGTTCGATGGCGAAGCCGGGCAGCGCGACCACGCCCGCGGAGTACGGAAACACGCCGTTCAGGAATGCGTAACCGCCGTCCGGAAACGAAATCAAGTCTGACATTCGATCCTCCTCGAGACGCAACTTTACAGCGCGGTGCGCATGGGCAACACTGTGCGCTCGCATGTCGGACGAGATCTTCAGGAATTCCTTCTGGTACGCCGACGCCCCCGCCGCGCCGGCGACGCAGGCGCTGGAGGGCGAGGCCACCGCCGACGTCGCGATCGTCGGCGCCGGCTACACCGGATTGTCATGTGCATTGCACCTCGCCGAGCGCGGCGCGCGCGCGATCGTGCTCGAGGCGGACGAGATCGGCAGCGGCGCATCGGGGCGCAACAACGGCCAGGTGATTCCGACGTTCTCGCGTATCGAGCCGGACGCGCTGGCCGACAGCACGCCCCCGGAGCAGGGCGGGCGGGCGAAGGGCGAGCAGCTCGCGCAGCTGGTGGCGGACTCCGCGGCATACACTTTCGATCTCATCCGCGCGCACGGATTGGATTGCGACGCCGAGCAGCGCGGCTGGGTTCAGCCTGTCCACTCCCCGGGGCGTGTGAAGCTCGCCGAGCGGCGCGTGGCCGCGTGGGCAAGGCGTGGTGCGCCGGTAGAGATGCTTGATCGCGCAAGTACTGAGCGCATTACCGGCTCCCGCTTCTGGTACTACGGGTGGGTCAATCGCAGCGGCGGCCGTGTGCAGCCGCTCGCCTTCTGCCGCGAACTGGCGCGCGTGGCGATGGCGAAGGGCGCGCAAGTGTTCACCGGCAGCCGCGCAACGGCGCTGCAGCGGCAAGGCGGGCGCTGGCGAGTCTCGACGCGGCGCGGCGCGGTGCTCGCCGAGCGCGTGGTGATCGCCACCAACGCTTACACCGACGGCCTCTGGCCGCGGCTTGCGCGCACGATTTTTCCGGTCAACAGCTATCAGATGGCGAGCGTGCCGCTGCCCGATGAAGTGCGCGCGACGGTGCTGCCGGGCGTCTCGGCGTGCTCGGACACGCAGGGAGACCTGCACTTTTTCCGGCTGACCGCCGACGGGCGGCTGGTGACCGGCGGCGGGCTGGTGTTCCCCTACGATTACGCACAGCGGTTGCGCAGGCGGATCGGCGAGCGCGTGGCGCGCGTGTATCCGCAGGTCGGCGCGCCGAAGTTCGATTTCATCTGGCACGGCTCGGTCGGCGTGACGCTCGACGCCCGGCCGCACGCGCATGAACTCGCGCCCGGCGTGCTCGCGTGGCTGGGCTGCAACGGACGCGGCATCGCGCTTGCCACCAGCGTGGGCGCGCAATTCGCGCGCGCCTGCCTCGGCACGCCGCTCGGCGAACTGCCGCTGCCGTTCTCGCCGGTTTCGCCGGTCGCCGGGCACGCGATCGGCAGGCGTATCGCATCACTTGCGCTGGCGGTTTTTCGCTGGCGCGACAAGCGGGAGTTCAAGGCACTGCAGTAGAGCTGGCAACCGGATCGCGCCGCTACAATGACGGATGGCTGAAGCTGTCGCCCTGTTGCTGCTCGGCGCCGCGGTCGCGGTGTGGATCGACGCGCTGCGCGCGCGCGAGGCCGCGCTCGACGCTGGCCGCAAGGCCTGCGAGCGCTACGGCCTGCAATTGCTCGACGATACCGTGGCGTTCGTGCGGCTGCGCTTTGCGCGCGACGAAGACGGCCGACTCGGGCTGCAGCGCCTGTACACCTTCGAATTCAGCGAGAACGGATCGAATCGGCGCAGCGGCGCGATCCGCGTCCACGGCCGCCGCGCCGAGGACGTGCAGCTCGAGCCGTATCCGGTCCACTGATACTGGTGATGCGCCGACCGTCATTCCCGCGTATGCGGGAATCGAGGGGCTGGGTCCCGGCCCCCCGATTAATTCGTTCGCGGGCGGGGTCCGCGGGGACGACAGCCGTTCGGATCGCGGCATGTGCCGCGATCCTCCTTCTATCAGCGTGCAGCGCGGTCCAGCTCGGCTACAACTCGGCCGATACGCTGCTGCGCTGGCGCGGCGAGCAGTATTTCGACTTCCAGGGGGACCAGTCCGAGGCGTACGCCGCGCGGGTCGCGAACCTGATGCGCTGGCACCGCGCCAACGCGCTGCCGGAGTACGCGAAATCCGTGCGGGACGCGGCCCGGCGCATCGAGCGCGGGCTGTCGCGGGACGACCTCGTTTGGGGTTACGATTCCGTTCGTGGACACATCAGAACGGCTCTGCGCGCGGCGGCCGGCGAGGTGGCCGAATTGCTCGACCAGCTTACGCCGGCGCAGCTCGAGAACCTCGAGCTGCGCTTCCTGCGCGACAACCGCAATTTCGAGAAAGAGCAGCTCGCGGGAACGCTGGAGGAACGCCGCGCGCAGCGCGTCAAGCGCAGCGTGGAGCGGCTGGAGGATTGGGTGGGGGAACTGAGCAGCGAGCAGCTCGAGCGCGTGCGGCGTTACGGCGCGCGCGCGCCGATGACCGCGGAATTCCGTGATCGCGAACGCACGCGGCTGCAGCGTGGGCTGGTCGAAATGCTGAAGGCGCGCGAGGCGCGCGAGCAGTTGGTGGATTTTGCCGTCCACTGGGACCGAAACCGCGAGCCGGAGTTCGAGCGGGCGAACCGCGCCAATCTGGAAGAGTATTTTTCGATGCTGCTCGACCTTGACCGCATGCTCACGCCGGCGCAGCGCGCGAAGGCCGCGCAGCGCATGCGCGAGCTGGCGGAGGATTTTGCGATGCTTGCGCGGGAAATCCGGTGAACGAGCGGGCGAACAATCTCCCCGGCGCCGCAGTCGATCCCGGACCGGGCTACGGCGGGCGCACGCGTTACACGCAACTCGAATACGAGGCGGTGCTCGCCAACGCGTCGATCGGGATCGCTTTTACGCGCGACCGCAAGTTTTTCCTTTGCAACCCGAAGTTCGCGGAAATGTTCGGCTGGGGGCAGGGCGAGTTGATCGGCCAGTCCGGCGAGGTGATCTACCCCTCCGTGGAGAACTACCAGGCGCTGGGCCAGATCGCCGTTCCGGTGCTCTCCGGGGGCAGGCAACTCGACCTCGAATGGGAGATGCGGCGCAAGGACGGCTCGACCTTCCTCGCGCGCATGATCGCAAAGGCGATCGACCCGGAGAACCCGCGCCAGGGCACCGTCTGGATCGTCGAGGACATCACCGAGCGCAAGCGCGCCGCCGACGAGGTCAACCGGCTGTTGCGCGAGCAGGACGCGATCTTCGAGACCGCTTCGATCGGCATCGCGTTCGTGCGCGAGCGGCACATCCTGCGTTGCAACCGGCGCTTCGAGGAGATTTTCGGCTACGCCGTGGGCGAGATGGCGAACACGCCGACGCGCGTGCTGCACGCCGACGAGGAAGTGTTCCTCAAGCTTGGCCATGCCTATGAGCAGCTCGCCAGGGGATTGGCGCATTCCGAGAACATCCCCGCGCGACGCAAAGACGGCGGCTGCTTCTGGGTGCGCCTCACCGGGCGTGCGGCCGATCCCGGCGACCCGATGCAGGGATCCGTCTGGACCGCGGAGGACATCACCGAGCAGAAGCGCAGCGACGAGGAAATGCAGCGCATGGTGCTCGAGCAGCAGGCGCTGCTCAACAACGTGGTGATCGGCATCTGCTTTGTCCGACAGGGCAAGGTGCTGCGCTGCAACCGCCGCCTGGAAGAGCTGTTCGGCTATTCCCCGGGCGAACTGCTGGGCGGCTCGACGCGCGTAATCTACTTCACCGACGAGGAGTACGCGGCCGCGGCGCGGAACTACCGCGATGTCGATGATGGCCGCACCAACACGCACGAGCAGTTCCTGCGCCGCAAGGACGGCTCGGGGTTCTGGTGCCGCTTGTCGGGCCGTGCGGTCGAATCCGGCCGCGTCGAAGGCGGCTCGGTGTGGCTGTTCGAGGACATCAGCGAGCGGCGCGATTCGCGCAAGCGCATCAAGCGCGCGCTGGCCGAACAGGAGCTGATCCTGAGCAACGCGACGGTTGGGATCGGCTTCGTGCGCGAGCGCGTGCTGCGGCGGGCGAATCCGCGGCTGGCGGAGATGACGGGGCGGCGCGTCGAGGATCTGGTCGGGCAGAGCACCGCGATTCTGTTCGCGTCGGAGGAGGAGTGGAACGAGGCGAGCCAGCGCGCCTACGAGAGTACCGAACCGGGCAAGACGCACGAGGCGGAAGTTCGCTTCAAGCGCGCCGACGGCAGTTCGTTCCTGTGCCGCACGGTCGGTCGCCGGATCGACTCCGGCGCGGCCGAGCAGGAATGGATCTGGAGCTTTGAGGACGTCACCGCGCAGCACGCGATGCGCGAAGGCCTGGTGCGCTCGCGCGACGAGCTCGAGCGGCTGGTGAGCGAGCGCACCGCCGAACTGCAGGCCGCCAACCGCAAGCTCGAATCCGAGATCGGGGAGCGCGTGCAGGCCGAAAACCTCGCCAGGCACCTGGCCGACCACGACATGCTCACCGGATTGCCGAACCGGCGCATTCTGGAGGACCGCCTTACCCAGGCGCTCGCGTTCAGCCAGCGCAATCGCAAGCAGACCGCGGTGATGTTCGTCGACCTCGACCGGTTCAAGCACATCAACGATTCGCTCGGCCACGCGGTGGGCGACTCGCTGCTGAAGGAGGTCGCCGGACGCCTGTCGCGGCAGTTGCGCGACGGTGACACCATCTGCCGCATCGGCGGCGACGAGTTCGTGGTGGTGCTTCCCGAGGTCAAGCGCGCCGCGGACCCCGCCAACGTGGCGCAGAAGATCATCGAGAATCTTTCGATGCCGTTCATGATCGAGGGCCACGAGTTAACGATCACGCCGTCGCTCGGCATCAGCGTGTACCCGGACGACGGTCGCGACGCCGAGGCGTTGATCCGCAACGCGGACGCCGCGATGTACCACGCCAAGGAGATGGGACGCGCCAACTACCAGTTCTTCACCGCGCAGATGAACCTCACCGCGAGCCGGCGGATCGCCCTCGAGGGCGACCTGCGCCGGGCGCAGCAGAAGGACGAGTTGCGGGTGTTTTACCAGCCGATTGCCGAGATCGGCACGCGTTCCCCCGTAGCGCGCGAGGCGCTGCTGCGCTGGGCGCATCCCGCCAAGGGGCTGGTCGCGCCGGGCGAATTCCTCGGCATCGCCGAAGACATCGGGCTGATACACAGGATTGGCGAGCGGGTGCTGCAGTCGGCCTGCGCCTGGACGATGGGGCTCGAGCAAGCGCGTCGCATCCCGGTTTCGGTCAACCTTTCGATGCGCCAGTTCAGCGACCCGCGCCTGATCGAACTGGTCGGCCGCGTCCTGAAGGACACAGGCCTTCCCGCCGGCCTGCTCGGGTTCGAGATCAAGGAATCGACGTTGATGCATCAGACCGACCACACGCTGGCGACGCTGCGCAAGTTGAAGGACATGGGGGTGACGCTGTCGGCGGACGATTTCGGCAGGGGTCAGTCCAGCCTCGCGTTCCTCAAGCGCTTCCCGCTGGACCGGGTCAAGATCGACCGGTCATTCATCGCCGACTTGCCCGGCAATGCAGACGATTGCGCCGTGGTCGCGGCGATCGTGGGTCTCGCGCACCACATGAAGCTGCAGGTCGTCGCCGGCGGCGTCGAGCGCGAAGAGCAGCTCGCTTTGCTTGCCGATTACGGCTGCGACCTGGTGCAGGGATATCTCATCGGCGAACCGGTGGAGGCGGAGAGCGCTGCGTAGCCGGCGGCGTTCCAGCCGATAATGCGGCGGTGAGCAAGCCGCTGTTGCATTTTTCGCACGCCAACGGGTTCCCCGCACCGGCCTATCGTGCGCTGTTCGAGGTGCTCGCGGATCGATTCCGGATCGAATCCATCGAAGCGCTCGGCATGGACCCGCAACATCCTCCCACCGAAGGCTGGAAGCTGCTGGTCGCGCAGCTGATCGAGCGATTCGAGCGCCATCGAAAACCTGTGCTCGCGGTCGGTCATTCGCTCGGCGGCTATCTCTCGTACCTCGCGGCAGTGCGCCGACCCGAGCTGGTGCGCGCCGTGATCCTGCTCGATGCGCCGATCATCGGCCCGATCAAGGGACGGCTGCTCGGCGCGACCAAGCGCTTCGGCATCGTCGATCGCGTGACCCCCGCGGGCGCGACGCGCGACCGGCGCAGCACCTGGGCCAGCCTCGCCGAGGCCGAACGCCACTTCCGCACGCGCAGGCTGTTCCGGCATTTCACGCCTGAATGCCTGCGCGATTACGTGCGCCACGGACTCACCGAGCGCGACGGAGCGCTGCACCTGAAGATCGATCCGGCGATCGAGTACCGCATCTACCGCACCATCCCGCACGGCATGCACCGCTATCTGAAACACCTGCGCGTTCCGGCGGGCTTCATCGGCGGTGCGGATTCGAACGTGGTGAAGCGCACCGGCCTCGCGCCGATGCGCGGGCGCTTCGAGTTCATGAAGCTGCCCGGCGGGCACCTGTTTCCCTTCGAGCATCCTCGCGAGACGGCCCGCGCGATCATCGAGATGGCCGAGCGGCTGGGCGCCGCCTGATCGCGGGGCTCCTCAGATCGAGCGCTTGTGCTTTTCGGCGAGCAGCATCTCGGCGCCCTTGATGTTCACCTCGACGCCAAGCATGTTGGGGTTGACTTCGAGCGCGCGCATCCAGTACTGGATCGCCTTTTCGTACTGCTCGAGCTGGAAATAGATCTGTCCATAGCCCGCAAGCGCGCCGAAGTGGTACGGGTTGCGTTTGATCACCTCGTCGCAATCGGCGATCGATCTCGTGTATTCGCCGGCGAGGTAGAGCACGGTAGCGCGGCGGTTCCACCCCTCGGCGAAGCCGGGTTTGCGGCGGATCACCTCGCTGAAGGTGGCGATCGACGCCTTGTGGCGGCCTGCCTGCATCTCCTCGATACCGCGCGCCATCAGCCGGTCGATCTCGGGGTCGCCGGACCGGCTCCACAGCAGCCACAGCCCCTGTTCGGCGAAACCGCGCACGAACGGGCTCTCGTCGGTGAGGCGTTGCCGCAGGATCTCGTCGTCGGCGGGCGTGCCGTGATTGGCGATCCAGGTCACGGCACGCGCACGCTGCGAAGCGTCGGCGTTCGCAAGGCCCTTGAGGGCTTCCGCGCGGTTCGAGTAGGGGCCGGACTGCGCGAGCACAGCCATGCTGCAGAGCAGCGTCAGCAGGAAGACAGCAAGGCGTGGCATATTTGACACCTCCTGAATCTGCGGCCGGGCCGCTTCCGTACTGCGGGTGGGGCCGGAGGCTAGAATGCCCCGGCACGGTTCGATCTGCAAGCATGGAGAGGCTCATATGATGATACGCAACGCGAGGTTCCTGGCAATCGGTTTTCTGTTCTGCTCGGCGGCGGTGTTTGGCGCTGGAGGTGCACCCGACAAACCCATCGAGCCTGCGGATCCCGTCATCGAAGCGGCGCGGGCGGCCATCGCGAAGCAGGACTGGGTGGGCGCCCAGAAGGGTCTGATGGATGCCCTGATGCGCAATCCGCAGAACGCCGACTACCACAACCTGTACGCCTACACGACGCGCAAGGGGCCCAACCCCGACTTGGACGTCGTGTTCAAGCACTACAACGAGGCCCTGCGCATCGATCCCAAGCACCGCAACGCGCACGAGTACATCGGCGAGGCCTACCTGATGGTCAACAATCCGGCCAAGGCGAAGGAGCATCTCGCCACGCTCGACCGGCTGTGCTTTTTCGGCTGCGAGGAGTACGACGACCTGAAAAAAGCGGTCGCGGAGTACGAGGCGAGGCAGAAGCGCTAGTCCCCCAGCAACGGAAACGCGCTCAGCACGCCGGGTACGCAGACCGGCGGCGCCGCGCACAGGTGCTCGGGTTTCAACTGCGCCAGCGACGTTACCCCGAGCAGCCCGAGGCAGGTGCGGATCTCCTCCTCCAGGATCTCCAGCGTTCGCACCAGCCCTGCGACGCCGCCGGCCGCCAGCCCCAGGCACGCCAGCCGACCCAGGCCGACGCAGCGCGCCCCGAGCGCAATCGCCTTCACCACGTCCGAGCCGCGCATGAATCCTCCGTCCACCCAGACTTCGGCGCGCCCGGCCACCGCTTCGACGACCTGCGGCAGCACCGCGATGCTGCCGAGCCCGTGATCGAGCTGCCGCCCGCCATGGTTGGAGACGTAGACCACTTCGACGCCGTGCTCCACCGCGATTGCCGCATCCTCGGCGCTTGCGATGCCTTTCAGGATGAGCGGCAGGTCATGCTTGTCGTGGAAGCGCCTGACCTGATCCCAGGACAGTGCCGCCTGGAACTGCGTGCCCTTCGCCGCGTCGGCGCGCCAAGGCTTGACGTAGCGGGCAACCAGATCGCGTTCGCGCCGGCTGTAGCACGCGGTGTCCACGGTCAGGCAGAAGGCGGCATATCCGTTGTCGCGGGCGCGCCGCACCCAGTCGTCCACCCAGGGATCGTCTCCGCGCACGTAGAGCTGGAACACGCGCAGCGCGTCCGCGGCTGCCGCGGTTTGCTCAAGCCCCGGAGCGCACACCGAGGAGAGCATCTGCGGCACGCCGAAGGCCGCGGCCGCGCGGGCGGCCGTGGCCGCGCCGCCGTCGACCAGGGATTCCATGCCGCCCACCGGCGCGAGCAGCACGGGCAAGCGCACAGGCCGGCCGAGGAAGGCTGAGCTCGCATCGACGCGGCGTACATCGCGCAGCACGCGCGGCCGGAACGCGAGCGAATCGAGCGCCAGACGGTTGCGTCGCACCGTCGTCTCGGTTTCCGCACCGCCGATCAGGTAATTCCACGGACCCGGCGCGAGCGCACGCCGCGCGGCGGCGACGATCTCCTGCAGCGTGAGGAAGGTTTCGGAATCCGTTGCGCGATCGTTCATGGGCTGATGCGCATCAGGTGAAATACTGTCCCGGCGTGAAATCGGCCAGCGGCCTGCCGCTCGGCTTGAGGATCGCGTTGACGCGCGCCACCGTCGCGCCCGCGACGGTCATGCACCCCTCGGTGAAGATTATGCTCTTGCCGGCGCGCAGCACCTCGGCGCGGCCTTCCAGCCAGTCGCCCTGCTTCACCGGTGCGACGAAGTCGATGTCGAGACTCACGGTGAGCAGGAACTGGCCGAGCTTAGCCTGGATGTTGGTGCCGAGGAGCAGCAGCATGTCGGCGAGCGTCGCGACCATGCCGCCGTGGCACACCATCATCGGGTTGCAGTGCTTTTGCTCGCACAGGAAACCCATGACAAAGGCGCCGTCGTCGATCCGGCCGTAGAGTGGACCATTGGCCTCGATGAAGGGGTTGCGCGGCAGGTTGAGGGCGCGGAAGCCTTCGGGGATTGCGGCAGGCATGTCGGGTCGCGTGGTTGAAAGGAGGGATCGTAACGCGTGCGTGGGTGAGGGAGGGTGGGTGTTTCGCGGTTGGCGGTGATGGGGATTTTCCCCGGGGATCTGCGCGAGCGCGCGGAGCGCCTCGGGGCGATCTGCCGCTCGGCGCAGATGCTTTGGGAGATCAGTGGCGCGATGCGATGCGGCTAGAGATCGCCGAACGAGTGGTCGGCGGCGGATCGACGCGAAGCGGCGAGTCTCCATAGGTAGATACCTGCCGGCAGAAACGCATTTCTACTCGTGCCAACTTGCTACTACGGGTAGATGCTTCTAGCATGGGGTGCACGCTGTTCAATTCATGTTAGGCGAAACTTTCGTGAACCCCTCATTTTGATGTGCACGGAAACCGATGCCGTCTCGAAAAGACATTCGCAATAAACCAAACGTCTACAGCTGGGCAACAAAAGTTGACTTCATGCTCAACAGCGTTGGCGGGTTCAAAGATCTCGATAGCGCAAACGTGTCCCTTCTTTGGGATCAGGACTACATTCTTACGCTGGAACGCCGAAAAATTCATCCGCAACTCGAGGACGCCGGGGCTGCCGGATACCGACTAACCATCGATGCGACCGATACTGCTAGCGATGCGGAAAACCTCGGGACGAGATTGGCATATGCATTGTTAAACGTTGCAATCGAACGTCAATGGGGCATGTCGCTATCTTGGCCGGATTCTCCTTTGCCGTGCAGGGTGATTGACCGCACAGCGAGTATGGGTGCCTCAGTCCAAGGGTTCGGCTCAAGTACTAGCCATGTGCAAACAAACGAGTTTGTCGCCGCTCTCGAGACAGGTTTCGAGCACCACTCCCAGGTTCCATACTCATTGCTTCTCTCCATGGAGCTATGCGCGTCATCACGATTCGAGAACAACAATCGATCCAAACTGATAATGCTTGTGAGCGCTTTCGAGGCGCTAGCCGGGCAGCAGGATCTCTCTAGCGATCTGGGCCCTTTAGTCATGGACCTGAGATCTACAATCGAAACATTCAGGATCGAGGATGCTGACCTGAAAGCATCTCTCCTAGGTCAGCTCGAAGGGCTAAAAAGAGAGTCGGTTCGAAGAGCTATTCGTCGATTATTGATCAATACAAAACTTAGTAAAGAGGATCGAGATTTCGTAGACGAGGCGTACCAGGCTCGGAGCAAGATCGTACATGAAGGTCATCGAGTACCTGAACTAGATGCCATGACTGCGAAGCTGGATTCACTGTTAAAACAGGTTTACCGTGAAATATCGCCGAGCACGTAGGTTGCGGACGCCGCCGCGGTGAACACGGCGTTAAGCCGCACGAGAGGCACTGCGTCTGCGAGAAATGCACTGGACCACTGTATGAGATCGGAGTGGAAGGCGTCTGAAAGAGTTGCTCTGAGTCTTTTCGCTCGGGCACTAGAGGCACACGGTATTCCGCCCATACATGCGCCGGAGATATCCGATGCACCAGATGCACTTTTCCTCGTCAAGGGGGAAATCATCGCGGTCGAGTGCCGCTATATCGCACATCCAGAGTTGCTGAAGTTCTTGGGAAAGCGGCACATCCTCGAAAATAGAGCCTACGAAATCCTACTCCCGAGAGAGCCACACTTGTGGGTCCGCAACGCTATTGAAGAAAAGCATCCCTATATACCTAAGTATCTAGCAAGGACGGGGGCGAGAGAAGTTTGGCTTCTACTTCACTCATCACATCAGCACAAGATACTACGCAACGACCGGAGCGAAGGAAGTGAATTCTTCGAACTACTTTGTTTAGGCGCGCATCTGTTGCCACATGGTTTCACTCGCGTGTGGTTCGCTGAGCTAGGTGAATCACATACCCGCGCAGTTGAGATCTATGGGCCAGATCTACCCAAACCCACAGTCAATATCGATGACTATATTGCGAAGTTTCCACCCTATCCTTTGGACCACATTTGGTTTGTGCCAGCCACCGTGAATGCATCATCGTCCGGCGAGAAGAGCGTTACGATCAATCTGAACAACCCCGCTACCGACCCGGTTTGCATTCAGCCGATTGACTCAAGATTCCAGATCGACTATGTCCCATACCTCTCGAATCCGATGCGGAACTCCGATCTAAGTGGTCTGAAGTGGGCGTTCTACGATGATCGTCCGAGTTATTAATATTTCGCTCGAAATCCCCCCGTTTTTAAAAAGCCAACATGACAATGCGAGGTCACATTCCACCACAGCAACATGCGGCCTGACCAGCGCGTGAACCTGACCGTCCAACAGCCGGGCTGTTGGGTACCCTCCGCGCTGCGCGCTCCGGCGGCAGGTTACGCGAAGTGTTCGGCCGCAACGCAACGCAATCGGTCCGCATACTCTGCCAGTCGAGGAGCGACACGCGAATGCGTACATTCAGCGAACTATTGAAACTCGGCGAAAGCGGGCATGTGGTGCTCGGCACCTGGTCGCAGATCGGCGCCCCCGAGGTGATCGACATCCTGGGCACCTGCGGCTTCGACTTCGTGATCCTCGATGCACAGCACACTTCGCTCGCGATGCAGACGCTGGAGAACATGGCGCGGGCCTGCGCAGCCAACGGCCTGGTGCCGATCGTCCGGGTCGCGGACAATCTCCCGCACCTGATCCTGCAGGCCTGCGACCTGGGCGCGGCGGCGGTCGTCGTTCCGGGAATCTCGACGCGTGAAGCCGCTGAAGCCGCGGTGCGTGCCGCCCGCTTCGGCCCGAGCGGACAACGCAGTGCCTGCCCCATGGTGCGCTCGGCTGGGCAGTTCACTGCTGAATGGCGCGCATATGCCGAGCGCTCCGACACCGAGACTGCAGTCATTGCCTTGGTGGAGACGCCCGAGGGGGTCGAGAATTGTGACGCAATCGCGACGGTTCCTGGTATTGCTGCGGTCCTGGCCGGGCCGTTCGACCTCGCCGTCGCCATGGGTTACGGCAACGACATGCGCCATTCCGAGGTCGTGAACGCGATGGCGAGGTTGGTTGAGGCGGCGAGGCGGGCAGGTGTGCCGTTGATCATGCCGATCTTTGCACCCGCGGCGGAGGAGTGCCGTCAGGTGATGGAAGAGTGGAAACATCGCGGCGTAATGCTGTTCACGGTCGGCGGCGACAAGCTGTTCCTCGCCGATTACGTGCGGCGCTACGTCGGGGAAATGCGCGCGCGTCGCCCGACGCGAAAGGAACGGAAATACTATGAGGGCTGAATACGATTTTTCGAAAGGCAGGCGCGGCGCGGTAATTCCGCAAAAGGGCAAGACGCGAATCTCCATCTTCATCGACAATGCCGTGCTCGATGGGTTTCGGGCGCGCGCCGAAAAAGCAGGCACCGGGTACCAGACGATGATGAACGATGCGCTTCGGAAGTATTTGTCCGAGACCGACCAGCCGGTCACCGAACGAGCTCTGCGCCAGATCCTGCGCCAGGAGCTGCCCGAATACTTGCGAGGTCTGACCGCCGACTCAACTGCCGCCGCCCGCAAGCGGACGGCGCGTTAGCTCCGACGCGTATGCCAGGCATGAAATGCTCGGAAAGCCAATCCCGTTGGCTGCTCGCGGACCGGAGCCGTCCGAATGCCAATCGATGATTTTCCCGACCCGAAGTATCTGATCGATTCACGCGAACTGGGCGAGCGACTGGGTGACGCCACCCTGATCGACGTACGCCCGGCGGAGGATTTCGCGGTTGGCCATATCGAGGGGAGCAGACATCTCGACATCTACGGTGTCAGCCTGAACGATTCCTCGGATGCGCCGTTGAACGCCTTCCTGTCGATATTTCAAACGCTATTCGGGTCCCGGGGCGTATCCCAGGACAAACCGGTGGTGATCTATGACCACGAGACCGGCGAGCGGGCGGCGCGAGCCGTCTGGCTCCTCGCGGTCCTGAATCACCCGAACGTCAGGATCCTCGAAGGCGGGACGCAGGCGTGGATCACCTCGGGCAAACGACTCGTCCGTTTGACGCAGCCACCGCCGCCAGTTGACCCTACAAAGGCGCCGCCGACGCCTCCCGCATACAAAGGAGGGCGAAATCTCGATCTGTTGGCAACCAGGTTCGATGTCCATCGGGCAATCGATGATGCAGGGACGGTCATTGTCGATGTCAGGCGGGAATCCGAGTATCGCGGCACGGAAAAGAGGGCCCGGCGGACCGGAACGATTCCGGGCGCCGTGCATATCTTCTGGCGCGAGCATTTGGACAATAAGGGCGCGTTTCGGCCAGCGGATGAAATCCGCGATCTTTACGTTTCAAAAGGTGCAACCCCGGACAAGACCATCATTCCTTTCTGTCAGGGTGGCTACCGCTCGGCCAACACACTCCTCGCGCTCAAGTCTCTGGGCTATCCGAGCGTCCGGAACTATGTGGGATCCTGGGGAGAATGGGGAAATAGAGATGATTCGAACATCATCTTCCCCGACCTGGGCGCGTAGTACTCATCGGAATCCCAGGCATGACACAGAGCGAGCATGGTAAGGCGGGGTCTTGAGGGTAGTCCGATCCAAAAGCGCGGGGCGAGGTACACCCTATCCCGAATAGACCGCATCAGCGACCGAGGGTAAGATTGGCGACATTGCTAGAGGAAACCGCAATGACGCAGCTTCTCGAAAAGGCATTGGGCCAGGTGGCAAAGCTTCCAGCGTCCGAGCAGGATGCCGTGGCCGCTATTGTGATAGCGGAACTCGCGTCCGAACAACGATGGGCGGAGTCCTTTGCCAAATCCCAGGACCTCCTTGCCAAGCTTGCTGAAAAAGCCTTGGCTGATCAGGCCGCTGGGCGCACTAAGCCACTCTAGCGGCAGTGCAGTCCCAAACGACCGAGGAGTTCCGCGCACTCCTCGCCGCGGCGCCCGCTGCGGTTCAAGCGAAGGCTCAAAGTGCCTATCGCTTATGGTCGGAAAACCTGGCTCATCCGTCACTTCGGTTCAAGAAGGTTCACGACACGCTTCCGGTTTACTCAGTGAGGATCGACCTCGATTGGCGAGCTTTGGGCGTTCTCAAGGAAGGGGTCGTGATTTGGTTTTGGATCGGGCCTCACAGCGAGTACGAGAGACTACTTTCTAAATTATAGGCTGAGCGGCCCAACCCGCCGCTGCAGCGGACCGCCCGCGAGGCGAACCCCCATGAGCGAAAAACATACCAGGCGTAAACCTCTGAAGGTCTCCGAACCTGAAATGCGGCCTGAATACGATTTCTCCCGCGCCGTTCGGTGCAAGTACTACGAGCGGTACCTCGAGGGCACCAACGTGGTGGTCCTTGAACCCGATGTCGCGAAGCGATTCAAGAACGCGGTATCTGTCAACATCAAGAGAATCAGATGAAATCGCTTTCGAGGACTCACTGGGCCGCACGCACAGCGTATGCGCTGCGGATCGCGGCCCTCGTGTCGATCACCGTGTTTTCGCACGCACCCGCGCAAGCGCAAAGCGAACTCGCACAACGCGCCCCGGCACCGAATCGCACTGCCGGCAACGTGGCACGCGACGGCTTCCGCCATCCGGTGGAGACGCTGGAGTTCTTCGGGGTCAAGGACAACAGCACTGTGGTGGAAATCCTGCCCGGCAGCGGCGGCTATTACATGGAGATTCTCGCGCCCTACCTGAAGGACAAGGGCCGTTACATCGCGGCCGACCGCGACGGGGCGGCGCCGCCGCAGTATCTTGCCGACCACCGGAAGCTGCTCGCGCGACTCGAGGCCGAACCTGCCCTTTACGAAAAGGTCGTGGTCACGCAATTCAACGCCGATCTGCACGAGATCGCGCCGCCAGGCAGCGCCGATATCGTGCTCACCTTCCGCAACCTGCACAACTGGGTCGAACGCAATGAGATCGAAGGCGCGCTGCGCGCCTTTAACAAAGCGCTGAAGCCCGGCGGCGTGCTCGGCGTGGTCGATCATCGCGGACGCACCGATTTGTCCCAGGAAGCGCAGATGAAAACCGGCTACGTGCGGCAGGATTTCGCGACCGCGCTGATCGAAAAGGCCGGATTCAAACTGGTCGGCGTTTCGGAGGTCAATGCCAATCCGAAGGATACGAAGGATCATCCCGAAGGCGTCTGGACGCTGCCGCCGACGTACCGCCTGAAGGACAAGGATCGCGCGAAGTACGCCGCGGTCGGCGAGAGCGACCGCTTCACGCTCAAGTTCGTGAAGCAGTGAGTGTCCATGCGCCCCAACTTCGTTTTCATCCTTGCCGACGACCTCGGCTACGCGGACCTCGGCTGCTACGGCGGCAGATCCGCCGGCTCGACCGGCGGTGCTTCCTCGTGCTCTCCCGAGCTCGACCGCATGGCCGCGCAAGGCCTGCGCTTCACCGACGGGTACTCGAATTCGCCGGTCTGCTCGCCCACGCGCTTCGCGCTGATGACCGGGCGCTGGCAGTACCGTCTGCGCGGCGGTGCGGACGAGCCGATCGCCTCGCGCACGCGCGGCAATACCGTCCTCGGTCTGCCGCCTGAACACCCGACGCTGCCGTCGCTGCTGCGTGCGGCGGGCTACGCCACCGCGCTGGCCGGCAAGTGGCACCTCGGATTTCCGCCGGCGTTCGGGCCGCTGAAGAGCGGCTACGAGGAGTTTTTCGGCGTGATGAGCGGCGGGGTGGATTACTTCACGCATTGCGACAGCGCGGGGGTTTACGACCTGTGCGAAGGCGACAGGGAGACACGCCGCACCGGCTATCTGACCGACCTGATCAGCCAACGCGCGGCGGATTTCATCGGGCGGCAGCAGGGCGCGAAATCGCCGTTCCTGCTCTCGGTGCATTACACCGCGCCGCACTGGCCGTGGGAGACGCGCGCGGATGCCGCGCTCGCGCAGACCATCCGCGACGGCATCGCGCATCTCGACGGCGGCTCGGTCGAGACCTATCTCACGATGGTGCATCACATGGACGAGGGCATCGGCAACATCCTGCGTGCGCTCGAGCGCATCGGCGCTGCGGAAAATACGCTGGTTGTCTTCACCAGCGACAACGGCGGTGAGCGCTTCTCCGATACCTGGCCGCTGAAAGGCGGCAAGATGGACCTGCTCGAAGGCGGCATACGCGTGCCCTACATCGTGCGGTGGCCGGCGCGCATCGCCGCCGGGGGCGGCACGTCGCAGCTTGCGATCACGATGGACTGGGTGACGACTTTTCTTTCCGCCGCCGGTGTGCAGCCGCACCCGGACTTTCCGCTCGACGGCGTGGACCTGCTTGCCGTGCTCGAGCGCCCGGACCGGACGATCGAGCGCGAACTGTATTGGCGCATGAAATTCCGCGAGCAGAAGGCGATGCGTTCAGGGCCGTGGAAATACCTTTCGCTCGAAGGCAATGAGTTTTTGTTCGATCTTTCAAAGGATGCGCGCGAGCGGGCCAACCGCGCCAGGCGCGAACCCGGGCGGCTCGCCGAGATGCGGCTGAAATACCAGGCGTGGGAAGCGACGGTGCCGGCGCTGCCGGCCGACGCGAAGGTCTCGCTGGTTTATGACAAGACGAGCATGGCGCAGCCGCACTGACCGAGCCGGACGCGAAGCTACGTGCCGCAGCGCCCGTTAGGAGAGGCCCCGTGTTCCATCCGTTTCACCACGCCGCGCGCACGCCCGAAAAGCCGGCCTATGTGATGGCGCGCTCGGGCGAAACGGTCACCTACCGCCAGCTCGAGGCGCGCTCGAACCAGGCGGCGCATTTTTTCCGCGCCCTCGGCCTCGAACGGGGCGACACGATCGCGCTGATGATGGACAACAACCCGCGCTACTTCGAAATCTGCTTCGCCGCGCAGCGCTCGGGGCTGTTTTACTGCGCGATGAGCTTGCGCCTGTCGGTACAGGAAGCCGAGTACATCCTGCGTGACTGCGGCGCCCGGGTCCTCGTCGTCTCGGCCAGCCTCGCCGGCCAGGCGGCCGAGCTGCGCTCGAAGAATCCGGTGATCGTCAGGCGCTTCTCGGCCGGCGGCGCACTTCCCGGGCACGAGGCCTGGGAGAGGGCGGTGGCCACGCAACCGGCCTCGCGCATCGCCGACGAGAGCGCCGGGCGCGACATGCTGTATTCCTCCGGTACGACCGGCCGGCCGAAGGGCGTGAAGGCCGAGTTGCTCGACGGAGCGATCGATGCATCGAATGCCCTGACCGACGTCGCCGGCAAGCTGTACTTCATGGGTCCGGACACGGTGTACCTCTCGCCCGCGCCGCTCTACCACGCGGCGCCGTTGCGCTTCAACATGACCGTCATGCGCTTCGGCGGCACCTCGATCGTGATGGAGCACTTCGACGCCGAGGAAGCGCTCGCTCTGATCGAGCGGCACCGGACCACGCACAGCCAATGGGTGCCGACCATGTTCGTGCGGATGCTGAAGCTCCCGCGGGAAGCGCGCGCGCGTCATGACTGCTCGTCGATGCGCGTGGCGATACACGCTGCGGCCCCCTGCCCGGTGCAGGTGAAGCGGGCAATGATCCGCTGGTGGGGGCCGGTGCTCTACGAGTATTACGCGGGCACCGAGGGCAACGGCTACGTGGCTTGCAATTCGCAGGAGTGGCTCGCGCACCCGGGAACGGTCGGGCGCGCGCTGGTCGGCGAGATCCGCATCCTCGGCGAGGACGGAAATGTGCTGCCGCCGGGTGAGACCGGGACGATCTACTTCGCCAACGGCCCGGCGTTCGAGTACCACAACGATCCGGAGAGGACCGCGTCCTCGCGCAGCGCCGAAGGCTGGTCGACGCTCGGCGACGTCGGCCACACCGATGCCGACGGCTACCTGTACCTCACCGACCGGAAGCACTTCATGATCATCTCCGGCGGGGTGAACATCTACCCGCAGGAGGTCGAGAACCTGCTCGTCACCCATCCGAAGGTCGCCGACGTCGCGGTCATCGGCGTGCCGAACGAAGATTTCGGCGAAGAGGTGAAGGCGGTGGTGCAGCCGATCGAGATGCGCGAGGCCGGGGCGGCGCTCGCCGAGGAACTGATCGCGTATTGCCGCGCGAACCTGTCGCACGTCAAGTGCCCGCGCTCGGTAGACTTCGAAGCTGAACTGCCGCGCCACCCGACCGGCAAGCTCTACAAGCGGCTGCTGCGCGAGCGGTACTGGACGAATCCGATGAGCAAGGCGAAGTGAGCAAGCGAGCCTACCGACTCGCGCCGACCGGGCACACCAGCTTCTATCCGCGCCTGATCGGCACGCACGGCGCGGTCGCCGCCAACAGTTACCTTTCGGTCAACGCGGGCGTCGACATCCTGAAGGCCGGCGGCAACGCGATCGACGCTGCGGTTGCTGCGACGTTCGTCGAAGGTCTGGTCAATCCGCATATGCATACGATCGGCGGCGAGTGCCCGATCCTGATCCGCCTCGCGGGTGAGCGGCGCGTGATCGCGGTGAACGGCAACACGGCGGCGCCGATGAAGGCGACTCCCGATGCCTACCGCGCGCGCGGGCTCGCGGACGTGCCGGACGAGGGCATCCTGGCCGCGGGCGCGCCTGCAGCGTTCTCGGCGCTTCTCAGCGTGCTCGCGCGCTGCGGCACGATGCGCTTTTCCGAGGTGGTCGCGCCGGCGATCGAGCTGGCGAGGAACGGCGTTCCGGTGTCGGTGGGCCTGCGCAACCAGCACAAGTACGGCCTCTCGGCGCTCGAGCCGAAATTCCGCGCCGAATGGCCGGGCAGCGCGGGCGTCTACCTCCCGGGCGGGCGCGTGCCGGAGGTCGGGCAACTGCTCAGGAACGACGCACTCGCGCGGACCTATGATTACCTCGCGAACGCGAAACACCCTCTCGATGCGTTCTACAAAGGCGACGTCGCCGCGGAGATCGCGAAGTTCTCCCGCGAGCGCGACGGATTTCTCGCGCGCGAGGACCTCGAGTGCTTCGAGACCAGGATCGAGGAGCCCGCGCGCCTCGCTTTCCGCGACACCGAACTGTTCAAATGCGGCTTCTGGACGCAGGGACCGGCGGAACTGCAGACCATCGCCTTGATGGCGCGATTCGATCTGAAGTCGATGTCGCGGGGCGGCACCGATTATTGCCACCTGCTCATCGAAGCGATGAAGCTCGCATACGCCGACCGCGAGCAGTACTACGGCGATCCGATGCATGCGATGGTGCCGGGCGAGGCACTGCTCTCGGAGGACTATTCCCGGCTCCGCGCCGGACTGATCGATCTGCGCCGCTCGAATCGCGACCTGCGCCCGGGCGACGCGCGGCGCAACGCGGCGCTGCTACCCGACGATGAGCGCTTCACGCCGAGGCCCTGGGGCGCGGGCACGGTACACGTGGATGCGGTGGACGCGAAGGGCAACATGGCCTCGTTCACGCCGAGCGGCGGCTGGCTGATGTCCTCCGAAGTGATCCCGGCGCTCGGCTTTCCGCTCTCGGTGCGCATGATGACCTTCTACCTCGGCCCGGCGCACCACCCCAATGTGGTCGCGCCCGGCAAACGCCCGCGCACCACGCTCACGCCTTCGCTCGCGTTCAAGGGCGGCAAGCCGTGGATGACCTTCGGCAGCATGGGCGGGGACAACCAGGGTCAGTGGCTGCTGCAGTTCTTCCTCTACCGCGCAGCGTTCGGCATGACCATTCAGGAAGCGATCGAAGCGCCCAAGCTCTCCAGCGAGCACATGCCGGGGTTCTTCGCGCCGCACGAAGGCGTGCCCAACCGCGTGCGGATCGAGGCGCGCTTCGGGCGCACGGTGATCGACGAGCTGCGGGCCCGCGGCCATGACGTCGATGTCGCGCCGGACTGGACCGAAGGCTTCGTTTCCGCCGCACAGTACGACGAAGACACCGGCCTGATCGAGGCGGGTTGCGACCCGCGCGGGTCGAAGTCGGAGTGTTTTCCGGCATTTGCGTACGTCTGGTAGGGCGGGGGCGGTTGTCGAGCCGCAAGGCTCATAGCAAGTACCGGGGTGTCGGCTAAGTGCTGAAACCCCGCTCCTAGGTCGTCCTCCGGTAAGGAATCGCGTTCAGGACAAAGCCCAGGACCATGGCCGCCAACGTAAACAAGCCGCCGAAAAGCCACGGGTAGTCGTGCGCCGCATTCCAGACCCAACGCTCGATGCCGGAGAGGCGCACCCTGAAATTGCCGACGTTGTGGCCAACCACTTTCCCGGATTTGACGAGCAAGGTCTCGACGCTATAGGTCCCGATCTGCAGATCGCCTGGCAGCCGCATGTCCGCGATAAACAGCCGGTTTCCGAACACCCTGATCGCGCGGTCATCCTCGTGGTAATAGCCCTGCCTCTCCTTCACCCGGA
>JADGRQ010000068.1 GCA_017880775.1 Burkholderiales bacterium | reverse complement strand
GCAGCAGCTCGATACGCAGGAGTCCCTGGTACGCCAGTACGAAGGCACCATCAAGGTCGACCAGGCGGCGATCGACACGGCCAAGCTGCAACTGATCTACTGCCGCATCACCGCGCCGATCAGCGGGCGCCTCGGGCTGCGCCAGGTCGATCCCGGCAACATGGTGCACGCAAGCGACGCGAACGGGCTGGTCGTGATCACACAGCTGCAGCCGATAGGCGTGGTGTTCACCATGCCCGAAGACGCCCTGCCGGCGGTGATGAAGAAGCTGCGCGCCGGGGAAAAACTTCCGGTGGACGCCTATGACCGTGCGGACAAGGTCAAGCTTGGCAGCGGCATCTTGCTGACCGTCGACAACCAGATCGACGTTGCCACCGGCACCGTCAAGCTCAAGGCGCAATTCGACAACGGGGAAAACAATCTCTTCCCGAACCAGTTCGCCAACGTGCGCATGCTCGTGGACGTGAAGCGCGACGCAACCGTGGTTCCCGGCGCCGCGATCCAGCGCGGCACGCCGGGCACCTTTGTCTACCTGGTCAAGCCCGACAATACCGTGACGGTGCGCGTGGTCAAGCTGGGTGCGATACAGGGTGACGATGTGTCCATAGAAGCAGGTCTCGCGCCCGGCGAGCAGGTGGTCGTGGACGGCGCGGACAAGCTGCGCGAAGGCGCCAAGGTCGAGCCGACCAGCAAATACGCGACGCCGACCGGCGGTGGCGGTGGTCGCAAGGGCGGCGGCGCGGGCGGCGAACGCGGGAAAGGGCAGGGATCTACTGCGAATGCCGCGCCCGGAACAGCGGCTGCTGTGCCCACTGGCGCGAACTTAGCGCAGGAGTCGGCTCCGGGCGGCGGACAGGCGCTCTCGGCGGAAGAGCGGCAGAAGCGCTGGGCGGAAACGAACGCGCGCATAGACCGCGGCGAGTTCGGCGAGGAGATCAGGAAACTCCCGGAGGAGGAGCGCAAGCTCCGCATGCGCGAATTGCGCCGCCAGCGCGAGGCCGGCGGACCGGGTGCGCCGGCAGGCGCGGCCGCGCAAAGATAAGCGCGACGCGCCGGATGAACCCGTCACGCCCCTTTATCCTGCGGCCGGTGGCGACTTCGCTGTTCATGCTCGCCATCCTGTTGGTGGGCGTGGTCGCCTATCGCATGCTGCCGCTGTCGGCGCTGCCCGAAGTCGACTACCCGACGATCCAGGTAGTGACGCTGTACCCGGGGGCGAGCCCCGACGTGATGACCTCGTCGATCACCGCGCCCCTGGAGCGCCAGTTCGGCCAGATGCCGGGCCTCAACCAGATGTCTTCCACCAGCTCGGGCGGCGCGTCGGTGATCACGCTGCAGTTCAGCCTCGAGCTGTCCCTCGACGTGGCCGAGCAGGAGGTGCAGGCCGCGATCAATGCCTCGGGCAATCTGCTGCCGACGGACCTGCCGGTGCCTCCGATCTACAACAAGGTGAATCCGGCCGATACGCCGATCATGACGCTCGCAGTCATGTCGAAGACGCTGCCGCTGATCAAGGTGCAAAACCTGGTTGACACGCGCATTGCGCAGAAGATTTCGCAACTGCCGGGCGTGGGGCTGGTGAGCCTCTCTGGCGGCCAAAGGCCCTCGGTGCGCATCCAGGCCAACCCGAAGGTGCTGGCCGCCTACGGCCTCAGCCTGGACGACCTTCGCACCGCGATTGCCGCCGCCAACGTGAACCAGGCCAAGGGCAGTTTCGACGGTCCGGCACGCGCCTCCACCATCGACGCCAACGACCAGCTTAAATCGGCCGCCGAATATATAAACCTCATCATCGCCTACAAGAATGGCCGCCCGGTCCGGCTCTCCGACGTAGCCGAGGCGGTGGACGACGCCGAAAACATGCGGCTGGCCGCATGGGCCAACGACACGGCCGCGGTTCTGGTCAACATTCAGCGCCAACCGGGCGCGAACGTGATCGAGGTCGTGGACCGGGTGAAGGCTCTGCTGCCGCAACTGCAGGCGACCCTGCCCGGTTCGGTGGACGTGACCGTTCTCACCGACCGCACCACCACCATCCGCGCCTCGGTCAGGGACGTGAAGATCGAACTCGTGCTCGCGGTCGTGCTGGTGGTGATGGTGATTTTCCTGTTCCTGCGCAACCTGTCGGCGACTATTATTCCCAGCATCGCGGTGCCGCTGTCGCTGGTCGGCACTTTCGGCGTGATGTATCTGGCGGGATTCAGCATCAACAACCTGACATTGATGGCGCTGACCATCGCCACCGGCTTCGTCGTCGACGACGCCATCGTGATGATCGAAAACGTTTCGCGCTATATCGAAGAGGGCGACCCGCCGCTCGAGGCTGCCCTGAAGGGGTCCGAGCAGATCGGCTTCACCATCATCTCGCTCACGTTTTCGCTGATTGCGGTGCTGATCCCGTTGTTGTTCATGGGCGACGTCGTCGGGCGCTTGTTCCGCGAGTTTGCGATCACGCTCGCCGTGGCGATCCTGATCTCGGCCGTAGTCTCGCTCACGCTCACGCCGATGATGTGCGCGAAGCTGCTGAAGCACACGCCCGAAACCGAGCAGGGGTGGTTTTACCGCGAGAGCGGACGCTTCCTCGACCGGGTAATCGCGCGCTACGGCGAAATGCTCGACTGGGTGCTGGATCGCCAGCGCGCCACGCTGTGGGTCGCGGTTGGCACGCTCGCGCTCACCGCGCTGCTGTATATCTTCGTGCCCAAGGGTTTCTTTCCGGTGCAGGACACGGGTGTTATCCAGGGCATCTCCGAGGCGCCGCAGGCGATCTCGTTTACCGCGATGGCGGAGCGCCAGCGCGCCATCGCGCGAGTGGTTCTGGAGGATCCCGCAGTGGAGAGCCTGTCCTCGTTCATCGGCGTGGACGGCATCAACACCACGCTCAACAGCGGTCGTGTGCTGATTAACCTGAAGCCGCTCGCCGAGCGCCGCGTGAATGCGGTGGAGGTGATCCGGCGCCTGCAGGCGAAGCTCGCCCGGGTGGAGGGCGTTTCGCTCTACATGCAGCCGGTGCAGGACCTCACCATCGAGGACCGGGTCAGCCGCACCCAGTACCAGTTCAGCATCGAGGATGCGGACCCCGACGAGCTCTCCGCCTGGGTACCGAAGCTGGTGGAGCGGCTTCACACGCTGCCGCAGCTTGCCGATGTCGCGAGCGACCTGCAGGATCAGGGCCTGCAGGCCTATGTGGACATCGACCGCGCCACCGCAGGTCGCCTCGGGGTCACGCCGGCGGCAATCGACAACGCGCTCTACAACGCTTTCGGCCAGCGGCTCATATCGACCATCTACACCCAGACCAGCCAGTACCGCGTGGTTCTGGAGGTGAAGCCCGAGTTCCAGAGGGGCGTGGACGCGCTGGAGAGCATTTATGTCGCCTCCTCCAACGGGGGGCAGGTGCGGCTGTCGACCATCGCCCGCGTGAGCGAGAAAACGGCGCCGTTGCTGATCAACCACCTGGCGCAGTTTCCGTCGGCGACCATCTCGTTCAACCTCGCGCCGGGCTATTCGCTCGGCCACGCGGTCGATGCGATCCGCGCGGCGCAGGTCGAGATCGGACTGCCTCTCAGCGTGCAGGCGCGTTTTCAGGGCGCAGCGCTTGCGTTCCAGTCCTCGCTGAACAATACGCTGCTGCTGATCCTCGCGGCGATCGTGACGATGTACATCGTGCTGGGCGTGCTGTACGAGAGCTACATCCATCCGGTGACCATCCTCTCGACGCTGCCCTCGGCCGGGGTCGGCGCGCTGCTCGCGCTCATGCTCGCCGGCAAGGACATAGACATCATCGCCATCATCGGCATCATCCTGTTGATCGGCATCGTCAAGAAGAACGCGATCATGATGATCGACTTCGCGCTCGCGGCCGAAAGGGTGGAGGGCAAGACTCCGCGCGAGGCGATCCGACAGGCTTGCCTGCTGCGCTTCCGGCCGATCCTGATGACCACCATGGCGGCACTGCTCGCGGCGCTGCCGCTGATGCTCGGCACCGGCGTCGGCTCCGAGTTGCGCCATCCGCTCGGCATCACCATG
>JADGRQ010000037.1 GCA_017880775.1 Burkholderiales bacterium | reverse complement strand
GTTGCGCTCCGTCCTTGTCGATCACCTGGCGAAAATAGCCTTGCTGGTACAGCAGTCCCACGCCGACCACCGGCACGCCCAGATCGCTGGTGGCTTTGATCTGATCGCCGGCTACATTGCCAAGCCCGCCCGAGTAAATGGGCAAAGCTTCGCTCAACATGAATTCCATGCTGAAATAAGCGGCGCAGGTCAGGGAATCCTGCGAATGATTCTGCTGAAACCACGCCGGCGCCTCCGCATTCTCCCGCCTGGCTTGCACCAGGCCGTCGACGTTTTTGCGAAAAACGGGATCGGCCAACACGCGCTCGATCCGTTCGCGCGACACCGTCTGCGGGACAACCCAAGGGTTATGCGTGATTTCCCACAGTTCGGGATCAAGCTGCCGCCACACTTCGTCGGTCGCATGATTCCACGACCAGCGCATATCCAGGGCAAGCTCGGCCAGGGAATCGAACCCCTCGATTTCCGTGGGCAGAAGATTGTAGATGGGGTGGCTGGCACGGGTTTGTTTGCTCATGATGTTTCCCTCACTCCAGTCGCATGATGGCGCGCATGAATTCCGTATGCTGATCGTAGGCTACTGCTCCGGCATCCGCTCCGCGTGTTGATTGTGACGCCGGATTGGCCGAGCCTTGGCAGCCAGCCGGGATTCCCAGTATCGGCCGGACCCGCGCCCGGGCGGCCTTGGCGTGCGTGCGATCGATCGCGATGTGCTAGGTTTACGGTTCAGCGTTCCAGGGAGCCACGGGGACCATGGACAACGATCCGGCGAGCTACGGCGAAGCATCGGCCGGAGTCATCGATGGCGAGCACCAGGTGCAGACCGCAATGCTGCGCGCGCTCGGCGATGCCTTGCGCCCGGGCCGCGACGCGACGCAGGTGCGCGCGCTGCTCGAACAACTGGTTGCGTACAGCGACGTGCATTTCATGTCCGAACAACTGCTGATGCGGATGTGCAGTTACCCCGACTACGACGACCATGTGCTCGATCACGACCGCATGATGGAGACGCTGCGCGGCATGGCTTCGCGACACGCCACGAGCGACGGCGCGCTTGCGCCTGGCGAGATGGACGAACTGACGCAGTTCCAGCTGCGCCACATCGCGACGCGCGACCGGCGCTTCACCGCGTATTACCTGGACTGGAGTCGGACGGCGGGAAACCCGGCTGCGAAGGCGCCGGAATCCGCGCCCTGAGCGTACCCGATACGGTATTCAGCGCGGATCGGCGATCCGGGCAATCTGGAACGGGACGCAGGGATCCATGCTCGCCGCGAGCCAGCGAGCCGCTTCGAGCGGCTGATTCACGGATGGCGCCGCCGCGAGTGCGGTGACAAATGGGCCGGCCGGGTGAAAATTCCATTCGGTGGGGGCGACGCTGCGAGCGCGGACGACCCTGCCGTCCTCGACTGCAATGTAATGCGCGAGAACACCGCGCGTCGTCTCGGCGATCCCGGTGCCCGCACCGCGTCCATGGCAGTCGCAAGCCTGCGGCGCGTCGGCCTCGGTCCCGGCCAGTGCGGATTCAAATCTCGCCGGCAGCGTGACCAGATCGAGCGCCTGCGCAAAAAAACGTGCGGCGAGCCCGGCGCCCCAAGCTGCACAGGCTTCCGCGACCAGTGCGTGCCGGCGCTCCGCCAAGGCCCCGGTCTCCGCGGGCGTGCCATCGACGGTCGGCGTGTCCCCGAAATTGGGTTCGGCGGCGAGCCGTGCGTGAAACCACTCGGCCTTGCGCTCGGCAACGAAAGGCAGGTCGTGCCGCCCATAGCCCGCAAGCTCCGGCTGCCGTGCGGCAGCAACCACACGCGCCGGAATGCTGCCTCCCGCCTGCAGCTCTGCGCTGACGCGCGCAAACGGCGCCGAAAGATCCGAGATCTCGGGGATCAGTGCGCAGAGCCGCGCCCCGATGGCCTGCGCAGCCCGACGTGCCTCTGCGATATCGGGCCGAAGCGAGGCGCCGCCGATCCGATCCCAGGCCCCGGGTCCGAACAACGCTGCCGCCAACGCGTTACGCAGGCGCCGCAGCTCAGCAAGCGGCCGAGGATCCGCGGCTTCCCCGACCAGCGCCGCCCAGTCGATCATCGTGCGCCATGCGAGCGCCGCAGCCTGCTCCGCCAGCACGATCACCCGGCGCGCCGCCGCCTGCGCGGGGCTGACCGGGATGCCGAGCGCAGCTTCCATCGCACCGAGGCCGGCCAAGGCGTGGGCGTGGCCGCACACCGGCAGGAGCAACGCCAGACGGCGCGGAACCTCATCGAGGGCGCTGCCGACGAGCACGCGCGAAACCTGCGCCGGTCGGGTGTTCGTCAGGCGACGCAACTGCAGCCGGCCTCGCGCAACGCTCGCTTCGGCGCGGATGCTCGGCTCGGCGGTGACGCGCGTGGTCAATCGCGCAAGGTTTTCAGGTACGCGATCAACTCGCGCCGCGCCTTGTCGTCGGGGATGCTGGAAATGATCATCGACGTGCCCGGGGCATACGCTCGGGGGTCGGCGAGGAAGCGGTCGAGTTCGGCTTCCGTCCAGGTGCCCCCCTTGGCGCGCAGCGCGCTCGAGTAGGCGAACCAACCGGCCCGCGCCTTCGGCGCATCGACGATTCCCCACAGGCCGGGCGCGACGCGCTGGGCTTCGCGCCGGTCGAGCGCGTGGCAGACGACGCATTGGGCCGCAGGTCCTTTGCTGCCGTTCACTTGAGCCTTGAACAGGTAGCTCACGTTCGCCGGACCCAGCGCCCGGGAAACCAGCCCGGGATCGGAAACCCCAGACCTCAACTCGGACCAAACGACCACCGCCAGCGCCACAGCGCCAACCAAGAGCGCCCACTTCAGACCCGCATTGCCTGAGCGACTGAACATTCCGCAATCCTCCCAGCCAGCGCCCTGCGAACGCGTCGGTGGCGCTCTAGGTATCCACGATCGGACTTTGGCAAACGCTACAGAGCGCGTCCGCCTCCTCGCTTGACCCACGTCAAATCCAGCACGATTTCCGTTTGATCTGCATCAAGCGGCACAGTCCCACCCGATTCAACATCGCCCGAAGCCAAAGCGAAGGGGGAGATCGGATGGAAACGCCTGCCGCTGCAGTCAAACAACCCGCGGTCAAACCCAAGGAGCTGCGTGCCGACGTGCTGCGCCGCTTCGACGATGCCGACAGCGGCATCGGAGGCATGACGCGGCGCGAGTTCCTTACGTTTTGCACCGGCGTCGCCGCGACGATGGGTCTGGGATCGACGGCGGGTGTGCGCATGGCGGAGGCGGCAACGGCGGGCGTGCGGCCGTCGGTCATCTGGCTTCACGGCCAGGAATGCACGGGTTGCACCGAATCTCTTTTGCGCTCGTTCCATCCTACGGTGGAGAACCTGATTCTCGACCTGATCTCGCTCGAGTACCACGAGACCCTGAACGTCGGTGCCGGAAAGCAGGCCTTGGAGCACAAGCACAAGATCATGCAGGAGAAGAAGGGCCAGTACATTCTGGTCACCGAGGGCGGCATTCCGACCAAGGACAACGGTGTGTACTGCAAGGTCGGCGGCAAGACCCAGCTCGAGACCGTGCGCGAGGTGGCGGCCGACGCCGCCGCCATCATCGCCATCGGCTCGTGCGCCTCCTGGGGCGGAATTCAGTCCGCGAGCCCCAATCCGACCGGCGCGGTCGGCACCTTCGAAGCGCTGCCCGGCAAGACCGTGATCAACGTTCCAGGCTGCCCGCCCAATCCGTACAACTTCATCTCGACGGTGCTCTACCTGCTCACGTTCAAGCGTGCGCCGGAGCTGGACGAGAAGAACCGGCCGCGCTTCGCTTACGGCCGCCTGATCCACGAGAACTGCGAGCGGCGACCGCATTTCGATGCCGGCCGCTTCGCGCTCCAGTTCGGGGACCTCGGCCACCGGCAGGGCTGGTGCCTCTACAAGATCGGCTGCAAGGGACCGGAAACGCACGCCAATTGTCCGGCCATCGGCTTCGGCGACGTCGGCTTCGGCTCATGGCCGGTCGGAACCGGCCATCCCTGCTTCGGCTGCACAGAAAAGGAGACCGCGTTCACCAAGCCGATCCATTCGCTCGCGATGGTGAAGACGCTTACGCCGCCCAACGCATACCCGACCGTGGACGGCGCCAAGGGCGCCGCGGTCGATCCGCTGGCGGTTGCGATCGTCGCCGGCCTCGTCGGCGCCGCGGTGGGCGCGGCGGCCGTGGCCGCGCGCAACATGGACGGCAAGCCCGCAAGCGAAGACCAGCCGCCCGTCAAGACCGATTGAGGAGGGAGCGCACCATGTCGATGAACCGGCGTGAGTTCCTGAAACGATCGCTCGGCGGTGCGGCGGCAGGCGCGACGGCGGCCGGAGACGCGCAGGCCTTTTCGCTCGCCCGGCCGGACAAGCAGCTGCCGCCGCAGGCGCTCGGGATGCTGTACGACTCGACGGTCTGCGTCGGCTGCAAGGCCTGCGTCAGCGCGTGCAAGCAGGCGAACGGGCAGCCGGCGGCGATGCCCGCCGAACTCGCGCGCTGGAACGAGGGTACTTGGGACTCGGCGCAGGACCTCGATGGCCGCACGCTGAACGTGATCAAGGCTTTTGTCGACGGCACGCGCGAGGTGAAGGACCGCGAGAAGGACGGATTCGCGTTCGTCAAGCGGCACTGCCTGCACTGCGTCGATCCGTCGTGCGTGTCGGTCTGCCCGGTCAGCGCTATGAAGAAGGACCCGAAGACCGGCGTCGTCACCTACAACAAGGACGCCTGCATCGGTTGCCGTTACTGCTCCTACGGCTGCCCGTTCGGGGTGCCGCAGTTCGATCTCACGGTGCCATTCGGCCGCATCAACAAATGTGAGATGTGCTCGCACTTGCTTGCCAAGGGCGGCATTCCCGCGTGCTGCGATGTCTGTCCGACCGGGGCGTCGCTGTTCGGGCCCGTGGCGGCGCTGCAAGAGGAAGCCGAGGCCCGGCTCGCAGCGAAGGCCGGCAGCCGTTACGAGTTTCCGCGGGGCAGCCTGACCGAGAAACGGCCCAGGTACGAGGGTGTCGTCGCGCAGTATGCGGATGGGGTCTACGGCGTGAAGGACGGCGGCGGCACCCAGGTGCGTTATCTGGCGGCGGTGTCGTTCGAGAAACTGGGGCTGCCGAAGCTTCCGGAACATTCCTTCGCGGCCATCGCCGAAGGCGTTCAGCACACGATCTACAAGGGCTTCATCGCCCCGCTCGCCCTTTTCGGCGGGCTCGTCGTCCTGGTGTGGCGCGCGGTGCGCCGCGCGCCGCACGATCCGGGGCGGTCCGATCCTTCGCACGGGAGCCGACCGTCATGACCACGCACGCCGCACCGCGGCCCGTCGGCGGGCGCCTGTTCACGCTCCCGGTGGCGCTGTTATCGTTGTTCGTCGCCATCGCGTTCTACTACATCGGCGTGCGCTTCTACTACGGGATCGGCGCGGTCACCAATCTCAATCCGGGCTATCCGTGGGGCATCTGGATCGTGGTCGACGTGATCATCGGCACCGCCGTCGGTTGCGGCGGATTCGCCATGGCGCTGCTCACCTACATCTTCAACCGGGGCCAGTACCACCCGCTCATGCGACCCGCCCTCCTTGGTGCCTTGTTCGGCTACACGCTGGCGGGGATGGCGGTGATGGTCGATCTGGTGCGCTACTGGCAGTTCTACAACCTGCTGCTGCCCTGGTATGGGAACCCGAACTCGATCATGTTCGAGGTGGCGTTGTGCGTGATGGCGTACACCCTGGTGTTATGGATCGAGTTTTCGCCCGCGTTCCTCGAGCGCTTCGCTCATTGGCGCGGCATGGACGCTGTCCGCCGCGCGCTCGACAAGGCGATGTTCGTCATCATCGCCCTCGGGGTGCTGCTGCCGACCATGCACCAATCCTCGCTCGGCTCGATCCTTCTGGTGACCAAAGCGAAGCTGTCGCCGCTGTGGTGGACCGAGCTGCTGCCGCTGCTCTTCGTGCTGTCGGCCGTCGCCATGGGGTACGCCGTGGTGATGTTCGAAGCGACCCTCGTGCGGCGCGCTTTCCGCACGCCGTCGGAGCTGCCGCTGCTCGCTTCGATCTCGCGGGTGATGATGTGGCTGATCGCCGCCTTCCTGCTGCTGCGCCTGCTGCCGGTCGTGCTTGGCGGCCATTCGGCTCTCGCCTTCACGGCCAGTCGCGATTCGCTCATGTTCTGGCTCGAAACCGGAGCGTTCGGCGCGGCGATCGCGCTGCTCTCGAGCGACGCGCGCCGGCGCAGCGAGCGCACGGTATTCCTCGCGGGCTGCGCCGCGCTCGCCGGAGGATCGCTTTACCGCCTCAATTCGTGGCTGATCGCGTACCAGGGAACCGCGGGCTGGAGCTACTTCCCGAGCGTGCCGGAGTTGATGGTCACGATCGGCATGGTATGCCTGGAAATCCTGCTGTATCTCGTCTTCGTCAAGTCGCTGCCGGTTCTGATCCAGCCCGTGCCGCGCCGTAACGTGAACGCCTGAGGGAGTGGCCATGACGCGCATCGTCGTTGATCCGATCACCCGAATCGAAGGCCATCTGCGCATCGATGTCGAAGTCGATGGCGGCGTGGTGAAGAAGGCCTGGTCGTCCGGCCAGATGTGGCGGGGCATCGAAACCATCCTCAAGGGCCGCGATCCGCGCGACGCCTGGGTGTTCACGCAGCGCATCTGCGGCGTCTGCACGACGGTGCACGCCATCACCTCGGTGCGCGCGGTCGAGAACGCGCTGCAGATGGAGGTGCCGCTCAACGCGCAGTACATCCGCAACCTGATCATGGGCGCGCACGGCGTGCACGACCATATCGTGCATTTCTATCAGCTCGCCGCCCTCGACTGGGTCGACATCACCTCGGCGCTCAAGGGCGACCCGGCGGGCGCCGCGAAGATCGGCGCGACGCTGTCGGATTACCAGCACAACAGCGTTCCGGAGATCGCGGCGGTCAAGGAGCGGCTCACCAAGTTCGTCGGCTCGGGGCAGCTTGGCGTGTTCGCCTCGGGTTACTGGGGCCATCCGGCAATGAAGCTGCCGCCGGACGTGAACCTGCTCGCGGCAACCCATTACCTGCAGGCCTTCGACGCGCAGCGAACGGCCAACAAGATCGTGAGCGTGCTCGGCTCGAAGACGCCGCACATCCAGAACGTCGCCGTCGGCGGCGTCGCCAATCCGATCAACCCGGAGAGCCAGTCGACGCTGACGCTGGAGCGTTTATACGCGATCAAGTCGTGGATCGACGCTCTCAAGGACTTCGTCTACAACGCGATGCTGCCCGACATCGCCGCGGTCGGCGCGCTGTATGCCGACTGGACCAAGTACGGCGCCGGCATCGTGAATTACCTGTCCGTGCCCGACATGCCGCTCGACACCAAGGGCACCCAGTTCGAACTGCCGGGAGGTTACATCGACGGCGGCGACCTCGCGAAGTTCAAGCCGATTACGGCATTCAACGATCCCTACTTCCGCGACGGCGTCGCCGAGAGCGTGAAACACGCGTGGTACACGTACGCCGACGGCGGTGGCACCAAGCACCCGTTCAAGGGGGAGACGACCCCGGGCTACACCGATTTTCAGGACGACGGCAAGTACTCCTGGATCAAGGCGCCGACCTTTCACGGCAAGCGCACCCAGGTGGGTCCGCTTCCCAATGTCGTCGCGATGCTGCTCGCCGGCCACGCCGGCACCAAGAAACACCTGGAGCGCACCCTCGCGATCGCGAAGGCGGTGGGCGGGAAGGAGATTCCGCTCACGGCGCTGCACTCGACCATCGGCCGCATCGCCGCACGCGGCGTGCGTTGCGCGGTATTGCTCGACAGCCTCGAGAACCAGTGGAACCTGCTGATGGCGAATATCGCCAAGGGAGACTACGCGACGTTCAATCCCCCCGAGTTCCCGAAAGGCGAGGTGCAGGGCGTCGGCTTTCATGAAGCGCCGCGCGGCGTGCTCTCTCATTGGGTCGTGATCGAAAACGCCAAAATCAAGAATTACCAGGCGGTCGTGCCCTCGACCTGGAACGCGGGGCCGCGCGACGACAGCGAGGCCATGGGTCCTTACGAAGCGTCGCTCGTCGGCAACCCGGTCGCCAACACCGAGCTGCCGCTCGAAGTGCTGCGCACGGTGCATTCCTTCGATCCGTGCATCGCCTGCGCGGTCCACATGGTGGATCTCGCCGGCAGGCCGATCGCCCAAGTGCGCGCGTATTGAATGTCGATGTCGAACGCGTCCATCCTCGTCATCGGCCTGGGCAACCTGCTCCTCAGCGACGAGGGTGTCGGGGTTCACGTCGTGCGCGCGCTCGCCGAGCGCTACCGCCTGCCGCCCGCGGTCGAACTGATCGACGGCGGGACGTCGGGGATGGACCTGCTCGACGCGCTGGCGCAGGCCGAACGGGTCGTCGTCGTGGATGCGGCCCGCACCGGCCAGGCGCCCGGCACGGTGATCGAGGTCGCCGACGGCGAACTTCCGGCTTTCTTCAGTCAAAAACTCTCGCCGCACCAGGTCGGCTTCAGCGACGTGCTGGCAAGCCTGGAGCTGATCGGCTCGCGGCCCCGGGAAATCATTCTCGTCGCCATTGAGCCGGCCGACCTCTCGCTTGGCATCGAGTTGTCTCAATGCGGCCGCGAGGCGGCCGCGACTGCGCTCCAAGCGGTGCTGCGCCGTCTCGCAGCCTGGGGACAAACGCCCATGCAGCAGACCGTCAAACGCGTGGGCGAAGAACAAAAGGCGTGGCTCGCATGTGCCTGACAGTGCCCTGCCGCATCGTCGCGGTCGACGGCTTCTTCGCCGAGGTCGAGCGCGGGGCGGCGCGCATCCCGGTTTCGATCGCACTCCTCGAGGAGCCGCCGGCGGTGGGCGATTGGGTTGCCGTGCAGGCGCAGCGCTACGCGGTCTCGCTCCTGACGGCGGCGCAGGCTGGCGAGGCGCTCGCATTGCTGGAGCGTCTCGCGCGGATGAGCCGCGACGAAGCGGTCCAGGATCCGTCCGCAACTCCGGCATGGGCATCGATCACGGCATGAACTCGGCTCGCAACTTCGCCTCGCCTGACGCCACACGCATGGAACAGCGCGTCCAGGCCCTGGTGGCGCGGTTCCATGAGATCGCCGCGACCGTACGGGACCTGCCTTTCTACAACGAGCGGCTGGCGATCGAAACCATCGACTTTGGTCCCTTCGACGACGGCATCCTCGGCGTTCTGGTAACGCCGTGGTTCATGAACCTGATGCTGCTGCCGGAACCGCCCGAGTTGGCAGTGGACTGGAACCGGATCGGACAAAAACGCTTGGTGCAATTGCCGCGGGGCCCGCGCCACTTCCGGTATGGCGGCGACGAGGTTCTCGGCGTGTACTGGCTGCACTCGCTGCATTCGCCGATGAGCGCGTTCAACGATCAGGCGCGGGTCAGCCAGGTGGCGCGCACAACGCTCGAAACGCTGATGACCCCGGAGCCGGCCGGCGCCTCTGCGGTCGCAACCGCGGGGACGCCGCAGCGTCCGGATCGGCGAGCCTTCCTGCGCGGGCGCCTGCTCAGCACCCGCTGAGCCTCGTCCCGTACGCTCGCGCATTCCCGGGTCGAATTTCACCGTGCACGAGATGGCCTTGGCCGAAAGCGTCCTGCAGATCGTGGAGGAAACCGCGCGCCACCACGGCGCGTCACGGGTGCGAGCCGTGCACCTCACGATCGGACGGCTGTCGCACGTCGAACCGGAGGCCCTGGCCTTCTCCTTCGAGGTCGTCACCCGGAACAGCATCGCGCAAGACGCCCAGCTCGAAATCCACACCAGCGAAGGGGTAGCCTGGTGCATGGAGTGCAGCGACACTGTATCCCTCGACCGGCTGGGCGACGCCTGCCCGCGCTGCGCCGGCTATCAGCTGCAGGTGACCGGCGGCGACGAGATGCGGGTACGCGATATCGAGATCGACTGAGAAGCCTCAAGGAGCGAGAGAGCGCCATGTGCACCACCTGCGGCTGCGGTCAAGGCGAAACGCGGATCGAGGGCGAACACGCGCTCGAACACCGCCACGCCGATGGCACCGTGCACAGCCATCCGCATGACCATTCCGATCCACACGAACACGAACACGGACATGGCGACGGGCACCACGTGCACTCGCACGCCCACGGGCACGACCATCATGACCTTCACTTCGGCCGTGGCCCGGCGGCGGCCCACGCGCCTGGCCTGTCGCAGACGAGAATGGTGCAGATCGAGCAGGATATCCTCGCGAAGAACGACGCTCTCGCGGCGGCGATCCGCCAGCGCCTCGCCGAGCGCGGCGTCTTCGCGGTGAATCTCGTCTCGAGCCCCGGCTCGGGCAAGACGACGCTGCTCGTCAAAACGATCGAAGCCCTGCACGGGAGGCGCGAGGTCGTTGTGATCGAGGGCGATCAGGAAACGAGCCATGACGCCGACCGCATCCGTGCGACGGGGGCGCGCGCGCTGCAGGTGAATACCGGCAAAGGCTGCCACCTCGACGCCGACATGGTCGGTCGCGCGCTCGAGCGGCTGGCGCCGCCCGCCGGCAGCGTGCTGATGATCGAGAATGTCGGCAACCTGGTCTGTCCGGCCGGTTTCGATCTCGGCGAGGCGCACAAGGTGATCGTGCTGTCGGTCACCGAGGGCGAGGACAAGCCGCTCAAGTACCCGGACCTGTTCCGCCGTTCGACGCTGATGTTGCTCAACAAGATCGATCTCCTCCCGTACGTCGAGTTCGACGTCGCGCGCTGCCTCGGCTACGCGCGCCGCGTCAACCCGGAGATCGGCGTGATCGAGCTGTCCGCGACCAGGGGGCAGGGCATGGACGAGTGGCTCGCCTGGATCGAGGGCGGCGTGCTGGCGGCGCAGGGTGCCCTGAGTCGCGCCCGACGATGACCTTGCTCGCGACCTCATCGACCGCTTGCCGCCGCGCCATTCGCGTGCGCGGCGCGGTGCAGGGCGTTGGGTTCAGGCCCTTCGTCTGGCGCCTCGCGAACGAACTGGGCCTGAGCGGCTTCGTGCGCAACGACGCCGAGGGGGTCGCGATCGAGGTCGAGGGCTACGCGGGCGCGCTCGATCACTTCGTCGGGCGCCTCGCCGGCGAAGCCCCGGGGCTCGCGCGAATCGACGCGATCGAGGCGCACGCGACGCCGCCCCGCGCCGAGCGCGGTTTCGCGATCGAACCGAGCCGCGCTGGTCCGGTGCGGACCGGGATCGCGGCGGACACCGCGGTCTGTGCGGATTGCCTTGCCGAGTTGTTCGATCCGCGCGACCGCCGGTACCGCCACGCCTTCATCAACTGCACGCAATGCGGGCCGCGTCATACCATCATCGAGGGGCTGCCTTACGACCGCCCCAACACCAGCATGCGCGCTTTCGCCCTGTGCCCGGCGTGCGCTGCCGAGTACCGCGATCCGTCGACGCGCCGGTTCCACGCCCAGCCGAATGCTTGCCCGGCCTGCGGCCCGCGGTTGTCGCTGCGCGATGCGCGCGGTGCGCCCGGCGGCGAGGGTGACGTGGTGGCGGCGGCGATCGCGCGCATCGCCCGCGGCGAGACCCTCGCGATCAAGGGCCTCGGCGGCTATCACCTGGTGTGCGATGCCCGTGACGCGGGCGCAGTCGCGCGCCTGCGCAGCCGCAAGGGGCGCGAGGAGAAGCCTTTCGCGGTCATGGTCGCCAACGCAGCGTCGCTCGCGCCGTTCGCGGTCTTGCACCCTGGCGAACGGGCCTTGCTCGAGTCGGGCGAACGCCCGATCGTCTTGCTGCGCAAGACCGTCGGCGGCGACGCCTTGCTGCTGGGCGTAGCGCCGGGCCTCGAATGGCTCGGCGTCATGCTCCCCTGCACGCCGCTCCAGTACCTGCTGTTCCACGAGGCGGCTGGCCGGCCCGCGAGCACCGCATGGCTCGCCGCGCCGCAACCGCTCGCACTCGTGATGACGAGCGCGAACCCGGGCGGCGAGCCGCTGGTGACCGGAGAAGACGAGGCTTTCCACCGCCTGGCGGGAATCGCCGACGCATTCGTCGTCCACGACCGCGAGATCCTGGTGCGTTGCGACGACAGCGTGGTGCGCGAGGAGCGCGGCGCCCCGGCTTTCATCCGCCGCGCGCGCGGCTTCACGCCGGCGCCGATCAAGCTCGCCGCTACGGGTCCGTCGGTCCTCGCGACCGGCGCGTTCTTCAAGAACGCTGTGTGCGTCACGCGCGGCGACGAAGCCTTTCTGTCGCAACATGTCGGCGATCTCGACAATGCGCCCACCGCGCGGGCGCTCGAGGAGACCGCGATCCACCTCCTGCGGGTCCTCGATGTGACCCCCGAAATCGTCGCGCACGACCTGCATCCGGATTTCTACAGCACGCGTTTCGCGGCCGCGTTCGCGCGCGAGCACGGCATCCGGGCGATCGGGGTCCAGCATCACCACGCGCACATCGCTGCCGTGGCGGCCGAACACGGCGCGCGCGCGCCTGTGCTCGGCCTCGCGCTCGACGGCGTCGGGCTCGGCAGCGACGGCGGCATCTGGGGCGGCGAGCTTCTGCGCGTCGAGGGAGCTTCGCTGTCGCGCCTCGGGCACCTGCGTGCGCTGCGGCTGCCGGGCGGCGATCGTGCCGCGCGTGAGCCTTGGCGGATGGCGGCGGCTGCATTGCACGCGCTCGGCCGCGGCGCGGAAATCGCCGCGCGGTTCGATCGTCCGGCCGCCGCTGTGGTGGCGCGGATGCTCGATCGCGCCGCGAACTGCCCGCTCACGTCGAGCGCCGGCCGGTGGTTCGACGCTGCGGCCGGACTCCTCGGCGTGCGCGAGGTGAGCGCGTTCGAGGGACAAGCAGCGATGCACCTTGAAGGTCTCGCCGAGCGTCACGGCCGGGTCGCGCCGCTCGACGCGGGCTGGCGCATCGACGGCGGCGTACTCGACCTGCTGCCGCTCGCCGCGCGGCTCGCCGATCTCGGCGATGCGGCGTACGGCGCGGCGCTGTTTCACGCGACCTTGGTCGCCGCGCTCGCGGACTGGGCGGTACGCGCAGCGCGAGAGGCGGGCCTCGCCACGGTCGCCCTGGGCGGCGGCTGCTTCGTCAACCATGTGCTCTCGACCGGTCTGCGCGAACGCCTCGAGCGGCAAGGCCTGCGCGTCCTCGAGGCTCGGCAGGCGCCGCCGAACGACGGCGGGCTCGCGCTCGGGCAGGCGGCCGTCGCCATCGCCGCGCAGGGGAGTTGATAGCGCATGTGCCTCGCCATCCCCGCGCTCGTCGTGCAACGGTTCGAACGCGACGATGCGCTGATCGACCTCGGCGGCGTGCGCAAACGCGTGTCGCTCGCGCTCGTCCCGGATGCGGCCGAGGGCGATTACGTGATCGTGCACGCCGGCTACGCGATCAGCAAGCTCGAACCCGAAGAGGCGGCGAAGACGCTCGCGCTTTTCGCTGCGATCGACGAAGCCCCCGCATGAAGTACGTCGACGAGTTCCGCGATGGCGAGCTCGCGCGCGTGCTGGCCGGGCGGCTCGCCCGCGCAGTCGAGCCGGGCCGGCGCTACAACTTCATGGAGTTCTGCGGCGGCCATACCCACGCGATCTCGCGCTACGGCGTGACCGACCTGCTGCCGAAGTCGGTGAACATGGTGCACGGGCCGGGGTGTCCGGTATGCGTCCTGCCGATCGGTCGCATCGACAACGCGATCGCGCTCGCGCTCGAGCGCGGCGTCACGCTGTGCACCTACGCCGACACGATGCGTGTCCCGGCCTCCGGAAGAACGAGCCTGCTCAAGGCCAAGGCGGCCGGCGCCGACGTCCGCATGGTCTACTCGGCCGCCGACGCGCTGCGCATCGCGCGCGAAAACCCGGCGCAGGAAGTCGTGTTCCTCGCGATCGGCTTCGAGACCACCACCCCGCCGACGGCGATCGTGATTCTCGAAGCGGAGCGACAGGGCCTGGAGAACTTCTTCGTGTTCTGCAACCACGTGCTCACCCCGGCGGCGATTTCGAACATCCTCGAGTCGCCGCAGGTGCGCGACATTGGCACCGTGCCGCTCGACGGGTTCGTCGGCCCGGCGCACGTCTCGTGCGTGATCGGCAGCGCGCCGTATGAGTATTTCGCCGAGGAATACGCCAAGCCGGTGGTGATCGCCGGATTCGAGCCGCTCGACGTGATGCAGGCGGTGTTGATGCTCGTGCGGCAGGTGAACGAGGGCCGCCACGAGGTGGAGAACGAGTTCTCGCGCGCGGTGACGCGCGACGGCAACGCACGCGCGAAGGCCCTCGTCGCCGAAGTGTTCGAGCTGCGCCGATCGTTCGAGTGGCGCGGTCTCGGCGAAGTGCCGTACAGCGCGCTCAGGATCAAGTCGAGGTACGGGCGTTTCGATGCCGAAAGGCGCTACGACATCGTCTACCGCTCGGTGGCCGACAACAAGGCCTGCGAATGCGGGGCGATCCTGCGCGGGGCCAAGACGCCGAAGGACTGCAAGCTCTTCGGCACGGTCTGCACGCCGGAGAATCCGATCGGCTCGTGCATGGTATCGAGCGAGGGGGCGTGCGCGGCCTGGTACAGCTACGGCAGGTTCCGGGATGAAGAGGCGGCGGCGTGAGCGGGGCGGTCAAGCAGGACTACGTCCGGCCGATCGACTTCCGGAACGGGCGGGTCGACATGAGCCATGGCTCGGGCGGGCGCGCGATGGCGCAGCTGATCGACGAGCTGTTCCTCGCGGCGTTCGACAATGACTGGCTGCGGCCGCTGAACGACCAGGCATGCTTCGCGGTGCCGGCCGGGCGCATGGTCCTTGCGACCGACAGCCACGTCGTCTCGCCGCTGTTCTTTCCCGGCGGCGACATCGGCTGTCTGGCGGTGCACGGCACCGTCAACGATGTCGCGATGGCCGGCGCACGGCCGCTCTACCTCTCCGCCACCTTCATCCTCGAAGAGGGATTTCCGCTCGCCGACCTCAAGCGCATCGTGGAGTCGATGGCCGCGGCCTCGCGCGAGGCGCGCGTGCCGATCGTCACCGGCGACACCAAGGTGGTCGAGAAAGGCAAGGGGGACGGCGTGTTCATCACGACGACCGGAGTCGGTGTCGTACCCGAGGGCGTCGAAGTCTCGGGCGATCGCGCCCGGCCCGGCGACCGGGTGCTCGTCTCGGGCACACTCGGCGACCACGGGGTGGCGATCATGTCGTTCCGCGAGAACCTCGAGTTCGAGACCACGATCCGTTCCGACACCGCCGCGCTGCACGGTCTGGTCGCAGCGATGGTCGAGGCGGTGCCGGAAGTCCGCTGCCTGCGCGATCCCACGCGCGGCGGGCTCGCCGCGACGCTGAACGAGTTTGCGCGGGCGTCCGGCGTCGGCTTCCGCATCCGGGAGAAGGACCTGCCGGTGAAGCCTGCGGTGCACGCGGCCTGCGAGTTCCTCGGCCTCGATCCGCTGAATGTCGCAAACGAAGGCAAGCTGGTGGCGATCTGCGCCCCCGAGGACGCGTCGCGCCTGCTGGTGGCGATGCGCGAACATCCGTTAGGCCGCGACGCCGCGATCATCGGCGAAGCGCTCGAGGATCCGCACCGTTTCGTGCAGATGGAGACCGCGTTGGGCGGCGCGCGCATGGTCGACTGGCTCTCCGCCGAACAGTTGCCGAGGATTTGCTGAACGCGCGCCTTGCAGCGTGAAGCGTGAAACGCCGGACGTGAAAATCCTCTTTCTGACGCATGCCTTCAATAGCCTCGCCCAGCGGCTGTATGTTGAGCTGGCGGCGCGCGGGCACGAGGTCTCGATCGAGTTCGACATCAACGACCGGGTGACCGAGGAAGCGGTGCGGCTGTACGACCCGGAGCTGGTCGTCGCGCCGTTCCTGAAGCGCGCGATCCCGGAGTCGGTCTGGCGCAGCCGCCGCTGCATCGTCATTCATCCGGGAATCAAGGGCGATCGCGGACCGTCGTCTCTGGACTGGGCGGTACAGGAGGGCGCAGCGGAATGGGGCGTAACCGCCCTCGAGGCGTTGGCCGAGATGGACGCAGGCCCGATCTGGGCGTCGGCGAACTTCCCCATGCGTGCCGCGAACAAGGCGAGCCTCTATCGCAACGAGGTGACCGAGGCCGCGGTGCGGGCATTGGCTGCGTCGCTCGAACGCATGCGCGATCCCGACTTTCTGCCCGCGCCGCTCGATTACGCGCGGCCGGACGTCCGCGGGCGGGCGCGGCCGCCGATGCGCCAGAGCGACCGCGCGATCGACTGGACGCGCGATTCCACCGTGTCCGTGCTCGCGAAGCTCCGGGCCGCGGACGGAGTGCCGGGCGTGCTCGACGAACTGTACTGCGAGCCGGTGTACCTCTACGACGCGCACCCGGAGGATTCGCTTCAAGCCGGGCGACCCGGGGCGGTGATTGCGCGGCGTGACGGCGCGATCCTGCGCGCGACGATCGACGGCGCGGTGTGGATCGGCCACCTGAAACGCAAGACACAGGGTGAACCGGCGCTCAAGCTCCCCGCGACGACGGTGCTGGGGGACAAGCTCGCGGGTGTGCCGGAGCTCACCGTGCCGCTGCACGACGAGGCTCGCGCACGCACCTATCGCGAGCTCGCCTACGCGGAGCGCGACGGCGTGGGATACCTGCATTTCCCGTTCTACAACGGCGCGATGAGCACGCGCCAGTGCGAGCGGCTCGCCGCGGCAATCCGCTACGCGAAGTCCCGCCCGACGCGTGTCATCGTGTTGATGGGCGGGCGCGACTTCTGGTCGAACGGGATCCATTTGAACGTCATCGAGGCCTCGGCCACCCCTGCGGACGAGTCGTGGGCGAACATCAATGCGATCGACGACGTCGCGCTCGAGATCCTTTCCTGCGACCGCCACCTGACGATCGCTGCGATGCAGGGCAACGCCGGGGCTGGCGGCGTCTTCCTCGCGCTCGCCGCCGATCGCGTGCTCGCGCGCCGCGGCGTGATCCTGAACCCGCACTACAAGGGCATGGGCAACCTCTACGGCTCCGAGTATTGGACCTACCTGTTGCCCAAGCGGGTCGGCGCCGAGCGCGCGCGTGCGATCACCGAGCGGCGGCTGCCGATCGGGTCGCCGCAGGCCATGGCGCTCGGGTTGATCGACGAGGCGGCGGGCGAGGACCTGCAAGCCTTCGTCGTGCACGTCGAGCGTACTGCGAGCGCGCTCGCCGCCGCGCCCGATTTCGCCGCGCAGCTCGAGCGCAAGCGCGCAGAACGGGCGGCAGACGAGGCGGTGAAGCCGCTCGAGCATTATCGCGCCGACGAACTGGAACGCGTGAAGCTGAATTTTTGGGGATTCGATCCGAGCTACCACGTTGCCCGGTATCACTTCGTGTTCAAGATCCCCAAGTCTCGCACCCCGCTCTACCTCGCTCGGCACCGCGCGCATGGCGCCACCGCCGCGTGCACGCGCGCCGGTTGTCTTGATGCAGGTCAAGCGACGGGGTCACTGCCGCCGTAGCATGTCCTAATCGAAGTTCATACGCCGGAATTCCCGCGCCTCGGAGGGAGCGGTGCAGGATCTGCCGAACGACTGGTTCGCGCTCGCCACGCTGGTGTTCGTTCTGGGCGCGAAGCACGACCTCGACGCCGACCACCTCGTGGCGATTGACGGGCTGGCGCGGTACAACAGCCGCGCGCGCCCGCGGCTGGCGCGCTGGTGCGGCGCGCTCTTTTCCCTCGGACACGGTGCGGTGGTCCTCGGTGCGGCTCTCGCGGTTGGACTTGCCGCGGAGCGCTGGATCGTTCCGGACTGGCTCGAGAACGTCGGTACCTGGATTTCGGTTGGCTTCCTCACCGCCCTGGGGCTGGTCAATCTCGCCGCCGTGCTCGGCGCGCCACCCGGCCGCGTTGTTGCGCCGGTCGGCATCCGCAGCCGGATGCTCGAGCCACTCACGCGTACCTCGCATCCATTGGCAATCGCCCTGGTGGGGACGCTCTTCGCGGTCTCGTTCGACACCCTCTCGCAGGCGGCGCTGTTCGCGGTCACCGCGAGCCAGTTCGGCGGCGTCGCCCATTCACTCGCGCTCGGCCTGCTCTTCATGCTCGGCATGACGCTCGCAGACGGTGCGAACGGACTGTGGATCGCATCGCTCCTGCGCCGGGCGGATGCCCGTGCGCGCATTGCTTCGCGTGTCCTGGGAATCGCCGTCGCCGCGTTGAGCCTGGGCGTCGCAGGCTTCACGCTCGCCGAGCGTCACTCGGAGGCGCTCGCCGCCTGGGCTGAGGGTCGCGAACTCGGCTTCGGGATCGGCGTCATCGTGTTCAGCACGGCTGCGTTCATGCTGGGCCTTGCGCTGGCGCGGCGGCCGGCTGGCGGCGTGCGCAGTTCTTAACGAGGCTGAGCCGTTTCAAAGCCGCTCGGACTTGGAAATTTCCGGCTCAGGACACTTGCCGGTCCTGTCCTTCCCAGTAGCGTTTGCGTACTTCCTTGCGCATCACCTTGCCTACCGCGCTGCGCGGCATCCGGTCGACGAAATCGACCGATTTCGGCGCCTTTATGCTGCCGATCTTCTGCTTGCACAGCGCCACGAGCGTGGCTCGATCGACCGTATAGCCGGGTTTCAGTTCAACCACGGCCTTGATCGCCTCGCCCCATTTTTCATCCGGCACGCCTACCACCGCGCAATCCTGCACGCTGGGGTGGCTCAGTATCACCTGCTCGACTTCGAGCGGATACACGTTGAATCCGCCCGTGATGATCATGTCCTTCGCGCGATCGACGATGTACATGTACCCATCGTCGTCCTGGTAGGCGAGATCGCCGGTATGGTGCCACCCGTGCCAGGAGACTTCCGCAGTGGCTTCGGCGTTCTTGTAGTAGCCCTTCATTACCAGGCCGCCCTGAACGACGATTTCACCGATATTGCCGCGATCGACGATCCGCCCGCCATGGTCCATGAGTTCGACGCGCACAAAGGGCGAAGGGCGTCCGCAACTCAGCAGCCGTTTCTCATCGATGTTGCCGTGCGCGTCAAGATGCTCCTCGGGGGTGAGGCTGGCCACGGAGGTAGGCACCTCGGTCTGGCCGTAGCACTGCGTCATGACGTTGCCGAACAGCTGCACGGCCTCGCGCAGTTTCGCGGATGCGGTCGGCGCGGCGCCATAGAGAAAGTGGCGCAGCGACGAGTAGTCGAACCTCCTCGCGTTTGGCTGGGACATCAGGGTATAGATCGCCGTGGGGGGGAGGTAGAGCATCGAGACCCGCTGTTCGCCTATGGCTTGCAGCACCTGCTGGGCGTCGAACCTGCGATGGATGACCATCGTGCCTTCGAATGCGATGCAGACCCATGCAAACACGCCTGCCGCATGCGAAAGCGGGGCGGCAGCGAGATATACGGGCGGCGCATCGAAGCGCAACCGCGCGAGAAAATTGGCGAGCGTGGTTTCGAAGTTCCGATTCGTGTTCATGACTCCCTTCGGCAGGCCGGTCGTGCCGCCGGTGCCGCGCAGCATGCACATCGCATCGGGATCCCATTCCAGGCGGATGGGTTCGCCGGACTGGCGTTCCGCCCAATCGAGGACGCAGGGGGCGAAGTGACCTGCCGAATCGAGACAGATGAACTGCCTGATGGCGGGAACGCGTGCCTTCGCGTGGCGTGCAAATTCCTCAAACTCGCTTCCGTAGAACAGGATTTCGACGTCGAAGAACTCCAGCAGGTGGAGATTCTCCGCTGCGCCGTTGCCGGTATGCACAGGCACCCAGGCGCCTTGCGCCTTGAGTATGCCGAGAAACGCCCCGAAGGATAGCGGGTCGTTACGGCTCAGCACTGCGCACTTGGTCTCGCGCACCACGCCAAATGCCTTCAGGCCGTTGCCGACGCGGGTCGCGAAGTCCGACATTTCGCGGTAGGTCCACGTTCTTGCGACGCCTGTCACGCAGGTACGCCCGGGATGGCGCGATGCCGTCCTGTCAAAAAAATCGATGAGGTTCATTGCGACAACCGGGCCTGGCTCACGCAGCCTTGTTCCAGGACGGCAGAAATTCGTTTTCCAGCCAGCGCGTCGTCACGCCTGCGTCGCGGAATGTCGGGTGCGCCACCACCGCGCTCTGCAGGGCAATGGTCGTCTTGATGCCTTCGACTCGGAACTCATCGAGGGCGCCCACCATCAGTTCCACGCTTTGCCCGCGATTCCCGCCCGAAGCGATCAGCTTTGCGACCATCGAGTCATAGTAGGGCGGGACCAGGTAGCCCTCATGGCAGTGCGTATCGAGCCGCAAATCGGGATGCTCCGGTGCCGACCAGCGCGTCACGCGCCCGGGGCTGGGCATGAATCCGGAGCTCGCATCCTCGGCATTGATGCGGCACTCGATCGCGTGGCCGCGAATGCGCACGTCCTCCTGGCGGAACGACAGCGTCTCGCCCATGGCGACGCGCAGCTGCTCCTTGACCAGGTCGATGCCGGTGACCATCTCGGTCACCGGATGTTCCACCTGGATGCGGGTATTCATCTCGAGGAAATAGAACCGGTCCTCGTCCGCATCGTAGACGAACTCGACCGTGCCCGCGCTCGAATAGCCCACATTGCGGGCGAGGGCGACGGCGGCTTCGGCCATCCGCGCGCGAGTGGCGGGAGGGAGCACCGGAGAGGGCGCTTCCTCGATGAGCTTCTGGTGGCGGCGTTGGACGCTGCAGTCGCGCTCGAACAGGTGGCAGATGTTTCCGTGCACGTCGCCGATCACCTGGATCTCGATGTGGCGGGCGCGTTCGACGAACTTCTCCAGATAGACAGTCGGATCGCCAAACGCTGCCTGTGCTTCGGCGCGCGCGCCCGAGAATGCCGCCGCCAATTCCGCGTCGGAGCGCACGATGCGCATGCCGCGGCCGCCTCCGCCCGCGCTCGCCTTGAGCAGGCAGGGGTAGCCGATGGCGGCAGCCGCGGCGCGCACCTCGGCCTCGGACTTGAGCTCCGCCGAGCCGGGAACTACCGGAACCCCCGCGTCTCTCGCGAGCGCGATCGCGCTGAGTTTGTCTCCCATGGCATCGATCGCTTCCGCCGTCGGGCCGATGAAGATCAGCCCCATTTCCACACATTTGCGCTGGAACACCGCGCGCTCGGACAGGAAGCCGTAGCCGGGATGCACGGCCTGGCATCCGGTGCCCCGGGCGGCGGTAACCAGGATTTCCGGCCGCAGGTAGCTTTGCGCAGCCGGCGCCGGGCCGATGCAGATGGCGCGGTCGGCCATGCGGGCGCCAAGCGATTCGCGGTCGGGCTCGGAAACGCCGATTACCGTTTCAATGCCGAGCTCCTGGCACGCGCGGATGATGCGAACCGCGATTTCACCCCGGTTCGCGACGAACACCCTTTTGATTGCCGGCATGATGCTCTCTCAGCGCAGCGGGTCGATTAGGAGCAAGGTCTGGCCATGCTCCACGAGGGAGCCGTTTTCGGCCAGCACCCTGACAACCTTGCCGGCCACGCCGGCCGTGACCGGGGTAAAGAGCTTCATCGCTTCGATCAGTCCCACCGTGTCGCCGCTCGCGACGACATCACCGGGTTGCACGAACGGCGGGGCGTTCGGAGCCGAGGCGACGAAAAAGATGCCGAGCATGGGTGCGACGACGCTCGCATAGCCGTCGTCCACGCTGCCGCTTTCCGGCTTTGCCGAAGCTGGCGCAATTGGCACTGGCTTTTGCGGTGCCGCTTCGCGTACGGCGGGCGCGACGCGCGCAGTGGGCCGCGCCGCGGCTTCGCCCGCGCCGGATCGCGTCAGGCTGAGCTTCATGTCACCGAACTCGAGTTCCAGGGAATCGCAATATTCGGAATCCTTGACGACGCGAAGAATGTCGACCGCATCGCGGTAGGTCAGTGTGTACTGGAGCTTTTCATCCTCGTCCTTCGGCATGATGTCCTCGATCGATATTCGTTAAGCAGAGACCTTGACGATGATGGCGTCGGCCTGGCCGTAGCCTCCGCATATCGCCGCGGCGCCATAGCCACCGCCCAGGCGGCGAAGTTCGCGCATGACCGCCATCACCACGCGTGCGCCGCTCGCCCCCGTGGGATGACCCAGCGCGACCGAGCCCCCGTTTACGTTGGTGATGGAACGCAGCGATCGCAGCAGCTCCTTATCCCCGTCGGCCATGCGCTTCGTGGACACCAGGGGCATCGCCGCAAACGCCTCGTTGATCTCGATACGCTTCAGGTCGCGCAATTCAAGGCCGGCCTGCTTCAGCGCGGTCTGGATCGCGACCCCGGGCATGTAGACCGAGGAGGAGAGAGCGCCGGAAGTCTGGGCGTAGGCCACGATTTCGCCGAGGGGTGAAATGGACCTGCGCCGCGCCTCTTCGGCGGGCATCAACAGCGCGACAGAGGCGCCGTCGTTCAACCCGGGCGCGTTGCCGGCGGTCACCGTCGGGCTGCCGTACACGGTCGCAAGAGTTCTCAGTTTTTCCAGCGACACGTCGCGCCGCGGCGCTTCGTCGATGGCAAGCATTTCGCGGGCGTGGTCGTTGCCGATCTCCACGGGAACGATCTCATCGCCATACACGCCGCTGTCGTAGGCCTTGAAGTACTTGATGTGGCTGCCATAGGCCCACTCGTCCTGTTCCGCGCGCGACACGCCGAATTCGAGCGCCATCTCGCCGGTCACCAGGGTGATGGGCCGATTGTTGATCGGGTTGCGGAACTGCATCGGATCCTCGACGGTGAAATCGCCGAGGCGTTTCCCCGTGCGGATGCCCCGCATCAGAAACGGGGTCTGACTGGAACTCTCCAGTCCTCCCGCCAGCACGACGCTCGAGTCGCCGAGCCTGATCTTCATCCAGCCAAGGCCGATGCAGGTCATCGAGGAGCAGCACGCGCGGTCAATCGTAAGGGAAGGCGTCTCCGCAGGAATGCCGGCCTTGAAATTGACCTGACGCGCCGCGACCGAGGTGCCCGCGGCGAGCAGCGCGGAGCCGAAGAACGTTTCGCTCACGTCCTCAGCCTTTACTCCGGCGCGTTCCAGCGCCGCCTTGGCGACGATGGCGCCGAGCTCGACTGCCGAATACCGCTGCAGCTTGCCGCCGAGCTTGCCGAACGGCGTGCGCAAGGCTTCGACGATTGTGACGTTGGTCATGGTGTGGTTTTTCCTTGACAGTCAGCGCCAGCGCAGCAGATAAGCCTCAATCGCGCTCATCAGTTTCGACAGGGTGACTCCCAGCGCCGCGAGGAAGAACAGCACCGCGAAGACCCCGTTGGTCTCGAAAGTGTTGGCGAGCAGGCTGAGAAGCTGGCCAAGGCCGTACTGCGATGCAATGATCTCGCCGCCGATGACCCCGAGCAGGGCATAAATCAGGCCCAGGCGCAGTCCCGAGAATATCGTGGGCACGGCGCTGATCAGGGTCACCTTGAAAAATATTTTCGCCTTTCCCGCGCCGAGCATGCGCGCAAGAATGATCCAGTCAGAATCGACGCTGCGCGCCCCCGCCACGGTGTTGTTGAGCACGATGAAAAAGGTCAGCGAAAAGCCGAGGGCGATTTTCGAGATGGGACCGAGGCCGAACCAGAGCAGAAAGAGCGGCGCCAGGGCGATCCGCGGCAGCGAATTGAGCGCGGAAAACGGCGGATCGAGAAACCGCTCGATCGGCTCGTAGAGCACGAACAGCAGCCCGAAAGCTATCCCGGCGACGCTGCCGAGCACGAATGCCGCCGCCGTTTCCGAGAGCGTCCAGACCGCTTCTTTCAGAAGCACCTGGTCCACGAATACCGACTGGTACAGATAGGCGAAAATCTTCGAGGGCTGGCCGATGAACAGCGGGTCGACCGCGCGGGTTTTCGCCGCCCACTCCCACAGCAGAAGGAACAGGACCAGGGACACGATCTGCAGAATCAGAACGGTCGGGCTGTTGCGCCGGGTCTCGGGATTCATGGCGCGTGCCGTCCTTCCTGGTTGAGGCCTTCTTCAAGGCGCGACCAGACATTGGAGTAGATCTCGTGGTAATGGGGATCCTTCTGCAATGCCCTTACCGAGCGCGGGCGCGGCAGCGGAATTGAAATATCGGCAATGATCCTGCCGGGGCGCGGCGACATCACGACCACCCTGTCGGACATGGTGACGGCTTCGTTCAGGTCGTGCGTAATGAACAGGACAGTCCGCTTCTCGGCGTTCCACAGATCGAGCAGTACGTCCTCGAGCTGGAGCTTGGTCTGCGCATCGAGTGCGCCGAACGGTTCGTCCATGAGCATTACCGGCGAGTCCAGCGAAAACGTCCGGGCGAGGGCGACACGCTGGCGCATGCCGTGCGAGAGCGCCTTGGGGTAGTGGTCCTCGAATTCTGCCAGGCCGACGTGACCGAGAAGCTCCTTGGCGCGTTTCATGCGGGTCGCTTTCGGCACTCCGCGAAACTCGCCCGCCATCATCACGTTTTCGAGGGCCGTGCGCCATGGGTAGAGGCAGTCGCGCGCAAGCATATAGGCGACTTCATGGCGCCCGGCACGGGGCGATCCCCCGGCCACCGAAATGCGGCCGTCACGCAACTCGATGAGCCCCGCGATCAGGTTAAGGAGCGTGGTCTTGCCGCAGCCGCTGGGGCCGACGATCGAAAGGAATTCTCCGGCGTGGATTCGCAGCGTGGCATCGCTGACGGCCCGCACGCCGCCCGGGAACAGGTGGTTGACGTTCTCGATGTCGATAGACGCCGTGCGTTCCTCTAGTTGCATCGTCTTTGCCCGTCCATGCTCATGGCTGCTTTACGCGCAGCAGTCTATGCCGAATTGCGGTTGGCATTGACGTTCGCGCGCTCTTTTGCCAAGATGATAGCCGAATCCGAATCCGGATTTGGTATTGCACTGCGACATAGCAGCGGGGCAAGACCGGCCCAGGCATTGCGCTATTCACAACAGCTGGCGAAAAAGGAGGAGCAGGCATGATTTCCGTAAACAGGGTATTCGCAATAATTGGTCTGGCGCTCGCAGCATGCGCGACCCCATTACAGGCGCAGGCGCCGGCAGCGGGCGCGGTGATCCGGTTCCACGAGTACCCGGGCAACGTCGTGAACATCGTCAGCTGGGTCATGGTGGACAAGGGATTTTGCGAGAAAGAGCGCATCAAGTGCCAGCCGGTCGTGCTGGCGAGCGGACCGCTGGCCCAGCAGGCTGCCGCGTCCGGCAGCCTGGACGTGATCTACAGCTCCGCCGACGTGATGATGCAGGCTGTGGGCAAGGGCAACGACCTGATGATCATCGGACCGCAGATCACGAGCAATCTCTACGTCCTGGTGACGCGGGCCGACCTGGCGCTGCCGAACAAGGCGGCGGGCTACCCGGCCAATGTGCGCGACCTGAAGGGAATGAAAATCGGCGTGAGCGCGCGCGGTTCGGCGACCGAAATGCAGATGAAGGCGCTGTTTGCCGGCGCCGGCCTGCCTGCGGATAGCGCCACCTTCATTGCTGTGGGCTCGCCGAATACGGCCTATGCCGCCCTAGCTGCAAAGCAGATCGATGCCGCGCTGACCTGGGATCCGGTGCCTTCGATCTGCAACGCGACCAAGGCCTGCGATGTCGCGGTGGACCTGCGCAAAGGCCAGGGACCCGCGGAACTGCAAGCCATGAACGGAACTTTCGTGGTCTGGTATGCGCGCCGCGAGTTTGTCGAGAAAAACGGGCCCCTCGTCGATGCCTTCGTGCGTTCGACCGCCGCTGCGACCGCTTGGCTGAAGGATCCGAAGAATTTCGCGGAAGTGCTCGAAATCTCGAAGAAGCGCCTGTCCCTGGGCGACGTTCCCAACAAGGAACAGGTGGTCAACGAGGTGGTGAAGGTCATGATCGACCAATACGGGTCGGGCTTCAAACGTTCCTCGATCGAGGCCTTTCACACTTTCCTGATGAACAATAAGGTGCTGGACAAGCCGCTGAACGTGGATTCGCTCATCTATAGCAAACTCCCGAAGTGATGTCCGAGCGCGTTGCAGGCACGGCGCAGGAGACAGTCCCGCGCGAACAGGTCGCGAGCAAGCCACGCGCCGTTGCCGGCAAGGCTGCGAAGAAGAACAGACATGCGGATCGGGAAGCCTCGTCGCTGGAGACCAAAGGAGTTACCCCGACCCAGCAGGCGCGCAGCAAGGCCACTTTCCAGGCCTTGATCCAGACGGGCATGCAGGTCATCGAATCGAAGGAGTTCCAGGCCATCAAGATAGCGGAGATCGCCCGGGCGGCGGACGTCTCCGTGGGGGCTTTCTACGATCGGTTCCAGAACAAGGACGTATTTCTCGCGGCACTGCAGGAGATCGTTGCCGAGAACATAGAGGCCAGCGTGCGGCGCGTCACCGAGGGCGAGAACTTCGCGTCCCTGGGGGATATCGATGCCGTGGCCATGATGGTCAAGGCGTGGCTGCAGCCGGTCCGGGAGCACAGCGGCCTGATCAAGGCGACGCTCGGGCATGTATCGGCGCAACCGGGGGCATGGTCGCCGCTGCGACGGGCAGGCCGGCGCGTCGCCGACATATTCGTCGACGTACTCGGTCCCCGGCTTCTGGCCCGCGGGCGCAAGGCGCCGGAGAGCGAAATCCGGATTGCGATGCAGTTCGTATTCGGCCTTGTGGTGAACTCGATAATGAACGACCCGGGTCCATTGGCCTTGCACAAGGACGCGATGCGGCAAAACATCGTGAAGCACCTTTCCCGGTTTCTCGATCTCGAGGTCGGCCGACACCGCAAGCGGGCAGGCAATGGAGGGCGTCGCGAGTGAATCGTTTCGACGCCAGGGTTGCCGTGGTTACGGGCGGCGCGTCCGGCATCGGCCTCGAGACCGCGGCACGGCTGGTCGCCGAAGGCGCCGCGGTGGCGCTGGTGGATTTTGACGAAGCGAACGCCGAGCGGGCGGCGGCCCAGCTTGGCGCGCAGGGCGGCCGCGTCAAAGCCTACGCCGTGGATGTGACCGACGAGGGTTCGATTCGCGCGGCGTATGCAGCGGTGATAGCGGAATTCGGGCGGCTCGACGTAGTAGTCAACAGCGCGGGCATTGCCGCGCGTGGCACGCTGGATGAGACTGAATTCGAAGAGTGGCGCCGCGTGCTCGACGTCGATCTGAGTTCGATATATCTGTCCGCGCGGATGTCCGTTCCGCATTTCAGGCGCAACGGCGGCGGCGCGATCGTCAACATAGCCTCGATAGCGGGCATGTTCGGCGTGGTCAACGTGGCGTATGTGGCTGCCAAGGGCGGCGTGATTGCGCTTACCCGGCAACTGGCGAACGAGCTGGCCGCGGACAACATCCGCGTGAATGCCATATCCCCGGGATTCGTGGTGACGGCTCTCAACATGGAGTTGCGGGCGCAGGGTGCGGAAGAGCGTTGGGCGGGCCGCATCCCGCTGGGAAGGTATGCCAAGCCGCGAGAGATCGCGGCGGCATGCGCTTTTCTCGCCTCGGACGATGCGAGCTACATGACCGGCGAGAATCTGGTGATCGACGGCGGGCTGAGCGCGGTGCTGCGGCCCGATCCCGTTCCCGCGCCGTACGCATGCATGGAATACGGCACACGGTGACGCACGCTTGTTGAAACTGCTGGCGCAAAGGCAAATGGTCGGTTTTCTGGACGAGACTTTCCGCGATGGCCCGCAGTCGTTGTGGGCGACGCGCATCAAGACCGAATCGATGCTTGGCGCAATGGATCTGATGGCCCGGGTCGGGTTCCAGAAGGCTTGCGTCTGCTCCGGAGCCACGTTCGAAGCTGCGGTGAAATTCATGCGCGACGATCCATGGGAGCGGCTGCGGCTGACGCGCATGTACATGCCGGGGGTCACCCTGGACGTGCTGATGCGCAGCCGCAACCTGTTCGGCTGGAGCCGCTATCCGGACGAGGTGGTCGAACTGCTGTTCCGAACCCTGAAGCGCAATGGCGCGGACTGGATCAAGGTGTTCGACGGTCTGAACGACATCGGGCAAATCGCAGCCCACTTTCGCATCGGCAAGGCACTCGGTCTCAAAATGTCCGGGATCCTGACGTACTCGGTCAGCGAGATCCACACCGACGAGTACTACGCGATGAAGGCACAGCAGCTGGTCGACTGCGGCGTGGACTCGATCACCGTCATCGATGCGAGCGGCATACTCAAAGGCGACCGCGCGCGGACCGTGCTGGCCGCGGTCATGGGCGTGACCAGGGGACGCGTGCCGATCGAGTTTTATGCCCACCACACCATGGGGCTCGCGCACGACTCCTATCGCGAGGCGCTCCTGGCTGGGGTCGACACCGTGACCACCGCCAGCGAACCGCTCGCCAATGGCGATTCCCTGCCGAGCACCCTCGATATTGCGCGCATGGCCGAGGAACTCGGCATCGAGGTAGGCCTCGACTACGGTGCGTTGCGGCGCCTGGACGATTACTTTACCTGGGTTGCGTACGCCGAGAACAAGCCGGTCGGCCAGCGCATCGCCTACGATCCGATCCGTTACGAGCGATTCATCAGGCACCAGATTCCGGGCGGCATGATGTCCAATTTCAAGAACCAGTTGCGCGAACTGGGGCTTTACCATCGCCTCGACGAGGTCCTCGAGGAGGCCGGCCGCGTGCGGGCCGAACTGGGATATCCGATCATGGTGACGCCGTTTTCGCAATTCGTCGGCGTCCAGGCGACCTTCAATGTGATCCAGGGCGAGCGCTACAAGACCGTGCCGCGTGAAGTCTCCCTTTACGCGCTCGGCCATTACGGCAGTTCCGGAGCGCCGATCGACCCGAACGTGCTCGACCGCATCCTCGCCGGAAAATCCAGCGAGCGGGCTGCGCCGGAAGCCGAATACGGGGCGAGCATGCTGAAAGATTTCGAGCGCGAACACGGCCCCTTCGCATCCGACGAGCAGAGAATCCTGCATCTGTTCTACGGCAAGGAGCACGTCGACGCGCTCGCCCGGGAAAAGACCACGTTCGAGGAGAGGCCCACGGTCAAGCAGCCCCTGCGCGTGCTGGTGGAAGAGCTTGCACGCCAGGGGACGCTTCGCACGTTCAAGCTGGAGCGCGGCCGCTTGCGCCTTAGCATGGGATTTTCCTCTTCCCGCGGCGCATAGCGCGGTAACTCGAGGCGCGCTTCGAACAACGGAGTCGAACGATGCAAGACAACAAGTCGGACCGGGCCCGCAAGGCCAATATCCTGTTCATCACCTCCGACCAGCAGCGCGCCGACTGCTACGGCTTCGAGGGGCGCATGGTCAAAACGCCACATCTCGATCAGATGGCGCGCGAGGGCACGCGCTTCTCCGCTTGCATCACGCCGAACGTGGTGTGCCAGCCCGCGCGCGCCTCCATACTGACGGGCCTGCTGCCGAAGACGCATGGCGTTTCTGACAACGGCATCGACCTGCCTGCCGAGACCGGCGGTCGCGGCATGGCCGGCGCGCTGGCCCGCGCGGGCTGTGCCACCGGCTTCATCGGCAAGGCACACTTCTCCAGCTATTTCACCTTCAAGCCTACGGGCACGCCCGAGTGCTTCGACAGTTCTCCGGATTTCGGACCGGACTGGGTCGGCCCGTACATGGGCTTCGAGCACGTCGAAATGATGCTGCTCGGGCACAATCGTTACCTGCCCTCCAAGCCGCCGCGCGGACAGCATTACGAGCGCTGGTATCACGGCGACGGCTACGGCGACGAGCGCGATCGTCTCTATTCCACGCACCTGCCCCCGGAGACCGGGACGCCGCAGACATTTCATTCCGGCCTGCCTGTTGCGTGGCACAACACCACGTGGGTAGGGAACCGTACCATCGATTACATCCGGGAGAACCAGGCAAAGCCGTTCTGCCTGTGGGCTTCGTTCCCCGACCCGCACCATCCGTTCGATGCCCCGGAGCCGTGGAGCAGATTGCACGATCCCGAGGACGTGGACCTTCCGCTGCACCGGACGCGCGATTTCGACCGGCGTCCGTGGTGGCACCGCGCAAGCCTCGAGAACGAACCGCAGCTTCCCGCCCACCTGAAAAAATTGCGCGAGGAGTTTTCGCGGATCCCCGAACTGTCCGACGCGCAGCTGCGCCAGCTCATCGCCAACTACTACGGCATGATTGCGCTGATCGACCATAACGTGGGGCGCATTTTGACCGCGCTACGCGACTTCGGACTGGCCGAAAACACGCTCGTCGTCTACAGCTCGGATCACGGCGAGTGGCTGGGCGACCATGGCCTGGTGTTGAAGGGGCCGATGATGTACGACGGCTTGCTGCGCGTGGGCCTGATCGCGCGCGGGCCGGGCGTTCCCAGGGGCAAGGTTTCGGCGCAGCCGGTATCGACCATAGATTTGCTGCCGACGTTTCTCGATTACGCGGGGGCGAGCCCGTTAGGCAGCTACCACGGCAGCAGCCTGCGACCGTTGATTGAGGGCGATGCCACGCGCGATTTCGCGTTCAACGAATGGGACATGCGCGTAGGCCGCTGCGGCGTTCCGCTCGACCTGCGCACCGTGCGGACGCGAACCCAGCGCATGACGGTCGAGCAGAACACCGGGGCCGGCGAACTCTACGACCTCGTCAACGACCCGCACGAGATGGTGAATCTGTTCGAGGATTCCGGCTACCGGAAGGTGCGGCAGGAGCTCGAAGGGATGATCGCGGCACGCCCGGACGACGCGCTGCCGCAGATGACGCCGGTGGGTACGGCATGAAGTGCGGGTGGGGCGGCCGCTCGAAGGAGGCAGCATGAGCCAGCCGAGCCGGGAGTCGTTCGCGCGGCGCGCGCTCATTCCGGTCGGGATGCGCATCCTGCCCTGGCTGCTGGTGGTATTCCTCTGGTATCTCGTACCGACGCTGGGTCTGGTGAAACCCGGGCTCGTGCCGACTCCGGTACAGGTGCTCGCCAAATTCTGGGAGCAATTTGCCAACCACAAGCTCTATTTCGACATGTACATGTCGTTCCAGCGCGTCACGCTCGGATTGCTGTGCGGCATCACGCTCGCAATACCGGTGGCGTTCCTGCTGGGATGGTACCGGCCGGCCCGCGTGCTCATCGATCCGCTGCTGAATTTCTTTCGCTCTCTGCCTCCGATCGCGCTTATCCCGCTGGTCATCGTGTACTTCGGCATCGACGAAATGGCGAAAGTGGTGATGCTGTTCTATGCCGCCTTTTTCTCGGGCGTGATCGTGATGTACGAGGGCATCGTGCAGACCAATCCCCTCTACGTGCGTGTGGCACGCACGCTTGGAGCGACCGACGGCGAGATTTTCTGGCGGGTCATCATTCCTCTATCGGTTCCGCACGTGCTTACGGCTTTGCGCGTGGCGCTGGGCGTGTCCTGGGCGACCTTGGTAGCCTCCGAGCTGATCGCCGCGCAGCGCGGTCTCGGGGCGGTCATCCAGAATGCCTCGAACTATTTCCAGATTGATACCATATACATGGGCATCATATGCATCGGTTTGATTGCCCTGGCGATGGATCGATGCCTGCGCGCGATTGCCGAGCGTGCCGTGCGCTGGCAGGACAGGATCGCGGCTTGAGGAGGCGGCAGCGGATCGCCGCGAGCGCGTGAACCTGGACGTGGAGTTCAAGTAACCGTTGAAGAGCTGGCACGCCGGGGATTCCGGCCGAGCACGCCAAAATTGCTGATAACCAGAGGAGATGCCAGATGTCCAGTCAGACGATCACGCGTCGTCGTTTCATGGAGTACCTCGTTGCCGGTGCGGCCGTCGTTGCGGGCGCTCCGCTGCCAGTGCGAGCGCAGGCGGTAACCAAAGTCCGGGTCGGCTATCTGCACGTCGTCAGCGTGGATGCGCAACTGCAGCTCGCCAACCACCTCGGAACCTGGGCGAAGGAGGGCATCGAGATCGAGATGCGCGAATTCACCACCGGGGTCGAACTGTTCCAGGCGCTGGTCGGCGGCAGCCTGGATGTTCTTACCACAGGCGGCGTGTTGTCGAATTTTCCGGCGCGCGGCCAGGGCAAGGTATTCCTGCTGAACGACCTCGAGTTCGCCACGGGACAGGTGTGGGTGCACCCTGACCAGGGAATCAACAGCCTCAAGGATCTCAAGGGCAGGAAGGTGGCCACGACGCGGGGCACCACGGCGCACAACCTGTTGCATCAGTCATTGAAGAGCGTCGGGATGGACTCGACCAAGGACGTGGAAATCGTCAACCAGCGCATGTCGGATGCGGTTACTGCGTTCATCGCGGGCGCCGTGCCCGCGGTTTCCCTGTGGGTGCCTTTCAACGTTGCCATCAAGGCCAAGGCGCCGACGGCAAAAATGCTGTTCGACGCCTCGGCGTTCCCCAGCGCGACCATCGTCGACGGCTGGGCAGCGCGGAACGACTTTTACGAAAAGCAGAAGGATGTCCTGAAGCGCATCATCCGCGCTTGGATCCCGGCGAATGACTATCTGCTGGACAAACCGCAGGAGGCGCTCAAGGTGCTGCATCAGAAGTACTACCAGAACCTTTCCTGGGAGGACATGGAAGAGATGCATCGCGCGGCCAGATGGTATCGCTCGGCCGAGTGGGCGAAATACTACCGTGACGGCAGCGCCGCCAAGTGGCTCAATCAGGTCACGACCTTCAACGTCGAGGTTGGTGCGATCCAGAATCCGGTCATGGCCGACAAGTACTTCGATCCGTCCGCGTATCTCGAGGTGGCGGCAGAGCGCGGCGTGAAATGATTTGCGCGAAGCTTGCTGCGCCGGTAAGCCCGGCAGGGAATCCGCCGTGACCGACCTGACCCACGACGACGTCAAGAAGATCATGGAACTCGTCGACGCGGCGGAGCATCTCGACGAGGTCGAACTGGAATACGGAGGGTTCCGGCTGCACCTGCGCCGCAGCGGCCCGGGCGACGCGGGCGTGCGCCCCCCCGCTTCCCTCCCGCCGGCCGGAAAGCCGGCGCCTGCGGCAGTCGCGTCGGCGGCTCCGGCCAAGGGCGGTGTGGCGGCGGAGGAACGTCTTGCCGACGACGTGATTGCCGTTCGCTCGCCGATGCTGGGCACGTTTTATCGTGCCGCGTCGCCGGGGGAAAAGCCGTTCACGGAAGTCGGCGAGCGGGTAAAGGCTGACGACACGGTTTGCCTGATCGAGGTGATGAAGCTGTTCAATTCGATACGCGCGGGCGTGGATGGAACGGTGGCCGGAATCGCGGTTGAGAACGCAAGCCTGGTTGAATACAACCAGACCGTAATGCTGATTGCTGTCGACAAGCAGGGAAATTCATGACATCTCAGGCAGAGCTGCAATTTTCGGGACGCGTTGCGGTGGTGACCGGCGGCGCCGCCAGCGTCGGACGCGCAATCGTCGAGAACCTCGCCCAACGCGGCTGCGCAGTGGTGATTGCGGATCGGGACATCGCTGCCGCGCGAAGCCTCGAGGCCGCCATCGCAGCGGGTGCGGGGCAAGCGCTTGCGCTGGAAACCGACGTCACCGACCCGGCATCGATCGAGCGCATGGTGTCGGGCGCACTCGGGCGCTTCGGGCATATCGACTTCCTCGTCAACAATGCGGGCATCCTGGGTCCGGTGAAGCCGCTCTGGGAAACGACCGACGCCGACGTGGAGCGTGTCTACGCCATCAACGTGCGCGCCGTGTTTTCCTGCACGCGCATCGTCCTGCGCCACATGATGGAGCGGCGCGCCGGCGCGATCGTCACGCTCGCCTCGGTTGCGGGAAAAGACGGCCCCAAGGACATGTCCATTTATGCATCGTCCAAGGCCGCGGTGATCGGCTTTACCAAATCCTGGGGCAAGGAGCTCGCTCCCCATGGGATACGGGTCAATTGCATTTCGCCTTCGTTGATCGGTGCGACCGGAATGCAAGGCGAAATGCCCGCATGGTTTGGCGTCGATTCCGTCGGCCGAATACCGATGGGACGTCCAGCGCATGCCGACGAGGTGGCGAACGTTGTTTCGTTCCTGCTCTCCGACGAGGCGAGCTTCGTGACCTGCGCGTGCTATGACGTTAGTGGCGGACGGGCGAGCTATTGACATGGCCGCCAGGCATCCATCCGCCGCGCTGCCCAGCCCCGACGAGGTGCGCGGCCTGAATAATCTCACCGGCAAGGTTGCGCTGGTTACCGGGGGTGGGTCTGGCCTGGGGCGGGCCATGGCCTGGGCACTTGCCTGCCACGGTGCGAACATCGCGATTGTCGACCGTGACGGCTCTACGGCGGCGGCGTGCGCGGCGGAAATTGCGAACGGCACCGGCCGCCGCAGCATGAGTGCCGTGGCGGAGGTCAGCAACGAGGCCGAAGTGGAGCGCGCCGTTGAGGCAGCAGTGGCGGAGTTCGGTCGTGTCGACATCCTGATAAACAACGCCGGGCACAATATCCGCAAACCCATGCTGGAATTTACCTGCGAGGAGTTCGATTCCCTGTACAACGTGCACGTGCGAGGCACGTTCTTGTTCTGCCGCGCGCTCGGTCCCCAGATGCAGAAGCGCAAGACCGGCTCGATCATCAACATCGCATCGATACTCGGGCAGGTCGGAGCACGGAATGTCGCCCCCTACGCCGCCGCCAAGGCGTCGCTGGCGCAGCTTGCCCGGGTGCTTGCGCTTGAAATGGCGCCGTTCGGCGTGCGCGTAAACGCCATCGCGCCGGGCTACATCGACGCCCCGCTCACGCGCCAGCACGCACCCGACGTGCGCAAGCACATTATCGACCACACCCCCCTCGGACGCTTCGGCGAGGCCAACGAGTTGATCGGCCCGGTGGTATTCCTCGCTTCCGACGCGTCGAGCTTCGTTACCGGGACTACCCTGGTCATCGATGGCGGCTGGACCGCTCAATAGCCATGGCACACAGTAAGCCCCTGGGCAACATTGCCGTCGTCGATACGACGCTGCGCGATGCGCACCAGTGTTTGTGGGCGACGCGCATGACGACGGCCCACATGCTGCCGGTGGCTGAACTCATGGACAACATCGGCTTTCAGCGCATTGACCTGGCAGCCGCCATCCAGTTCGATGTCTGCGTCCGTTTCCTGAAGGAGAATCCCTGGGAACGCGTACGCCTGATGCGTAAGCGGGTTACCAAGACGCCGTTGAGTTCGTTTACTCGTTCGAAAAATCTCGTCAGCTTCGATGTGCTGTCCAACGACATTGTTGCGCTCTGGGTGGAGCGGCTCGTCGCCAACGGCTTTCGCGAGGTCGGCAGCTTTGACGGGCTTAACGACGTCGATAACATGCTGGCGACCATAGACGTGGCGCGCCGGCTCGGGGTGCGCACGTTCGGCGCGCTCGCGTATTGCCTTTCGCCGGTCCATACCGACGAGATTTACGTGAAGACCGCCGAGGAACTGGTGCGGCGCGGCAAGGTGGATGCCATCTGGTTGAAGGATGCCGGCGGACTTCTTACAGTCGACCGCATTCGCACCCTGGTGCCAGCGGTAAAAAAGATCATCGGCAATATCCCGCTCGAACTGCACAGCCACTGCCTGACCGGGGTCGCACCGCAGGTCTATCTCGAAGGAGTCAAAGCAGGCGCAGATAGCGTGCATACGTCGATCGCGCCGCTGGCAAACGGAGCGGCACAGCCCGCCATGCAATCGGTCATACGCAACCTTCGCGCGCTCGGATACAGCGTCGCTGTGGACGATGCCTTGGTGGAGAAAGTGAGCGAGCATTTTCAGAAGATTGCCACGCAGGAAGGGAAGCCCGTCGGGCAGGTGCTCGAGTACGACGCATTTCACTATGAGCATCAGGTCCCGGGCGGCATGCTCAGCAACTTCAGATCGCAACTGGCGGAATCCGGGCTTTCGAACAAGTTCCAGCCTCTGCTCGAGGAATGCGCGCGCGTGCGCAAGGAACTCGGATATCCCATCATGATCACTCCGTTTGCCCAGCTCGTCGGGACCCAGGCGGTACTGAACGTAGTGCATGAGGAGCGTTACCGCTATGTTCCGGATGAAGTGAAGAAGTACGCGCTTGGCTACTATGGCAAGCTTCTGGCGCCGGTGGATCCCGACGTGCTCGACCGAATCGTCGCGAATGGCTCGTCGCGCATAGCGCTCAGACCCGAGCCGCTGGCGCCGGCGGTCGCCGCATTGCGCAAGCAGTATCCGGCCGCAAGTGACGACGAACGCATCCTCCGCTTCATGTTTGCCGGCGCTCAGGTGGATCAGATGCTCGCCGCGGGCCCGATGAAAACCGAGTATGTGTTTGAGAAGCCCCTGGTGAGGCTTGTGCGCGAGCTGGCTGAACGCCGCATTACGCGCGTTCACTTCAGCCGGCACGTGTAATGCGCTGACTTTGCGAAAGATTGCCTGATGACCGAGCCCAACCCGGATTCCTTTAGGAAAGCGCAGGCGCGCATCAGCTTCGACCGGGTCTCCGTCGAGTTCGATACCGCCAACGGACCGCTCAAGGTGGTCGAGGATGTTTCCTACACCATCGCCAATGGCGAATTCGTGTCCATCATCGGTCCCTCCGGGTGCGGCAAGACGACGATGATGAACATCGTCGCCGGCTTCATGCAGCCGACCAGCGGTACGGTGCGTTTGGATGGCAAGCCAATCGAGGGCCCCGGTCCGGAGCGCGGCGTCATTTTTCAGGAATACGGGGTGTTTCCCTGGTTGAGCGTGGAGGACAACATCGCGTTCGGCTTGAAGCTGGCCGCCAACCGGGTGCCGGAACGCGAGAGCAGGGAAATCTGCCAGCGCTACATGCGCCTCATGGGACTCGCGGATTTTGCCAAGGCCTACCCGAAGACGCTCTCCGGCGGGATGCGCCAGCGCCTGGCCATTGCGCGCGCTTACGCGGTGAAGCCTCAGTTCCTGCTGATGGACGAGCCGTTTGGCGCGCTCGATGCGCAGACCCGCTCGAACATGCAGGACCTGCTGCTGGAAGTGCTCGCCGCTGAAGGCAAGACGGTGATGTTGATCACGCATTCGGTGGAGGAGGCGACCTATCTGTCATCCAAGATCATCGTCGTGACGGCGCGGCCTTCGCGCATCCGCGAAGTGATCGACGTGCCGTTCCCTTATCCGCGCAATGAAGCCCTGCACGAGAGCCGGGAGTTCGGCGAGATGCGCTCGCATATCCGCGACCTGGTAATGCAGGAGTACGCGGCACAACAGGCTCAGGCGGTGCGAGCTTCGAGCTGACGTGGGCGCGATGGTCGGAAAACTTGGGTCCTGGCGGTGAGCGCCCGTTCCTGGGACTACCTTATCGTCGGTGCCGGATCGGCGGGCTGCGTGCTCGCCAACCGGCTGTCGGCGGCGGGCCACCGGGTGCTGCTGCTCGAAGCGGGCGGATCGGACCGCAACTTCTGGATCCATCTGCCGGTCGGCTATTTCCGCACCATTTATGACCGGCGCTTTTCGCGCCTGTTCGATACCGAGCCCAGTGAGGGCACTGCCGGGCGCAACGTGGTTTGGCCGCGTGGCCGCGTGCTCGGCGGGTCGAGCTCGATCAATGGCCTGATATACATCCGCGGCCAGCACGCCGACTACGACGATTGGGCGAAGGCGGGCGCAACCGGATGGGATTTCAATTCAGTCCTGCCGTTATTCAAGCGCTCGGAAAACTACGCCGGCGGCAAGTCCGAGTATCACGGCGCGTCCGGCGAGCTGGGCGTCTCCGATCTCAGGAACGATCATCCGTACTGCAGGGCCTGGGTCGAAGCGGGCGAACAATTCGGCCTGCCGCGCAATCCGGACTTCAATGCGCGCACCGACTACGGCGTCGGCGCCTACCAGCTTTCGATCAAGGATGGCTGGCGCTCGAGCGCCGCGGTGGCTTTTCTGCGCCCCGCGATGCGACGCGCCAATCTCGAGGTCGTCACCGGGGCACATGTAACCCGCGTGCTGTTCAGCGGGACGCGCGCGATCGGCATCGAGTGGGCCGAGAACGGCAATCTGCGCCAGGCGACGGCCGGGCGCGAAGTGATTCTCTCTGCCGGCGCCATCCAGTCGCCGCAGGTTCTGCAACTCTCCGGCGTAGGACCGGCCGGCCTGCTGACCCGCTACGGAATCAAGGTGGTGGCGGACCTGCCCGAGGTGGGCGAGAACCTGCAGGATCATTATCAGGCGCGCATCATCCTGCGGCTGAAGAAAAAGATGTCGCTCAACGACGATGTGCGCAACCCGCTGAAGCTTGCGCAGATGGGGTTGCAATGGGTGTTGCGCGACAGCGGTCCCCTGACCGTGGGCGCAGGGCAGGTTGGAGGCTTTGCGATGACCGATCACGCCAGCGGCGGGCGCGCCGACGTGCAGTTCAACGTCATGCCGTTGTCGGTGGACAAACCGGGCGACCCGCTGCACGACTACTCGGGCTTCACCGCCTCGGCCTGCCAGTGCCGGCCGGCGTCGCGCGGCAGGCTGCAGATTCGCTCGGCCGATCCCGGCGCAGCACCGCGCATCGAACCGAACTATCTGGAGGCGGAGCTGGACCGGGAAGTGCTGGTCGGCGGGCTGGAAATCCTGCGCGAGATCTACCGCCAGCCGGCGTTCCGCGATCTGTGGGACCTCGAAGTGGTGCCGGGCGAGGCGCATCTGCTCGACTTCGCACGCTCAAAAGGCGGAACGGTGTTTCACCCGACGAGTACCTGTCGCATGGGCGCAGATGCGCTCTCCGTGGTCGATCCCGAGTTGCGGGTGCGGGGTGTGGAGCAGCTGCGCGTGATCGACGCGTCGGTGATGCCTGCCGTGGTGTCGGCGAATACCAATGCCGCAACCATCATGATCGGCGAGAAAGGCGCCGAGCTCGTCCTGCGCGGCGCCCGCTAAGGCTCGTTTCCTGGCCGGCCCCGGACAGAGAAGCCGTGTGGTTTTGTTGCGCTACTTCGCCGGGCGCGTTTCGATGCCCGCCATGCGCGCGAGGTTGCGGCGCCCCCAGTTGTTTTGGACACGGATTTGGGGACAATCCGTGAAACCAAAACAAGGAGCTGAGGATCGGCAAAAGAGTGAAGAAGTCCGGAGTGGCGCCGCGATAGGTGGGCCGGCCCGGCTGATCGGCCGCGATGGTCCGATTTCGCTCGCGAAGTTCGACCAGGTCATCAAGATCAACCTCTATGGCACCCTGCATGTGCTGCGTGCTGCCGTCCCGGTGATGATGAGGAATGACCTGAACGCCGAGGGCGAGCGCGGTGCGATCATCAACATTTCCTCTGGGGCCGCCTACGAGGGGCAGATCCGGCAGATCGCTTACGACGCGTCGAAGGCTGCACTGATCGGCATGACAATGCCATTGGCACGCGAGCTGGCTGGGTACGGCATCCGGGTCGTCACGGTGGCCCCCGGGCGCGTTCGACACACCGATCTACGATTCCGCTCCGCCGGCGGTGAAGGAGGGGCTGATCATGCAGATGTTCTTCCCGCGCCGCGTGCATGGTCGACCAAGGCGGGCGCTGCGACACCGAGGCAGCGATGGGGAAATACTACGCGAGCGAGGCGGCGTGCCGCATTACCTCGCGTCCCGTGCAAATCCACGGCGCCCTCGGTCTGAGCCGCGAGATGCCGATCGAAGGCTATTTCCGCGATGCCCGCATGCTGACAATCCCGGATGGCACCACCCAGCTACGGCAACTGCTGATTGCACGCAATATTCTCGGGGTGGCCGCCTTCGGGGACACCCGGCTGCGACCAGAATCTTAGCCAAGCGGACCCATTCCGTATCCCTTCGAGGGTTCTGGTGCAACAACGTCAGGGACCTTGACGGAGTAAAGTAGTCGGCCTCGCCTTGGGCGTCGATCATGAAATCCTCCGGCGGGGTCGATGCGGTATTCGAGTACCCGCGCTTCGATCGCCAACTCATCATCCTGTGCGTTAGCGTGTCGAGCGCGAGCAAGGAGTAAGTACCGCATGGCAAATTCAACGAACGGCGGCAAGAAGCAGGTCCCGATCTACTGCTACCAGTGCGTCGCGGGCCCCGACCTGATGAAAGTCGAGGTGGAGAACGGCGTCGCCACGCGCATCGAATCGAACTGGGACATTCGCAACCAGCATCCCGGCGGCGGGCGCGTCTGCGTGAAGGCTTACGGCCTGATCCAGAAGACCTACAACCCGAACCGGGTGAAGCAGCCGATGAAGCGGACCAACCCGAAAAAGGGCCGCAACGAAGACCCCGGCTTCGTGCCGATCAGCTGGACTGAAGCCTTCGGGATCGTCGGCGCGAAGCTGCGCGAACTGCGCGCCAACGGGCTGACCGACGAATCCGGGTTTCCGCGTCTCGCGGTCTCGAGCGGCGGAGGCGGCACGCCGGTGCAGTATATGGGCACGTTCCCCGCCTTCATGGCTGCATGGGGTCCGGTGGACCAGGGCTTCGGTGCGGGACAGGGCGTGAAGTGCTACCACTCCGAGCATCTCTACGGCGAGCTCTGGCACCGTGCCTTCATCGTCTCGCCGGACACGCCCTACGTGAACTACATCATCAATTGCGGCAACAACGTCGAGGCCTCGGGCGGCGTTGTCGGCGTATGGCGGGAGGCCGACGCGCGGGTGCGCGGCGCCAAGCGGGTGCAGGTCGAGCCGCATCTGTCCATCACCGGCGCCACCTCGGCCGAGTGGGTGCCGATCAGGCCGAAGACCGATGCTGCGTTCCTGTTCGGGCTGATCCACCACATCCTGCACGAGCGCAAATGGGAGGAAGTCTGCGACCTTCCGTGCCTCAAGCAGCGGACCAATTCGCCCTATCTGATCGGGCCAAACGGCTGGTTCCTGCGCGACCCGGCGAGCGAAAAGCCGCTGATCCTTGACCTTGCCGATGGCAAGGCCAAGCCTTACGACGCCGACATCGGCGAACCGGCGCTTGCCGGAACCTTCAGGGTAGCGGGCATCGAAATCGGACCCGACGATGCGCGCTGGAGCCACGAGGGCGTCGAGGCGCAGCCCGCCTTCCAGAAAATGCTCGATCACATGCGAGTGTTCAACGCGGACTGGGCGGCGGAGGAATGCGGCGTGCCGGCGGCGACCATCCGACGCATCGCCGACGAGTACGTGGCGGCTGCCTGTATCGGCCAGACGATAGACATCGAAGGGCGCACCCTGCCCTTCCGCCCGGTCGCGGTAATGCTCGGCAAGGGCGTATGCAACGGCTGGGGCGCCTATCAGTGCGTGTGGTCGCAGAAGGTTCTCGCGATCCTGATGGGCGCGCTCGAAGTGCCGGGCGGCACGCTCGGCACCGCGGTCAAGCTGGTGCGCCCTGCGGTGTCGCGCGTCGGCTCGGTGCTGCCGGGGGTCGATGGCTTCATGCAATACCAGTTCAACGAGACCTCGGCCACGGGCTGGATGAAGCACCCGCACATCCGCAATGCCTACAAGACGCTGGTGCCGCTGGTTTCGGATTCGCCCTGGTCGCCGGCGCTCGGGCCCGCGCACCTGCCGTGGCTTTTCCTCAAGCACCAGCCGGAGAACTGGCCGCGCACCACTGCGCCCGACGTCTGGTTCTGCTACCGCACCAATCCCGCAATCTCGTCATGGAACGCGCCGGAGGTGGCCAATCGTCTTGCGGAGTTCCCCTTCATTGTCGCCTTCGCCTATACCGACGACGAGACCAACCATTTCGCGGACATCCTGCTGCCCGAATCGACCGATCTCGAGAGCATGCAGCTCATCCGCATCGGCAGCACCAAGTTCACCGAGCAGTTCTGGAAGCACGAAGGCTGGGCGATACGCCAGCCGGCGGTCGA
>JADGRQ010000067.1 GCA_017880775.1 Burkholderiales bacterium | reverse complement strand
TCGTCGAGCAGCAGGATCGTGGGCTTGGCGACCATGGTGAGGGCGATGTCGAGCAGCTTGCGCACCCCGCCCGGCAGCACCTGGGCATTCTTGTTGCGATAGTCGGCAAGACCGAAGCGCACAAGGATGCGCTCGGCCACTGCCTCGGCGGGCGCGTCGTGCCCGGGGACGTTCGGCCGGCCGCGCGAGAAGAATCCGCCCAGCCCGGCGTTGCGCAGGACCACGCCCAGACCCACCATCATGTTCTCGAACACGCTGAGCGAGCTGTAGAGCTGCGGAATCTGAAACGAGCGGCAGATGCCGATACGCGTGACCTCGCGCGGCGACAGCGCGGTGATGTCGCGCCCCCGGTACTGGATAGTGCCGGTATCGGGCTTGATGTAGCCCGTGATCATGTTGATGAACGTGGTCTTGCCGGCGCCGTTGGTACCGATCAGGCCGACCACGGAATCCTGCTCGATCGCGGCACTGACATTGGTCGCCGCGGTGACGGCGCCGAAGCGCTTGTTCAGGTCCCGGGCGTCGAGTACGATCGCCATCTCACGCCGCCTTGCGCCGGTTGAACAGCGACCACAGCCCGTCGGGCAGGAACACGATCACCAGAAGCAGCGCGGTGCCGAGGGTCATCTGCCAGGTGTTGGGCGAAATGTCGTACGCGACCGTATGGACGATGCCGAAAATCGCGGCGCCGAGGAAGGGCGCGACCACGCTCCTCGTGCCGGCCAGGATGGTGATGAAAATGAACTCGCCCGAAGTGGTCCAGTACGCCATGTCCGGATCGATGTGCCCGACCGTCGTGGCGGCGAGCGCGCCGCCTATGCCGGAGAGCGCGGCGGCGATCACGTACTTGACGTGGATCGCCTCGCGCACCGAGGCGCCCATGTACTCGACGCGAATCTCGTTGTCCTTGATCGCAGGCGCGAGTTGCCCGAGCGGCGTGCCCAGATAGCGGTTGACCAGCAGGGTCGCGAGGAAAGCGACAGCGCAGCCCGCGACGAGCACGACGTAGCGCACCGAGGCCTGGTCAGGGCGGATGCCGAACACCGTTGAGGGCAGGATGTTGATGCCGTCGGTCGAGCCGAGCGCTTCGCTCTTGACCAGCAGCCCGTAGAGGATCATCGACAGCGCCAGGCTCAGCAGACCGAAGAAGATGCCGCGATAACGCGCCAGCAGAAAGCCCAGGATGTACGCGGTTAACGCCGCCATGATGCATCCGGCAAGCATTTGCAGCAGCATGTCGCCGATGCCGAAAAAACGGCCGAGGCTGCCCGCAGTGTACGCGCCGATGCAGTAGTAGAGCGCTTGTCCGAACGACACCAGTCCGGCCCGCAACTGCAGCAGCAGGCCCAGCGCCACCAGGCCTTTGGCGATCGCGATGGTAACCAGGAACATCGCCCACTGCGGCAGCAGCGGGCCGGCCAGGACCACCGCCAGCAGGACAATGCCGAGGATAAGCAGCGTGCGGTCGCGACTCATATCTTCCTCGGCTCGGCGAGGCTGAACAGCCCGCGCGGCCGGAACGCAAGCACCAGGGCCATGACGAAGTAGATCACGAACAATTCGACCGCAGGCGCATAGTGGATCGCGGCCGAGCGCACCAGCCCGACGATGACGGCGCCCAGGGCGGCGCCCGGCAGGCTGCCCAGACCGCCGATCACGACCACCGCAAAGGACAGCACCACGATCTCGACGCCGATCCCCGGCACGACCGAAACGGTGGGCGCGGTGAACGCGCCGCCCACCGCGGCGAGCATCGAGCCGAAGGTGAACGTCACCAGATAGAACCGGTCGACGTTGATCCCCATCGCCCGGCTCACCTCGGGATCGTGGATGACCGTGAGCAGCAGCTTGCCGACGCGGGTCCGGTGCAGCAGCAGCGTAAGCCCGACACCGGAGGCGATGGCGATGCCGACCAGGATCAGGTTATAGGTCGGATAGCTCAGATCGCCGACCTCGAAGCTGCCAAGCAGCCCGTAGGGTTCGGCGATGAAATAGGGATCGACGCCCCAGATCAGCTTGATCACGTCCTCGAGGATCAGGAACAGCGCATAAGTAATGAGCAGAATCACCACCTCGTCCTTCGCGTACATGTAGCGCAGGATGCCGCGCTCAATCAGCGGGGCGAACACCAGCGTGATGATCACCGCGGAGGCGAGAAGCACCACATAGGACAGCATCGGCGGATAGCCGCGCGCGATCCAGGTGCCGGTGAACGAGGCCGCGGCGTAGGCGCCCAGCGCGTAGAAACTGCCGTGCGTGATATTGACGATTTTCATCACGCCGTAAATGAGCGTCATCCCGACCGCGGCGACGAACAGCCACGCCGAATAGATGATGCCGTCGACAATGACGGCTGGGATTTGTTCCAAGTAGGAAAACCTGCAGGAAGAACGGCTGCGCGCAGCGGGCAGCCGTCAATCGGCCTGATCTAGCGCTTGAATCCTCCAGCGATCCAATCGCCGCTCTTCACGCCATCCGGCGGGTTGACTCGCTCGGCGGGGTAGCGCTTCACGTTCGTGACTGTCATCTTGCCGCCCACGACCTTGGACATGCCGTAAACGGTCTCCATGATCGCCTGATGCCCTTTGCCATTGGTCATTTTCACCGTGCCTCCCGGGCCTTCGAAGGTCAGGTTCTCGAGCGCCGCGGCGACCTGTTCGTTGCTCGGGCGCGCGCCGCCATTGGCAGCCTGCGCCTTTTCCCACGCCGCCTTGACTCCCAGAATCGCCTGCGTCATCTGATAGGACGGGTAGGTCGGCGGTACCTGATAACGATCCCGGAACTCTTTGTCGAACCAGCGGTTCAGATCGTTGTTGGGCGCGTAGGGGCCGTATGGGCCGCGGGCTCCGAGAATGGTTCCGTCGGGGATCTGTGCTGCGAGCTTCCACATGGCGGTCTCGCCCGTGGTCAATATCCCCGTGCTCTTCTTCAACAGCCCGCGCGGCGCGGCCTGCAGCAGCAGGGCTTCGAGATCGCCATCGTAGAAACTCGAATGGATCACGTCTGCCCCGGCGCCGAGAAGGGTCGAGATCTCCGCGTTGAACTGCCCCGCGAACAGCTTGGGCATCTGCGAAGTCTTGACCTGGATATTCGGAATCAACTGCTTCATCGCCGCTTCAAAGTCGGACCAGGAATCCTGACCCCAGGCGTAGTTCTGGTTGAGGCCTGCAATCGATTTCATTTTCGGCTTGGCTTCCTTGACGTAAAGCGCCGCGCCCACGCTGTCCATGGTCGCGGTCGCCGAAGTGCGGAAGACGTACTTATAGCTCGCGTCCTCGAATATGCGCGGCGTGCCGCAATCGAAGAAATTGGTGAGTTTCTTCAGTTCCTCGGCGACCGGCGCGACCGCGATGCAATTGCCGCTGGAAACATAGCCGATCACCACATCGACGTTGTGGCGCTGCACCAGATTGCGGTACTCGGTGACCTGCGTGGTGCTGCTGCCGGCCTCGTCGATAATCACGGTTTGTATCGGCGCGCCGCCGAAACCCTTGGTGGCGTAAGGCGCGGGCGCCTTGCCGGCGTTCAGCAACTCGACCACCACCTCGGCGGCGTTTCGCGCCGGCACACCGAAGGGCGAAGCTGCCGGACCGGAAAGGAAGGTGATGATCCCGATCTTCACCGGGGCCGGGTCCTGCGCGAAAACAGAGATCGATGCTACCGCGAATACTGCGACTACTGCCGTCGCCAGTTTCCTGAGACCTCGCATGATTTCTCCTCGTTGCTGTTTGGGGTTATTCGTTGGCAATTCAGCCCTGGCTGTGACTGTGCCATTTTTTCAGAGCAAATAATACTGCATCAATTGCTATGCCCGGTCAAGCAAGCGACAGTTGAAGTCGACCGCCGAAAAACGGGGTCACTGACCCAGACGCATGGCGACTTTTCTGAACAGCGCCGCGGGCACCCTTTCCAGCCTCGTGGCAGCAGAGGCTTCGATAGTCGCGAGTTTCGCCGTGCGGATCACCGAAGGCACCGGCAGCCCGGCCGCGGCAAGGTTGTGCACCGGCACATCGCCGGGCCCGCCCCGGTTTTCCGCGCTGGGGATCATCACGATCCACAGCAGGCCATGCG